>NZ_JBWKOZ010000001.1:0-947032 GCF_059416325.1 Variovorax sp. GW821-FHT09D05 | reverse complement strand
CTGGCTCATCGCTCGTGCTCCTTTGCAGGGTTCAGTCCTTCATGCAAGAAACGTGCTCTTGTTCAGACCTTCCCTAGCTGTTGCGGCGTGAGTTGCGACTCTACAGACTTGCACAAGCGTCTCGGCTTGGCGCGTCAACTCCGCTCCCTGTACCACTCAAGATGAACGCCCTGCGCATCGACTTCTGGCATCAACAGGTCCGGGGCTTCTACTTCGCAGCGTTAACCTGCTGCGGCTGATTCAGGTACTGGGACGGAATAGCGTCTCTGTAGTAGGCCTTTCCAGTGAGGTTCTGATTTGTCGAATGCGCCTCCTTGACTGCTTCGGCATGGACGGCATCCCGGGACTTCGAGTACCCGAGTGGAGCAGCGACTCCACTCGATGCGGAATCCCGATAAGGGTCTTCCTTTTTCGCCACGGCTGCGGCCTCTGCGTCGACGTCCGCCCGAGAGCGAACGCTGGAGCTTTGGAGTACGCCATCGTAGATTTCTGCCTGGGCGTTCGAAGCGAAAAGAAGCGCAAGAAAAGCGCCCTGAGCAATTTGAATCTTCTTCATATCGGTCCTTGAAAATTGTCGGCTGGTACTTTCTCGGCTCAAACTTTCATCGATCTGAAAGTTGTCGGCCAGAGAACGCAATTTTCTGGTGCGTTATTACCGTCGGAGTACGGGTACGTAGCAACGCCGCGTCTTCAAAGCGGAAACCTTATCCCTCTTCGCCTAGGAGGTCGAGCAAGTCGACCGTTCTGGCTCAAGCACCGCGTGCAGGCTTGAGAGGTTTGATCCGGTCCTCAAGAAAGTTCAGGAACGCACGCTGTACAGCCGTACTGTGTCGCCTCTGCAAGTAAACAGCCGACAGCCACATGTCGCTGCGAACGAACTTCGACAACGCCGGCACCAGCCGTCCGCTTTCGATGTAAGGCGCCAGCATTGCCGTAGGCAAGTAGAGAACCCCTGCTCCCAATAGCGCGGCCTGGATCAGCGGCGCCGCCTCGGTTGCATTCAGGCGTCCGCTCACGGGGACTTCCAATGGAGCACCGTCAACCTCGAAACGCCACTTCGGTTGAGGGTTCAGATGTGTGCTGACCAGCGCGTTGTGGCTGGCGAGATCATTGGGGTGAGCCGGCATGCCGTGCGCTGCCCAATACATCGGCGCAGCACAAACGCTCAGGTCCATCGCAATCAATTTTCGAACAATGAGATTCTCGTTGGCCGTCGGCGCAAACCGCAGTGCGATGTCAATGCCGTCCTCCGCCAGATCTACGATCCGGTTGGTGAGGACCAGGTTGATGCTGACTTCCGGATAGTGGCCCAGGAAGGTATTGATAAGCGCTGGAAGCTGCGTCTGGTCTATGCCATGCGGCGCGGAAATGCGCAGGCGTCCGCGGGGAGTCAACGCCCGATCCTGGAGTTCTGCTTGAGTTTCTTCCACCAGTTCCAGCATGGGTTTGCTTCTTTCGAGCAGCAATACGCCGGCGTCCGTCAGACTTACAGCGTGGCTGGTGCGGTTCAGTAAGCGGACACCGAAGCGGCTTTCCAGCGTCGCGATGTACTTGCTGACGGTTCCTCTGGACAGCTTCAGCTGACTCGCGGCGCGGGAGAAGCTGCCGGAGCCCGCGACTTCGCTGAAAGTTCTCAAGAGATCCAGGCTATCCAAGGGCTTCTCCCGGCTGTGCGAGCCGCAGGACGAACTCTTCAGGCGAGACCGAGTTTTTTTCTGAGGCTCGCATCGACGAGTCCTGCGGGCATGAAGCGGCGCAGTTTCGTCAGGATGGACGCCTGCCCCGATGGCGTGCAACGCATGCGCCAGGGACCGAGTGCCGCCTCAACGATGGTATTTGCCACGCTCTGCGGCCCGGGCGCGCTGCCGACGCTGTCGGTCACAGAACGCTCGACCAGGTTGCGTTCGCGGTCGTAGTCCGCGATCGGCGCGTTCGCACGGGGGGCGTTGGCGTCAAGGTTGGTCCGGGTGAACGCCGGCTGCACCAGCGTCGCGCGAATGCCGAACTGTCGCACCTCGTGGTCCAGCGACTCCGACAGCCCTTCGACTGCATGCTTGGTGGCCGCATACATTCCCATGTACGGTGCCGGCAATACACCGAACACCGAGCTGACATTGACGATTCGCCCGCGACGCTGCTTGCGCATGTACGGGAGCACGGCGCGCGTGGTGCGAAGCATGCCCAAGACGTTGGTGTCGAACAGCGCCGCGGCCTCGGCCGTCGCGGTCTCCTCGACCGCGCCGATCATCATCATCCCCGCGTTATTGACCAGCACATCGATGCGCAGGGCCCTGGCAATGATGGATTCGATGCCGGCCTGCACCGATTCCTCTTCCCGGACATCCATCTCGACGAACTCGACATCGGGCAGCGCGGGCACCTTGCGCAGGTCGCGCGCTGTGCCGAAAACCCGGCAGCCTCGCGCGGCAAAGATTTCCGCAGCGACGCGTCCGATGCCCGATGACGCGCCGGTCACAACAACAACCGATGAAACCGACATGGTGTTTTCCTTCGATCGGAATGAGTGATGAAACGCGCCGTCAGTGCGTCGCCGCGTTGCCGCTGCCCGGCCTGATCCTGAACCAAATAGAGTACATGGCCGGCAAGAACACCAAGGTCAGAACCGTCCCCGCCAAGGTGCCGCCGATCAGCGTGTAGGCGAGCGCTCCCCAGAACACCGAGTGGGTCAATGGAATGAAGGCCAGGATCGCCGCCAGCGCCGTCAGGATCACCGGTCGCGCACGCTGCACGGTGGCTTCGACCACCGCATGGAACGGGTCCAGCCCCTCCTGCTCATTGTGGTGAATCTGCCCGATCAGGATCAGCGTGTTGCGCATCAGGATGCCCGACAACGCAACAAGGCCGACGAGCGCATTGATGCCGAACGGCGCCCGGAAAAGAATCAGCATCGGCACCACGCCGATCAGGCCCAGCGGACTCGTCAGGAAGACCATGACCATCGCCGAGATGGAGCGCACCTGGAAGATGATGATGAGCAGCGTGATCGCCAGCATGATCGGGAACAACGGCAGCATGGCCTTGGTTGCCTTTTCCGACTCCTCGATGGAGCCGGCCTGATCGATGCGATAGCCGGGCGGCAGCTTGTCCACGAGGGGCTGAAGCTGATGGGTGATGGCCGTCGATACGTCCGGCGGCTGCAGGCCATCGGCGATGTCGCCATGAACGGTGATCGTCGGCATGCGGTCGCGCCGGCGCATGACCGGTTCTTCCATGCGTACGTCGACCTCGCCCACCTGCGACAGCGGGATGCGTTGCCCGTTGGCGCCGGACAGCGTGAAGTCCGCAATTCGCGCCGGGTCGAGGCGGGTGGCGCCGGCCGAACGGGCCACGACCTGCACCGTGCGGATGTCCTCGCGCACGGCGGTGACAGGCACGCCACTCAGGAAGAACTGCAGCTGCTGCGCCACCGCGCTGGAGGTCAGCCCCACGGCCTGCAGCCGGTCCTGGTGCAAGGTGAAGTGCAGCGTGGGCGTGCGCGTGCCCCAGTCGGTGTTGACCGTGCGCATCATCGGACTCGCATCCATGACCTGCTGCACCTCGGCCGCAATATTGCGCAGCTTGTCGGGGTCCGGGCCCGTGACCCGGTAGGCAACGGGGAACGGCGAATACGGGCCGAACACGAGTTGGGTGACGCGCACGCGCGCCTCGGAGGCAAGACCGTCGGCGATCGCCTGGCGCAGCCGGTGCTTCAAGGCATCACGCTCTTCCTGGCTGGCGGTGCGGACCACGATCTTGGCGAACGACGGATCGGGAAGCTCCGGCCCCATCGCGAAGTAGAAGCGCGGCGCGCCCTGCCCGATGTAGGCCGTGACGATATGGGCTTCCTTCTGCTTGGCCAGCCACGCCTCCACCTTCGCCGCCGCGTCGCTGGTCTGCGTGATCGAAGTGCCATAGGGCATCTGCACCTCGACCAGCACCTCGGGGCGATCGGAGATCGGGAAGAACTGCTTCTTGACCAGTCCCATGCCGAGAATGGCCGCCACGAAAAGGCCGACCACCGCGCCGGCGACCAGCCACTTGCGCGCGATCACACGCCCCAACACCTGACGCAGACGGTTGTAGCGCGGCGTGTCGTAGATCGCGGCATGGCCGCCCTCGACCTTCTTGAAGTCGGGCAGCAGCTTGACGCCGAGGTAGGGGGTGAAGACCACAGCGACGACCCAGGACGCGATCAGCGCAATGCCGACGATCCAGAACATGTTGCTGGTGTATTCGCCCGCGGTCGATGGCGCGAAGCCGTTGGGCATGAAGCCGACGGCCGTGACCAGCGTGCCCGAGAGCATCGGCGCCGCAGTGTGGCTCCAGGCATAGGCGGAGGCGGCGACGCGGCTGTAGCCCTCCTCCATCTTCACCACCATCATCTCGATCGCGATGATCGCGTCGTCCACCAGGAGGCCCAATCCCAGGATCAGCGACCCGAGCGTGATGCGGTCAAAGTTCTTGCCGGTCGCGGCCATCACCACGAAGACGATCGCCAATGTCAGCGGCACGGCGGCAGCGACCACGAGGCCCGCACGCCAGCCCATGCTCAGGAAGCTCACGAGCATGACCACCAGCAGCGCGGCGAAGAACTTGACCATGAATTCGTCGACCGAGGCGCTGATGTTGACGGCCTGGTCCGTGACCTTGCTCAGGCTCATGCCCAGCGGCTGCTCGGCGTTGATGGCGCTGACTTCGTGATCCAGCGCCTTGCCCAGGTCGAGCCCGTTCCAGCCTTCGCGCATGACGACGCCCAGCAGCAGGGTTGGCTCGCCGCCGTTGCGGATCATGAAGGTCGCCGGGTCTTCATAGCCACGCTTGACGGTGGCGATGTCGGACAGCTTCAGGGTGCGGCCCTGTGCCACGACCGGCGTATCGCGGATCTTCTGCATCTCGTCGAAGGAGCCGTCCAGGCGGATGAACACCTGGGGCCCCTTGGTTTCGACAGAGCCCGCCGGCGTCAGGGCATTCTGGCCATTGAGCGCGCCGAACACGTCCTGCGGACCGATACCCAAGGTAGCCAGGCGCTCGTGCGAGAACTCGACATAGATGCGTTCGGATTGCTCGCCGGCGATGTTGACCTTCTTCACGCCCGCCACATGCAGGAGGCGCTGGCGCAGCGTCTCCGCGTCGCGCACCAGCAGGCGCTGCGCCTCGCCCTTGGCCTTGAGCGCGTACAGCGCAAAAGTGACGTCCGCGTATTCGTCGTTGATCATCGGCCCGATCACACCGGCCGGTAGGTTGCCCGCCTCGTCGCCGACTTTCTTGCGGGCCTGGTAGAACTGCTCCTGGACCTGCGAGGGTGGCGTGCTGTCGAGCAGGGTCAGGGTCGTGAAGGCCAGGCCGGGCCTGGTGTAGGTTTCGGAACGGTCGTAGTAGCGCAGCTCCTGCAGGCGCTTCTCGATCTTCTCGGTGACCTGGTCCTGCATCTCCTGCGCGGTGGCGCCAGGCCAGGCGGTGATGATGGTCATCACCTTGACGGTGAAGGCGGGGTCTTCCGCCCGGCCCAGCTTGAAGAACGAAACAAGACCCGCCAGCGAGATCAGGAAAATCAGGAACAGGGTGATGGAGCGCTCGCGGACCGCGAGCGCCGACAGGTTGAATCGGCCTTCGCTCACGGGCGGACTCCGTCAGCAGCAGCCTGGCCCGCCACCCGCACCTGCTCGCCCTCGTGCAACAGGTGGGCGCCGAGCGCGACGATGCGGTCGCCTTGCTTGAGTTGGCCGGCGACGATGCGTGCGCCGTCGTCTTCCAGGTGCTCGACCACGACCGGCCGCCAGTTGACCTTGGCCGGCTCGCCGCCGATGACCCACACGCCTGGCCCCTTGCCAGCATCGAACAGGGCGCCGATCGGCACCTGCAAGCCACCTTGCGCAGAGGAAAGCCGGTCCGGAATCCGGATGGTGACCGTGGCGCCCAGCGGCGCATTGGCAAGGTCGCCCTTGAGCACATAGCGCGCCTCGAAGGTGCGGGTCTGCCGATCCGCGGCCTCCGAGAGCTGCCGCAGCGTGGTCGGCACCGTCACGCCCTCTTTGCCGAAAAGCGTGGCCTGTCCGGCGGATCCGACCGCCGGGCGCAGGGTTTCCGGCAGCTGGACAACGGCTTCGCGCGGACCGGCGCGGGCCACGCGCACCACGGCCTGCCCAGCGCTCACGACCTGGCCGGGTTCGGCCAGCGTTTCCATGACGACGCCATCGCCGTCCGCCACAAGCTCGGCATAGCGGCTCGCGTTGCGGGCCACGTCGGCCTGGGCCTCGGCCGCGCTGAGCTGGGCTTTGGCGGCGTCCGCGGCCGCCTTGATCTGGTCGTAGGCCGATGCCGAGATCGCACCAGTGCCGCGCAGATCGCGGTAGCGGGCTTCATCCTCCGCCGTCTGCTGCGAGCGCGCCCGCGCGGCGACGACCGCCTCCAACTGCGCATGGGCCGCGAGCTTCAGGTCGGCAGGGTCGATGCGCATGAGCAACTGACCGCGCTTGACGGCCTGCCCCGCGTCCACAAGCCGCTCCAGCACCTTGCCGGAAATCCGGAATCCCAGGTCACTCTGGACCCGGGCGGCTACGGTGCCAGTGAAGGCGCGCGATGTGGCACCGGCCCCCTGGACGGTGGCGGTGCGCACCTGCGGCGCTTGAGTGCGCGGATCGGACGGCGATTTTTCGCCGCAAGCGACCAGCGCGAACGGCAGTGCGCAGATGACTGCAGAGGTAGCAAGGCGGCGCCAAAGCATGAGAGTCCCAGAGACGAAGTGATCAGGACCCGCATTTTGATACCAGTGACCAATTCAGTCAATAGTCACATCAATCCCTGCCTCATGGCGAAAGGCTGCGCAGCACCAGCCCAGACAGTTGCGCCGGCGCTTCAGCCGTGTGGTCGAAGCTGTGCTGCAGGAGAAGCGGATTGATGTAGGGGCGCATGACAAGGTGGATGGCCCCCACCGCCTCGTCCAGCGGCGTCTTGCGCTCGAACTCGCCCATTTCCCGCCCTTCGCGCAGGATGTCCTGGAGCAGTTGCCGAATGCGCTCTTCATAGACGACTACCGCCTGCCACCGCTCGGTGGCCGCCGAGATCGCGATTTCGTAGAGCTTGCGATCCTCGGAGAACAGCCGAAGGCTTGCTTCGACCACCGACTTGAACATCCGACGCAGCTTCTCAGGGGGGCGATCGGCGCCGTCGACGGCTGCCCGGACCTCGGCTTCGATCTCGCGCAGGCAGTTCGCGCAGATCATTTCGCCGATCGCCTGCTTGGACTCGAAGAACTTGTAGATGTAGGCCTTGGAAAACCCGATGGCCTTGGCGAGGTCGGAGACGGTCGTCTTCTCGTAGCCATACCGGCTGAAGTGCTCGGTCGCCGCGGCAACGATCTGGTCTCGCACATCGTGGTCGGCAGGGCCGCGCGCCACAGCCGGAGAAAGAGTTGCATTGCTCATGGCCGACAGCTTACAGCGAGCAGGGGAAATCAACAACGAGTGACCATATTGAATTATAGTCACATCAATTCGACGCCTCTTTCCCGCCCTCTTTCCGGAAGAACTCCATGCTCCAGCGCGTTTTTGTCCCGCTCTTCGCTGCCAGCCTCGTCGCAGGTTGCGCGGTCGGCCCCAACTATGTCCGGCCCGATACGCCCCTGCCGCAGCAGTACCTCGGCCAGACGGCCGTCGATGCACGACCCGCCTCAATAAGCGTCGACCGACTCGCATGGTGGACAGGTTTCGGCGACCCGCAACTGGCTCGGTTCGTCACGCTTGCACTGGCGCAGAACCTCGATCTTGTGCAGGCGGCCGCGCGCGTCGCTCAAGCGCGTGCGGGACTGGGGGCGGCGAATGCTGCCTTGCTGCCTTCTGGAAACATCAGCGGACAAGCCGCCCGGGCTTATCAGTCCGTTGAAACGCCGCTGGGACAAGTCTTGAACTCGAGGCCCGGCTTCGACCGCTACGGCAATGCCTACGAAGCGAATCTCGGTGCAAGCTGGGAAGTGGATGTTTTCGGCGGCCTGCGCCGTGGACGCGAAGCGGCACTTGCCGAGTACCAGGCTTCGGAAGCAGGCGCGGCCGCAACAAGGTTGACCGTGGCGGCGCAGACCGCCGACATCTACATCAGCATCCGCGGACTGCGGACCCGGCTCGACGTGGCGCGCCGGCAGGTGCTCACGCAGCAGGAGTTGCTGTCCAAGGTCAATCTTCTGTACGGCAAGGGGTTGACGGCCGAACTTCAGGTGCGGCAGGCCGAAGGCGCGCTGGCACAGGTTCGGGCATCCGTCCCGGCGCTCGAGGCGGGGCTGGACGCGGCCATGAATGCGCTGGATGTGATGCTGGGCTCGCCCCCGGGCACGCACCGGGCGGAACTGGCCAACTTGGGCGTCATCCCGGTCGCCCCGCAGATCACGGACGCGGGAACGCCGGGCGACTTGCTCAGGCGGCGGCCCGATCTGATCGCGGCCGAGCGCCGCCTCGCCGCATCGAACGCACGCATCGGCGTCGCCATTGCCGAGTACTACCCCAAGCTTTCCCTGAGCGGCCTGATCGGCAGCGCGACATCGGTGTCCGGCGGCAACCTGTTCACCAGCGGCGCAAGCCAGGCCACTGGTGTGCTGGGCCTGCGCTGGCGCCTGTTCGACTTTGGCCGCATCAACGCGCAGATCGATCTCGCCAAGGGCCAGGATGCCGAATTGCTAGCCGCGTATCGGCTGGCCGTGCTGCGCGCTACCGAAGATGTGGAAAACGCCTTCTCAGCCCTGGTCAAGCGCGAGGAACAAGCCAGCGTTCTTGCGCAGGGCGTCGACTCGCTCGGCCGTGCGCGAGGCGCGTCATTCGCCGCCTACCAGAAAGGCGTTGTCAGCCTGATCGAAGTGCTTCAGGCAGACGAGAACCTGCTGCGCGCTTCCGACGCGCGAGCACAAGCGCAAACCGAATCGGCACGCGCCGCGGTCACCGCCTTCAAGGCATTGGGGGGTGGCTGGCAACCAAGTGGAACCGACGCGGTTGCAACCCGATAGGTGCCGTCCGTGTACGACCCTTTGCAAGCACTTGAACTGGGGGAATCAAAATGAGTGATGACCGCGGTGCTACGGAAAAACCTGCGCCGGGCTTCTGGCGGAAATTGATACTGGCGCTTGAAGGTATGGACGAGTCCTATGTAGCGGACTTGGAATCGCGCATTCGCATGCTCGAAGTCGAGGTAGCTCGACTTGGTGAACTCGAAAGAAAGCGTGGCAACTCCTCGCCGCACTGCGCTACCTGGAATGCTTCTGAAGCCTCCGGCTCGATGACATCCTGACCCGAAGGCACGAGGTCTTACGCTGCCATCGAATGGCACGAGGCCCCTACTCCGAATGCTCGCGCGCGTACACCCGCAAGCCATCGACGTTCAGGACGTCGATGCTTCCGTAGCGGATGTGAAGCAGGCCCGCTTCCTCCAACTCGTGCAGGGCGCGATGGGCGACCTGGCGGGAAATTCCGGCCAGCCGGCCAATCTCCTCCTGCGAAATATGCAGGACTGGATGGGTCTGGGGGTTGAGTTGAGGATTGAAGAGTTCAGCTAGGCAGCCCGCCACACGCGAACTGATGTCGTGCATCCGATAGCTCTCGGCCAGCGCAATGAACTGGCCGAGCCTTGCGTTGAGCTGATCGATCATGAAATGGCAAAAGCTCAAGCTGTTGGCGACCAAGTAGTGAAAGGTCTGGCTCGGCATCAACGCAATGCGGGTGTCGCGCAGCGCGACAACGCCATAGGGACGCAACTCCCCCTTGAGAACGGAACCTTCCCCGAGCCAACCGCCATTGGTGACCCCGGTCAATGTGGTGCTTCGGCCGTCCGCTGACAGGACGTCCACTTTGACCATCCCTTCGACGATTCCGATCCAGTGCGTCGCCGCGCTTGATTTGTGGCAGACGATCTCACCAGCCGAATAGAAGCGGTCCTGCGTTTCCAGTTCGACGCGCTGAAGTTGGTCGCGCGTCAGTCCGCCAGCCCAAGCAGCCGCTCGCAACATCGAAATGGTCTGCGCGTGATTTGTCATCGGAAAGACTTTCTTCCTCGGCCTTAGTGCCTAGCATGCGCTGCGCAGGCGACGGCCTGAGTCGTCTGAGTTTATGTGGCAGTACGAACAGGAGACAAATCATGAGAAACCCTCTCTCGATGGCAGGCTACGCGCTGCTGAGCATTCCCATCCTGCTGACCGCCTGCGGCGGCGGAAGTGACGGCGCAGGCAACTGGCCGGTGCTGTTCCCGACACCGGCGCCAACGCAAACACCGCCGCCGACACCGGTTGCGACAGCGCAGGAGAAGTGCTCGATCTTCGCCGGCGCTTCGCTTGCCGGTGCAGCGCTCAAAGAGGCGACGCTCGTCCCGGCGGCAGCAGGAGCCGCGGAGTACTGCAAGGTCACGGGCATCCTGCACGGCACGCTCAACTTCGAAGTGCATCTCCCCACTGTGTGGAACAACAAGCTCCTGTATGCCGGCGGCGGCGGTTGGGACGGCAGCATCAACATCACGCCCGTCTCGCCAAGCGGTGCAACTGCCGGCTACGTACTCGTGGCCTCGGATGGCGGGCGTCAGGGAGACGCCTTGGACGCTTCGGCCTTCCTGAACAATCCCACGGCTCAGGCGGACTTCGGCTATCTCTCGATCCATTCGGTCAATGAGGTCACCAAGGAGATCGTTCGCAAGCGCTATGGCTCGGATGCCGCGTTCAGCTATTTCGAGGGCTGCTCCAATGGCGGCAGGGAGGCATTGATCCAGGCCACGCGCTTCCCGAACGACTTCGACGGCATCGTCGTGCGGGCGCCGGCCTACTCTTTTACCGAACTGTTCCAGGCCTTCGTCGCGAACGGAAAGGCGCTCGCCGCGCCGGGCGGGCAACTCAGCGATGCGAAGGTCTCGCTTATCGGGAAGACCATCACCGCTCAGTGCGACGCACTGGATGGTATTGCCGATGGCATCGTGAGCAACCAGGAAGCCTGCACGTTCAACCCGGCGGTGTTGCGCTGCACGGCAGGCGACGCCGACACATGCCTGACCGACCAGCAGATAACGACCGCCAACACGATCTACTCCGAGCTCAAGCGTAAGGACGGGACAACCGTCTACCCCGGCTGGGGACCTGGCGGCGAAGACCAGGGCTGGCCCCTGTGGGTGACAGGCTCCGCCATCGGCGGAACCGGCCTCCAGTTCCAGTTCGGCAGCGGCCTCGTGAAGTATTGGGTCACGGGCGATCCGGCCTTCAACGTGCTTGGCTTCGATCCGGAGTTCTACTCCGCGGGACTGCGGCTCGCGGCCACCACGCTCGATGCGACGCCGGACCTTCGCTCCTTCTTCGGGCAGGGCGGCAAGATGATCCTTGCCCATGGAACGAACGACTGGGCGATCAGCTACAAGGGCTCGATCAAGTATTTCAACGATGTAGCGACCACGGTCGGCGGCGCATCCACGCGGGATGCCTCGATGGAGTTCTTCCTCCAGCCGGGCGTTCAGCATTGCGCCGGCGGTGTCGGTCCTGACACCGTCGACCTTGTGGACGCAGTCGCGAAGTGGCGAGAGGGTGGCACAAAGCCCTCCACGCAAAACATCGTGGCGACGAAGCTGGATTCGACGACCAAAGCTCCGGTACTTGCGCGCCCCTTGTGCAAGTACCCGACCTTTCCGAAATACAAGGGCAGCGGCGACGTGAATTCGGCGGACAGCTACAGCTGCCAAAGTTCTTGAGCGTCTTCATTTGCTGAGGTAGCCCTACTTTCCCGTGTGTCCGGCCGTCGCCTCGCGCGGCCGGTCCATGACGTGTGCGCGGACGCGCTCGACACGGAAGCGAAGGTACCCTTCGACAGCAACACTCAAGTTGCGCTGCTAGGCCTTCTTGGCCCAAGCGCTGCACCAGCCTTTGGCACTGACCTGTTTTCCAGCAAACAACGCGCAGTTACCTTGCGCGTCCGTCGGCTTGGATTGCCAGAGCGCGCAACCGCTGCATAACTGGGCGTTGTCGTGCTTGGGAAATTTCTTCGCGTCGGCCTTCGACGAATCGGCGACGTAGCCCAGAGCCGCGGCCTGCGGATCCTTTTCTTCAAGCCGGGCCTGCGCGAACGAGCTGGGGGCGGAAATGGCAGCGCCCGTCGCGGCAAGCGTGAGCATGAAGGTGCGGCGGCTGGAGTTCATCGTGAGTCTTTCGTTGTGTGGGAGACGGAAATCAGGTTGCCCGACGCAGAGTTGCGCTCGCTCAGACCCGCAAGCACGAGAACACCCGTGGCCAGGAGCGTGGCGATGCAGAACCCCAGGGTTTGCAGGGTTCCGCTCAATGTGATGTTGTTCATGGGACGACCTCGTTATGGGTGATTGGCATTGCCTGCGGTCATTCTTGGGCGAGCGGCCACGCGCGACCTTGCGCAGGATCAATCTCACGGCGTCCGTGCGGTGGCATCGCCCGCGCCTCGCGCCACAGGGGCACGTTGCGGACCGCGCGGAAGAATCGGCACATAGCTGCGGGTCGAGCCGCGCATGACCAGCAAAGCGACCGTGTCGCTCTCTTTGATGGACTGGATCGCTGCATCGAAATCCGCCAGGCCGGCCACTTGCACGTCGTTGACCGCGATCAGCATGTCGCCGTAGCGCAACCCCGCCCGCTGGGCCGAACCCGAGGCCGATTGCACAAAGAGGCCGGGATCCAGAAGGCTGATGCCCAGCACACCCTTTCGCTCCGAGAGTTCGAGCCCGAAGCGCGTCTCTTGCGGCAAGGCACGCGCGGCCAGCCGAGGCGCGAGGTCCGGTGGGATCTCGGCCACGCCTACCTGCATCGTCAACGGCGTCCTGTGGCGCCAGACTTTCAGTGCGAGCAGGCTGCCCTTGCGGGCTCCAGCTACACGATCCTGTATGTCGGCATAGGGCATTGCGGCAGCGCCATCGATGGCCAGCACGACGTCGCCGCTGCGAAGCCCAGCCTGCTCGGCGGGGCTGTCCGGGTCGACGCGCACCACCAGCGCTCCCAATGCGGTATCGAGCCCGAAGGCCGGCGCGAGTTCGACGGTCAGGGGCTGGATGCGGGCACCGATATGCCCCCGCATCACCCGCCCGGTGATACGAAGCTCGTCCGCAATGTGCATCGCCGTGTCGATCGGCAGGCTGAACGACATGCCGGAGTACCCACCGCCGGGCGAGTAGGCCATCGAGTTCATGCCGACCACCCTGCCCCGTTCGTCGAACAACGGCCCGCCCGAGTTGCCCGGGTTGAGCACGACGTCGGTCTGGATCAGCGGCACCCCGCTCCCACCTGGCACGTAACGCGGATTGGCGCTCACCACGCCGGCGGTCACGCTGCGCTCGAAGCCGAATGGGGCACCCATCGCGGCGACCCATTCGCCCGGGCAGAGCTCGCTGCTGCGGCCCACGGTGACGACCGGCAAGTCGGATGCCGCGATCCGCAGCAGTGCCACGTCGGTGCGGCGGTCGATGCCAATCACTTCGGCATCGAAGCGGCGCTGGTCCTCGGTGACGATGGAGATCGCCTGGGCACCGGTCACCGCGTGCGCACTGGTCAGGATGTAGCCGTCGCGGCGGAAGATGAACCCCGACGCGAAACCGCGCTCAACGCCGCGGCCCCATTGCGTCGGCGCGCGCTGATCGCTGTTGGCAACCCAGTCGTTGCCCGTGCCGGCGACTGTCACGCTCACCACCGCAGGCGACTGACGCGCCGCGGCCGCCACGAAATCAGACCCTTGCAATGCCGACGACGTGCGCTCAAGGCACGACGATCGCGTCTGCGACCAGGCGCTCGTTCCGCCCGCCAGTGCGAATGCACCGAAGGCGGCCACGATCGCGCCCCGTGCCAGGGTTGCGGCACTCATTCAACGCACCAGCAAGACCGGCACCGTGCACGCAGCCAGCACTTTGGTGGCAACCGACCCCAGTACCAGGTTGGTCAAGGTGCCATGGCCCCGCGAACCCATCATCACGAGGTCGAACTGCCCCTTCTGCGCGAACGAAGCTATCTCTTCGGCGGGATGACCGATGCGGTGCTCGAAGCGGGCTTCAATGCCGTTCCTGGCCAGTAAAGCGCGCACGGGCTCGAGCACCACCCGCGCATCGTCTTCGTAGTACCCGTGCACGATGTCCGGCCCTGCGAAGGCCGCGGCTCGGTGCGGTACCGGCAGCACCGCATGAAAGACCGTGAAAGCGTGGCCCGCATTCGCCCATTCCTTGTGCGTGGTCAGGTAGGACAGCATGCGATTCGTGTAGTCGCTGCCATCGACGGCAAGCAGGATTTTCATGATGGTTCCTTGGGCGGAGACGTTCCCCGGTGCAAGGATGGTCCTCGCGCACCCGGCGCCTCGCCTTGATGCAGCGCAAGGCCGCAGCTTCCGGCGCTGCCTACATTGACCGTCCATGAAAGCAGCAGAGGCAAGCATGAACAACGTCCTGGTGATCGTCTACTCCTACACGGGCACTTCCCGCCAGGTCGCGGAGCTCCTGTGCAGCCAGCAGAGCTGGCAACTCGCGAGCGTCACCGAGGTGCGCCCTCGCAGCGGCGCTCTCGGCAGCTTGCGTTGCGTGCTCGATTCGTTCTTCCGGCGACAGCCCGCCATTCACTACGACGGTCCGCCGCCCGGCGACTTCGATGCCGTCGTGCTGGTGTCGCCGATCTGGATGCTGCAGCTCGCCGGCCCCATGCGCAGCTTCGTCGCGCGCCAACGCTATCGGCTGCCCGACGTCGCCGTGCTCTCGGTCATGGGTGGCCAGGGGGCACCGAACGCGGCAGCAGAAATCAGCGACTTCATGGGCCGAGCGCCGATCCTGAGCTCTTCGGTCACGATGCGCGAGGTCGATGACGGCGGCTGTTCAGCGCGTCTTCAGGCCTTCGGCACTGCCGTCAGAAGCGCGGAAGATTCGCGAGACGTGGTGCGCCCGGTCACGCTGTCGCCGCAATCGATCTGAGGGGCGGCATCCAATTGATGACCGCCCTTCTCTTTCCGGTCGGCCTGCGGCTACCGGCCTAGAGGGCCGGGCCCAGGCCGATGGGCGCGGGAACGATATTCACGATGCGCGTGAAGAGCGCGTTGTATTCGAGATCCGGCACGTGTCCGGTCATCGGGTCGCGGTTCTGCGCGAAGGCCTCGTCCAGGTCGCGCCAGTCGTTCTCGGTCAGCACCCGCTCGGCCAGCGGCAGGATCTCTCGCTCCTCCAGCGCCATGTGGCTCAGGTAGAAGTCGACATATTCGCCGACCGTTTTCTCGAATTCTTCGCGCCGCGACTCGCCCAGCATCTCGAACGCGAGCAAGGCGTGCTCGACGTTGCGGATCCTGCGTTCACCCTTGGCATGGTCGCCGTCGAGCTTGTCGAGCAGATCCCGCGAGATCGGCGTCCTGGCGCGCAGCTTGGGAAACAGCAGTTCGGTCTCCTTGCGGTGGTGGCGCTTCTCCGGAAACTCGTCCACGTAGAAAAGCATGGCTCGCAGCGTCGCGAAATCGGGCAAGGTGCCCTTCTTTCGGTGTTGCTCGAGCAGCATGACGATGGAACGGAGCACGGCGGCGAGCGCGGCGTGCTCCTGGCGAATGATGCGAACGGTGGCGTGGGTCATGAGGGTTGTCCTGTGCATGCCTCAAGGGTCGCGCTTTCATTCACGCGCGGGTTTGTTCCAGATCAAGTCCCGTCCAGTCGCAGCTTCGCACTTGATCAATGTCAAGCCGCGCGGAGCGCCCGTGCGGATACTGGACCGATCCATTCAACAAACCGGAGTCGTGCCATGTACCAGCGAATTCTTGTTCCCATTGACGGCAGTTCCACATCCAGCCATGGCCTGGCCGAAGCCATCAAGCTGGCAAAGCTCACGGGCGGACGCCTGCGCCTGGCGCACGTCATCGACGAGCTGTCCTTCGCGCTGGCCATGGATGCCTACGCGGGCCATGCCGGCAACTGGCTCGAAGAGCTGCGCGGCAACGCCACGAAGCTGCTCCAAGCCGC
This sequence comes from Variovorax sp. GW821-FHT09D05, assembly GCF_059416325.1. Classification (NCBI taxonomy): domain Bacteria; kingdom Pseudomonadati; phylum Pseudomonadota; class Betaproteobacteria; order Burkholderiales; family Comamonadaceae; genus Variovorax; species Variovorax sp. GW821-FHT09D05. The sequence goes on along the minus strand of NZ_JBWKOZ010000001.1, from coordinate 931,096 downwards.
GCGGGCCACGGCTGCGGGAGCAGGCGTCGAAGCCGACACAGTGCTGCTCGACAGCTTCAAGGGCACCGTGCACGACCAGGTCATCGCCGAGGCGGAAGCATCGAAGGCCGAACTGATCGTGATCGGCACTCACGGCCGTCGAGGAATCGGCCGCTGGGTCATGGGCAGCAGCGCGGAGCACATCCTGCGCCTGTCGCCCGTACCGGTGTTGCTGGTGCGTGCTCCCGAAAGCGCGAAGACCGAACACGAGCGTTTCACACTGCCGAGCGGGACGCTCGCCAGCCAGTGAGGGTTCAGCGGTTCGCGGTCGCAGCGCGCCAGCGCGCGGCGACCAGCGCGATGTCTACGGTGTCTTCCGTGGAGACCTCGATGGCCAGCGCGCGCTCGTCGGCCTCCAGCGGGTCTTGCCATTCAAACTGACGCTCCAGCACTGCGAGGCCGGCTTCCGAGGCATCCGTGCCTGCCGCGTCGCGCTCGGCCACGCGGCGGCGCAACGTGGCCGGGGCTGCGCGGCAATCCAGGATCGTGAAAGGCACGCGGAGCTCGGTTGCCAGGGCTTCGAAGCTGCGTCGCTCGGCGCCGCGCAGGAAGGCCGCGTCCACGATCACTGGGTAGCCCGCCAGCAGCGCGTCGCGGGCGCAGGCGCGCAATCTCTCGAAAGTCTGCCGGGTTGCCTGCGCGCTGTAGATGTCGAGCCCAAGGGCGACGGATCGCGCCAGCGGATCGAGGCCATACAGGCGCTTGCGCTCCACGTCCGACCGCACGCGGACAGCGCCCGCGGCGCACAACAGTTGCAAGGCAACGCTGGATTTTCCCGAGCCCGACAAGCCGTGCGTGATCATCAGGCGGGCGCCCTCCTCCGGCTGCGTCGTCAGCCGCGTCGCGCAGGCAAGGTAGTCGGGGCGGGCCTCGCCATCCGGGGGCCTTGGACCCAGCCCCGTGGCCATGGCCCGCACCAGCGCCCGATAAACCTCGTAGAAGCGCCACACCTGCAGGCCCGGGTAGTCACCGGTGTGCTGCATCCAGGCATCCAGGAAGCGGAACGCAAGATCGTCGTGGCCATGGGCCTTCAGGTCCACAGTGAGGAATGCAAGGTCGCTCATCACGTCGATCCAGCGCAGCGCCGGGTCGAACTCGATGCAGTCGAAGGGCATGAGCGCACCGTCGACCAGGACCACGTTGGCCGTGTGCAGGTCGCCGTGGCACTCACGTATCGAACCGCCCTTTTGGCGGGCGATCCATGCCATGCGCAGCACCTGGCCCTGCTCCCGAATCCACGTGTCCAGCGCGGCAAGGGTGGCGAGACGGCTGTCGTCGCCCTGTGCTCGCAACGCGGCCAGCACATCCGTAGCCGCTCGAACAATCGAGTCGGGGCTGCCGAAGCCTGACACCGGCGTCGCTTGCTCCGCGGCCACGTGCAAAGCCGCCAACCGCTGCGCGAAGCCGTCGAGCAACGCGGGCTGCAGCCGGTCTTCCACCAGCAGATTGCGTAGCAGCGACGAATCGGGAAATCGCAGCATGCGCACCACGTGGTCGATCACCGTGCCGGCGCCGCCGATGCGCGGCGACTCGCGCGTGCCGCAGACCGGTGCCACGTCGATGTAGAGCGAAGGAGCAAAGCGTCGGTTGAGGCGCAGCTCCTCCTCGCAGAAGTGCTTTCGGGCCTCGACGCTGCCGAAGTCCAGGAACGGCAGGCGTACCGGCTTCTTGAGCTTGAAGGCCTGCGTCTGCGTCAGCAGCACCCAGGAGATGTGCGTCTCGACCAAGGCCACGGGTTGCCCGGTCTCCCGCTGGAGTTGCTCTCGCAGTGCGTTGACCAGTGTGGTGTCCATGTGGCGTGTTTGCGATTCAACGACGTTTGGAAATGGCGAAAAGGCGCCACAGCGACCAGCCCGCAGGAAGCACGATCCACAAGGCCCACGGCGAAGACGTATCCGGCAGGCCGAACACGGCCCCCACGCCAGGCACTGCTGTCAGCATCCCCCAGACCACGCACACGCCAACCAATAGTGCATTGAACACCGTGTTGGTGTGCGTAAGCCGGACACTGGCGCCGCGAAACCACACGAGCAGCAGCAGGTTGCCGAGCACGATCGACCCGAGGCTGGCCATGCGCAGTTCCTCGTGCGTGGCCCCCAACGCGCGGCAGCCCCATTGCACCAGCGCCACGCCGACGAAGACCAGGGCCCCCATCGCGAACGCGCGGGCCGCCGAAGCTATCGAGAACAGCGCGTCGCCCCGGGGACGCGGCGGCACCGTCATGCTGTCGTCGGGCGCCGGTTCGGCCTCGAACACCAGCGAGCAGGCCGGGTCGATCAACAGTTCCAGCAGCACCACGTGCAGCGGCAGCAACAGCACCGGGCCGCCCATCACGACAGGGATCAGCGCCACGCCGACGATGGGCACATGCACCGCGAAGAGATAGCCCAGCGCCTTGCGCAGGTTCGCGAAGATGCGCCTGCCGGCGCGCACTGCCTCGACCAAAGAGGCGAAGTTGTCGTCCAGCAGCACCAGCGAGGCGGCTTCACGCGCAACATCGGTGCCGCGCAGGCCCATCGCGACACCGATGTCGGCAGCCTTGAGCGCCGGTGCGTCGTTCACGCCGTCGCCGGTCATCGCCACGATGTCACCCTTCTGCTGTAGAGCCCGCACGATGCGCAGCTTCTGCGCGGGATCGACCCGCGCAAAGACCTGCACGTCGCGTACGCAGCGGCCCAGTGCCTCGTCGTCCATCGTGGCCAGTGCCTTGCCACTCATCACCTGCCACTCGCTGCCATCGATCAGCCCGGCTTGCTGCGCGATAGCGCGGGCTGTGAGGGCCGCGTCCCCGGTGATCATCACCACGCGGACGCCCGCACGCCGGCATTCCTCGATGGCGCCGGGCACCTCCGCGCGCAATGGGTCCATGAAGCCGAGCAGGCCCAACGGCGCCAGGCGCAGTCCGCCGGGCAGCGCGGCGTCGTCGCCGGCTTGCGCCGCATGCCCCTCGGCCACCGCGAGCACCCGCAGGCCGGCCGTGCTCCATCGGTCGGCGGTTTCCCGCAGCCGCTGCATCAGCGCCGGCTCGGCATCGCAGAGCGCGAGCACGGCCTCCGCGGCGCCCTTGACCGCCACCGTCTGCGCGGCCTCGCCGGGCGCCTGCCACCAGTGCACGACATAGGGCGCACCGTCGCGGATGCCGCGGCGCGGGCCGGCCGTCCAGCCGGCATCGCCGCCGGCCAGGCCCGCGGCTTGCGCGGTGGCGCGCACCGCGTGGTCCATGGGCTCGACTCCGCCCGTGCTGCTGGCGCGCAGCGCGCCCGACAGCAGGCGATGAAAGCGTGCGGCCGGCGCGCCCGCGCCCGGGTTGCATTCCGCCTCCATGTCGTGCAGCGCCGTGAGCGCCATGCGGTTGTGCGTTAGCGTTCCGGTCTTGTCCACGCAAAGTACCGTGGTGGTGCCGAGTGCCTCGATGGCCTGCGGCTGGCGGGTCAGCACGTTCGACCTTGCAAGGCGCCAACTGCCGAGTGCCAGCATCACGCTCCACACGACCGCGAACTCCTCGGGGATCAGCGACATTGCCAGCGTCAGTCCTACCAGCAGGCCCTGCGTCCACGAGCCCTCGCGCAGCGCGAACACCGTTGCCGCGACGACACAGGTGAAGGCTGCAAGCCACGCGACGCGTCCCACCAGCTGGCGCAATTCCTCCTGCAGCCGGCTCGCGCGGGGCGCGAGTTGGGAGATCGAGCGGTGAATGGCACCGAGCGCGGTGTGCGCGCCGGTGCCGGTCACCTCGGCCACACCGTCGCCGCGCACCACCAGGCTACCCGCGAAGAGCCGGCCGCCCTCGCCTTCGCCGTTTGCGTGCTTGCCCTGCGGCATCGATTCGCCGGTGCGCAAGGACTCGTCGACCTGCAGCCCGACAGCCTCGACGATCCGCGCATCGGCGGACAACCGGTCGCCCTCGTTCACCAGAAGGCGATCACCGCGCACTAAATCACGGCTCGCGATGTGCAGCGCGCGCCCCTGTCGCACGACCGTGCAGCGGGGGCTGGAGAGCTCCTTCAGCGCTTCGAGCACACGCTCGGTCCGCTGCTCCTGATAGATCGACAGCCCGCCCACCAGCAGCACCGAGAGCGCGAGCATGCCAGCGTCGCCCAGGCTGCCGAGCAGTGCATACAACGCGGCGGTCGCCAGCAGCAACAAGAACATCGGCTGCGTCAGCGCACTCCAGGCGATGCGGGCCAATCCCTTGCGGGAGACGGAGGGCAGCACGTTCGGACCGTCGCGGCGCAGACGCTGCGCGGCTTCGGCATCGGTCAGGCCCTGAGGCGGGTTGTCGGTCACGATGGTTCCTGGGTGTCTTGCGCCAAGCGACACTTGGCCGCCGCGGCCGCTCACGTCAGTGCGCCATCAGGACCGGCACCGTCATCTGCGCGAGGATCTGCCGCGTCACGCCGCCAAGGATCCGCTCGCGCAGGCGCGAGTGGCTGTAGCCGCCCATCACCAGCAGGTCGGCGCTCAGGTCCGAAACCCGCGACAGCAACGCGTCCGCGATGTCGATTTCGGTCACCTCGGACTCGGCGCGCGCCTGCACGCCGTGCCTCAGCAGGAACTGGATCATGTCCGATACCAGCAGCTGCTGCGTGTTGTCTTCGTCGCGCGGGTGGCGCAGCGACAGGAGCGTGACGCGTGCCCCGCGCCGCAGCGCCGGCAATGCCGCCTGAAGGGCCATGGCGGCTTCACGCGAGCCGTCCCAGGCCGCGACGATGTTCTTCGGGATCCCCCCGAACATACCGGCCGAAGGCACGACCAGCACCGGTCGCCCCACTTCCATCAGCACCTGCTCGGCGAGCCCGTGCACCGTGGTGTCCCTCCTGTTCGAGTCGTCGTCCTGTCCGAGCACCACGAGATCGCTCGCGCGCCCGTATCGCACAACGGCGTCCACCGTGGCGCCATCGACCAGCCGCACCTCGTACGACAAGGGCCCTGATCCGGCGATGCCTTCCCTGAACTCGCGCGCGATGGCTTCGGCTCGCCGATGCAGGTAGTCGGCGGACTCGGCGATGTAGTCGGTCATGCCGGTGGCGATGGCGTCGGCGGGAATCACGCCGTCGTACAGGCCCGTGGGCACCAGCCCGACCAGGTGGCTCTCGTGCACTCGAGACCACTGGGCCGCCATAGCGGCGCGCACGGGGCTGCGGACCGAGTGGTCCAGGTGAACGAATATGGTTTTGAAGTTCATGGATGCTCCCGCAAGGTGGTGCGCCGCGTCCTGGCGCAGGAAATGGACCGGAAAATCCACTGCCTACGCTTCGATGATCACCTTGAGCGCATGCGTCTCGGCGGCGCGCCCGAAGGTGTCGTAGGCATCCAGCACTTGGTCCAGCGTGAAGCGGTGCGTGATCAGCAGGGCCGGGTCCACCTTGTGGGACTGCACCGTCTTCAGCAGCATCGGCGTGGACACGGTGTCGACCAGCCGCGTGGTGATCGCGATGTTCTGCGACCACAGCCGCTCCAGGTGAAGCTCGGCCGGGTGCCCGTGAACGCCGATGTTCGCGATGGTGCCGCCGGGCGCCACGATGTCCTGGCACAGCACGAAGGTGGCCGGTATGCCGACCGCCTCGATCGACACGTCGACGCCGCGCCCGCCTGTCAGCGCGAGCACCGCCTCGGCCGCCTTGCCGTCGGTGCTGTTGATCGTGTGCGTCGCGCCGAAGCGGCGCGCAACCTCGAGCCGGCCGTCGTCCAGGTCGATCAGGATGATCTGCGACGGCGAATAGAACTGGGCCGTGAGCAGCGTGGCCAGGCCGATCGGCCCGGCGCCCACGATGGCCACCGTGCTGCCGGGCGCGACCTTGCCGTTGAGCACGCCGCATTCGAAGCCGGTCGGCAGGATGTCGCTGAGCATCACCAGCGCCTCTTCGTCCGCGCCGGGCGGAACGGGATACAGGCTGGTGTCCGCATGCGGAATGCGCACGTACTCGGCCTGCGTGCCGTCGATGGTGTTGCCGAGAATCCAGCCGCCGGTGGCGCAGTGCGAATACATGCCGCGGCGGCAGTTCTCGCACTTGCCGCACGACGAGATGCACGAGATCAGCACATGGTCACCCGGGCGGAAAGCCGTGACGCCGGCGCCGACGCTCTCGATCACGCCCACACCCTCGTGCCCGAGGATGCGGCCCGGCGTGCAGGTCGGCACATCGCCCTTGAGGATGTGCAGGTCGGTGCCGCAGATGGTCGTCTTGAGTATCTTGACGATGGCGTCGCCCGGCGCCTGGATCTCCGGCTTGGGATGGTCTTCGAGCGATTTGAGGCCGGGGCCCCGGTATACGAGTGCTTTCATGCCGCAACGTTATGCGTCCCTGCCCGTCCTCCCCTTGCGATAGCGCAAGGAATCCTCGCGTCTGCAACGTCGTCTGGCGCGCTAACTCCAGGACGCCTCGGCGAAAGCCTCGACAAAGCGCGACAAGTCACCACGCGGCAGCCGGTCAATGCCGGCCGCGCGCGAGCGGCCGGCGCCGCCGAAGCGGCTGCACAGCGCATGGGCGCCGCGCGGAAGTGCCAGCGGCGCGCGCACGCTGACGACATAGCCGTCGCCCTGCACCTTCAGCACCGCATGCGCACAGCCGGGCTCGCCGTTTGCCAGCTCGTTGGCAAGACAGCCCTGCACGCGCCGGCTCCACTGCGCATCGGGCAGCACGCGCACGCTGCCCTGAGGCCCCTGCCAGAGTACGGCGGCGTCCGCACCCAGCCGCAGGTCGCTGTGGCGCATTGCATCGATTTCGTCGACGACGCTCTCGTGCGCCAGCATGTCGCGCGGGTCCGGGTAGCGCGCCATCAGCGGAAACAGCAGGCGGGGTGCGATGCGCACGTCGTGCTCGAACTCGCCATAGGCGTTGTAGTTGATCAGCACGCCCAACCGGCGCAGCCCGGCGCAGTCGCCGGGCTCGAAGCCGCCTTCGAGCGCCAGCCGGTCGGCCACTGCGCCCAGGTTGTCGCCATAGATGCCGACCAGCGCCCAGGCGCGATGCGCTCCGCCCAGGTGGCGGTCGACCAGCAGGCTGGTGCAGACATCGCTCGCCTCGTCGATGTGTGCCTCCAGGTTCGGGTGCACCGGCACCTTGCCGGCGGCGTGATGGTCGAAGTAGCGCACGCGCAGGCCGTCGTCGAGCAGGCGCTGCAGTTCGCCGCGGTTGCGCTGCATCGAGATGTCGAACACGTTGACTTCGTCGCCGGCTTGTCCCTGGACGCGGCCGAGCAGCGCGATGTCGCGCTTGAGCCCCGTCACGAGCTCTGCCGGCCCGGGCTCGTGCAGCCGCCACTGCACGACGGCGCAGAGGCCGTCGGCATCGCCGTTGCAGACATCGAATCGCCAAACCATTACGCAAGCCTCAATCGCATCCTCTCGGCGCAGGGCCGTTCAGGCGTAGGAACGCAGGCGGCGGGAAAAGTCCGCCAGCGGTGCGATGCCGCTCGCCTCGGCGCGCTGGCACCAGTCCTGCAACTGCCTGGCAAGCTGCTCGCCAGTGGCGGCGGAACGGCTCCACAAGGCGGTCAACTCCCCGCGCATGGAATACATAGTAGTCAGTGCCTGCGATGCATTCAACGCCTGTATCACCTGCTGGTACCGCGACGGGCCGAGCAGGCCCTGGTCCTTGCCCAGCAATGGCTTCACGGCCTTGAGGGCACGCGCGGCTTCAGGCGACATGCGGCGCAGGCGACCGAGCTCCACTGCGCAGGCCTTCTTCAGCGAGCGCGAGTAGTTCGACAGCACGTCGTAGTGGCAGCGGATGACTGCCTGCACCGTGGCGAGATCGACATTCGCCTTGGGCGCGACGAGGCGCGGCGTGGGCGCCACGTGCTTCACCGTCGCCAGGCCCAGGGCCTGCAGCGTGCGGATGTAGAGCCAGCCGATGTCGAACTCGAACCACTTGCTCGAAAGCTTGGCCGAGCTGGGAAAGGCATGGTGGTTGTTGTGCAGCTCTTCCCCGCCGATCAGGATGCCGATCGGCGAGATGTTCGTGCTGGCGTCACGGGCGGGCCAGTTGCGGTAGCCCCAGTAGTGGCCGATGCCGTTGACCACGCCGGCCGCCCAGAACGGGATCCACGCGATCTGCGTGAGCAGGACCAGGCCGCCCGGCACCACGCCGAAGAGTGTCATGTCCACGATGCCCATCAGCACGATGCCGAAGATCTTGTGCTTCGAATAGAGATTGCGCTCCAGCCAGTCGTCAGGCGTGCCGTGGCCGTAGCGCTCGAGGGTTTCCGCATGCCCCGCTTCGCGCACGTAGAGGAACACGCCGCCCCACAGCACCCTGTTGAGCCCGTACACCTGCGGGCTGTGCGGGTCTTCGGGTGTTTCGCACTTGGCGTGGTGCTTGCGGTGCACCGCGGCCCACTCCTTCGTCACCATGCCGGTGGTCAGCCACAGCCAGAAGCGGAAGAAATGGCTCGCCGCCGGGTGCAGTTCGAGAGCGCGATGCGCCTGGTGGCGGTGCAGGAAGATGGTGACCGAAGCGATGGTGACATGCGTGAGCGCCAGCGCGGACAGCACCGCGCCCCACCATGGAAGATCGAGAAGACCGGAATAAAGAAGGGATTGCATTCGTACCTCGTGAACAGTGCGGGCGATTCTGCGGACCGCACCTCCCACGGCCTTTGATGCACGTCAACACCGTGCCGGCATTCCAGCCGTAGCGAATGCGGCGCTTGTCGTCCGCTTGCTTGATACAGCGCAACAGCGACATGCGCCTGTTTGCCTAGAGTGAAACTTCCCCAACCCACTTCGGGGTCGCGTCTGGCAGCGAGCCTTCCGCGCGTACCGCCCCCGGGACTCCGAAGGAACTCGCATGCTCAGCGCCTACATCACCCATCCCGACTGCGCGCACCACGACATGGGCGCGGGCCACCCGGAATGCCCCGAGCGGTTTTCCTCCATCCATGACCGGCTGCTGATCGCGGGCCTGCTCGACTACATGGCTCCGTACGATGCGCCCCTTGCCACGCGCACCCAGCTGGCGCGCGCGCACACGATGTCGTACGTGCGCGAACTCATTGCCGCCGCTCCCACCGAAGGCCACCGCTTCGTCGACCCCGACACCCTCATGAACCCGCACACCGTGCAGGCCGCGCTGCGCGCCGCCGGTGCCGCGGTGCTGGCAACCGACCTGGTGCTGGCGGGCAAGGCGTCCACGGCTTTCTGCAACGTGCGCCCGCCCGGGCACCATGCGGTGCGCGAAGCGGCCATGGGGTTTTGCTTCTTCAACAATGTGGCAGTGGGCATCCGGCATGCGCTGGACGTGCACGGCCTGCAGCGCGTGGCCCTGATCGACTTCGACGTGCACCACGGCAACGGCAGCGCCGACATCTTCCGCTGCGACGATCGCGTGCTCATGTGCTCCATCTTCGAGAAGGGCATCTACCCCTTCTCGGGCGAAGACGACAACGGCTCGCACATGGTGAATATTGGCTTGCCCGCGCGTTCGGGCAGCGATGCGTTCCGCGCGGCTGTCACCGGGTGCTGGCTGCCGGCGCTCGAAGCCTTCGCGCCGCAGCTCGTCTACATCTCGGCGGGCTTCGACGGGCATCGGGAGGACGACATGGGCAACCTCGGCTTGGTGGAGCGCGACTACGCCTGGGTCACACGGCAGATCATGGATGTGGCGCAGCGCCATTGCCACGGGCGCGTCATCTCTTGCCTTGAGGGCGGCTATGCGCTCAGCGCCCTCGCCCGCAGCGCCGCAGCGCATGTCAAGGTGCTGATAGGCGCTGACTGACCACGGCGCCGGACCGTGGCCAGCGTGCAGGCTCGTTCAGTGCCCGCTCGCGCCATGCGCGCCGATGCCGGTCTCGGAACGCACCTGCTGGGCGAGGAAGCCGCCGCGGTCCACCTGGGAGCGCGCGCTGCGGTCCAGCACCGAGAACAGCCAGATGCCCGCGAACGCGATGCTCATCGAGAACAGGCACGGCGAGGTGTACGGGAACGGCGCCGACCCCGCCGGGTAGCCGAAGGTGGCCTCCCAGACCGAAGGCGACACCACCGTCAGCGCCACCGAAGAGACCAGCCCGAGGAAGCCGCCGATCACCGCGCCGCGCGTGGTGCAGCCCTTCCAGAGCACCGACATGAAGAGCACCGGGAAGTTGGCCGAGGCCGCGATGGCGAAGGCCAGCGACACCATGAAGGCAATGTTCTGCTTCTCGAACACGATGCCCAGCAGCACCGCCAGCGCACCGAGCGCCAGCGTGGTGATCTTGGACACGCGCAGCTCGGCCGCGCTGCCGGCGTCGCCCTTCTTGATGACGGTGGCATACAGGTCGTGCGACACCGCCGACGCGCCCGACAGCGTAAGGCCTGCCACCACCGCGAGGATGGTCGCGAAGGCCACCGCCGAGATGAAGCCCAGGAACACGTTGCCGCCCACCGCATTGGCCAGGTGGATCGCCGCCATGTTGCCGCCGCCCTTGAGCACGCCCTTGGCGTCGAGGAAGTCGGGGTTGGTCAGCACGAAGGTGATGGCCCCGAAGCCGATGATGAAGGTCAGCAGGTAGAAGTAGCCGATCCAGCCCGTGGCCCACATGACCGACTTGCGCGCCTCCTTGGCGCTGGGCACGGTGAAGAAGCGCATCAGGATGTGCGGCAGGCCTGCCGTGCCGAACATGAGCGCCATGCCGAAGGAGATGGCCGAGATCGGGTCCTTCACGAAGTTGCCCGGGCCCATGATCGACTGCCCGATGCTCGCTGCCACCTGGGCGGTCTTGCCGTCCTTGAGCGCCAGGTCGGTCTTGACCTTCACCGCACCGGCGAACATCGCCTCCGGGCTGAAGCCGAAGTGCCACAGCACCGACACCGCCATGAAGCTCGCGCCGCCCAGCAGCAGGCCGGCCTTGATGATCTGCACCCAGGTGGTGGCCGTCATGCCACCGAAGAGCACGTAGACCATCATGAGCGAGCCCACGATGACCACCGCAATCCAGTATTCGAGGCCGAACAGCAGCTTGATGAGCTGCCCTGCCCCCACCATCTGCGCGATCAGGTAGAACGCCACCACCACCAGCGTGCCCGAGGCCGCGAAGATGCGCACCGGGGTCTGCTTGAAGCGGAAGGCCGCCACGTCGGCGAAGGTGAACTTGCCGAGATTGCGCAGCCGCTCGGCCATCAGGAAGGTGATGACCGGCCAGCCCACCAGGAAGCCGATGGAATAGATCAACCCGTCATAGCCGGTGGCCATCACTGCGGCCGAAATGCCGAGGAACGACGCCGCCGACATGTAGTCGCCCGCAATGGCAAGCCCGTTCTGGAAGCCCGTGATGCCGCCGCCGGCCGTATAGAAATCGGATGCCGAGCGCGTGCGCGCCGCGGCCCACTTGGTGATGAAGAGCGTTCCCACCACGAACAGCGCGAACATGCCGATGGCGGTCCAGTTGGTGGGCTGCCGCTGGAGCTGGCCCAGGTCGGCGCCAGCCGCAAGAGCGCCCGCCGAGACCGCGCCCAGCGCAAGAAGGACGGCGGCGGATCGCATGCGCAGGAGGTGTGCGTTCATGGCTTGGCCACCTTCTGCACGGCCTTGACCACGGCGTCGGACAGGGTGTCGAACTCCGCGTTCGCACGGCGCACGTAGTAGCCGGTAATGGCCACGGTGAAGACGATCACGCCGAAGCCGATCGGCATGCCAAGGGTCATGACGCCTTCGCCCATGCGTCGCGCCAGGAACTCTTTGTCGAAGGCCACCAGCAGCACGAAGCCGTAGTAGGCGGCGAGCATCAGCACCGCCAGCGTCCAGCCGAAGCGGTCACGCCGGCGCTTGAGTTGCTTGTACTGCGGATTCGCGGCAATGCGCGCGACCAGATCGTCTTCCATGGAGTCTCCTTGTGTGCGATGGCCCGATTAGGAGTGCACGCGCCGCATCGAAGCTTGCGCTGGCGCAAGGTTTTCTCCTTCACCGTCGGCAAGATCGCGCCACCACCCCCACGAAAGACACGAGACATGAACGCTCCCGATCTCCCGTCCCGTCTTCCGGTCTATGCGCCCCCGGAAGCACTCTCCCGCACCGCGCATATCGCCGGTCGCGCCGCATACGACGCCCTTGTGGCCGAAGCCGATGCCGACCACGAGGGCTACTGGGCTCGCCTTGCGCGCGAATTCATCGGCTGGAAAACGCCGTTCACCAAGACGCTCGACAGCAGCGATGCGCCCTACTACCGCTGGTTCGAGGACGGCACCCTCAACGTCTCGTGGAACTGCCTCGACCGCCAGGTGGAGGCCGGCAAGGGCAACAAGGTGGCGATCATCTTCGAGTCGGACGACGGCAAGGTCACTCGCACAACCTATTCGCAACTGCTCGCGCAGACCTGCCGCATGGCCAACGCGCTGAAAGCGCGCGGCGTGAAGAAAGGCGACCGCGTCGTCATCTACATGCCGATGTCGGTCGAAGGCGTGGTCGCGATGCAGGCCTGCGCACGGCTGGGCGCGGTGCACTCGGTGGTGTTCGGCGGCTTCTCGGCGCACGCGCTGCGCGACCGCATCGCGGACACCGGCGCCGCCGTGGTCATCACGGCCGACCAGCAGGTGCGCGCGGGCAAGCAACTGCCGCTCAAGGCAATGGTCGACGAGGCGCTTGCACTGGGCGGCTGCGAGGCGGTGGAGTCGGTCATCGTCTACCGCCGCACCGGTGGGCCCATTGCATGGACGCCGCGCGATCTGTGGATGCACGAGATCACTGAAGCACAGGGCGACAGCTGCGAACCCGAATGGGTGGGCGCCGAGCATCCGCTGTTCCTGCTCTACACATCGGGCTCCACGGGCAAACCGAAGGGCGTGCAGCACTGCAGCGGCGGCTACCTGCTGCATGCGGCACTCACCACGAAGTGGACCTTCGACATGCACGACGACGACGTGTTCTGGTGCACGGCCGACATCGGCTGGGTCACCGGCCACACCTACATCGCCTACGGCCCCCTGGCCATCGGCGCGACGGAGGTGGTGTTCGAGGGCGTGCCCACCTTCCCCGACGCGGGGCGCTTCTGGCAGATGATCGAGCGGCACGGCGTCACGGTCTTCTACACGGCACCCACCGCCATCCGCTCGCTCATCAAGGCAGCCGAAGGCAACTCCGCCGTTCACCCCGACCGCTACGACCTGCGCAGCCTGCGCGTGCTGGGCTCGGTCGGCGAGCCGATCAACCCGGCCGCGTGGGAGTGGTATCGCAAGCACGTGGGCGGCGGCCGCTGCCCGGTGCTCGACACCTGGTGGCAGACCGAGACCGGCGGCCACATGATCACGCCGCTGCCGGGTGCCACCGACCTCGTGCCGGGCTCCTGCACCCTGCCCTTTCCGGGCATCGCCGCGGCCATCGTCGACGAGATGGGCAACGACGTGCCCAACGGCGAGAGCGGCCTGCTGGTCATCAAGAAGCCCTGGCCGAGCATGATCCGCGCGGTGTGGGGCGACGACGCGCGCTACCGTTCGAGCTACTACCCGCCGGAGCTGCGCGGCTACTACCTGGCGGGCGACGGCGCCGCTCGCGATGCGCTCACGGGCTACTTCACCATCGGCGGGCGCATCGACGACGTGTTGAACGTCAGCGGCCACCGCATGGGCACCATGGAAATCGAATCGGCGCTCGTGGCCTGCACGGCGCTGGTGGCCGAGGCCGCGGTGGTCGGCCGGCCAGACGACACCACCGGCGAGGCGATCTGCGCGTTCGTGGTGCTCAAGCAGCCGCGCCCCGAGGGCAAGGAAGCCGACCGCCTGGCGGCCGAGCTGCGCGCCTGGATCGGCAAGGAGATCGGCCCCATCGCCAAGCCCAAGGAGATCCGCTTCGCCGACAACCTGCCCAAGACGCGCAGCGGAAAGATCATGCGCCGCCTGCTGCGCTCGGTGGCCAAGGGCGAGGCGATCACGCAGGATGTGTCGACGCTGGAGAACCCGGCGATCCTCGATCAGCTGACCGAGGCGCACTGAACCCGCCCTGCCCGGCTAGCTCCGGGCCGGGGAGCGGTGCACCGGGAGCGCATTCAACGGAATGCGCAGGTACGCAACGCCGTTGTCGTCGGCCGGAGGAAGCCGCCCCGCCCGCACGTTCACCTGGATCGACGGGAGGATGAGCGTCGGCACATCCAGCGTCGCGTCGCGGGCCGTGCGCATCGCGACGAACTCGTCGGCGCCGATGCCGTCGCGCACATGGATGTTGTGTGCGCGCTGTTCCGCCACGGTGCTCTGCCAGCGGGCCTGCCGCGATGCCGGCGGGTAGTCGTGGCAGACGTACACGGCGGTGTCGGGCGGCAGATCCAGCAGCCTGCGCATCGACCCGTAGAGCTGGCGCGCATCGCCGCCGGGAAAGTCGGCGCGTGCGCTGCCGAGGTCGGGCATGAAGAGCGTGTCGCCGACGAAGACGGCGCCGTCCACCAGGTAGGCCATGTCTGCGGGGGTGTGGCCCGGCACCAGCAAGGCGGTGGCTTCGATGTCGCCGATCCTGAAGACTTCGCCATCCTTGAACAGGTGATCGAACTGGCTTCCGTCCGGCAGGAAGCCGCGTTCGAGATTGAAGAGCTTCTTGAAGGTCGACTGGACGACGCGGATGTTCTCGCCAATGGCGATCTTTCCGCCGACCTGCTCCTGGACGTGGCGGGCACCGGACAGATGATCGGCGTGCGCATGGGTCTCCAGGATCCAGTCGACGCTCAGGCCCTGGTCGCGGACATAGGCAAGCAGCTTGTCTGCCGACGCAGTGCCGGTGTGCCCTGACTTGAAGTCGTAGTCCAGCACGGGGTCGATGACCGCGGCATGCCTGGTGGCGTGCTCCCACACGACGTAGGAAATCGTCCATGTCGCGGGATCGAAAAAGCCTTGGGTCGTCGTGCGTGCTGTCATGAGTGCTCCATCCATGGATGTTCCGTTGCCCGTCACAACAATATATATTTGAATATAATATGTCAATCGAAAGCGAAGCCCGGAACCCATGAAGCACTCATCCCTGGCCATTGACCCTGAACTCCTGCGCGGAGCCGCCGGCAAGGCGGTCGTGGCGCTGAAGCTCCTGGCCAACGAAGACCGCCTCCTCCTCCTGTGCCAACTGTCGCAGGGCGAGATGTGCGTGAGCGATCTGGAGCAGAAGCTGGGCATTCACCAGCCCACGTTGTCGCAGCAACTGGGCGTGCTGCGCAACGAGGGCGTGGCCAACACCCGTCGCGACGGCAAGAACATCTTCTACAGCGTGGCCGACCCGGCGATGCTGGAAATCCTCGCGGTTCTCTACCGCCTCTACTGCCCGAAAGAGGAATGATGGCCATCGACTGGAACCACTTCACCCCGTTCGCAGCGCTGGCCGGCGGCGTGCTCATCGGCATCGCCACGGCGTTGTTCGTGTTGCTCAACGGGCGCATCGCAGGCATCAGCGGCGTGCTCGGCGGGCTGCTCAGGCCGATCAGGGGCGACGTTGCCTGGCGCGCCGCCTTCACGCTCGGGCTTGTCGGCGCACCGCTGGTCTATCTGCTCTTCGCGGCGCTGCCCAGGCCGCAGATCGACGCGAACTACGGCACGCTGATCCTGGCGGGGTTGCTCGTCGGCCTGGGCACTCGCTACGGGTCTGGCTGCACCAGCGGCCACGGGGTCTGCGGCCTTTCCCGCCTGTCGCCGCGCTCGCTCATGGCCACGGCCGCATTCATGGGCGCCGGCTTTGCCACGGTGTTCGTGACACGTCATCTGCTCGGTGCCTGAGGAGATTTCATGCTCGTTCTCGCTTCGCTGCTCGCCGGCCTGGTCTTCGGGCTCGGCCTCATCGTCTCCGGCATGGCCAATCCGGCCAAGGTGCTCGGCTTCCTCGACCTCTCCGGCGCCTGGGACCCGTCCCTGGCCTTCGTCATGGCCGGTGCCATCGCCGTCGGCATGGTCGCATTCATGCTGGCAAGGCGTCGCACGGTATCCATCCTCGGGGTCGAGATGCGCCTGCCCTCGGCGCGCCACATCGACCGTCGCCTGATCGCGGGCAGCCTGCTCTTCGGCATCGGCTGGGGCATCGCAGGCTTCTGCCCCGGCCCGGGCCTGGTCGCCCTCGGAATGGGCGAAGTCAAGGCCCTTGTCTTCGTGGCTGCGATGCTGGCAGGCATGGGCATTTTCGAATTCTTCGAGCGGCTCGGTCGCTGACAGAGTCCGGGGCGGTCAAAGACCGCCTCGTGCGCCGCACAAGCAGCCCGGGCAAGGGGCGGAACTTGATCCAGCGCAACGTCTGCCGTGAATGCACGTCCTAGTCTTGGGCATCGCCCTTACTCCGGGAAGCGTCATGAAGACCCAATTGATCGTCATCGCCAATGCCGCATCGGCACGCATCTTTCGCCGAGACACCGCCAAGTCGCCGCTCGTGCCAGTCGAAACCCTCGCACACGATGCAAGCCGGCTGCACGCCAGGGAACTCGAGTCGGACCGTCCCGGCAGCCAAGCCGCCGACAACAGCCGGGGCCTCAACCATTTCGAGCCGCGCAGCGACGCACGGCGCAAGGAGCACCAGCGCTTCGCGAAGGAAATCGCCCAGCGGCTGGAGGCGGGCCTGAAGGTCGGCGAGTACGCCTCCCTCACGCTTTTCGCCTCGAACCCTTTCATGGGCGAACTGAAGGCGCAGCTGAGCGAAGCGGTCACCCAGCGGCTCAAGGCCACGCTGAACAACGACCTGTGCCACGTGGGCATCGCGGAACTCGAAAGCCGCATCTCGGGCTCGTGGTCCGCAGTGCTCTGATGCCATGGACTCCTTCAGCCTGAACTGAACTTCAGCAACAGCATGGAGCCATCCTTGGATGCAGTCCCACCCGAGCCGTCACCGCTGACGCGTGGCGCCCCGCACTGGCTCGCGAAGATCGAAAGCGCCCCTGCGCAGGAGACGAATCGGGTACCGGCGAATTCATGGCCGGGCTTCCTGACCGGCCAGCCTGGGAAGCCGGTGCGGGTGCTGGTGATCGACGAAGACGCCGATGCGCGGCGTGCAATCGCCCGCGAACTGGCCACAGACGCGCGCGTGCGTATCGTCGGCGAAGCGGGCAGCCTGCAGGAAGGCAAGCGCCTTCTGACACAGCATGAATTCGACGTGCTCATCATCGATGTCCGGCTCGGCGGCGGCAAGGGATTCGAACTTATCGAGAGCGCCCGACGCCATTGCAGTTCGGTCGAAGTCATCGTGCACTCGGCACTGGAAGACGAGGTTCATGTGCGCCGGGCGTTCACCGCGGGTGCATGGGGTTATCTCGTCAAGAACTCCTGGTTCCAGGATTTCGCGCAAGCGGTGCTGCAGGTCGTCAATGGCGGCGCGGCGGTGTCGCCGAGCGTGATCCGGCACCTGCTGATGCGACTTGGAAATGCTCCCCTTGCACTGCGGGAAGCCGAAGGCGGCCCCCGCGGAGTTCTCTCGGCGCGGGAACGCGAGGTGCTCCGGCTCGTTGCCGAAGGCCATGTCACAGGGGACATCGCCCGCCATCTTTCGATCAGCGGGCGGACGGTCTGCGCCCACATGAAAAATATCTGCCTCAAGCTGCAGGTGCGCACGCGTGCGCATGCGTGCGCATGCGGTGATCGCGGCCGCCAACCAGGGGCTGCTGTAGCCGCGCGCGTCAGTGCTTCACGAGCATATCGGCCCATCGGCCGCTTCTTCCGCGCGAGCAGGTGGCGGCGCCGGGTTGCAACAGCCTGGCGATCCGCACCGCCAGACGGGTGCGGACCTCGCACCGCTCGGTGTGGTCGAGGTGCACGGAGATGGTCGAGAGCGTCACGCTTTCCTTCGCGTCGCGGCTGCCTTGCGACCAGCATGCTGCCGGCGTGCGGGCGGTGCCGCGGCCAATGCCCCGTGCAGGGTGCGCAAGGCGTCGTTCACCACGGCCCGCCGGGATGGTGTGGCCTCGATGGCTACCGGTGGCGTGTGGGAAACATCGTTCGTGTCCGAGCGCCGGAACGCATGCATCGGCGCCATGGCCAACGCCCGCCAGTCCTCGGCCCGCGTGACGGCATCCGTCTCGGCGCGGGTCAGTGCGATGCCGTCCTGCAGGATGCGCGATCCGATCGTCTCGAACATTTCGAGCGAGTGCAGCCAGATGCCGTACTGCGCCTTGCACAGCGCCAGCGGAAAAGTGAAGTCGGAGTTCATGTGTGTCCTCTTGCCCCGATGGGGCGTTCACACGAATGCTGACGCCGCACCGCCCTGCCCGGCTTGCGCGGGATCAAAGGCCGCACAAGATCGCACATCCTTTATCGCTGGACGCTACGGCCGACGGCACGGCTGCAAAGAGAGCCGCAAACGAGGCTTGCGTGCTACGCTCCCCTTCGATTCAGGATGTTTACAACATTCGTGCTCTATTTCCTTGCCCTTGTATGAAACTTGCCTCCCACATCGCGGTGCTCGACGACGAGGTTGACATCACGCTGCTGCTGGCCAACTACCTGCAGGGCCACGGTTTCCGTGTCACCCAGGTCCACAACGGCCGGGCCCTCATGGCGCTGATGGACACCGATCCCGCAGACCTCGTACTGCTCGATCTCGGCCTGCCCGGCGAAGACGGCTTCACCATTGCGCGCCACGTGCGCGAGAGCTGGCGCTGCGGCCTCGTCATCGTCACCGGCCGGGGCGATGCTGTGGACAAGGTCGTGGGCCTTGAGGTTGGGGCCGACGACTACGTGACCAAGCCCTTCGACCTGCGCGAGCTGGTGGCGCGCGTGAAGGCGGTGCTGCGCCGGCTCACGCCCGAGACACCCGCGTCCCCGGCGCCCGTTGCAGCCTCTCCCGACAAGCTGAGCTTCGCCGGCTGGCAGCTCGACACCGCCGCGCGCAGCCTCAGGAACCCGCAAGGCGAGCAAGTGCCGCTGACCGGCGGCGAGTTCGACCTGCTGCAAGCCTTTGCCCGCCATCCCGGCCGCGTGCTGTCGCGCGACTTCCTGCTCGAGCAGACACGCGGACGCGAAGCCGCCCCCTTCGACCGCACGATCGACGTGCAGGTCGGCCGGCTGCGCAAGAAGATCGAGGCGGATGCGGACGACCCGCAGCTCATCAAGTCGGTGCGAGGCGCAGGCTACATCCTGGTGCCGCCGGTTTCCCATGGCTGACGCTGCACGCAACCCGCCTTTCCTGCTCGACGTGCCCATCCAGGGCTTGCCGTCGGGCATCGAGGAAGGCAGCGTGTTCCGCTCGCTCTTCATCGCCTACCCCGATTCGCTGCTGCTGGTGGACCAGTCCGGCAGCATCATGCTCGCCAACCCCTCGGCAGCCGCGCTGCTGGGCTATGCGGTGGAAGAACTGGTGGGCCTGAACGTCGACGTGCTGGTGCCCGACAGCATCCGCCCGCGCCACGCCTCCTACCGTGAAGCCTATGGCCGCTCCCCCCGCCCGCGCCCCATGGGCACGCAGATGGAGCTGGTGGCCAAGCGAAAGGACGGCAGCGAGGTCATGGTCGAGATCGCGCTCAGCCCGCTGCAGAACCATGGTTTGCCCTTCGTCGTGGCCGCCATCCGCGACATCGGCGCCTACCCGCGCGTGAAGCAGGCACTGCAACGCGCCCGCTACAGCGAGCACCTGGCCCAACTGGGGCGCCTGGCAGTCGACACGCGCGATCTGCAGGTGGTGCTCGAGCATGTGCCGGAAATCATCACAACGGCCTTGCAAGTCGAGGTCGCGATGGTGTGGCTGCTCGACAGCAACGGCCTCGAGTTTCGCGTAGTCAGCGGCATCGGCCTGATCGCCGGTGAAGAGATAGGTTCGCGCATTGCCAACCGCCCCGACACCCCGCCGGGTTTCGTGCTCTCCCAAGGCCGGCCGGTCGTGGTGCCGGACTATGGCAAGGAACATCGCTTCGCCGTGCCCCAGGCTTACCTCGACGCCGGGCTGGTCAGCGCACTCGCGGTGCCGCTGTCCGACCGGGGGCGGGTAATCGGCATGCTGTCGGTGCGCTCGAAGGAGTCCAAGCGCTTCGGCGACGAAGAAGTGCGCTTTCTCGAGTCGCTTTCCAGCCTGCTTGCCACCAGCCTGCAGCGCGTGCAGACCGAGGAGGCGCTCAACCATGCGCAGCGGCTCGAAAGCGTCGGCCAGCTCACGGGCGGCATCGCGCACGATTTCAACAACCTGCTGACCGTCATCCAGGGCAACCTCCAGGTTCTGGAAGAACTGCCCGCACTTGCTCAGGACAGTTACGCCCAGCAGTTGCTGGGCGCCGCCACACGCGCCACGCGACGGGGCGCCGAACTCACCGGCAAGCTGCTGGCGTTTTCCCGCCGGCAGATGCTGCAGCCGATCGCCGTCGACACGCATGCGCTGCTGCACTCCCTGGCCGACATGCTGCGGCGCACGCTGGACCAGCGCATTCGCATCGAAATCGACACCGCGCCTGGTTGTCCGCCTGTGGTGGCAGACGCGGGGCAGCTGGAATCGGCGCTGCTCAACATTGCGATCAATGCGCGTGACGCCATGCCCGAAGGCGGCACGCTGCGGTTTCGCACCGAGCTGTGCGGTGCGTTGCCGGAGGCGCTGCGCAGCGAACGCAACGACCCGAACAGCAACGCTGCCGCGCGCTTCGTCGCAATTTCCATCGCTGACAGCGGCACGGGCATGTCCGAGGAGGTGAAGGAGCGCGCCTTCGAGCCCTTCTTCACCACCAAGGACGCCGGCCGCGGCACCGGGCTGGGCCTGAGCACGGTGCACGGCTTCGTCAACCAGTCCCGGGGCGCGGTCGCGATCGACAGCAAGGCGGGCCGGGGCACTACCGTGACGCTCTACCTGCCGCAACAGGAAGAAGCCGGACCGCCAGCCACCGAGGACGAACGTGCCGACGAAACGATTCCGCCCGGACTGCGTGTGATGCTGGTCGAGGACGACGCGGAGGTGCGCAAGGTGGTGCACACCTTCCTTGCCACGCTGGGCTGCGATGTCGTCACGGCCGCCACGGCCGAGCAGGCGTTGTCGGCGCTGGACGCAGGCGCCGGGCCTTTCGACCTGCTGCTGAGCGACATCGCCCTGGGCGCCGGCATGCGAGGCACGCGGCTGGCCATCGAGGTGCAGCAGCGCTTTCCCCGGCTGGCGGTGTTGCTGATGTCGGGCTTCTCGTCCGAGTTGCTGGATGCCGACCGAGAAGTGCCGCAGAGCTGGGAACTGCTGCGCAAACCCTACTCGCGCTCCGAACTTGCGCGGGCCATGGCAAAGGTGCTGGCCGGCCACGCCTGAACGCGCGGCTGCGACCTTTACTGGAGCATTGCGGGTGCAGGTGCCAGGCAGCGCTGCACGAAGGCCGACAGTGCGCCGACGTCGGGAATCTGCACATCGCGGCGCCCCTTGGTGGCAAACCCGATGACGTTGTCGCGCGCCAGCCGCGACAGCGCGCGGCTCACGCTCTCGAGCGTCATGCCCAGGTAGTTGCCGATCTCGGCGCGCGTCATGCGCAGCGTGATCTCGTCGGTGCGCATGCCGCGCTCGGCCAGCGTCTCCGCCCAGTAGCGCAGGAAGTCGGCCACGCGGGCGTCGGCCGGCAGTGTGCAGACGGACATCAACGAGTCCCGGTCGTGCGAGATCTCCCGGCTCATGGCGGTGTGCAGAACTTGCAGCAAGCCGGGATGCGCGACGCAGGCGGCCAGCAGGGCCTCGTACGACACAACCCAGATCTCGCCGGTATCCATGGCCACCGCATCGCATGAATAGCGGCTGCCCGCGATGCCGTCGAAGCCGAGCCAGTCACCGCGGAACTTGAGACCCACCACCTGCTCGCGCCCATCGGCCGAGAGATTCACGATCTTGAAGAAGCCCGAGTTCAGGATGTAGAGATTGCCGAAGCGCTCGCCCGCCTGGTAGATCGTGTCACCCGTGTGCACCACACGGCGCTGCGGCTTGAGTTGCTCGGCAAGCAGCTTCAGCGTATCGCCGGTGCTCCGGTCCGCGCACTCCCGGCCGATGGTCGGCAGGACCGGTGTGGTCTTCGAGGAAGTGGCGGTATTGAGCATCTGGACTCCTTGGTGAACTGTCGCGTGTCGATGGATGGATGCTAGGAAGCCCGCGGCAACGCAATGACAACGGTCGGAATCGGTGGGTAACGCTCGGTGAATGAAGTGTGTCCGGCGTGTATCAACGGCATTCGGTGTGCTGCAAGTCGCACGAGGCCCGCTCCGTGCTTTGACCTGCATCAAGTCCGGGACCGTTGGCGTCCCTAACCTTGGCGAGTCACACATTGACCATTGCCATGCCCCTTTCCAACAACGCCCGCAGTCCCGAGGCCGAGCCGCAGCTCTCTCCACTGAACGTGGCGAGCCTGCTGTGCCACGCGCGCATCCTCCAGCGCGCCTCGCTGGACGGGACCACCCGCCAGCTGCTGCGCGGCAAGAACCTGGGGCTGCTGTGCGAAACGCAGCCCGACGAGGCTCAGGCGCTGTTCCGTCGCGCCGCGGAGGCGTTGGGCGCCCACGTAGCCGTCATGCGCTCGAGCCTGTCGTCCGCGAGTACGCCGCAGGAAGTGCAGCACACCGCCCGCATGCTCGGCCGCCTCTACGAGGCCGTGGAGTGCCAGGGCCTGGAGCCCGTGCTCGTTCAACAGATCGGCCAGCATGCCGGGATTCCGGTCTTCGATGGTGCCGCCATGCGAGGCCATCCGGCCGAGCAACTGGCCGGGCTTCTCGGAGACAAGACCCCGCTGGCCGACAACCGGTGCTTCGTGCTCCAGGCCCTGCTGCTGGACGCCATCGCCTGAGCTGCCGGGCCCGAGGCAACTGCCCTTCCATTCATTCACCGCAAGGAATCCTCATGAAGACCGATACCCAATTGCGCAACGACATCCAGGCCGAGCTGACCTGGGCGCCCGAGGTCAAGACCTCCGACGTCGGCGTGATCGTCAAGGACGGTGTGGTCACCCTCACAGGCCACCTCGCCAGCCACGCCGAGAAGTACGCCGTCGAGCGCGCCGTGCAGCGTGTGCATGGCGTCAAGGCGCTGGCCGTCGAATTGACCGTGAAGCTGCCCTTCGACAACCAGCGCACCGATGCCGACATAGCCATGGCGGTCGAATGCGCACTCGACTGGAACGCGCTCGTTCCCGACGACAAGATCCAGCCCCTGGTGGAAAACGGCTGGATCACGCTGGCTGGCGAAGTCGAGTGGGGATATCAGCGCAGCGCCGCCGAAAGCGCAGTGCGCGACCTGATGGGGGTGACCGGCGTGTCGAACCTCGTGAAAGTCAAGCCGAAGGTGAGCCCCGCCGACGTCGAGAAGAAGATTCACGACGCGCTTTCGCGCCAGGCCGACCGCGAAGCCCGCAAGCTTGCCATCACGGTCAACGGCTCGCAGGTCACGCTGCGCGGCACGGTCCATTCCTGGACCGACCGCGATGCGGTGCAGGGTGCCGCATGGGCCACGCCAGGCGTCACTGTGGTGGTGAATGACCTGCTGGTGGACGCCTGAGGCGGCAACGCCCGAGCTGTCTTTTGAGCGAGTCCTGCCGTGAATGCCGCACTGCCGCCACTCGTACTGGAGCAATGCAATATCCCCGGGCCCGGCTCCGGGGGAACAGGCTATCGCGCGGGCGCGCAATTCGCGTAGCTGCGGGCAGTCAAGCGCATTGCAGCCTCCCCTGCGCACTGACGCCCCAGTGGCCTCAGTGCGACATCAGCACGGGCAGAGTCATCCACTGGAGCATGGACAGCGTGGCGCCGCCCATCACCCATTCGCGCGCCCGGCTGTGGCCGTAGCAGCCCATCACCAGCAGGTCCGAACCCAGGTCGGCAGCGAAGGACAGCAGCTTGTTGCCGATATCGTCGTCCTTGTCGCCGCCGGGATGCAGCGTGATGTTCTGGACGTCCTGCATCCGCAGGTAGTTCTGCAGGCGCTGCAGCGACGCCTCTGCGTCCTCGCCGTAGGCCACGACATGCACCCGGGCCGCCTTTCGCAGCCATGGCAGCGCGGCGGTCACGGCGCGCGCGGACTCGGGGGTTTCCTTCCACGCCACCAGCACGTTGCGGCCGACGGAACCGACCGGCCCCGCATACGGCAGCACCAGCGCCGGCCGACCGCTCTGCACCAGCACGCTGGGCAGGAAATCGCCGGGGAGCTCGCCGTCCATCGGGTCGTTCCGGTCGCGTTGGCCGAGGACCATCAGGTCGGTGTAGAGCGCACGCCGCGCGAATCCCCACGGACCGTCGCTCTCCGGCTCGGCCCAGTGCAGGCGCTGGGAGCCTGCGCTGTGCTCCATGAAGGTGGCGTGCATCGCGCCGCGCGCGTCCTTGTCGATCTCCTGCATGATCGCGACGGCCTCCGCGGCAGCCTCGATGGCGAACGGGTAGCGCATGAGCGCGGACAGGGTGCACGGCTGGCCGGTCACCTCGGCATCGAAAGTCTCTGCGAGCTGGCGCGCCAGCTTGATGCGCTCCACCGTACGGGCCGAGCCGTCGAGGTGAAGCAGGATGGATTTTGGGGTCTGCATGAGGGGCTCCTTGGACTGACGGGCTTTGGACGGGGCGACCTTAGGCCTGCTCGAATCGCACAGCCTTGCGCTGAATCAATCGCCCGCGAACTTCCACGCGACAGCGCCGATGCTTGATCGAGCGCAAGGCCGGGCCGGGCGCGCAGGCCTAGCCTCGGACCTCGTCTTCGCATCACGGCACCACTCCATGAACTCTTTCCAACAGGCCTGCATCGTCGGCAGCGGCATCGGCGCGCTTTCCGCGGCCGTGCTGCTGATCCGCGACGCCGGCATGCCCGGATCGCACATCCGCATCCTCGAGGAGGGTCCGACACCCGGTGGCGCTCTCGATGGCAGCGGCAATGCCATCCAGGGATACGTGACGCGCGGCGGCCGCATGTTCACTGACGAAACCTATACCTGCCTGTGGAACGTGCTGCAGAGCATTCCCTCGCCTGGCGCGCCGAACCGCACGGTGCGCGACGAGATTCAGGCCTTCAATGCGCTGTGGCGCTCCGATGCGCACGCCCGCCTGATCGACCGCCATCGCCGCATCCTGAACGCCAGCGACCTGGGTTTCAACTTCCAGGACCGCGTGGAGCTGATGCGCCTGCTGGCCACGCCCGAGCGGGTGCTGGGCAGGCAGCGCATCGAGGAATGCTTTTCCACCCACTTTCTCGACACTCATTTCTGGGCCATGTGGCGCACGACCTTCGCATTCCAGAACTGGCACAGCGCCGTCGAGCTGAAGCGCTACATGCTGCGCTTCCTGCAGGAGCTGCCGCGCATCCACACGCTGGGCGGCGTGCGGCGCACCGAGTTCAACCAGTACGACACCATCGTGCGCCCCATGGTGAGGTGGCTGCTGGATCGCGGGGTCCGGTTCGACTACGGCATGCGCGTGGTCGACGTGGACTTTGCCGCCGGTGCAGACGGCCTGCGGCTCGAGACGCTGCATTGCGTCAGGGAAGGCCGACCCCTGGCATACCGCCTCGGCGCAGAGGAATGTGCCTTCATCACCATCGGCTCCATGACCGCCGACTCGCGCAACGGCAACGACCACCAGGCGCCGGAACTGGTGCGTGACCAGAGCGACGGGGCCTGGACCCTGTGGCGCAACATGGCTCGCAAGGCACCGAGCCTCGGCAAGCCGGAAAACTTCTGCGGCAACGTGGACGAGAGCAAGTGGGAGTCGTTCACGCTCACGATGCGCAGCCCCTTGCTGATCCAGCGCATCCAGGCACTCTCAGGCAATCCGCCCGGCACCGGCGGGCTCATGACCTTCAAGGATTCGAGCTGGCTGATGTCGATCGTGGTGCCGCACGCGCCGCACTTCGAGGGCCAGCCCGAGGGGGTCTACACGCTGTGGGGCTACGGGTTGCTGATCGACACCCAGGGCAACCACGTCGACAAGACGATGGCACAGGCTGGTGGCCAGGAAATTCTCACGGAACTGATGCATCACCTGGGCTTCGAGGACATCCTCGAGGAAGTGCGGCGCACCACGACCGTGGTGTCGGTGATGATGCCCTACATCACCAGCGAGTTCGCATGCCGCAGCGCATCGGACCGCCCGCCCGTCATACCGGCCGGCGCGAAGAACTTCGCCCTGCTGGGCCAGTACGTGGAGATTCCGGAGGATGTGGTCTTCACGGTCGAGTACTCGGTGCGCGGCGCGATGCACGGGGTGTACGGACTCATGGGCCTGGGCCTCGAGGTGCCGCCCATCTACCACGGCATCGCCGATCCGAAGGTGGCGCTCGCGAGCCTGCGCGCATTGATGGGTTGACGCGCGAAGCTTGATCCATCTCAACACCCACCGCTGGTCGGGCGCGCAAGATTCCTCTTCAGCCATCCAAGGAGACAGTCGCGTGCCTTTCCTGCCGAAGAATGTCGGGATCCTTGACCGGGCGCTGAGCTACGGACATGACTGCATGGAGGCGCTGCGATGTGCATGACCCTGCTCAGGAAACTCGCCACAGCGAAGCTGCCTTGCACCGAGGCTGCCCTGGCGACGATCGACAGGCTGCGCGTGCTCGAAGCCGCCGGGCACGTCAAGGTGCGGATTCCTCCTGCCCACGTGGACTGCGACGACTGCCTGCGCCAGGACGCGGCCACGGTATTCGAGATCACGCTCCGGGGATGGAAGACCCTTGCCGCCGATGCGCCCGAAGAGGAAGCACCGTTGCGTCGCGGGTAGATGAAGCTATCGGATGCTGGAGGCGAACCATCGAAAGATGTTCTGCCGGCTCTCCGAGCTACCTCCAGTCCGCACGAAGAGGAAGCCGGTTTTCGCGTTGCCCAGCCAGTCGACTGGAATGCCTGCGGTTCGCAGAGCCTCGATTTCATCGCGCGCGTTCATGCCGAGCGGCAGTTTCAAGGTGATGGTCGCGCTGTGGATGGTCCGCCTTTTCGTCATTCGCTTCCCTTGCGTGTTCCTGGAGATCCGGCCGAACCATTCCCCTACGCAGGACCGGCAGCCAGGAGCCTTGCGCGCACCATGCCTTCGCGCAAGGCACGGGCAACATCGGCAGACATGCCGTTCCTTGAATCGAAGGTGGTTGCCTCGCCTGCGCCCGATCTCGCGACGACGGCAGCCTGCGCGCTACCCGGCGTCTCCACCACTTGCTGCAGGTACAGATCGAAGCGCCCATGAAAGCCGAGCGGGAGCAATTCACCATGCTCCTGCCGGACGGCTTGCCGATAACGCGGCCCGGGGAAGAAAGCGGACTTCCAGCGAATGCTCGCACCCGTGTCATCGATGGAGGTCACGCGAGCTCCAACGAAGACCGCACCATCGGCAAACATGCTGAATTTTCCGAGCGCCTCGAAGTACTGGAACTGACGGTCGATACGCTCCTGAACCCGGCCGATCGTGTACTCGATCGGTTTCGGCGCAAACGGCGCCTGGCAGGCGGCCCTTATACGCGCACCGAGCGTTGTGCCCACAGCGACTTCACTGGGCGGAGTCACACGCAGATCGTGGAACATTGCCGTCATGGCCTGCGCGCGGCGGCAGCCGATGGTGGGCCGATCTTCGCAAGCACGTATGAAGCACTGGCCGATGCAGCGGAAAGAGCGGCGTGCAAGTGGATGTGCGTTGGCTTGCTCTCGCAGGAAGGGAATGCAGCAGCCGTTCGACGGCCGTTCTCCGTGATCTGGAACATCGTCGCCATGATCACTTTGCCCCCGGTGGAAGGCGTCGAGTCCACACGCAGATCCGCGCGCACGAGACCACCAAGAACCAGAACCTTGATCTCCTCGATTTCATCGAGCGAGAAGGTTCTCGCTGGCAATGCCCCTTCGACCAGGCGATGCAGCAACAGCATGGGCATGGGACTCCCCCCAAAACCGCCAGCGATGGACTGATTGTTACGCGGGCTGACAGTTAGATCATCCTAAGACTGCGAAAGCTTTAAAACCAGGATAGAAATTTCGTCGAACAGGTACAAAACTATCAAGTTGCCGGAATGCCCTCTGGCTTGACGATGGAAGAGCTATCATCGATTTTCTTTCTATCTGAAACAGCGCCTACCCTAGGGCTGTGAATAGCCGTCAACTAATTCGCGAAGGACGCAAGCGCCTCCAGATGAGCGAGCAGCAATTTGCTGATGCGCTGGGGGTGAGCCGTGGCGCAGTACAGCAATGGGAAAAACAAGGCGGCACAGCTCCCAAGCGCGCCAACCAGGCGCGTGTGGCCAAGCTGCTTGGAATTTCCGTTGCGGAACTGGTCTCGGGTGTGTCGGCGGGTGCACGGGGAGTCGACGTGCGCGCTGAGGTTCCTCTGGTGTCCGAGGTCGAGGCAGGCAACTACACCGTCATCGACAACTTCAAGCCGACGACGCAATTCGACACCGTCCCGGTGAGCGTGCCGGTCAAGAAGCACACCTACGCACTGCGGGTGCATGGCGACAGCATGGTCAGCGAGGCCGGCGACTCGTTTCCCGCCGGGTCCATCCTGATCGTGGAGCCGGAGATGGAGGCGGTGCCCGGCGACTATGTCATCGCGCTGAACGAGGCCAGCGAGACCACGTTCAAGCAACTCGTGAAAGACGGCGGGGACCTGTATCTCAAGCCGTTGAACAGCCGTTACCCCATCAAGCCACTGGGCGATGCCCAGGTCATCGGCGTGGTGCGCGAGTTCACCAAGCGTTTTCGATAGCCGTCGCGAAAAACGCACGATGGCGTAGATAGATTTTCTACGCAGAGATACATTTTTCATCCTGACGCAGCAACGGCCTGAATTGCCCGAACAAGGCACGGGGGCTGCGGCGAAAGGATTGAAAACATGGGTCCGCCGCGGTACCGGGATCGGTTTGAATTCGTGTTCCATGTCGAGCAAAGCACCGATGGCCAGACAGTCGTGTGCAGAGCGGAAATCTTCGAGTACTCGGTCCTTAAGGCTGTGTTGCAGATCGTGGACACGCAGCTCACGCGCCTGGAAGTCGTCGATGTGGTCCTGGGTCGCTGCATCCGGTGGGCGGACCTCCGGATTGCCAGCGGGAATGCTTTCTGATCTGCATCCAGATCGCAGCGTTGCCTCAGCGGCACCAGGCGTCGATCTGGCGGATGAGGTCCGACCACAGGGCCTGTACCGCCACGGCCGCCAGCAGCAGGCCGGCCACCCGCGCACCCCAGGTCTGGCGTGCCCCGCCGCCGCCCCACCGCAAGCGCTGCCAGAGCCACGGCCCGATCAGCAGCGAAAGACTGCTCCCGAGCGCAAACAGCGCCATCAGTCCGGCGCCCTGCAATGGGCCGTTGCCCAGGCTGGCCAGCATCAGGGCTGAATAGAGCAGCCCGCAAGGCAGCGCGACCCAAAGCAGCCCGGTCGCAAGCACTCCCAGCCATGTGCCGCCGGCATGGGGGCGAAGACGCGACTCGAGCGAGCGGCCGACGCGCTGCGCCCACAGCGGCTGCCGCCCCGTGGCGGCCAGCATCGCACCCCAGGCGAACACGAAGACGTGCAGCAGCACCCACAGCGGCCGCAGCGCGGCAACCTGCGTGCTGGCCTGCGCCAGGCTGTCGACGCTGGCCGCGGCAATGGCACCTGCCGTCGCGTAGCTCGCGATGCGACCGAGATGGAAGGCGGCCGGCGCCGCTCGCGCCGACGCGGCGCCCTGCCCCGCCGGCACGATCCGTATCACCGCCGATGAAGCGGCGCCGCACATCGCCACGCAATGCGGCCCACCGGCCAGGCCCATGAGAAACGCGGCACTGGCGAGCGCGAGTTGCATGATCAGACCACGCGGGAAAAGCGCGTGCGGGTCGCGCGGCAGTACCGGTCGAACACCATGGCGACCGCGCGCACCAGGAACCAGCCCTGCTCGGTGACCACCAGATCGTGGTCGCTCAGCCGCACCAGGCCGTGAGCGACCATCGGCCCGAGCGCCGCGAACTCGGTGGCGAAGTAGCGCTGGAAGTCGACTGCAAACGCGTCCCCCATGACGTTGAAGTCGACCCGACCGCGGCACATCAGCGCCATGATCACGTCCCGCCGCAACAGATCGTCGCGCGACAGCGCAAGGCCGCGAACCACGGGCAGGCGCCCCTGGTCGAGGAGGTCGTAGTACTCGTCGAGGCTCTTTGCGTTCTGGCTGTAAGTGGCGCCCACGCGGCCGATGCCGGAGACGCCGAGTGCGATCAGGTCGCCCTCGGGCCTGGTGCCATAGCCCTGGAAGTCGCGCTGCAAGCGCCCTTGCCTCCTGGCAACCGCAAGAGGATCGTCGGGCAGCGCGAAGTGGTCCATGCCGATGTAGACGTAGCCCGCTTCGGTCAGCCGCGTGATTGCGCTTGCGAGCATGCGCACCCGCGTGGCGGCATCAGGCAATTCTTCGGCCGCAATGCGCCGCTGCGGCTTGAAGCGCTCGGGCAGATGCGCATAGGCGTAGAGCGCAATGCGGTCGGGCCGCAGCTCGTTGATCTGCGCGAGCGTGCGCTCGAAGGAGGCGTCGTTCTGCCGCGGCAGGCCGTAGATCAGGTCGACGTTGATCGATTCGAAACCCAGCGTGCGCGCCGCATCCATCAGCGAGAAGACCTGCGATGCCGGCTGGATGCGATGCACGGCTTGCTGCACCTCGGGGTCGAAGTCTTGCACGCCGAAGCTCAGGCGATTGAAGCCCAGCGCGGCCAGGTTCGCCAGCCGCTGCGCATCGACCGTGCGCGGATCGATCTCGATGGAGCGCTCGCCTCCGGGCACGAAGGCGAAAGACCGGTGCAGCAGCGCCATGAGCTCGCCCAACTCCGAGTCGTCGAGGAAGGTCGGCGAGCCACCCCCTAGGTGCAGCTGGCCTGCGGTGGCGCTGCGGCCCAGTTGCGCGACTTGCAGCTCCACCTCGCGCGCGAGGTAGGCCAGGTACTGCCGGCCCCGCTCGCGGTGGCGAGTGACGACCTTGTTGCAGGCGCAGTAGTAGCACAGCGACTCGCAGAACGGAATATGGACGTACAGCGACAGCGGCGGCGCCTCAGCGCTCGCCGCGCGCCGACGGCTCAGCGCCCTGGCGTAGTCGTCGGCGCCGAAGGCCTCGACGAAACGGTCGGCTGTGGGATAGGAGGTGTAGCGCGGCCCGGGAACGTCGAACTCCCTCAGTAGATCGATGGGCAGCGGTGCCTGCACGGGCACAGGAGCAACGGCGGCAGGAATCATTGCGAGGGTGTCCGCAGAGGTGCTCCAGAAGGTTCCGAAGCCGATGGCCTGGCGAGCAATGCCGTGCATGCGCTCGACGACGCCGCCATCAGCCAGAAGACGAAGAAGGCGGCGGTGTAGATACCCTGGCGCGACATCCGCAACGCATCGGCCCCGCAGAACGCGTTGACGGGGTCGACGAGCGCGAACACCAGCACCTCCATGCCGCAGGCCACCAGGAAGGACGGCCACAGGATGCCCGCGAGCTGGCGCACTCCGTTCATGGCGCGGCCTTCCGGGCCGGCGGCGGCATGTCGCTCGCGGGCGTGGTCGCGTGGTTGCGACCGGTCAGCGCGGGCAGCAGCTTCTTCGCGGCCAGGGTCTTGTTGATCTCGACGCCTTCGCGGTAGTAGTCCTCGGACACCAGCGCATCGGGGCTGCGCCAGGCCAGCCAGAAGGTCACGAAGCTCGCGACCACCACGACCGCCGGACCGCCGATCACCATCCAGAGCAGCGGATAGCGCCACCAGCCCTGGGCCGCCGGTTCGTTCGTTGTCGCCATTGTTGTTGCGTTCATCTCGATCTTTCAGCGCGGCACAAGGAAGGCCGCTTTTTCCGAAACCTGGGCGCCGCCGCCCTCCTCGCGGATGCCGAAGTGCACCGTGTGCGATCCGGCAGGCACGGCCCCATAAGGCACCTGCAGCCGCACCGCGACCCAGCGTGACTGGGCGGCGTCGACCGTCACCGGCTCGTCGGGCGAGACGCTGAGGCCTTCCAGTCCGTCGGCGACGATGCGGTACTGCTGCGGTTTTTCAGTGGCGTTCATGATCTGGAGCCGATAAACGTTCTCCAGCCGCCCGCCCTCGGCAATGCGGGCTAGCGAGGCGCGGTCGCGCACCACATCGACCTTGAACGGCGTGCGCACGATCAGGCTGACCAGCAGTCCGGTCACCAGCAGCGCCAGGATCGTCGTGTAGAGCAGCACGCGCGGCCGCAGCACACGCCGCAGCAGTTCGCGGCGCGACCAGCCGGTTTCCATGCCGTTTTGCGTGTCGTAGCGGATCAGCCGCGGCGGGTAGGCCATCTTCTGCATGACGGTGTCGCAGGCATCCACGCAAAGGCCGCAGCCGATGCACTCGTACTGCAGGCCCTGGCGGATGTCGATGCCGGTCGGGCACACCTGCACGCACAGGCCGCAGTCGATGCAGTCGCCCAGCGCCAGCGTGCGTGGGTCGGGGCCCTTGCGGCGCGGCGCGCGAGGTTCGCCGCGCTGCGGGTCGTATGTGACGATGAGCGTGTCGCGGTCGAACATGGCGCTCTGGAAGCGCGCGTAGGGGCACATGTACTTGCAGACCTGCTCGCGCATGAAGCCGGCATTGCCGTAGGTGGCAAAGCCGTAGAAGAAAACCCAGAACACCTCCCACGAGCCCATCTGCGTCTGCAGGAAGGCCATGCCCAGTTCGCGGATGGGCGTGAAGTAGCCCACGAAGGTGAAGCCGGTCCACAGCGCGATGCCGATCCAGACGATGTGCTTGAACCATTTCTTCACCAGCTTCTCGAGCGACATCGCCTCGGCGTCCAGCCGCATGCGCGCGGTGCGGTTGCCTTCGATCTTGTGCTCCACCCACATGAAGATCTCGGTGTAGACCGTCTGCGGGCAGGCGTAGCCGCACCACAGCCGCCCCGCCACCGCGGTGAAGAGAAAGAGCGACAGCGCACTGATGACCAGCAGGCCCGAGAGATAGATCAGGTCCTGCGGATACAGCACCAGCCCGAAGATGTAGAAGCGGCGCGCGGCCAGGTCGAACAGCACCATCTGCCGCTCGCCCCACTCCACCCACGGCAGGCCGTAGAACACCAGCTGCGTAAGAAAGACCATGGCCCAGCGCCAGCGCGCGAACATGCCGCGCACTGTGCGTGGATAGATCTTCTTCGTGGCTTCGTAAAGGCCGACCTCCTCGCTGCCCGCGCTGACGATGGGAATGATCTTCCGGGTCATGGCGTTGCGCCGATCTCGGGTTTCACGGCGTGGCCGCGGCCGTGTTGGTATTGTTGGAGAACCCCCAGACATACGACGCGAGCATCCGGATCTGTGCCTCGGTAAGACGGCCTTCCTGCGCGGGCATCTCGTTGTGCTTGCCCGCGTTGATCATCTGGACGATGGCGGCCTCGCCGTAGCCGTGGAGCCAGATCCTGTCGCTCAGGTTGGGCGCACCGATGGCCTGGTTGCCCACGCCGCCGATGCCGTGGCAGGCCGCGCAGACCGTGAACTTCGACTTTCCGAGGCCGGCACGCAACGAATCGTGCGGCTCGCCCGCCAGGCTCAGCACGTAGTTGGCAACGTTCTTCACGTCATCCGGTGTGCCGACGGCCGCAGCCATCGGCGGCATCACGCCGACACGGCCCTTGGTGATGCTCTCGACGATCTTCTCGGGCGTGCCGCCGTGCAGCCAGTCCTTGTCGGTCAGGTTGGGAAAGCCCTTGCTGCCGCGCGCGTCGGAACCATGGCACTGGGCGCAGTTGTTCATGAAAAGACGCTCCCCGATGGCCTTGGCCTGCGGGTCCCTTGCAACCTCCTCGACCGGCATGGCGGCGTATTTCGCGTAGACGGGTGCCAGCTCTTGCGTGGCCTTGGCGACGTCCGCCTCGTATTCGCCGCGCGAACTCCAGTCGGACTGGCCGCGAAAACTCCCCAGGCCCGGAAAGATCGCCAGGTAGCCCAGCCCGAAGACGATGGTCAGCACGAACAGTCCGATCCACCACATGGGCAACGGGTTGTTGGCTTCGCGCAGGTCCTCGTCCCAGACGTGGCCCGTGGTGTTGTCGGCGTTCGGCGCAACCCGCTTGCGGGCTGTGAACCACAGCAGCAGCACGCAGCCGAGGATGCTCAGCAGCGAGGCCGCGGCCACGTAGTTCGACCAGAAATGGCTGATGAAATCGCTCATCGTGGTTCTCCCTTCAGTCCTGCTCGAACGGCAAGCGGGCCGCTTCCTGGAAGTCGCGCGCGTTGCGACGCGAATACGCCCAGATCACGATGCCGATGAATAGCGCGAAGCACACGACGGTGGCTGCAACGCGCAAGGTGGTGACGTCGATCATGGTTTCAGTCCTTTGCCGCTGTGCTTACTTGAGAGCCAGGCCCAGCGATTGCAGATAGGCCACCGTGGCCTCCATCTCGGTCTTGCCCGTGACCTCTTCCGTGGCCTTGGCGATTTCCTCGTCGGTGTAGGGCACGCCGACACGGCGCAGCGCGCGCATGTGGGTTGGCAAGGCTTCGGCGTCGACGAGGGCCTTTTCCAGCCATGAATAGGCCGGCATGTTCGATTCGGGAACCAGGTCGCGCGGATTGTTCAGGTGGATGCGGTGCCACTCGTCGCTGTACTTGCCGCCCACGCGATGCAGGTCGGGGCCGGTGCGCTTGCTGCCCCACTGGAACGGGTGGTCGTAGACGAACTCGCCAGCCACCGAGTAATGGCCGTAGCGCAGCGTCTCCGAGCGGAAGGGCCGGATCATCTGCGAGTGGCAGTTGTAGCAACCCTCGCGCAGGTAGACATCGCGGCCGGCGAGCTGCAGCGGCGTGAGCGGCTTGACGCCCTGCACCGCCTCGGTGGTCGACTTCTGGAAGAAGAGCGGCACGATCTCGACAAGGCCGCCGACGGCCACGACCACGAGGATCAGCACGATCATCAGCAGGTTGTTGGTCTCGATCTTCTCGTGGGTAAAGCCGCTGGACTTGGGAGTGTTCGGGTTCATCGTGCGTCCTCAGGCGTGGGCCATGACGGGGGGCGGGATCTCGACGCGCACCGAGCGGCCCGAGATGACGGTCATCCAGACGTTCCAGGCCATCACCAGCATCCCCGACAGATAGAGCAGTCCGCCGATCAGGCGCACCACGTAGAACGGGAAAGTGGCCTTCACGCTCTCCACGAAGGTGTAGGTGAGCGTGCCGTCGGGGTTGATGGCGCGCCACATCAGCCCTTGCATCACGCCGGCGATCCACATGGCGGCGATGTACAGGACGATGCCGATGGTGGCGATCCAGAAGTGCGCCTCGATGGCCTTCACGCTGTACATGGTGGTGCGGCCATACATGCGCGGAATCAGGTAGTAGAGCGAGCCCATGGTGATGAACCCCACCCAGCCGAGCGCGCCGGAGTGCACGTGGCCGATGGTCCAGTCGGTGTAGTGGCTCAGGGCGTTGACGGTCTTGATGGACATCATCGGACCCTCGAAGGTCGACATGCCGTAGAACGACAGCGCGACGATCAGGAAGCGCAGGATCGGGTCGGTGCGCAGCTTGTGCCAGGCGCCCGAGAGCGTCATCACGCCGTTGATCATGCCGCCCCAGCTCGGCGCGAGCAGGATCAGCGAGAACACCATGCCCAGCGATTGCGTCCAGTCCGGCAGCGCCGTGTAGTGCAGGTGGTGCGGGCCGGCCCACATGTAGGTGAAGATCAGCGCCCAGAAGTGGACGATGGACAGCCGGTACGAATACACCGGCCGGCCGGCCTGCTTGGGGATGTAGTAATACATCATCCCGAGGAAGCCCGCGGTGAGGAAGAAGCCCACGGCGTTGTGGCCGTACCACCACTGCACCATCGCGTCCTGCACGCCGGCGTAGGCCGAGTAGCTTTTCATCCAGCCCGCCGGAACCTCTGCGCTGTTGACGATGTGCAGCAGCGCCACCGCGATGATGAAGGCTCCGAAGAACCAGTTCGCCACGTAGATGTGGCGCACGCGGCGCATGCCGATGGTGCCGAAGAACACGATGGCGTAGGCCACCCAGACCACCGCGATCAGCAGGTCGATGGGCCACTCCAGCTCGGCGTATTCCTTGCCGCTGGTGTAGCCCATCGGCAGGCTGATGGCGGCCGCGACGATCACGGCCTGCCACCCCCAGAACACGAAGGACGCGAGCTTCGGCGCGAAGAGGCCCACCTGGCAGGTGCGCTGAACCACGTGGAAGCTCGTGGCCATCAGCGCGCAGCCGCCGAACGCGAAGATGACCGCGTTGGTGTGCAGCGGCCGCAGCCGTCCGTAGCTGAGCCATGGAATGCCGAGGTTGAGCTCGGGCCAGGTCAGCTGGGAGGCGATGATCACGCCGACCAGCATGCCGACCACGCCCCAGACCACGGACATGAGCGCGAACTGCCGCACGACGGTGTCGTCGTATACCGCGGCGGGTGGGTTCGGTTGTTGCATCGTCGTGCCCTTGAATGAGTTGTGGGCAGTTTCCGTGGGCGTCTGCCTCGCGGGCTTGATGCAAATCAATCGCCGTGCAGGATGCGGTCGCCTTCGGTTTCGACGTCGTCGAACTGGCCGCGCTCGATCGCCCACCAGAGCCCGCCGAGGATCGCGAGAACCAGCACCACGGACAGCGGGATGAGCAGGAAGAGGATGTCCATCAGCGGCTTGCCTTGCCGGCGGCCGCGAGCCGTGCCGCATTGAGGACCACCACGAGGGAGCTCGCGGCCATGCCCAGGCCCGCGAGCCACGCCGGCAACCAGCCCGCCACGGCGAGCGGCACGCACAGCGCGTTGTAGCCCGCGGCCCACCAGAGGTTCTGGCGCACCACGTGCAGCGTCTTGCGGGCTTGTGCGATGGCATCTGGAATGGTGGCGAGCCTGTCGCCCAGCACGACGAAATCGGCGTGCGCGCGCGACAGCGGCACGCTGCGGCCGAAGGCGAACGAGGCGTTCGCACGCGCCAGCGAGGGACCGTCGTTCAGGCCGTCGCCCACCATCGCAATCTGCCGTCCCTCGGCCTGCAGCCGCCAGAGCACGTCGAGCTTGTCCTCCGGCGTGCAGCCACCCTGCGCGAAGTCGATGCCGCAGCGCGCGGCGATCTCCTTCGCGGCGCTGTCGCGATCGCCCGAGAGCAGCCGCACCGTCAGGCCCTGCGCGCGCAACGCGGCCACCGCCGCGGCGGCATCGGCGCGAAGCTCTTCGGCCAGCACGAAGCTGGCGACCCACCCCTGCTCGTCGGCCAGGTGGACCTGCGCAGCGTCAACCTCCAGCGCATTCACGCTGCAGAAGGTCGACGAGCCAAGACGCGCACGCTGGCCTGTTCCGGTGCGCGCACGCGTCCGGCGCAGCAGGCCTTCGAGCCCGAGCCCTGCCGCTTCGGTGGCCTGTTCCACGGTCCAGCCCGGTGGCGAGCGGAACTGAGCATTCCACGCATTCACCAGCGCCTGCGCAACAGGATGCAGCGACTGCGCAGCGAGCGCCGCCGCCATTTCAAGTGCGTCGCCGGGCCGCAGGCCCTGCCGGCAATAGATGCGCTCCAGCCGCGGGATGTCGCCCGTCAACGTGCCCGTCTTGTCGAACACGACCGTATCGACCGACGCCAGTGCCTCCAGCGCCTGCAGGTTGGAAGTCAGCACGCCGCCGCGCGCCAGGGCGCCGGCGCTCGCGAGCATGGCAGCTGGTGTCGCGAGCGAGAGCGCACAGGGGCAGGTCACGATGAGCACCGCGACCGCCACCATCAGCGCCTTGCCCGGGTCCGTGTGCCACCAGAACACTGCCGCCATCGCCGCCGATGCGAGCACCGCGACGAGGAAAGGCCGCGCCACCCGGTCCGCGAGCAGCGCCAGGCGCGGCTTGCGCGAGGCGGCGCTTTCCATCAGCCGCACGATCTGGGCGAAGCGCGTGCCCTCGCCCACCGATTCGATCCGCACACTGACCACCGCCGAGAGGTTGTGGCTGCCGGCCAGCACGCGGTCGCCGCGGGGGCGCGGCACGGGGCGGGATTCGCCTGTCAGCAGGGCCTCGTCGGCGCTGGTGTCGCCTTCGATCACCACGCCGTCGGCCGGAAACGCCTCGCCGGGGCGCACGCGCACCACGTCTGCGGCTGCGAGCCTGCGCACGGCCACGCGGGTCCAGCTGCCATCGGGAGCGAGTCGATCGATGCTGTCGGGCAGGCGGTTCATCAGGGCCTCGAGCGAGCCGGCGGTACGGTCTCGCAGGCGTGCCTCGAGCCAGCGGCCGGTCAGCAGGAAGAAGACGAACATCGTCAGCGAGTCGAAGTAGACCTCGTGGCCCAGCGGCCCGCCGGCGTCGAAGGTGGCGGCGCTGCTGACCGCGAAGGTCGCGAGCACGCCGAACGCCACCGGAAGATCCATGCCAATACGGCCCGCGCGCAGGTCGCGCCAGGCGCTGCTGAAGAAGGGACCGCAGGAGAACAACACGACGGGCAGCGTGAGCACCCAGGAGGCCCAGCGCAGCAACTGCGCGGCGTCGTCCGTCATGTCGCCCGGCCTGGCGATGTAAGCCGGGTAGGCATACATCATCACCTGCATCATGCAGAAGCCCGAGACCAGCCAGCGCCACAGCGCCATGCGCAGTTCGCGCGCGCGCCCCGCGCTTGCCAACTGGCTGCCGGCGGGAACCAGCGGGTATCCGGCCGCGGCCGAAGCCTCGAACCAGCGTGAAGGCCGGGTGACCGCGGCCGACCACACAACGCGCGCCCGCCGGCTGGCCCCATTGACCTGTGCCTCGCGCACTCCGGGCACCTTCAGCAGCGCAGCCTCGACGGTGAAAGCGCAAGCGGTGCAGTGCATGCCTTCGACCGCGACCTGCGATGCCCACTGGCCGGTGGCTGCATCGCCCTCCTCCAGCTGGCCGAACGCCGGCCATTCGGCCGGGTCGTCGAGCACCTGCCAGGTGTCGGCGGTGGCCGCAGCGGGCGACGGATGCGTAGAGAACGGGGCGAGCGCAGCTTGCATCGGAGCGAGGCTAAGGGCGGGCCTCGCAGTGCCCTTTGATCTGCATCAACGTCCGAAGCCGTGGCCTGCCTAAGCTCGCGACATACCTTTCCCTGGAGACCTCACATGTTCAAGCGCATCCTCGTCGCCACCGACGGCTCCACACTCTCGAAGAAGGCTGTCGCGAGCGCGATCGCTCTCGCCGCACAGAACGATGCCGACCTGGTGGCGATCAACGTGGTTCCGCGCTACCCCCGAAGCTACTTCGAGGGCTCCATGACCTTTTCGCCAGAGGACATCGGCCGCGTCGAGAAGCAATGGGCCGAGAAGGCACAGGCAATGCTCGACACCGTGAGCGCACGCGCAAAGGAAAGCGGCGTACGTGTCAAGACGGCGACGGCCAACTCGGACCTGGTGGCGGAGTCGATCATCGCCGCGGCGAAAAAGCACAAGAGCGACCTGATCGTGATGGCCTCGCACGGCCGCAAGGGCATCAAGCGGCTGCTGCTTGGCAGCGAGACGCAGCACGTGCTGGCGCATTCGGCGCTGCCTGTGCTGGTGCTTCGGTAGCCGGGCTCATTGCGATATCTCGCAAACACAATTCCCCTAGTCCTCTTCATGCACCCGGTACTGGTCCGTCAGCGTCTGCTGGACGGCCGGCGGCACGGCTTCGTAATGTGACAACGCGATGGTGTAGCGGCCCTGGCCGCTGGTCATTGCATTGAGCCGCGACTGGTAGTTGGCCAGTTCGGCCATGGGCACTTGCCCGCCGACGGCCACAACACCGCCCCCCAGGGCCGACGTTCCGGTGACCAGGCCGCGCCGCGACGACAGGTCGCTCGTGACATCTCCGACGGAATGCTCCGGCACGTCGATCTCGATCTGGACGATCGGCTCGAGCACGACCGGCCGGGCCTCGCGGATGGCGGCCATGAAGGCCTTGCGGCCGGCAGTCGCAAAGGCGATGTCCTTGCTGTCGACGCTGTGGTGCTTGCCATCGTGCACAACAACGCGCACATCGACCACCGGGTAGCCGGCGATCGCGCCGCACACCAGCACCTCGCGCACGCCCTTCTCGACTGCGGGGATGAACTGGCCCGGAATCGCCCCGCCCCTGACCTCGTCGGCGAACTGGAAGCCAGCACCGCGCGCCAGCGGCTCGATGCGCAGGAAGACTTCGCCGAACTGGCCAGCGCCGCCGGTCTGTTTCTTGTGCCGGTGGTGGCCCTCGGCCGGCACGGTCACGCTCTCGCGGTAGGCAATGCGGGGCGGTCGCGTCTGGACCTCGAAGCGATACACCTCGCGCAGGCGTTCGAGCACGATGCGCAGGTGCAGTTCGCCGAGCCCGTAGAGGACCGTCTCGTTGGTCGCGGCCACATGCTCGATGCGCAGGCACGGATCCTCGGCCGTGAGCTTGCCGAGGATCTCCCAGGCGCGCTGCTCGTCGCCATGGCGCTTGGGCTCCACGGCCAGGCCGTACACCGGCACCGGGAACGCCAGAGGCGCGAGATGCACGTGGCTGTCTTCGGCCACATCGTGCAGCACGGCGTCGAAATGGATCTCCTCGACCTTGGCCACCGCCACGATGTCGCCAGGCACCGCGTGCGACACCTCGACATGGTCCTTGCCCTGGAGCATGAACAGGTGCCCCACCTTGAAGGGCTTGCGGCCGTCGCCGATGTAGAGCTGGCTGTCGCGCGTGAGCGTGCCCTGGTGCACACGGAAGATGCCCATCTTGCCGACATAGGGGTCGATCGTGACCTTGAACACGTGCGCCAGCACGTGCAGCGACGGGTCGGGCCTGGCCTCCATGGGCTTGGCCTGCGCGCCCTCGCCGACGATGAAGTCCGGCGGGTTGGCCTCGGTCGGGTCTGGCAGGAGCTTGACGATCACATCCAACAGCTCGGCCACGCCGGCGCCGCTGCGCGACGAGACGAAGCACACCGGGATCAGGTGGCCCTCGCGCAGCGCCTGCTCGAGCGGCGCATGCAGCTCGGCCGGATCCACGTCGCCTTCCTCGAGGTAGCGGTCGACGAAGGCCGCGTCGACCTCGACCACCTGCTCCACCAGCGCGCGGTGCGCCGCTTCGACAGGGCCGAAGTCGGACCGCCCGAAGCGGTTGAAAAAACAGTCCACCACCTGCCTGCCGACCCCGTCGGGCAGGTTCAGCGGCAGGCATTCGCGGCCGAAGGTGGCCTGGATGTCGGCCAGCAGGCCCGCGAGCGAGACGCCCTGCGAGTCGATCTTGGTGACGATGATCATGCGGGCGAGGTGGCGCGAGGCCGCGTACTCCATCATGCGCACCGCCATCGGCTCGATGCCGGTGGCGGCATTGATGACCACTGCCGCCGTTTCGACCGCCTCCAGAGCCGGCAGGCTCTGGCCAAGGAAGTCGGGGCCGCCGGGCGTGTCGATGAAGTGGATGCGCGTGCCGGCGTGCGTGAGGTGCATCACCGATGCATTGAGCGAGTGCTGCATGCGGCGCTCGAGCGGGTCGTGGTCGCTGACGGTGCTGCCGCGTTCGATGCTCCCGCAGGCCCCGATGGCACCCGCCCTGTACAACAAAGCCTCGGCAAGAGAGGTCTTGCCGGCGGCCGCGGCGCCGACGAGCGCCAGCGTTCGCACTGCTTCCACTTCGGCC
The DNA here is from genome assembly GCF_059416325.1 of Variovorax sp. GW821-FHT09D05. Classification (NCBI taxonomy): domain Bacteria; kingdom Pseudomonadati; phylum Pseudomonadota; class Betaproteobacteria; order Burkholderiales; family Comamonadaceae; genus Variovorax; species Variovorax sp. GW821-FHT09D05. Next base: position 889,753 of record NZ_JBWKOZ010000001.1, on the reverse strand, counting down.
GCGAGGCCGTTCGATCGGCTTGGCATGGCATGGACTCCTTGGCGTCCGCAAAGCTGGCCCGGCGGCCCGCAAGGGCTCGGGCGGTGCGCAAAGACGCCGGGTCAGCGTACGGGATTGACCGTGCCAACGCAAGCCGGGTGCGCGCGGCGCGCATGTCGCAGGCTCACTTGGCCTTCTTTCCTTCGGGCGCATAGCCTCCGAGAAAGGTCTGCAGAGCGCGTCGTGTCGCTTCCCGCAAATCCTTTCGGGACAACGGTCCATCGATACCGATAAGAGCCGGCATGACGGTCTCCGAATCCAGCAATGCCGTCAGGTGGCGTGCCGCTACCTGCGGATCGGCCTTGCGCAGCCGGCCCTTTTGCATCTGCAGTTCCAGGAACCCCGCCAGCTCGGTCAGCCCCTTCTTGGGCCCACCTTCGTAGAACAACCGCCCGATGTCGCTGCGGCCGGACTCCGCGATCACGGCCCTGCGCGCCTGGATGGCCTCCTGCGAACACACCACTGCCAGGATTTTTTCGCCGAAGCGTTGCAGCACCTGTTCGAGGTCGTCGTCGCTCTCCTGCCCGAGCGCCTCAAAAATTGGCGCGAAATGGACCTTGGCCGTGCCGTGGGTCACGGCAACGAACAACTCCTCCTTGGAGCTGAAGTAGCCATACAGCGTGGCCCTCGAGCCGCCCACGCGCGCAGCGATCTCCACCATGGAGGCCCCTTCGAACCCCAGCTCCCGGAAGACCTCGGCGGCCACCTGAACGATGGCGTCGCGCTTGGCCTCTGTTTTGACTCGCATCTAAATGTCTCCTCATTTCTGGACAACAGTGTCCATTATTAATTGACAGCCCCTGGAAGTCAAAATACATTACTGGACACTACTGTCTGTTTAACAGCAGGCCGACCCCATCACCGATCCGTCGCTCTTCAGGAGATTCGCCATGCGTCCACCTTTCACCTATGGCCTGACCTTCACGGCAGCCCTCGCGTCCACCTTCATGCTTGTCGCCTGCGGCAAGCCACCGGGCGGACCGCCCGCCGCGCAGGGCATGCCCGAGGTGGGGGTAGTGTCTGTGCAGCCGCAGCGCGTGGCCATCACGGCCGAGCTGCCCGGGCGCACGACGCCCTTTCTCATCGCCGACGTACGGCCCCAGGTCGGCGGCATCGTGAAGGCCCGCCAGTTCCGCGAAGGCAGCGACGTGAAGGCCGGCGAAACGCTCTACCAGATCGATCCCGCCACCTACAAGGCGACCTACGACAGCAACGTCGCCGCGCTCGCCAAGGCGCAGGCCAGCCTCACGACCACGCGGCTGAAGGCCGAGCGCTACAAGGAACTGGTCGCCATCAAGGCCGTGAGCCAGCAGGACTATGACGACGCCGCCGCCTCGCTGGGCCAAGGCGAGGCCGACGTCGCCTCGGCGCGGGCCAATGTTGAGACGAGCCGCATCAACCTTGCCTATGCACGCATCGATGCACCGATCTCCGGGCGCATCGGCAAGTCGACGGTCACGCCCGGCGCGCTGGTCACGGCAAGCCAGTCGACCGCGCTGGCCACCATCCAGCAGCTCGATCCGATCTATGTCGACGTGACGCAGTCCAGCGCCGCGATGCTTCAGTTGAAGCAGGCCATGGCCCGCGGCGATCTGCAAAAGAGCGGCGCCAACGCCGCGAAGGTGCGGCTGCTGCTCGAAGACGGGAGCGCCTATCCGCTCGAAGGCAAGCTCGAGTTCTCTGACGTCACCGTAGACCAGAACACCGGCGCCATCACGCTGCGCGCGGTGTTCCCCAACCCCAAGGCGGACCTGCTGCCCGGCATGTACGTGCGCGCCGTGCTGCAGGAAGGCGTGAAGGAACAGGCGCTCATGGTGCCGCAGCAGGCCGTGTCGCGCGACAGCACCGGCAAGCCGACGGCCTACGTGGTGGATGCCCAGCACAAGCTGCAGCGGCGCGTGCTCGAAACGGAACGCGCCATCGGCGACCAATGGCTGGTGCGCAGCGGCCTGCAGGCCGGCGACCAGCTCGTGGTGGACGGCCTGCAGCGCGCGGCGCCGGGCGTCGAGGTGAAGACGGTGCAGTGGAACCCCAAGTCCAAGCCCGGCACTGAAACGACTGCCAAGGCGGCCCTCCCCTCGCCCGGCGCCACGGCGGACTGATCCAGGAAGACCACCATGGCACGCTTCTTCATCGACCGCCCCATCTTCGCGTGGGTCCTCGCCATCATCGTGATGCTGGGCGGCGTCATGTCCATCGCCACCCTGCCGATCGCGCAGTACCCGAGCATCGCGCCGCCCGCCGTCGCAATCACTGCCAACTACCCCGGCGCTTCCGCCAAGACGCTCGAAGACACCGTCACCCAGGTCATCGAGCAGAAGATGAAGGGACTGGACCGGCTGAGCTACATGGCCTCGACCAGCGAGTCGTCGGGCTCGGTCACCATCACGCTCACCTTCGAGAACGGAACCGACCCCGACACCGCTCAGGTGCAGGTGCAGAACAAGCTCTCGCTTGCCACGCCGCTGCTGCCGCAAGAGGTGCAACAGCAGGGTGTCACCGTCACGAAGTCGGCCACCAACTTTCTGAACGTGTTGGCCTTCACCTCCGAAGACGGCAGCATGAACGGGTCGGACCTGTCCGACTACGTCGCGGCCAACGTCCAGGACGCAATCAGCCGCGTCGAGGGCGTGGGCGACACCACGCTCTTCGGCTCGCAGTACGCCATGCGCGTATGGCTCGACCCGAACAAGCTCTCCAGCTTCAGCCTCACGCCGCTGGATGTGAAGAACGCGATCACGGCGCAGAACGCGCAGGTTTCGGCCGGCCAGCTCGGCGGCATGCCTGCGGCAAGCAACCAGCAGCTCAACGCCACCATCACCTCGCAGACGCGCCTGAAGACCGCGCAGGAGTTCGAGGACATCCTGCTGCGCACGCAAACCGACGGCTCGCAGGTCCGCCTGCGCGACGTAGCCCGCATCGAGCTCGGCAGCGAGTCGTACAACACGGTCGGTCGCTACAACGGCAAGCCGGCCGCGGGCCTGGCCATCAAGCTGGCCACCGGCGCCAATGCGCTCGACACGGTCAAGGCCGTCGATGCGCGCGTCGCCGAGCTCGAGAAGTTCTTTCCGCAGGGCATGAAGGTGCAGAAGCCCTACGACACCACGCCCTTCGTGCGGATCTCCATCGAGGAGGTCATCAAGACGCTCGTCGAGGCCGTGGTGCTGGTGTTCCTGGTGATGTATCTCTTCCTGCAGAACTTCCGCGCCACGCTGATCCCGACCATCGCGGTTCCCGTGGTGCTGCTGGGCACCTTCGGCGTGCTCGCGGCCTTCGGCTTCACCATCAACACACTGACGATGTTCGCGATGGTGCTCGCCATCGGGCTGCTGGTGGACGACGCAATCGTGGTCGTCGAGAACGTCGAGCGCGTGATGGCCGATGAAGGCCTCCCGCCCAAGGAGGCCACGCGCAAGTCCATGGGCCAGATCACCGGCGCGCTGGTCGGCGTGGCCCTGGTGCTGGCGGCGGTGTTCGTGCCGATGGCTTTCTTCGGCGGCTCCACGGGCGTGATCTACCGGCAGTTCTCCATCACCATCGTCTCGGCCATGACGCTGTCGGTGCTCGTGGCGCTGGTGCTCACGCCGGCCCTTTGCGCGACGCTGCTCAAGCCGGTCGACAAGGATCATGCAATGGCCACCACCGGCTTCTTCGGCTGGTTCAACCGCAGCTTCGATCGCGGCAACCACCGCTACCAGGGCATCGTGCGGCACATGGTGGGCAAGGGCTGGCGCTACATGGCCCTGTACGCGGTCTTGTTTGCCGTGGTGGTGTTCGGCTTCATGAAGCTGCCCATCGGCTTTCTGCCCGACGAAGACCAGGGCACGATGTTTGCGCTGGTGCAGCTGCCGCCGGGCGCGACGAACACGCGCACGGAAGAAGTCATCCGCCAGGTGGAGCATCACTTCCTGGTCGACCAGAAAGATGCGGTCTCGGGCATCTTCACGGTGGCGGGTTTCAGCTTCGCGGGCAGCGGGCAGAACACGGGCTTTGCCTTCATCAAGCTCAAGCCCTGGAATGAACGCGAGGGCGAAGCACTGAGCGTGACGGGAGTGGCCGCAAAGGCCGGCGCCTTCTTCAACACAATCAGGGACGCAAAGGTGTTCGCCTTCGCACCGCCCGCCGTGGCAGAGCTCGGCAACGCGACCGGCTTCGACCTGATGCTGCAGGACCGCGCCAACCTCGGGCACGAGGCCCTGATGCAGGCGCGCAACCAACTGCTCGGCACGCTGGCCAAGGACAAGCGCCTGGTGGCCGTGCGCCCCAACGGGATGGAAGACACGCCCGAATTCAGGCTCGAGATCGATCCGCACAAGGCACAGGCCCAGGGCCTTTCGATGTCCGACATCAACGACACCTTCTCCACCGCCTGGGGCAGCAGCTACGTCAACGACTTCATCGACAAGGGGCGCGTGAAGAAGGTGATGCTGCAGGCCGATGCACAGTACCGGATGCTGCCGGAGGACATCGACCGCTGGTACGTGCGCAACAGCGCCGGAACGATGGTGCCCTTCACCTCATTCGCCAAGGCGGGCTGGAGTTCCGGCTCGCCCCGCCTGGAGCGCTACAACGGGGTGCCCTCGGTGGAAATCCTGGGCATGGCGATGCCGGGAGCCGCATCGAGCGGCGACGCACTCGCCATCGTCGAGGCCGCAGTCGCCAAACTGCCGCCAGGCATCGGCTACGAATGGACCGGCCTGTCGCGCCAGGAGAAGGCATCGAGCGGCCAGACCGGCCTGCTCTATGGGCTGTCGATCCTGATCGTGTTCCTGTGCCTTGCGGCGCTGTACGAAAGCTGGGCGATTCCGTTCTCGGTGATCCTGGTGGTGCCGCTCGGCGTGCTGGGCGCGCTGATCGGCGCGATCCTGACGTGGAAGATGAACGACGTGTACTTCCAGGTCGGCCTGCTCACGACCATCGGGCTGGCGTCGAAGAACGCCATCCTGATCGTCGAGTTCGCGAAGGACCTGCATGCGCACGGCAAGAGCTTGGTCGAGTCGGCGATGGAGGCTGCTCGCATGCGGCTGCGGCCCATCCTCATGACCTCGCTGGCCTTCGTGCTCGGCGTGTTGCCGATGGTGCTGGGCACCGGTGCGGGGGCCGGCGCGCAGCATGCGCTGGGCACAGCGGTGATCGGCGGCATGCTGTCGGGCACGCTGCTCGCGATCTTCTTCGTGCCTCTTTTCTTCGTGCTGGTGCGCGGCCTCTTCAAGGGACGGTCGCCCTCGCCTGCTTTGCCCGCCTTGCCGGACTCGCATGCACAACCGGCCGCGGCCGCTTCCTGAGGTGTCTGCCATGAAACCATTCCGCCTTGCTCCGCTCGCGCTCGCCGCCCTGATGGCCGGCTGCAGCCTGATTCCCACCTACCAGCAACCCGCGGCGCCAGTGGCCGGCAAGTTCGCCGGCGACACAGGCAACGCCCCGGCCTCCACGCCGGTCGCCGACCTCGGCTGGCGCGATGTCTTCACCGATCCGTCGCTGCAGCGCGTGATCGAGATGAGCCTCGCCAACAACCGCGACCTGCGCGTCGCGGTGCTGAACATCGAGAAGGCCCGCGCCCAGTACCGGGTGCAGGATGCAGCGCTCTTCCCCACCGTCAACGCCAGTGCCGGCGGCAGCGGCAGCCGCACGCCGGCCGACCTGTCGTCGACCGGCGAAGCCCTCACGGCGCGGCAGTACAGCGCTTCGGTCGGGTTCAGCTCCTACGAAATCGACCTGTTCGGCCGCGTGCGAAGCCTGAGCGCACAGGCGCTGGAGCAGTTCTTCTCCACGGCCGAGGCACGCCGCAGCACGCAGATCACGCTGGTGGCCGAGGTGGCGACGAGCTACCTCACGCTCGCGGCCGACCAGGATCAGCTGAAGCTCGCGCGCGACACCCTGCGCAGCCAGAGCGACTCCTACAGCCTCAACCTGCGCAGCTTCGAACTGGGCGCGGCGTCGGCGCTCACGCTGAGCCAGGCGCAGACCAGCGTCGACACCGCGCGCGTCGACGTCGAGCGCTATACCTCGCAGGTAGCGCAAGACCGCAATGCGCTGGTGCTGCTCGTGGGCGCAGACGTGCCGGACGAACTGCTGCCGCAGTCGCTGCCCGATGGCACGGCAGCTGCAGCGAGCCCGCTGGCCACCATTCCGCCCGGGCTGCCCTCGGAGCTGCTGCAACGGCGGCCCGACATCCTGCAGGCCGAGCGCGACCTGAAAGCCGCCAATGCCTACATCGGCGCGGCGCGTGCGGCTTTCTATCCGAGCATCAGCCTCACCGCGTCGGCCGGCACGTCGAGCAGCCAGCTCTCGGGCCTGTTCAAGGGCGGCTCGGGCAGCTGGAGCTTCGCACCGCAGATCTCGCTGCCGATCTTCGACGGTGGCGCCAACCGCGCCAACCTCAAGATAGCGACAGTGAGCCGCGACATCTCGGTGGCGCAGTACGAAAAGGCGATCCAGACGGCGTTCCGCGAGGTTTCGGATGCGCTGGCGCAACGCAACACGCTGGGCCGCCAGCTCGATGCACAACAATCGCTGGTGAACGCGACGGCGGAGAGCTACCGCCTTTCGGACGCGCGATTCCGCCGTGGCGTCGACAGCTATCTGAGCGTGCTCGATTCGCAGCGCTCGCTTTACACGGCGCAGCAGAACCTCATCACCACGCGCCTGTCGCGCCTGACGAACCTCGTGACCTTCTACAAGACGCTGGGCGGTGGATGGACGGAGAACACTGGCACGCCGATCTGAGCGCCGTTGGCAATCAGGCTCCTCGCTAAGATGCGCACGGTAACGCCCGGCATTGCCGCCGCGGCGCAATCGCCACGAGGGAGCACCTTTGACCATCGACCTGCAGACGCTGAAGTGCGGTGAATGCGGCAGCAGCGTGCTTCAACGCGCCGGCCTCAACCAGTACACCTGCGCGCATTGCGGGTCGATGTCGGTCGTCGAGGACGACGTCTCCGACCGGCTGGAGCGGGTGCTCGAGCAGTTCAAGAACGAAGCCGGCCGACGGTTGGCGATCGAGCAGTCGGCACGCAGCAAGAGCATGGCCCGGATGATCGCCCTGGGCGCGGCGGCGGTGGTGGTGCTGGTCACGGGCTTTTTCGGTGTCATGGCCTACGTCATCGACCGCAACCAGCCGGCGGGCGCGTACAGGCCCGGCGGGGCTTCGACAGCGCAGCGCACCATTCCGAGCGAAGGCCTCAAGCTCGAGGCGCGCCAGGTGCTGGTGGGCAACGGCAGCTCGGCCAAACCCCAACTGCTGGTGATTGCGCGCAACGAAACCGGCACGGCCCTCGAGCGGCCGAACGTCAAGGCGATCTTCTTCGACCGCGACAGCCGCATCGGCGAGAACAGCGAATCGGTCCCCATCGGCACGCTGATGCCCGGCGAAATGGTGCCGGTGCTGGTCAAGCTGCCGGGCGACGGAACCCTCACGCGGCAGGAACTGCAGGTGGATGCGCTATCGGCGCCGTACTGGAAGATCGAGGGTCCGCCGCTGCAGTTCACGCGCGTGCGACTGGTGCAGCAGGATGGCGAGACATGGCTGTTCGGCCGCCTCGTCAATGCGCGCAAGGACGAAATGGCACTGGTCGGCATCGAGGTGCTGGTCACGCTGTACGACAGTGCCGGGACAGTCATCGGCTTCGGCCGGGGCTTCTCGCAGGCCAGCGAGATCAGGTCGGGCGAGCGCAGCGCGGCGGAAGTGCGCATCGAGCGCCTTGGTGATCGCAAGGTGCCGGTCGCGGCATGGGACTACCGCATCGACTACAACCTCACGGCGGGGGCGCAGCAGGTGCGCAATCGGGTATTGAGCAGCGGCCGCGTGATCCGCACGAACGGCGCACCGGAGGCCCTTCCTCCATCACTGCGCATGAATAGCGCGGCGCTGCTGGCCGACGTTGCCGAGCGCTAGGTTCGGTCTTCAGGCCACGGCTTCGGCAACGCCTTCGCCGAAATAGAAAGACTGGATGTCGGCACGCTGGCGCAGGGCCTGTGCATCGCCGCCAAGTACCGCGACTCCCGCATCGAGCACCGTTGCGCGGTCGGCGTACTGAAGCGCAACGGTGGAGTTCTGCTCGGCAACGAGGATCGACAGGCCCTGCTCGCGGTTGAGCCGCCGCAGTTGCTCGAAGATGTCGCGCACCACCAGCGGCGCCAGCCCCATCGACGGCTCGTCGAGCACCAGCAGCCGGGGCCGCGACATCAGCGCGCGGCCGATAGCCGTCATCTGCTGTTCGCCGCCGGAACTCAGGCCGGCGAGCGTGCGTCGCCTTTCCTTCAGCTTGGGAAATATCGCGTAGACCCGCGCGAGGTCTTCGGCGACTTCCGAGCGCCGCGCGCCGCGGCCGAGCCCGCCGGTCAGCAGGTTTTCTTCCACTGTCAGCGTGCGAAAGCAGTGGCGGCCCTCCAGCACCTGAACCAGGCCAAGCCTGACGAGATCTGCCGGGCTGGTGCGGCCCGTGTCGTGCCCGTTGAAGACGATGCGCCCGGCCGTCACCTGCCCGCGCTCGGCCGGCAGCAGGTTTGACACCGCCTTGAGCGTGGTCGATTTGCCTGCACCGTTGGCGCCGAGCAGCGCGTGGATTTCGCCGGCGCGCACGTCCAGGCTCACACCGTGCAGCGCGACGATGGAGCGCTGGTACGCGGCCTCGATGGCTTCGATGCGCAACAAGGGGGCCGTCACCTCAGCTCCATGCATGGAATGGCGGCTTCACGCCATTGAGGAAATAGTTGCCCACGATGGCGTACTTCCAGCGCACCGGGTCATGCAGCGTGTGCGTGCGTGCATTGCGCCAATGGCGGTCGAGGTTGTACTGCCCCAGCGTCGATCGCGTGCCCGCCAGTTCGAACAGCTTGTTGGTCGCAAGAATCGCGATCTCGGTAGACAGCACCTTGGCCTCCGCCGTCGCGATCTGCGCCGCAGCCACGCTGTCGGCATCTGGCGCGGCCACCGCGCGGTCGATCGCACGGCCCGCACGCTCCAGCAGGGCCTCGCTCGCATGCAGCCGGATCTGCAGGTCGCCCACCGCCTGGATCGAGTACGGGTCTTCCCATGCATGGTCGCGCTGGCTGTCGATCCACGGGCGCGTCTTGGTGCGGATGAAATCGACCGTCTCCGCGATGGTGCCGCGCGCAATGCCCACGTCGACCGCCGCCTGGATGAGCTGGAAGATGGCGCCGTCGGCCGAGGGCGTGTCGTAGCCCTTGTAGGCCGGGATCAGGTGCGTCTTCGGTACCTTCACGTGGTCGATGACCACCGTGCCGCTGAGCGTGGTGCGCTGGCCGAAGGCCGACCAGTCGTCGATCACCGTGAGGCCCGGCGCATTGCGCTCGGCCACCACGTACCAGGTGTTGCCCTGTTCGTCGTTGGCCACGATGGGCACGTAGTGCGCGAGCAGCGCGCCGGTCGAATAGAACTTCTTGCCGGTCACCACCACGTGGTCGCCCGCATCGGTGAAGCGCGTCTCGAAATCGGCCGCGCGCTTGGAGCCCGATTCCGAGAACGCATTGCCCCAGCGCACGCCGCGCAGGAAGTCGGCGAAGAACAGCTTCTGCTGCGCCGCGTCGGACACCGTGCGCACCGCGGCGACGAAGCCCAGGTGGTTCTGCGTGATCTGCCCGAGCGAGGGATCGGCCGCCGAGATGATCGCGATCACCTCGGCCAGCGTGGCATACGACACCTCTGCACCGCCGAAGGCCTTGGGCACGTTGATGGCCCAGAGGCCGCTTTGCGAGTAGGCGTCGATCTCTTCGACAGGCCAGCGGCGCAGGCGGTCGCGCTCGGAGGCGCCGACGATCAGCTTCGCGGCCAGGGCATGCGCCACGGCGATTGCCTCGGCGTCGTCGCGGATCACATGCGCGGGCGTGTCGGGAAGTGGCAGGCCGGGCACTGCGTCGTTGGCTGCGGGCGGTGCGGATGCGGAAGGTTGGAGAACAGCGGACATCTGATGGCCTTTCGACTTGCGAGTGATTTCGAATGAGGACGTGCGTGGGGTTCAGTCGTCGATGCTCTTGCGCACCTTGACGTTCTTTTCCTTGGCGTAAGCCAGCGAAGACTTCTCGATGATCGGCCGCAGCAGCTTCCAGTCGGGCGCGATCCAGTCGGACACCACGTTCCACTTGCTGCCGTCCCACTGCTGGAAGGCCACGCGGCCATCGCCTTCGTGGTTGTCCCAGGTCACGTTGATCGAATGGAACAGGCCCTTGGCACCGAGCGCCGCGGCGCGTGCCTCGTCGATCTTCAGGTTTTCCAGGCCCCAGCGGACTTCGTCGCCGGTGAGCGTGCGCTTGCCGAACTTCGCCTGCGCGATGCGGATGGCCTCCACGTTCAGGATGCCGTTGAGCACGCCGAGGTTGTGATAGACGCTGCCGATGCGCTTGGGGTCCTGCAGGTTGCCCTTGCCCGCGCCGTAGACGGTCTTGGCGATCTCCTGCAGCACCGGGTACTGCGCGCCCGCGGCCACGGTGGTAATGGCCACGTAGCCCTTGGCCGCATCGCCGGCAGGGATCACGTCTTCCTCGGAGTTGGACCAGACGTTGCCCACGATGTGGTCGACCGGAAAGCCCGTCTTCTGCGCTGTCTTGAGCGCCACCGGGTTCATCACGCCCCAGCCGCGCAGCACCACGTAGTCGGGCTTCACGCGGCGGATGGTGAGCCACTGCGATTGCTGTTCGTTGCCCGGGTGCGGTACCTCGATCTGCTGCAGCGTGAAGCCGTACTTCTTCGCGAGCAGTTCATAGATCGGGATGGTCTCCTTGCCGTAGGGCGAGCCGTGGTACAGCACCACGATCTTCTTGCCCTTGAGCTTGTCGGCGCCTCCCTCCTTGCCCGCGATGTAGTTCACGATGCCGGAGGTTTCGCTGTACGGGTTGAGCAACAGCGGAAAGATGTACTTGAACACGCGGCCGTCGGTGGTGTCGGTGCGGCCGTGGTTGATGGTGAGCAGCGGCACCTTGTCGGCCGTCACGCGGTCGATCAGCGCATAGGCGATGCCGACCGACAGCGGGTTCCAGGTCGCGATGCCGGGGCGCTGCTTGAGGCGCTCGTATACCTCCACGCCGCGCTCCACTTCGTACTGCGTCTCGCCCTCCTCCCAGGTCAGCTTGACGCCGCCCACGCCGCCGTCGCGCGTGTTCACCAGGTTGAGGTAGTCGATGAAGCCGCCGAAGAAGCCCGTGCCGCCAGCCGCATAAGGACCGACGCGATAGCTCTGCAGCGGGAAGAACTGTTCGTTGCCGTCGGCATGTGCGAGCTGCAGGCCGCTCGCGGCCAGGGTAACGGCCACGGCCGCGGTTTTCAGGTGCTTGATGAAGGACATGGTGATGAAGGCATCCTGGGATGCGAAGAAAAAAACCAGAGAAATCTGCACTCAGGCCGGTGAGAGCCGCTTGCGCGCGCGATCCCAGAGGGCGACCAACCCTCGTGGCTCCACGGCAAGAAAGAAGATGATCAGCGCGCCCAGCACGATGCGCTGGCTCATGTCGAGCACGCCCGAATCGAACCAGCCGCCGAAGAAGAAGCTGCCCACGCGCGACAGCAGCAGCGGAAACACCACGATGAGCGCCGCGCCGAAGAAGGCTCCGCGGATCGTCGCGAGCCCGCCGATGATCACGATGAACAGGATCTGGAACGAGCGGTCGAGGTTGAAGCCCGCCGGCTCCACGGTGCGCAGGTACACGAAACCCCACAGCACGCCCGCCACGCCCACGATGAACGACGACACCGCGAACGCCAGCAGCTTGGTGCGCAGCACCGGCACGCCGATGACGCGCGCCGCCAGTTCGTTGTCGCGCACGGCGATGAAGTGGTGGCCCGTCTGCGTGCGCACGAGGCGCCATGCCAGCGGCGTCAACACCGTGACGACGGTCAGCGAGAAGATGTAGCGCCCCACCGGCGTGTCGAACACGATGCCCGCCACTTCGAGCGCTGGCGCGTCGATCACGCCAGAGGCGTTGTCGTTGCTGAACCAGCCGAACTTGGTCAGCGCCCATTGCACGAAGAACTGCGCGGCCAGCGTCGACACCGCAAGGTAGAAGCCGCGCAGCCGCAGGCTCGGCAGCCCGAACACCAGGCCGACGGCCGTGGCGGCAAGGCCAGCGAGGCCGATGCTCACGAGCAGCGGCAGTCCTTCCACGCGCAGGTTGAAGTTGTAGGCCGCGAAGGCGCCGACCGCCATGAAGGCCGCGGTACCCAGCGACAGCTGGCCTGCGTAGCCGGTCAGCAGGTTCAGCCCGACAGCCGCGAGCGACAGCGCAAGGAACGGGATCAGCAGCGCGTCGAACACATAGCCGGATGCGACAAACGGCACGACGCCGAAGGCAATGACCAGCACGGCCAGCGGCCAGGTCAATGGATGCACAGAAACGGTACGCATGGCTCAGGCGCGCTCCACCAGTTTCTGTCCGAACAGCCCGCTTGGCCGGATCAGCAGGAAGGCCAGCGCTGCGACGTAAGCGAACCAGCTCTCGATGCCACCGCCTACGAAAGGCCCGATGTACACCTCGGCCAGCTTCTCCAGCGCGCCGATCACCAGCCCGCCGACGATCGCGCCAGGAATGGAGTCGAACCCACCCAGCACCAGCACAGGAAGTGCCTTCAGCACCACGAGCGAGAGCGAGAACTGCACACCCAGCCGCGCGCCCCACAACAGCCCGGCCACCAGCGCGATGACGCCGGCCGCCGCCCACACCGTGGCCCAGATGCGCGGCAGGCGCAGGCCCACCGCGATGGCCGCATAGGTGTCGTCCGCCACCGCGCGGAACGCCAGGCCCACGCGGGTGTAGCGGAAGAAGGCCGAAAGCGCCGCCACCATCACGCCGGCCGTCGCGGCGGCGAACAGGTCGAAGGTCGAGACCATGATGCCGAAGAACTGCAGCGGCTCGTCTGCGATGCCAAGCTCCAGCGCATGCACCTGCGTGCCCCACACCAGTTGGGCCACGCCCTCGATCACGTACGACAGGCCCAGCGTTGCCATGAACAGCGTGATCGGCGGCTGGTTCACCAGCGGGCGAAGCACGGTGCGCTCGATGGTCAGGCCCAGCAGCACCATGAGGGCGAAGGTCAGCACGAGTGCAAGCGCAAAGGGCACGCCGCGCTCGACCAGGCTCACGAAGGTGAGCGCAGCAAACAGCAGCTGCGCGCCCTGCGCGAAGTTGAGCACGCCTGAAGTCTTGTAGATCAGCACGAAGCCGATGGCCACCAGTGAATACATCACGCCCGAAAGCAGGCCGCCGATGAGCACCTCGGCGAAGAAGCTGAAGTCAGCGCCGTCCATCAGGCCTGCCCCTCTGCGTCGTCATGCGCCACGCCCAGGTAGGCATCGATCACGGCCGGGTCGCTGCGCACCTCGGCCGGCGTGCCGTCCGCGATCTTGCGGCCGTAGTCGAGCACGGCCACGCGGTCCGACAGGCCCAGCACCACGCCGATGTCGTGCTCGATCAGCAGGATGGTGGTGCCGAATTCGTCGCGCGCGGCGCGCACGAAATGCGCCATCTCGCTTTTCTCGGTGACGGTCATGCCGGCCATCGGCTCGTCGAGCAGCAACAGTCGAGGCGATGCGACCAGCGCACGCGCCAGCTCCACGCGCTTCTGCAGGCCATAGGCCAGCGTGCCGGCCAACCGCTCGCTCACGGTGCCCAGCCCGAGAAAGCCGATGATCGCTTCGGCCCGTGCGCGCGCATCCTCGCGCTCACGACGTGCGCGGCCCAGCCCGACCAGTTGTTCGATGAAAGTGGAGCGCGCCACATCGACGCGACCGAGCACGATGTTGTCGCGCACGCTCAGGCCCTTGAACAGCGCGAGATTCTGGAAAGTGCGCGCAACGCCCAGCCGTGCCAGCCGCGCCGTCGGCACATGGCCGAAGCCGCGCCCGCCGATCCACACGCGCCCACGATCGGGCCGGTACAGCCCGCTGATGACGTTGACCAGCGAGCTCTTGCCGGCGCCGTTGGGGCCGATGACGGCGCGGATCTCTCCCTTCGCGATCGACAGGTTCACACCCGACAGCGCGGTGACGCCGCCGAAGGACAGGTCGATGCCCTCCAGCCGCAGCACGGCCGAGGTCGTGGCGTCGTCCCCTGCCGCAGCCGCACGCCCCGCCGGCACGAAGGCCACCGGATCGACGCCCAGCGAGACGGGCCCCGCCTCGAAGAAAAGATCGGGCATCACGATGCTCACGCCACGGCTTCCAGTGCCGCCTTGCTCGGCTTTTCTCCGCGAGCGACCTGCTCCGCTTCGAGCTTGCGCACCAGCGGCAGTACCTTCTGACCGAAGTACTCCACCTCCTCGATGAAGTGCAGGAAGCCCGTCAGAACGAGGTCGACGCCGATGGCCTTGAGCGCCACGATGCGCTCGGCAATCTGTTGCGGCGTGCCGATGAGGTTGGTGCGGAAGCCGTCGTTGTACTGCACGAGGTCTTCGAAGGTCGACTTGGCCCAGTTGCCCTCCCCCTCGGGCGATGCCTTGCCGGCCTGCTTCACCGCATCGCCGAAGGCATGCACCGCCTCGACGTGCGCGTGCTTGATGATGTCGGCCAGCACGGCCTTGGCTTCCTCTTCGGTGTCGCGGGCGATGACGAACGCGTTCACGCCGATGCGTACCGTGTGGCCGTTCTGCGCGGCCTTGGCCTGGATGTCGTCGATCTGCGCCTTCAGGCCCTCGGGCGTGTTGCCGTTGGTGAAGTACCAGTCCGACACGCTGGCCGCGTTGTCGCGCGCTGCACGCGAGCTGCCGCCCTGGAAGATTTCGGGGTGCGGCTTCTGCACCGGCTTCGGGCTCAGCGTGTAGTCGCTGAAGCGGTAGAAGTCGCCCTTGAAGGTGAAGTTGTCCTGCGTCCAGATGCCCTTGAGCGCGCGGATGAATTCGTTGGAGCGGCGATAGCGCTCGTCATGCTCCAGCCACGGCTCGCCAATGGCCTGGAACTCACCCTTGAACCAGCCGCTCACCACGTTGATGGCGATGCGGCCATTGGAGATGTGGTCGATGGTGGCGATCTGCTTGGCCACCACGGCCGGGTTCCACGGCCCTGGCAGGATCGCAGCCAACACCTTGAGCTTGGTGGTCGCATGCAGCAGCGCCTGGCTGAAGGACACCGACTCGTGCTGGTACTCGGCACCGTAGCCAGCGGTGAAGCGAATCTGGCTCAGCGCGTATTCGAAGCCGGCCTTCTCGGCCGCGAGTGCGAGGCGCTGGTTGTATTCGAGGCTCCAGTCGGTGCGCTGCTCGATGGTGCTGACCACGAGGCCGCCGCTGACGTTGGGTACCCAGTAGGCGAACTTGACGGGGGCGGCGGTGGAAGACGGTTGGCTCATGGCAGGTTTCTCTCTGTGAACGGTCGGTGGGAGGGCTTCAGGCGGCCAGCGCAACGGGCGCGGGCTTGCGGATGGCGGGCGTGGCGGACGTGGTGGCCGGCGAGGCATCGCGCAGTTGCGGCACGGCGCGCGCCACGGCCAGCGCGATGCGTTCGCGCAGCGCGGGGTTGGCGATCTCGTAGCCCTCGAAGTCCTTCTCGACCGCGTAGACGCCGATGGGCAGCGTGCGGGCCTGGAAGAAGCTGAAGAGCGGGCGCAACTGGTGGTCGATGACCAGTGCGTGGCGGTCGCTTCCACCGGTGGCCGCGAGCAGCACGGGCTTGTCGGTCAGTGCCTCGTGGTGAACGAAGTCGAACAGGTGCTTGAAGAGGCCGGTGTACGAGCCGCGATAGACCGGGCTCGCCACCAGCAGCAGGTCGGCGGACTCGATGGCGGCAATGCTCTCTTCGACGGCGGCAGGCAACTGGTTGCGGTAGAGCACGCCGGCAAACTGCGGGCCGATCTCGCCGAGCGAGAGCACGTGCGCATCGATGGCGATCTCGTTGCCGAGCGCGGCCAGCAGTTGATCGACCAGCACCAGGGTGCGTGAGGGACGTTGCAGGCTGCCGGAGACGGCAACGACTTTCAGTTTTCGACTCATGTTGATATGACCTCTGTTTGGAAGCTGCGATCGATTCGCGGCGCACTCGATATAAGCGAATGGCGTGCCACTTCCTTTTTCCTTATGAATCAACGAGTTAGGGCGAAATGGCTATCTGCGCTCATGCTGGATCGGCAGCAGGCTGCGGGTAGGTTGCTGATGGGTCAGCAGTTCCGCAGCGATAGTTGTTTGGGGTAGATCGGTATGCGGCCGTCGCATGAACGCCAGGCAGCAATCCGATGAAAAATCTGCTTCCCCTGCAGCAGGGTGATGTGCGCGTTGGAAAGCACAACGGGCCTGCGACGCGAAGCCGCAGGCCCGTTGCAAGGCAATGCCGAAGTTCAGGAATAGAAGCTGGGTTGCGGCACGCGCGCATTGAGCGCCCAGTCGCCGAGTTCGCGCAGCTTGTAGTCGACCGGATCGTGCAGCGTGTGCACGCGCAGGTTGCGCCAGTAGCGGTCCAGGCGCAGCGCGGCAGTGGTGGCGCGCGCGCCCGTCACCTCGAACATGCGGTGCGCCACCTCGAGGCTCGCGCGTGTGCTCGCGACCTTGGCTGCGGCAACAGCAACAGCCACCTGCCCGCGCTCGTGCTCATCGAGCGAAGTGCCACGCAGCCACGCCTGATCGAAGGCCGCGGCCGCATGGTCCAGCAGCATGCGGGCGCCTTGCAGCGCGAGCCAGAAATCGCCGTAGTGCGTGAGCACGTAAGGATCTTCGTTTGCCGCCGAAGCCGTCGAGAACAGCCAGGGCCGGCCTTGCTGCAGCGTGAACGACCTCGCCTCTTCGAGCGCGCCCTCCCCCAGGCCGAGGTAGATGTTCGCGAGGATCAGTTGCGCAAGCAGCGGGCGCAGGCAGGCGAACGGCGTCGAGAGCGGGCCGGGGTCGAGCAGCAGTTCATTCGTCTCGACGCGCACGCCATCGAACACCACGCTGCCGCTGTCGGTCTGGCGCTGGCCCATGTTGTCCCAGTCGCCCTGCACCGCAATGCCGGCGCGCCCCGTGGGCACGACGCCAATCAGCAGGCGATCGTTCGTGTCGAGGGCCGAGGCGAGCAGCATGTCGGAGTCGCTGGCACCGGAGCAGAAGCTCTTGCGGCCCGAGAACACATAGCCCCCGTCGACGGCTTGCGCGCGCGTGGACTTGTCGAGCGGGTTCAACGCATTGCCCCAGAACCAGCGCTGCGCGCGGGTCTGTTCGATCCACGGCTGCCACTGCCCGCGTTGCGCGAAGAGCTGCGTGGTCGCGAGCAGCAGATGATGAAAGGCGAACAGGTGCGCCACCGAGCTGTCGACACGCGCAAAGCCGCGCACCACGTCGAGCGTCTGCTGCCAACTCGCGCCCAGGCCGCCGAGTTCGGTCGGCACGCTGAGCATCAGCAGGCCGCTGCCCCGCAGCAGGTCGCGTTCGGCCTTGGGCGTGCCGCCGCGCTGGTCGCGCTCGACGGCGGTCTGCGCCAATGTCTGCGCGACGCGCTGCGCGGTCGCATGCCACGGCACGACTTCGTCGCCGGCCTCCGCGGAGAAATGCTTCATGCGGCGGCCTTCTCGGGCACGGGCACAGACAGGGGCGCCTGCAGAGCCTGCGAAGGCGGCGGCACGATGTCGTTGGCAATGACCTCACCGAAAGGGCCGGTGATGTTGGCTTGCCCCGCCGGGCGCGCATGGTCGAGCGGCAGCAGCGGAAACAGCAGCTCGGCCACGCGATAGGCCTCCTCAAGATGCGGATAGCCCGAGAAGATGAAAGTCTCCACGCCGAGTGCCGCGTATTCCTTGATGCGCGCCGCCACCTCTTCGGGGCTGCCCACCAGCGCCGTGCCCGCGCCGCCGCGCACCAGGCCCACGCCGGCCCACAGGTTGGGCGACACCTCCAGCCTGTCGCGCCGCCCGCCGTGCAATGCGGCCATGCGCTGCTGGCCTACCGAGTCGAAGCGCGAGAAGGCCTTCTGAGCGGCGGCGATGGTGTCGTCGGTCACATAGGAAATGAGTTCGTCGGCGGCGCGCCAGGCCGCCTCGCTGGTCTCGCGCACGATCACATGCAGCCGGATGCCGAAGCGCAGCGTGCGGCCATGCTCTGCCGCCGCGGCGCGGGCCTTCGCGATCTTGTCGGCCACATCGGCCGGCGGCTCGCCCCAGGTGAGGTACACGTCGACCTGCTCGCCCGCAAGTGCGATTGCTGCGTCCGACGAGCCGCCGAACCACAGGGGCGGATAGGGCTTCTGCACAGGCGGATAGAGCGTCTTGGCGTTCTCCACGCGCAGGTGCTTGCCCGAGAAGTTGACGGTCTCGCCAGCCGCAACGCCGCGCCAGATGCGCAGGAATTCATCGGTGACCTCGTAGCGCTCGGCATGCGTCAGGAAGCTGCCGTCGCCATGTTGTTCATCGGGGTCGCCGCCGGTCACCACGTTGATGAGCAGGCGGCCATCGGAAAAGCGGTCGAGCGTCGCGGCCTGGCGCGCGGAGACCGTCGGCGAAATGATGCCGGGACGGATCGCCACCAGGAACTTGAGCCGCTCGGTCTGTGCCGCGAGCGACGAAGCGACCACCCACGAGTCTTCGCAGGAACGCCCCGTGGGAATCAGCACGCCTTCGTAGCCCAGTTCGTCGGCGGCCTGTGCCACTTGCCGCAGGTATCGATGGCTCACGGTGCGTGCGCCGCGGGAGGTGCCGAGGTAGCGGCTGTCGCCGTGCGTGGGAAGAAACCAGAAAAGTTGCATGAGGCGGTTCAGCAGTTAGCGTGCCAGTCGACCTGCCTGTGGGAACGCGCCGAAACGCGCGATTTGTGCTGCTCCAGCAGCAGCGGAACACCACATCTGCTGCGCGCGGCGCATTGCCCGCCCGCACTGCTGCCATGGAAGCAAAACAAGGATCGATATACGCATCGCATCGTTGGCCGGGCGCTTGCGCGCCGCCAACATGCTGCTGGCGCAGCAACCGTGCTGCCTGCACATACCGAGGCCTTGTGTGAGTTCAGTGAGTTCCGTTCTTTCCATTCCTGCTTCCGAATCCCATCGCGACATCGCCCGCGAGCTGATGCAGCGCTTCGCGGCCACCGCGGTGGAGCGCGACGAGCGCGGTGGCACGCCGAAGGCCGAGCGCGATGCCCTGCGTGAAAGCGGCCTGCTCGCCTTGAGCATCCCGTCCGAATTCGGCGGCGGCGGTGCTGACTGGCGCGAGACGCTCGACGTCGTGCGCCTGCTCGCGCAGGCCGATAGTTCGCTCGCGCATGTGTTCGGCTTTCATCATCTGATGCTCGCCACGGTGCGCCTCTTCGCGCGGCCCGTGCAATGGCAGCCATGGTTCGAGCAGACCGCGCGCCGCCGGTGGTTCTGGGGCAACGCCCTCAACCCGCTGGACGACCGCACGGTGTCCAGCGCGCACGAGGGCTGGCGCGAGTTCACCGGGCAGAAGAGCTTCTGCTCGGGCGCGCTCGATTCCGAAATGCTGATCGCCTCGGCGCGCGAGGAAGGCAGTGGCGCCTTCATCGTCGCGGCGGTACCCACCGGCCGCTCGGGCATCTTCGTCGCGCCCGACTGGAACAACATCGGCCAGCGCCAGACCGACAGCGGCAGCGTGACCTTCGAGAAGGTGCGCGTCGAGCAGCACGAGGTGCTGGCCGATCCGGGCCCGCTCTCGACGCCCTTCGCCTGCCTGCGGCCGCTGGTGTCGCAACTCGTGCTGGCCAACATCTACCTCGGCATTGCGGAGGCGGCCTTCAACGATGCAAGGCATTACACGCTGCACGAGTCGCGCCCGTGGCATACGGCTCATGTGTCGCAGATGCACGAGGACCCCTATGTGCTCGGCCACTACGGCGACTTCTGGGTCGGCCTGGAGAGCGTGCGCGTGCTGGCCGACCGCGCGGCCGACCGGCTCGACGCGGCATGGCGGCTCGGCCCCGCGTTGACCGAGGCCGAGCGCGGCGACGTCGCGGTGGCCGTGGCCACCGCGAAGGTCGCGGCGACAAACACGGGGCTGGACATCTGTACGCGCATGTTCGACGTGGCCGGCGCGCGTGCCACGCATGGCGGCCTGCGCCTTGACCGCCACTGGCGCAACCTGCGCACCCAGACCTTGCATGACCCCGTGGCCTACAAACTGCGCGAGCTCGGCGAATGGGCCCTCAAGCAGCAATACCCCGTACCGACCTTCTACTCATGACCGCCTTCACCCGCCCTCTCGCTGTGCTGCCGCCGGCCGACGCCTCCCCCGCATCGGACGAGGACTGGGATGCCCCCACCCTGCTGACGCTGCCCAACCCGCGCAAGCTCACCACCTCGATCCGCGCCACGGCCCAGGTGTTCCAGGATCCGCGCTCGGCTGCGCTGCTCGAACGTGTGCGCATGGTGGCGCCCAGCGATGCCAACGTGCTCATCATCGGGGAGACCGGCACCGGCAAGGAGCTGATCGCGCGCCACGTACACGACCTGAGCCGCCGCAGCAGCCGGCCTTTCGTGGCTGTGAACTGCGGTGCCTTCTCCGAGAGCCTGGTCGAGAGCGAGCTCTTCGGCCACGAGAAAGGCGCCTTCACCGGCGCGTTCTCGGCCAAGTCGGGCTGGTTCGAGGCGGCCAACGGCGGCACGCTGTTCCTCGACGAGATCGGCGACCTGCCACTGTCGATCCAGGTCAAGCTGCTGCGCGTGCTGCAGGAGCGCGAGGTGGTGCGGCTGGGATCGCGCAAGAGTGTGCCCATCGACGTGCGCGTGGTGGCCGCGACCAATGTGCGGCTGCAGGACGCGGTGGCTGCCGGCAACTTCCGCGAAGACCTGTTCTACCGGCTGCACGTGGTGCACCTTGCGCTGCCGACGCTGCGCGAGCGGCCCGGCGACATTCTTCCGCTGGCGCGGCATTTCATCGAGGAGTACCGCCAGCGGCTGGGCTACGGCGCGGTGCGGCTCGATACGAGCGCCGAACAGAAGCTCTCCGAGCACGCCTGGCCCGGCAACATCCGCGAGCTGGAGAACGTGATTCACCACGCGCTGCTGATCTGCCAGCACGGCGTGCTGGGCGCGGAGCATCTGCATCTGTCCTCGTTGAACATCCAGAGGCGTCCAGCCGAGAGCGAGGTCTCCGCGCACGCCACGCCGCGGCAAGCGCTGGAGACGGTACTGCGCGAGCTGTTCAACGAGCCTCACGAACAGATGTTCGAACTGATCGAGGACACCGTGATGCGCACCGCCTTCGAGTTCTGCCACCGCAATCAAGTGCAGGCGGCCAGGCTGCTTGGGATCAGCCGCAACATCCTGCGCTCCAGGCTCATCAAGAGTCGGGAGATTTCCGCGTTGAAGTAGTCCCCGGACCGGTTCGGTCTTTCGCAGCATTGCGGTCATCGCGTTGCCGTTGTCGATGCTCAGGGCCGTGCATTGAAGGCAGTCGCCAGCGCAGCAGCCTGGAGGTGAAGGACCGTGGAGCCAATGCGACCAGTGCGTCCAGATGGTTCAATGACCCGCCGGGTGGCGGCGCTGCAAGTCGCGCGGCCGAGAGTGCTGCAACGTTGATCTTCGAGGTCAGGCTTTGCGACGGCGAGCGCCCGGTGGCTTCGTTGATCCAGGCGCCCCCTGTCTGTGGGTCGATGTGGTGGCAGATGTATCGGGTCGTGGTCTTGGGCCAGAAGAGGCGCCCGATCGAAACGGTCGCGATCAGGCCCGTGCCGCCGTGCTCAGTCGAAAATTCAACGTTGATCGAGGTTGCCATCGAGCCACCATTCTTTTCTGATGTGTTGGCATCGGATTGTCAGGTGTGCCAGCCCGCTTGCGGAAGAAAGGCTCGGCGCGCGCTGCTCAGCCCGCCGTCTACGGCACTTCGCGCGCCAGCACCCGCCCCGGCCGCGCGCCCGTCGACCCGCCATCGCGCCACACGATCGCACCATTGACGATCACCGCCTCGATGCCATGGGCCGGTGCAATGGGCGCTTCGTACGTGGCGGCTTCGCCCACCGTGTCTGCATCGAACAGGGCCAGGTCGGCAAATGCGCCTTCCTTCAGCACGCCGCGGTCCTTCAGGCCGAAGTTCTTTGCGGTCAGTCCGGTCATCTTGTAGATCGCGGTTTCCAGCGGGAACAGCCCGAGCAGGCGCCCGTAGTGACCCAGCACGCGCGGAAAGCTGCCCCACAGCCGCGGATGCGGCGCGGCATCGTGCGGCAGGCCGTCGGAGCCGATCATGGTCTGGTCGAACTTCAGGATGCGCTGCACGTCGGCCTCGTCCAGCCTGAAGTAGATACCGCCGGCGGGACTGAGGCGCCGGATTGCCTCTTCTTCGGTAACGCCCATTTCCTTTGCGATGACGTCCAGGTCGCGGCCGGCATGTTCGGGCAGCGATTTCGACCAGCTCACGATCACGCGCGAAGAGCTTGCCGCCCGGTCCGCCGACAGGATGGTGGAGCCTGCCGTGTAGGGGTAGCAGTCCAGGCAGATCGGCTGCTTGGCCATGTTCTTTTCGATGAACGACAGCGCCTCTTCCGACCGGCCATGGTTCGCCGGCCCCACCACCTTCATGTGCGAGATCACCACCTGCACCCCGACTTCGCGGCCGACGCGAAAGGTTTCTTCGAGCGAGTCGATCACCTGGTCAGCCTCGTTGCGCATGTGGGTGCAATACACGCCGTTGAATTCCTTCAGCGGACGGCAGGTTTCGATCACCTCCTCGGTGGGCGCTGCAATCGACGGTTCGTAGAACAGGCCGGTGGACACGCCGATGGCGCCGGCCTGCAGCGCCTCCTGCACCAGTTCGCGCATGCGGGCGATCTGTTCCTGCGTCGCCGGCAGTCCGAGGTCGTCCAGCGTCGCAACCCGCAAGGTGGTGTGGCCCACCAGCAAGGCGCAGTTGGTCGCGGCTGGCTTGGAGCGCAGTTCCTCGATGTACGAGGCGAAGGTGGGAAAGGAGAACCAGTCGCCCTGCTCGTCGAGCAAGTTCAGCGGTGGCGTGACCGGTTGCGTGATGCCGCCCGGCATCGGCGCCAGCGAAATGCCGCAGTTGCCCGCGATCACCGTGGTGATGCCCTGGCTGACCTTGGGCGCCATGTCGGGGTTGGACAGCATGAGGCGGTCGTCGTGGGTGTGGGCGTCGATGAAGCCGGGCGCCGCGACGCACCCTGCCCGGTCGATCTCCACCTCGCCGTGCGCTGCGGACAGATCGCCGATGCGTGCGATGCGGTCGCCGCGAATGCCGATGTCGCCCGTGAAGCGAGGCGCGCCGGTGCCGTCGACGATGCTTGCGTTGCGGATCAGAAGGTCGAATTTTTCCTGCATCGATTGCCTTGGATTGAAAGGAGTTAAAGCAGCGCGCCGCGAGCGGCGATCGGCCACAGGGCTTCCACCCGCTCGCCGCGCACGCAGATCAGGTCGTCGTAGAGATTGACGGTCGGGTCGCAATGGCCGGGCACCAGCATCAGCTGGTCACCCAGAGAAAGCGCGGCGGCATCGGGCGTGGCCAGCGCACCGTGCTCGTCGGCGGCTTTCACGTAGCGCAGGTCGGGCCGCTGCCACACGGTGGGCATGCCCGAGTCCACGCTGGAGGCCTTGAGGCCCGCGTCGACGATGGCACGCTCGGGCGTGGCGCGGCTCATGACGGTGGTGCGCACGAACAGGGCATGCTCGAACGCGATGTCGTGCTCGCCACGCTGGTTGTCGCCGTAGTCGCGATCCATGAAGACGTAGGAGCCGGCCTGAATTTCGTTGAAGACGCCGGAGTCGCGCTCGTGCAGGAAGCTGCCGGTGCCCGCCCCCGTTACGCGCTCGACGGCGATGCCGCAGGCCTCGATGGCGGCGCGGGTCATGCGCGCGGCCTCCGCGGCGGCGGCAATGGCCGCGGCGCGATCCTGCGGCGCTCGCAAGTGCTGGGCCGGCCCGTGATAGCAGTGCAGGCCCATGAAGCGCAGCGGTGCACTGGCCGCGATCTGCTGCGCAAGCCGCACCGCCTCTTCGCCGGGGGCAACGCCACATCGGTTGGCCCCGACGTTGACCTCGACATACGCATCCAGCGTCACGTCCTCAGCCTGCGCTACGGCAACCAGCGCCTGCACCTGTTGCGGGTGATCGACCAGCACGCCCATGCGCGCTTGGCGGGCCAGTGCGGCCAGGCGGCGCAGCTTGGTTTCGCCCATCACCTGGTTGGTGACCAGCACGTCGGCGATGCCGGCTTCGACGAACACGGCCGCCTCGCTAACCTTCTGGCAGCAGATGCCGGCCGCGCCCAGGGCGATCTGGCGCAGGGCGATTTCCGGGGTCTTGTGGCACTTGGCATGGGCGCGCAGGCGCACGCCGCTGCCGCGCAGTGCCTCGGCCATGCGCGCGAGGTTGCGCTCGAAGGCATCGAGGTCGAGCACGAGCGCGGGTGTGTCGATGGCGTCGAGGCGATCGCCGGGCCTTGCGGCTTTCCAGGGAATCATGGTGAGTTGGCCTTCAGTCGATCTTCGCGCCCGAGTCCTTGATGATCTTGGCCCACTTGAGCGTTTCGCGGCGCGACAGCTCGAGGAACTGCTCCGACGTGGCGAAATCGGTCTCGGCGCCCAGCAGCCTGAAGCGCTCGCGCAATGCCGGGTTGGCCAGCGCGGTGCGGATCTCGGCATTGAGGCGCGCCACCACGTCCTTGGGCATGCGGGCCGGCCCGATGATGCCGCCCCAGGCTTCCACCTCGAAGCCCGGCACGCCGGCCTCGGCGATGGTGGGAATGTTCGGATAGGTGGGCGAGCGCTGGCGCGACGAGATGCCCAGCGCCCTCACCTTGCCCGCCTGGGCCTGCGGGCCGGACACCGGCGTGTTGACCATCATGAGCTGCACGCCGCCGCCGATCAGGTCGGTGATGGCCGCCGTTGCGGCCTTGTAGGGCACGTGCAGCATGTCGGTGCCGGTCATGGCCTTGAAGAGCTCGACGCCCAGGTGTGCGGTGGTGCCGTTGCCGTCGGACGCGAAGGCCAGCTTGCCGGGGTTCTTCTTCGCGTAGGCAACGAGCTCGGGCACGGTCTTGACCGGCAGGTCGTTGTTGACGATCAGCAGGTTGGACAGGCGCAGCGTGTTGGCGACCAGCGTCAGGTCTTTCTCGACGTCGTACGGCACGTTGGGCAGCAGCGACCGGTTGGTGGCCAGCGAGACGATGTTGCCGTAGGCCAGCGTGTAGCCGTCGGGCGCGGAATGCACCAGGTCCATGGTGCCGATCGTGTAGGAGCCGCCGGGCTTGTTGTCGACCACGATGGGCACGCCCATCTGCTGCGACAACTGAGCGCCCAGCGCGCGCATCAACGCGTCGGGTGCGCCGCCCGGGGCCGAGGGCACGATCAGGCGGATCGGCTTGTCGGGATAGGCCGCGAGGCCCGGCATCGAAACCGCCGACAGCGCGGCGAGGACGAGAGTACACAGCAAGGCACGTAGACGCATGGCAGAGAACTCCGGCAATGAAGGATCGGTGAGCGGATGATCTGCCCGCGAACCGGGTTGGACAAGCCATGTTTCCTGGGTTTAGCATGAGCTTTCCTCATGCACGAGGCCGGTGCGTATAGGCAGCTCCATCGGTTGCATGCACCAGACTTGCTCTTTTCTCATGAACCATCACGTTCGCGCTCCCTCGACGATGTCCCTGATGTGCCTGGAGGCCAGCGCGCGGCTGCGCTCCTTCACTGCTGCCGCGCAGGAGCTTCGCCTCACGCAAGGTGCGGTGAGCCGGCAGGTGCAGACACTGGAAGACCGGCTCGGCGTAAAGCTCTTCACGCGCCGGCGCGAGGCCCTGGCCCTGACGGACGCGGGCCGCTACTACCTGGGCGAAGTCGGGCCGCTGCTGCAGCGGCTGGAGCGCGCCACCGCCAATGTGATGGCGCTCAAGGGCCGCGGTGGTGAGTTGTCGCTGTCGGTTGGCGCCTCGGTCGGCAGCTACTGGCTGATTCCGCGCCTGCCCGGGTTCACGCGCGACCATGGAGAGATCACGCTCAACCTGGGCACGCGCGTGGGGCCGGTGGACTTCAGCGCCACGCCGGTCGATGCGTCGCTGGAGTTCGGCGACGGCCAGCGGCCGGGCCTGCGCAGCGAGTTCGTGCTGCCGCTGGACCTCTCGCCCTACGCGGCGCCGGCCTGGATCGCCGAGCACGGCAAGGCGGTCGATGCGAACACGCCGCGCTCGGCGCTGATCCACCACCAGACCCTGCCCGGCGCGTGGGACGAATGGTTCGCACGCGAAGGCATCGTGGGCGAGGCAGGACGCGAAGGGCCGCGCTACGACATCATGTCGATGGCCCTCAACGCCTCGCTGGCCGGCATGGGCGTGGCGCTGTTGCCGCCCTACATGAGCGACGAGTCGGTGGCGTCGGGGCGCCTGCGGCGGCTGTCGCGCCGCAAATGGCGCTATGCCAAGGGCTACTACCTCGTGTATCCGGAAGAGTCGGCGCAGATGCAGTCGCTGCAGGTCTTCAGGCAATGGCTGCTGGCGCAGGTGAACGACTCCTAGCGTCCTGCCGCCGGTCTTGACCCAGGTCAAGCGCCAGGCCCTACCTCGTGGCTAGCATCGAAGGCGACACGAGGAGACACCGTGGAACTCGAGATACCGGAGATGCTGGCCGCTGCGCTGCAGGGTCAGGTTGGCGCGCAAACGCCGCTTGGCCTTCAACTGGGTGGGCTTGGCGCCGGCAGCGGTGTGCGCGTCGTGTCCAGTTGCCATTTCGACGGCCACTCGCTCAACCTGCTCTTCCAGCTGGGCCTGGCTGCCGGCTCACGCGACCTGGTGTTCCAGTTGCTCGCGCTGGACAACCTCAACGGCGAACCGCCCGCTAAGCCCATCTCCAGCCTGGAGTCGATGGTCCCGGCGTTGACCGAGTGGCTCGCGCGTGACCTGATCGATGGCTGGCTCTACCAGCGCGGCAAGGACGGCGTACTGCTGCCCTGGCTGGTCCATGCAGTGCGCCTTGTGCAACCGGCGGACAACGAGGCTTACGTGCTGGTGGGCCTGCTGGCCAACACGCTGCAGGCCACCGGCCGCGAGCCGCCCTCCGAACCGCGCTTGCGTTTCGCGGGCATGACCTGGGGCCTGAGCTTCTACGCGGAAGACCTGCCCGGCCGCACGCTGGCCGGCCTCTTTGCCGACCACGGCTTCCACAAGGAGTGCGCCGAGTTCAGGCGCGAGTACGACAAGCAGGTGGCGTGCTTCACGAAGCTGCAGCCGCAGTTCGGTGCCCAGTTCACTATCGACGGCAGCGCCTGGACGGCCGGCGAAGGCCCTCGGGCAGGCATGGCGTGCCACCGGCTGCCCGAAGGCGCGTTGGCGCGCTGCGTGAACGACGAGGAACTGCTGCAGCGCCGCTTCGACCTGGCTGCCGATCCGCATTACTGGCGCGAGAGTGGTGTCGACAGCGGCTTCGACCGCATTCCCCAGCATTGCTACTTGCACCTGTTCCACCTCGACTGGCACCGCAACATCTGGGTCCATGCGCAGCACGTGCAGGAATACAAGTACCAGCCCGGCCTGCGCGAGCGGCTGGTGCTGCCGCAGGCGCACCGCGACCTGATCGACATCCTCACGGCCGACCGCTGCTTCCTCGTGGAAGACGTGGTGCCGGGCAAGTCGGGCGGCACCACCATCCTGTGCAAGGGTGCGCCGGGCCTGGGCAAGACCCTTACCGCCGAGGTCTATGCGGAAGTGGTCGGCAAGCCGCTGTACCGCGTGCATTCGGGCCAGCTCGGCGTGACGGCCGACTCGGTGGAGGCCAGCCTGACGAAGATCCTTCAGCGCGCCGCGCGCTGGGACTGCGTGCTGCTGTTGGACGAGGCCGACGTGTACATCCGACGACGCGACAACGACCTGCAGCACAACGCCATCGTGGCGGAGTTCCTGCGCACGCTGGAGTACTTCAGCGGCCTGCTGTTCATGACCACCAACCGGGTCGGCGACATCGACGAGGCAATCCTGTCGCGCTGCATCGCGGTGATCGACTACCAACCGCCGGGCCCCGACGACGCGCGCCGGCTCTGGTCCACGCTGTCGATCCAGCTGGGCGTGGAGCTTCCGGGTGCGGTGATCGACAGGCTGGTGGTCGAATATGCCGGCGCCAGCGGCCGCGACATCAAGGAACTGCTCAAGCTCACCAGCAAGTACTGCCGCCGCAAGGAGCTGCCGCTGTCGGCGCAGTCTTTCGCGCAGTGCGCGGTGTTTCGCGGCATTGCCTGTGCCTCTTCACAGGTGTCGTCGCAGGTGGGAGCGATCGAATGATCGACGCCAGCCTGCTGGGCGGCGCGCTGACCGGCCGCATGAGCTTCCGCCCGGGCGCCGCGCCCGTGGCCGCGCCGCTGCTACCCGGCCGCCACGGCCTCTCGTTCGCCGAAGGGCGCGAAGCGGTGCTGGTGGTGCCCGAGGGGCTGCCCACCAATGCACCGTTGCCGCTGCTGGTGATGTTCCACGGCGCGGGCGGCGAGGCCAACCGGGTGCTGCCGCATCTCGTGTCCCATGCGCGTGCGCGGCGCTTTCTTCTGCTGGCCCCGCAGTCGATGTACCCGACGTGGGACATCGTGGTCGGCGGACATGGCCCCGATCTGGAACGGCTCGATGGCACGTTGTCGACGGTTGCCACGCATTTCCGCATCGACCCCGAGCGCCTGGCGTTCGCCGGTTTTTCCGATGGCGGTAGCTACGCCTTGTCTCTCGGCCTGACCAATGGCGACGTGGCCAGCCACGTGATCGGGCTGTCGGCGGGCTTCATGAACACGTTCACGCAGACGGGGAAGCCGCGCGTGTTCCTGGCGCACGGGCGCTCGGACAGCCAGTTGCCGATCGAGACCAGCGCCCACCCGCATGCGCGACGGCTGCTGGAGAGCGGGCACGACCTGACGCTGCAGCCCTTCGACGGCGATCACGTCATCGTGCCGTGGGTGGTCGCGCGGGCGGTCGAGTTCTTCCTCGGGCCTCAGGCGGCGGCACCAGACTGAATCAGAGATGCGTCAATGCCTGGCGGCTTCAGCAGAACGGATCCAGATCTGTGTCGGCTCCGCAAGACGGGCACGTGACTACCAGATTCCGGCCCGGCCGGACTCGCATCCGCTGCTGGCAGCAGTGGCACCGGATCACGATCTTCTCCATGGGCGCTGAATTTGCGGGCTTCAGCGAGTAGACGGAGTACGTGATCTGGTCGTCCACGATGAACTCATTGCTGGAAAGGAAGCCGGCAATGAACCCGTTCACGGGGAAAAGAACGCTCGAGCCGGGGACTTCCGGCCAGAAGAAGCGAGTCGCGGTTTCCGCGGGCGCACGCACCAGGCGCGCCGCGCCTTTCAGCTGAGTCGGCTCGAATTCCAGATACGCGTCGCATGTCTTCCTGACCGCTCGACAGATTCCGGCCAATGGGTCCGGGATCAGCACGCCTGTTCCGTGCCGTTGAGTGCACAACTTGGTCAAGGTTGCGCCTGGGCCAATGTCCGCTCTGAGGACATGCAGGCCGGCACGCAAGCTTTCGAAATTTCTGGTCGGGTTCGGGTCCATTGCTTCAGTTTGCGCACCTCGCGCGGGAACTGAAAGGGGCATTTGTCCTGTTCTTGGCGGGCCCTCCGGCCTGCTTTGGCCTCGACAAAACACCCCTCGAACCACCTATTGCGACGCGTTGCGTCCATGCCGCGAAAGCTAGAAAAAGGTCCGCGGCCAGTTTCAATGTGATAAATTCACATTTATAACAATGTGAAACACTTCTGACGGATCACGGATGAACGAGCCCTCGCACAAGCGCAAAACCGGTGGCTTCACGCTGATCGAACTGATGATCACGGTGGCCATCGTGGCCATCCTGGCGGCTGTCGCGTTACCCAGCTACCGGCAGTACGTCGTGCGATCCAAGCGGTCGGCGGCGCAGGCGCAGATGATGGACATTGCCAACCGGCAGCAGCAGTTCCTCCTTGCAAACCGCAGCTACGCCGATAAGACCGCGCTGACGGCCAGCGGCTATGCGCTGCCGGCGGAAGTCAACAGCAACTACAGCTACGACATCGTCCTGACGACGACCGGCGTCCCCGGTTACACGCTGACCCTGACCCCGATCGGCGGCCAGACCGGCGACGGCGCGCTCACCCTCAACAGCGACGGCGTGAAGACGCCGGCGGAGAAATGGTGAGAAGCGCAGTGAGAAGTGCCCAGCGCGGCGTCAGCCTGCTGGAAGTGCTCGTCACCCTGGTCGTGGTGGCCTTCGGGCTGTTCGGCCTAGTGGGCCTGCAGGCGCGCTTGCAGGCGTCGGAGATGGAGTCGTACCAGCGGTCGCAGGCGCTGATCATGCTGAACGACATGGCCAGCCGTATCGCGATCAATCGCCGGATGGCCTCGAGCTACGTCACCAGCGCCCCGCTGGGCAGCGGCAACACGTGTCCCACTGCCACCGGCACGCGCCAGCAGGTGGACAGCGCCGAGTGGTGCAACGCGTTGCAGGGCGCCGCAGAAACCTCGGGCAGCAGCAGGCTCGGCACAGTGATCGGCGGGCGCGGCTGCGTGCAGGACATGGGCAACAACGAATACCTCGTCACCATCGCCTGGCAGGGCCTGGTGCCGATCAGCGCTCCCCCCGCCGGCGTGGCCTGCGGCAAGGACCTGTATGACACCGCTGGCACGCGCTGCGTGAGCGACATGTGCCGCCGAGCGGTCACCACGCTCGTGCGCATCGGAGCCCTTTCATGAGCCCGTCGCGCAACCGGCAGCGCGGGCTGACGCTGATCGAGCTGATGGTGGCGGTCACCATCATGCTCATCGTGGTGGCGGCCCTGCTCGCGCTGTTCCTGAACGTGAGCAACACCCAGCGCGAAATGGAACGCGTGAACCGCCAGATCGAAAGTGGGCGCCTCAGTGTCTTCGTGCTGGAGAACGAGCTCACCCACGCCGGGTTCTGGGAAAACTACATGCCCCAGTTCGACGACCTGACGGTCAACGGTGTGCCGGAGCACGTGCCAACCGGCACGCCGCCCGACCCCTGCCTGCCCTACTCCCTGGTCAACTGGACCGACGACTACAAGCGCGAGCTGCTCGACTTGCCGGTGCAGAGCTACGAGACCGTGCCTGCCAGCTGCACCGACCTGCTCAAGAACAAGAAGGCCAACACCGACGTCCTCGTGGTGCGGCACGCCGAGACCTGCCTGCCCGGCGCACCCAACTGCGAGGCGGACATCGCCGGCAACCTGTACTTCCAGTCTTCGTTGTGCGGCACGCAGAAGCCTTCGTCTTTCGACCTGTCCACCGCCGGATTCGGCAACATGCTGAAGAAGGACTGCACGACGCCTTCGCCCAAGCGCAAGCTCGTTGCCGACATCTACTACGTGCGCGACTACGCCGATACCGTGGGTGACGGCGTGCCCACGCTGGCGCGCTCGCGCTTCGACTTCGTGGGCGGCGCCCTGGCGCAGCAGCCCCCGGTACCGCTGATCGAGGGCGTCGAGGGGTTCAGGGTCGAGTTCGGGCTGGACACGATCGGCAAGACCAGCGCCGCCGTGAACTACGCCGCGGCCATCGACTGGGCCGATCCGGCGGTCAGGCTGACTCCCGCCAACCGCGGCGACGGCAGCCCCGACGGCAGCTTCGTGCACTGCAGCGTCGCCGCGCCCTGCACTGCCGACCAGCTGGTGAACGTGGTGGCGGTCAAGCTCCATGTGCTCGCGCGCAGCACCGAGGTTTCGCCGGGCCACACCGACACACGCACCTACAACCTGGGCTCCGCCACCCTGGGCCCGTTCAACGATCACTACAAGCGCCACGCGTTTTCCACCACCGTGCGCCTGACCAACGTGACCGGGCGGAGGGAGACGCCATGACTCATACACCGGCCATGCGCCGCCAGCAGGGTGCTGCGCTGCTCATCGGGATGATCATGCTGCTGCTGATCACCCTCACGGTCACCGCGGCGTTCAATCTCAGCAGCTCCAATCTCAAATCGGTAGGCAACCTGCAGACTCGCAACGAAGCCGTTGCCGCGGCCAACCGCGCCATCGAGGAAGTTGCCAGCAGCCTGCTGGCGCCGGATTCCGACGGCACCCCGTCGCTGACGCCGCCCCAGGCCACCGTGAGCCTGGTCGACATCAACAACGACGGCACCACCGACTACACGGTCGTGGTCGCTGCGCCGGTGTGCGTGCGTGCAACCAAGGCCGTCGACACGGGCGGTGGCACCGTGACCGGACCGAGCGGCATCACCGGCGGGGCCTCCAGCAGCGGCTCGGGGCTGTCCACTCTGCCCGATCAATACAACTCGGTCTGGGACATCAGCACCACCGTGACCGATGCCACCAGCGGCACCACCACCGCCGTGCGCCAGGGGGTGCGAGCGCTGCTCAACAAGGCGCAGTTCGAAGCGCTGTGCAATACGACCGGGCCGACACCATGATGACAAAGAAACTCTTCGCACCACTGTGCGCCGCCGCCCTGCTTGCCTTGCCGTTGAGCCAGGCGCGAGCCGAGGACATCGACCTTTTCGTGGGCTACAACCAGGCCGCCACCCAGGCGCCCAATGTGCTGTTCGTGCTGGACAACACGGCCAACTGGAATCAGCCGTTCACGGCCGAGATCACCGCGCTGGCGAAAGCCTTCGAAAGCCTGCCGTCCAACAAATTCAAGGTCGGCCTGATGATGTTCACCGAGACCGGTGGCGGCAACTCCAACTCCGATGGAGGCTATGTGCGCGCTGCGGTGCGCACGCTGGACGACGGCACCAAGGTCAAGTACGGCGCGCTCATCCGCAGCCTGAACAAGCTCGACGACAAGTCCAATGGCGGCAAGGCCGGCAAGACCATGGCCGAGGTCTACCGCTACCTGGCCAGCGGCGCCCCGATCGCCGGCAACAACAAGCTGAAGGCCGACTACAGCGGCAGCGTCTACGGCACCGCCGCGTCGAAGGCCGTGTACGCGCTGCCGCGCAACGCGCTGAACGCGGTGAACAGCACCACCTACGTGGGCCCCAGCACCGAAAACTGCATTGGCACGTACGTCATCTACATCAGCAACGGCGCCGCGCAGGACAACACCAGCGACAGCAAGACCTCCGCGGACGCCCTGCTCGCCGCAGGCGGCAGCACCACTTCTATCGTGCTGAGCCCCAGCGGCTCGCAGGACAACACAGCCGACGAATGGGCGCGGTTCCTGCAGACCAGCATGGGCGTCAAGGTCTACACGGTCGAGGCTGCCAAAGCCACCGGCGGCCAGGGCCCAGGCTGGAGCGCACTGCTCAAGAGCATGGCCACCCAGAGCAAGGGGGAGTACTACGACATTTCGTCCGATCCCGACCTGGGCGCTTCGCTGGGTGCGGCGCTCGATGACATCTTCAGCAAGATCCAGTCGGTCAACAGCGTGTTTTCTTCGGTGAGCCTGCCGGTGAGCGTGAATACGCAGGGCACCTACCTGAACCAGGTGTTCGTCGGCATGTTCCGCCCCGACCAGGACGCGCTGCCGCGCTGGAACGGCAACCTCAAGCAATACAAGCTGGGCCTGGACAGCAGCAGCCAGCTCGTCCTGCAGGACGCTGCCGGCGCCAACGCGGTGAACAACCAGACCGGCTTCGTTGCGCCCTGCGCGCGCAGCTACTGGACGCCGCTGCCGAGCGACACCGACGCTTACTGGAGCTTCCGCCCCTCCGGCGACTGCCTCGGCAAGGAGGCGGCCGACAGCCCGGACGGCAACGTGGTCGAGAAAGGCGCGCAGGGCTACATGCTGCGCCGCCTCGCGGTGGCCAGCCGCAACATGAAGACCTGTGCACCCGGCGCCTGCTCTGCGCTCACCAGCTTCGCCGACGGCAACGGCAGCATCACGCAGGCGGCTTTGGGTGTGGCGAGCGCCACCGACCGCACCAACCTGATCAACTGGGTCCGCGGCGCCGACAACAAGGGCGACGAGCGCACCGACGCCAGCGGCAACCCCCTTACCTCCACCAGCATGCGCCCCTCGGTGCACGGCGACGTGGTGCACTCGCGCCCCGTGGCCATCAACTACGGCACCGATGCCGTGCCCCAGGTGGTGGTTTTCTACGGCGGCAACGACGGCGTGCTGCGCGCCGTCAACGGCAACCGCAGCACGGCCATCGGTTCGGCTGCGGCAGGCGATGAGCTGTGGTCTTTCGTGCCGCCCGAGTTCTACGGCAGCCTCAAGCGGCTTTACGACAACAGCACGCGCATCAATTTCCCCGGCCTGCTGGTTACCACCGGCAGCATGGCGCCCAAGCCCTACGGCATGGACGGCGCGGTAGCTGCCTACCGGCAGGGCACCACCACCGCCTGGCTGTTCGCGAGCATGCGCCGCGGCGGCCGGTTGATCTACGCCTTCGACGTGTCCGATCCCGCTGCGCCCAGCCTCAAGTGGCGCAAGGGCTGCCCGAACCAGGACAACGACACCGGCTGCGACACCGGCATGGACGGCATCGGCCAGACCTGGTCGGCGCCCAAGGTTGTCAAGTCGACCGGCTATGGCGCCGGCAACAGTCCGATGCTGGTGTTCGGCGGCGGCTACGACAAGTGCGAGGACGTCGACACCAACTCGGCCGCCCAGGCTTGCGGCACGGGCACCAAGGGCAACCGCATCTACGTGCTCGATGCGGCCACCGGCGCGCAGCTCAACAGCTTCGTCACCGACCGCGCCGTGGCGGGCGAAGTCACCATCGTCAGCGACAGCCTCGGCCTGGCGCGGATCGCCTACGCGGCCGACCTGGGCGGCAACGTCTACCGGATCACCATCGGCGACGCGACGCCGGGCAGCTGGAGCATGACGAAGATCGCCTCGCTCGGCTGCGATACGGTGAGCACCTGCACGCCCAACCGCAAGTTCATGTTCGGGCCGGACGTGGTCCTGGACAACGGCGTGTACGTGATCCTGCTGGGCTCCGGCGATCGCGAGAAGCCGTTGCGCTACTACAACTCCGCGCTCGGCGTGGCCAACCGCTTCTACATGCTGGTGGACAAGCCCACCGACACCGCCTGGCTGAGCTCCGAATCGGACCATTGCAACAGCACCCCCGTGCTGTGCCACGCCTCCCTGCAGGCCATCACCACCACGGCGACCCCCACGGCCACCGACCTTGCGAGCAAGAAGGGCTGGTATCTGGCCCTGGCCCCGGGCGAGCAGGTTGTGACCGCTTCGGTGACGGCCTACGGCATCACCACCTTCAACACGCACACGCCTACCAACCCAAGCGTGCAGCAGTCGTGCCGCGCCGACCTGGGCACCGCCAACGTCTACAACGTGTCGTATGCCAACGCTGCGCCCCAGGACAGCAACGGGCGGTTCCAGAACGTGGTGGGCGGCGGCCTGGCACCCTCGCCCGTGGTGGGCCGGGTCCAGCTGGACGACGGCAGCATTCGCGACGTGGTGATCGGCGCCAGGCCCGACTCCTTCCTGAGCCCCAAGGGCGCCACCCCCAAGTCGGCGTTCAAGCAGCCCAAGGGGCGGGTCTACTGGTTCATCCAGAAATAGGCGGGTCCGTGAATCGCAAAAGCAAGAGCACACGAGGCCGTCATGGCGGCTTCACGCTGATCGAGCTCATGGTCACGCTGACGGTGCTGGTGGTGCTGATCACCATTGCCGTGCCCTCGTTCGACGGTGTACGCCTGTCGACACGGCTGAATTCCTACGCCACGGCACTGGTCGCCGGCGGCCAGCTTGCGCGCAGCGAGGCCATCAAGCGCAATGCTCCTGTCACCCTGTGCGTTTCGGCCGACGGCGCCAGTTGCAGCACTTCGGGCCAATGGGAAACCGGCTGGATCGTGGTGAGCGGCACAAAAGTGCTGCTGCAGCAGCCGGCCGCGGCCGGCGGTTACCAGTTGCGCGACACAGGAGGGGCGAGCGCCCTCACCTTCCAGGCCACCGGCGTCGGCGCCAGCCCGGCCAGCATCACGATCTGCCGGGCCTCGCCCAGCGCCGGCCAGACCCGCCTGGTCAACATCAGCGCCACGGGCCGGACCAGCGTCAAGCGTGTGGCCGATGGAACCTGCGCCGGGTAAAGCCGAACCGCAAACAGTGGTCCAAAGCTTTCACATGTGACTATTGCACATGACAATAGCGGGCAATGATCGGCGGCTGCTGCCGCTGATCCTCTTTTGAACCGCACCTTCAGGAATAACGCTCGCCTCCATGGAACATCGGCTGGACTGGGCCCTCGCCGCCTGCGCTCGCATTCTTCGACCGGTGGTAAGGCTCGCCCTCGCGATGGGGGTCAAGCACCCCCACCTCGAGGAATTGCTGCGCGACCTGTTGCTCGAAGAGGCCCAGCGAAGCTGGCGCAACCAGGGCGTGCCCAAGCCCAACCTGAGCCAGTTGTCCATCACGACCGGCCTGAACCGCAAGGCGGTGACCGCCAAGGTCCGCTCCACCGTCGACCCCCTGCCCCACACCGAGCTGTCGGCAGCAGCCAAGACTTTCACGTTGTGGTTGCAGATGCTTACTCAGGATGACACTTTCAGGCGCCTGCCCATCACGGCAGGCAATGCCGCGCCTTCTTTCGAGGCCGTGGCGCGAATGAGCAGCCGCGGCGACGTGCACCATCGCACCATCCTCGACGAGCTGGTGCGCCTGCAAATGGTGACCGAGGACGCAGGAGTGGTCGAACTCACGGCCGACGGCTTCGTGCCGGTGCAGGATCTCCAGTCCATGCTGGCCTTCCTGGGAGACAACGGCCGTGACCACCTGCTGGCTGCCGTCTCCAACACCCTGGGCGAGGAGCCCAGAATGCTCGAGCGGGCGGTGTACGCGCGCGGGCTCACGTTGCAGGAATGCGAGCAGATCCAGCGCCTCGTCCGGGAACGCTGGGCAACCCTGCACCACGAGCTGACGCAGGAAATGACACAGGCAGTCGACCGCGCTCCTGCCGGAGCAAAGGGGCGCATCAGGGTCGGCATCTACACCTATTACGAAGACGAGAGCGCGCCTGTGCCGCCCCGCCCCTCTGAAAGCGAGCCCAAGCCATGAACACGATGAAGACACCCCGCCGGCTCATGCTCGGCCTTTTGTCCGTCGGCCTCATGGCCCTGCTGCTGTCCTGCGGCGGG
The DNA here is from genome assembly GCF_059416325.1 of Variovorax sp. GW821-FHT09D05. Lineage (NCBI taxonomy): Bacteria > Pseudomonadati > Pseudomonadota > Betaproteobacteria > Burkholderiales > Comamonadaceae > Variovorax > Variovorax sp. GW821-FHT09D05. Next base: position 852,827 of record NZ_JBWKOZ010000001.1, on the reverse strand, counting down.
GGTGGAGGTAGCGGCAGTGGCTCCGTGGGCGGCCTGGGCCTCGGCACGGGTGGCGCCACGCAGACAGGCACCGGAGGGGATACCTCTACAGGAGCGGGGACAGGAACGGGAACAGGTTCCACGGGCACGGGCGGCTCAGGCGGCACGGGCGGCGATACGACCGCCGGCAACAGCAACACCGACGGCTCCGGCGTAGGTTCGGGCGGCACCGGCGTGACCGCCGACGCCGCCGGCATCGGTGCTGCGGACGGCCTGGGCAGCATCATCCTCAACGGGCTGCGCTACGACACCGACAGCGCCACCTTCACCATTGAAGACGCCACCGAGCTGCAGATCGGCATGAGCGCGCGCGTCGCCGGCAAGGTCGACGCCAACTTCACCAGCGGCGTCGCCACCCAGGTCCAATCGGCTGCCGAACTGCGCGGCGCGGCTTCGGGCATCGACACCTCGGCCGGCAGCTTCGTCGTGATGGGCACCGTCGTGAGCATCGACTCGGCCACCGTCTGGGCCGACGCGAACGGACTGGCGGACATCAACCTGAACAGCATCGTGCAGGTGTGGGGCCTGCCAAGCGCACCGGGCGCCCTGCGCGCCACGCGCATCCAGATCGCCCCCACGCTGACCGATCCGCTGGTCACAGGGACCGTGCAGAACCTGGACACCGTGGGCAAGACATTCACGCTCGGCCAGCTGACGATCAACTTCAGCTCGGCTGCCTTCACGGGCATGAACGCATCGTCGCTTGCCAACGGCATCATCGTCCGCGCCCGAAGCACTGTCGCGCCGGTCGCAAGCGTGCTCACGGCCACGACAGTGCAGGGCTGGTATGCCATCCCAGTGAGCGACGGCATCGCTGTGCAGCTGGCGGGCGTCATCACCGACTTCGGCTCGCGCGGCTCGTTCAAGGTGCTGGGCACGCCGGTCGACGCGACCAATGCGCAGATCACGGGCGGCCCTGTGGGATCGCTCGGCAACGGCGTGAAAGTCGAGGTCGACGGCTTCATGTCGGGCGGTGTGCTGGTGGTGAAGAAGCTGCGCATCCGCAACGTTCCGGGCACGGGCGGCCCGGCATCGTTCACGCTGATCGGCGCCATCGGCGCGTACCAGTCGCCTGCCAGTTTCAAGGTCCGCGGTCAGCCCGTGGACGCCAGCGGCAGCGGCGTCATCTTCGAGAACGGCACCGCAGCGAACCTGGGCAACGGCCAGCGGGTGACCGTTGTCGGAGACCGGGTGGTCGACGGCGTGCTGATCGCACAGCGGGTGACATTCACCACGCCTTGAGGCTGCCAGGGGCGCCCGCATTGCCTGGGCGCCCTCTTCTTTCGCAATCCACAGCAGATTTCATCCACGGCCTCATGGTCGTGGAGTGCCTCCTATCGACAAGGCCGGGCGGTTGATGTAAAACAAAATAACTAAAGTGAAAAAATCACATTTAAACCCGAACGACCCTCGGACCTAGTGACGAACCGCTCGATACGCACGGAAGGTCCAGATAGGAGCATGTATGCCGCTTACCCTCCTCCTTCGACTTCTGCACGAGAAGTTTCCGGCGACGCTCACGGCTGACCCGGACATCAGGAACGCATCGGTCCTGCTGGCGACCGGACTCATCGAGGCCGAATTTCATCTCGATCACTTCGGCTATCAACAGTACGAGAGCGCCGTGGTGTTCGCCATCACGGACGCGGGACACGCGGAGATCGCCAGCCTGCAGACCGGCAATGTTGCAACGACTGCCGAGGGCCAGGAATGGCCTGTCATGCCACTCGACTACCTGCGCAAGATCGGCAATTCGATCTTCCCGCTGCGCATCGACGATCCAGCGGAGATCAACTCGGTGGCCGTGTTGAATGCGGCGGGCATGGTGGAAGCCACGCTTCCCCCGACCTGCCGCACCCGGCAGAACCAGCAGAAGTTCAAGCAGGCGGTAGTCCTGCGGGTCACTCCCCTGGGGCGCACGGCCCTGGTTGCACGGCGGATGTGAACCTGGAGGGGCGGCGGCTGGCTCGCCGCAACGCATCGAACGGGTACCTGCAAATAGCGTACTTCTCGCCATCGGGCGGGGCCGTCCCCCTCGACAGGCATTCGAAAAAGCCTGTGATCTGGATGAATGTTTCTTAATGCAACAGACGTCACAAATCAGCCAGGCTCATCGACCCCCAATTGTCTTCGACTACGAAAGTAGTAATGTGAAACCTTCACATACATCGCTTTCAGGTGCGAAGAATGAATTCCAAAATGACACCACCGAGCTTTGCCACCCACTCCGGAATGGCCTGCCTGGCGTGATGCGCCTGGTGCCAAGGATCCTTCGCCATGCTGGCTCGCACCACTGCTGCTCCCGACGTCGACGCAAGCGTCGCCGCGGATGCCCTCATGGTGGCCCGCATGCGGCTGGTGCTCTCGGTCTCCGCGCTGCTGGCTGTCGCGGTCGATGCCGGTGACAACCGGTTGCAGGTTCCCGTCTGGCTGGCCTTTTCCGGATACATCCTGCACAGCCTGCTGGTGTATGCCTGCACGCGAATGGGCCGCCCGTATTTCCAGGGCAAGGCCATCCACTGGTCCGACGTGCTGTGGTTCACGCTCATCATCTTCGTGACCGACGGCGTCCAGAGTCTTTTCTTCCTCTTCTACTTCTTCGCGATCCTCACCTCCTCGTTCCGCTGGGGTTTCGAGGAAGGCGCCCGCGTGACGGTCGCGTCGGTCGCGTCGTTCGCCGCCTGCGGCCTGGCCACCAGCACGGGCGGCGACTCGCCGCAGCTGCTGATGCGGACCACTTTCCTGCTGGCGCTGGGGCACATGATCGTGCATTGGGGCGGCTCGAAGCTGGGCCTGCAGCGGCGCCTCGCGCTCCTGGGCGATGTCTGCCAGCTTTCGAACCCCCGCTTCGGGGCCGGCCGCACCGTCGCCCGCACGATGGAAAAGACACTGGCCTTCTTCAGGGCAAGCCACTGCATCCTCCTGACGCGGGACACATCCACCGGCAACTGGATCCTGCGCACGCTGCGCAAGAACGACGCCTGCGAACACATCAGCGTCGAGACGATCGGCCGCATCGCCGAATCGCCTCTCATGGCGCTGGCGCCGGACCACACCGTGCTCTGCAACCGCCTGCCCTGGCCCATGAACTGGCTGTGCGCGCAAAGCCATGTCTTCGAAGCCGGTGCAAGCGGCTGGCGCATAGAGGACGACGAAGGTGCGCAGCGCTGCGCCGCAGTGATCGCCATGCTGGAGGCCCGTGCTTTCATCAGCGCCCCGCTGCCGATGCGGCTGGGCGAGGGCCGGGTCTTCGTGTCGTCCCGTGACGGACTGTTCAACAAGTCCGACGCGCTGTTCCTGGCGCACCTGATGGAACAGATCTTCCCGGTCATCGAGACCATCGAGGTGCTCGACCGGATGGCCTCCGAAGCCGCGGCTACAGAGCGCCTGAAGTTCGCGCTGGACCTGCACGACACGGCCGTGCAGCCGTACATCGGCCTGCGGATGGGCCTGTGCGCGCTGCGCAAGAAGGCGACCGCCGACAACCCGCTGCGCGAAGACCTCGACAAGCTCGCGAGCGTGGCCGACGGCGTGATCGCCGACCTGCGCCGCTACGCTGGTGCGGTCAAGCACAGCGCGAACAGCCCCTGCGGGCTTGTACTGCCCCATCTGCATCGCCAGGCCGAGCGGATCAAGGGGCTCTACGGCATCGAGATCGCCATCACCGTCGACGGCCAGGTCCAACTGGACGACCGGATGACCGCGGAAGTCCTGCAGCTGGTGGGCGAGGGATTGAACAACATCTGCAAGCACACCCAGGCGCAACACGGCAGCGTCCGCCTCGGCTGCAAGAACGGGCAGTTACAGCTGCGCATCGAGAACGAAGCCTGCGAAGAGAGCTTCACGAAGTTCCTCCCACGCTCCATCACCGAGCGCGCTGCGGCCCTCGGCGGGCGGGCGCAGGTGCGCCAGTGCGCGAGTGGCGGCACTGCGGTGCTGGTGGAAATTCCCATCTAAAAAAGACAAGCCAAGGAAGGAATCAGTCATGCAACCAGTTGCCCATTCCATCGGTGTCCTGCTCGTGGACGACCACCAGACCATGCTGTGGGGCCTGTCAAGGCTGATCGACGGCGAGCAGCCGCGCATGCGGGTCGTCGGCACGGCCAGCTGTTGCGAAGACGCAGTGGCAACCTCGGACGATCTCGCCCCCGACGTCATCGTGCTCGACCTCGACCTCGACGGCCGGTGCGCCATCGACATCCTGCCCAGGCTTTTGTCGAACGAGGTGTCGCGCGTCGTCGTGCTCACCGCAGAGCGTGAGCAGCGCACCCTCGACCTCGCCGTGCTGCACGGCGCGCGCGGCGTGATGCGCAAGGACGCCCCGGCCCAGCAGGTACTCGAGGCCATCGAGCGCGTCTACAAAGGCGAGCTTTGCGTCGATGCGCAAACCATGGGCCGCGTCTTCTCTCAGCTGACTTCGGTGAAGAAGCCCCCGAAGGCCGACCCCGAAGCCACCAGGCTGGCGAGCCTGACGCAGAAAGAACGGGAGATCGTCCGCATCGTCGTGGCCGGCAGCGGCGCCTCGAACAAGGCACTGGCCGAGAAGCTCTTCGTCACCGAGCACACGCTGCGCAACCACCTCACGTCGATCTACCAGAAGCTCGGCGTGACGAACCGCCTCGAGCTGTACATCTACGCGGTGAAGCACCAGCTCGACACGGCGCCGGCGCACTGAAACAGCGCGCCGCACCGGGTTGCCCCAGGGTCCCAGGGGCATCCAATTCAAGACGCCCCGTTGAGCATCGGCATGACCATCCGGATGATGCGAATCACCGCCGGCGTAAGGATCACCATCGAGATACACGGGAAGATGCACAGCACCAGCGGCAGCAGCATCTTCGTCGGCACCTTGGCAGCCTGTTCTTCGGCGCGAACCTGGCGCTTGTGGCGCAGATCGTCGGAGAACACGCGCAGCGATTCGCCGATGCTGGTGCCAAACCGGTCCGACTGGGTCAGCATGGTCGCGAAGGTGCCGATCTCTTCCACGCCCGTGCGCAGCGCCAGGTTGCGCAGCGACTTCTCGCGCGTAGCGCCGGCGCGCATTTCGAGGTTGGTCCAGTGCAGCTCCTGCGCCAGCGCCACGCTCTTGACCTGGATTTCTTCGGTGACCTTGGCCAGGCCGGCGTCAAGCCCCAGCCCTGCTTCGACGCACACGAGCATCAGGTCGGCGGCGTCAGGAAAGTTCTCGAATATCTCGCGGCGGCGCGCGCGAATGAGCACGTACAGAACCATGTTGGGCAGGTAGCAGCCGGCCAGAGCCGCCACCGCGAGGTACAGCATCATCTCCGTGCCGTCCGTCGCCCCCGTCGTCCGCATCCCCAGGAACGCGAGCGCCGCAAAGCCCAGTGGCAACAGCGTCTTCATGCCGAAGTACACGAGGTAAGCATCCGGGTAGCGGATGCCTGCATTCAGGAACCGCACGCGCAGCGGTGACAGGGCCGCGTCGCCGGTGGGCGAGGACAACTGCGCGAAGGGACCGACGATCCTGACGGCGGTCTCGGTCCAGTTCGCCTTGCCGGCCGACGGCGCCACTGCCTGCAGCCGCTGCGCGGTGCGCGTTGGGGACATCCAGACCGCCAGCCCGGCGATCGCCAGCGATACGGCCAGGAAAACGAGGATGGGAAACAGTATGGTCATGGTCCTTCTCCTTCAGACGCGAATCTTCACGAGCTTGCGCAAGAGCACGATCCCCACGAGCATCAGCCCCAGCATGTACTTGATCACCGTCTGCCCGATCGGGTCCGTCCACAGCGGCGCCATGAATTCGGGGTTGAAGATGTTCATCAGCGCCGCCAGGGCGAACGGCATGAGCCCCAGGATCCAGGCCGACAGGCGCCCTTCGGACGACAGTACCCGCACCCGCGCGAGCAGCTTGAGCCGGTCGCGAATGAGCTTGCTCAGGTTGCCCAGCACCTCCGTCAGGTTGCCGCCGGAGTCGCGCTGGATCAGCACCGCCACCACGAAGTAGCGCAGGTCGGTGAGCGGCACGCGCTCGCTGAGGTTGGTCAGGGCCTGCTGCAGCGAGACGCCGAAATTCACCTCGTCGGCAACCATGCGGAACTCGGTGGCGATCGGGTCGGCCATTTCTTCGCCGATCATCTGCACGCCGCTGGCGAACGAGTGCCCCGCGCGCAGGGCGCGCGTCACCAGGTCCAGCGCATCCGGAAGCTGCCTCTCCATGTGGGCCAGCCGGCGGCTGCGCTGGCGCTGCAGGTAGAGCACTGGAAGCATCGCCGCGCAGACCCCGACGGCAAGCGACAGCAGCATCGACTGGTGGCCCACCCACGCCGTCACGAAGAACGCGAACACGCCGAGCGCGCCGCATGCCAGCAGGAAACTGGAAACCGTCCAGTCCAGCCCTGCCTGCAGGATGAAGCGGTCCAGCCGGTGCGCCCGCGGCAGCGTCAGCAGCATGCGCTGCATCCACGGCACTTCGCTGAGCATGCGCTCCTTGACCAGGTGGGCCTGTTGTGTGCGATCGACCGCGGCGGAAAACGCCTGCAGCCGCTTCTCGATCTTGCGCGCCCCGGGCCCCTTGTAGGAGCGCCACAGCAGGTACAGGCCTTCGATCATCAGCAGCACTGTCACGAAAACCAGCACGGTGACGGTGATGAGCGCATTGCCTCCAAGATTGCTGAACATGGCTGTCTCCTATTCGTAGTGCTTGGCCGGATCGAACATGGTGTCGGGCAGGTCCACGCCATAGGCATGCAGCCGCTCCGCGAATTTCGGCCTGACACCGGTCGCGTGGAAATGGCCGCGCACCAGGCCATCGGGCCCCATGCCGGTCTGGTGGAAAGTGAAGATCTCCTGCATGGTGACCACCTCGCCTTCCATGCCGGTGATCTCCTGGATGCTGGTGACCTTGCGCCGCCCGTCGACCAGCCTCAGCACCTGCACGACCACCGTGATGGCCGAAGCGATCTGCTGGCGCACGGTGCGGTGCGGCAGGTTCAGGTTCGCCATGCCGATCATGTTTTCCAGCCGTGCCAACGCATCGCGCGGCGTATTGGCGTGGATGGTGGTGAGCGAGCCTTCGTGGCCTGTGTTCATCGCCTGCAGCATGTCCACCGCCTCGGCGCCGCGCACTTCGCCGATGACGATGCGGTCGGGCCGCATGCGCAGCGCATTGCGCACCAGCGCGCGCTGCGTGATCTCGCCCTTGCCTTCGATGTTCATCGGCCGCGTTTCCATGCGTGCCACGTGCGGCTGCTGCAGCTGGAGTTCAGCGGCGTCCTCGATGGTGATGATGCGTTCGGTCGGCGGAATGAAGCCCGACAAAATGTTCAGCAGCGTGGTCTTGCCAGCGCCCGTGCCGCCGGAGATGAGCATGTTGACCTTCGCCTGGGCCAGCCCCTCGAGCATCTGCGCCATCGGCGGCGTCAGTGTCTTGAGCTCGTTCACGAGGTTCTCCATGCGCAGCGGGATCTTCGCGAAACGGCGGATCGACATCATCGGCCCGTCCAGCGCCACCGGCGCGATGACCGCATTGACGCGCGAGCCGTCGGGCAGCCGCGCATCGACCATGGGGCTGGACTCGTCGATGCGCCGCCCCACCAGCGAGACGATCTTGTCGATGATGCGCAGCAGGTGCTTCTCGTCGGTGAAGCTGACGTTGGTCAGCTCCAGCCGGCCCCGGCGCTCGACGTAGATCTTCTCGTGCGAATTGATCAGGATGTCCGAGACGGATGGGTCCGCCATCAACAGCTCGATCGGCCCGAAGCCGAGCATCTCGTGCTGGATGTCGCGAATCAGCGTGCGCCGCTCGATGTCGTTGAGCGCCTCGGGCTCTTCCTGCAGCAGCCGCGTGACCATGGTCGAGATTTCCTGGCGCAGCACTTCGGGCTTCAGGGTTTCGAGCGCCGCCAGGTCGAAGCGCTCCAGCAGCTTCAGGTGCATGCGCTCCTTCAGCAACTTGTAGGCATCCGACGCAAAGGGCGGTGTGGTCAGGTCGGCTGTGTGCCCTTCGGGCCGTGCAGTGGGATCGGCTTCGATCGCATTGAGCTGTTCTCTGAATGACATGGGAACCTGCCTTGCTGTTGGGGAATGATCCTGTGCTACTTATGCGCGGCGGAAGAGCCGTCCGATGAAGCTGGGCGTCGCCTCCTGCCGCGGACTGAGCGTTTGAGCAATTTCGGCAAGCCGCTTGGCGAGCGCGCTGCCGCGCGACATCTCCGCCAGCGGCACGCCCCGGTTGATGGACGCATCCACGTCCTTGCCACCGTCCGGCACGATCGTGAGCGTCGCGCCGACGAGTGAGCGGCGCATGTCCGACAACCCGATCTCCCCGCCGCCGGCGCTGCGGTTCACGAGTAGCTCGACCTTGCCTGGTGCGTAGCCCAGCGACTTGAACACCTGCATCAGCCGCGTCACGTTGCGGATGTGCGGCAGGCTTGGCTGCAGCACGGGGAAGATGCGGTCCGCGCGGTCCAGCACCTTGATCGAGAGCGTGTCGATGCGCGTGCCGAGGTCGAACAGCACGAAGTCGTACATCGGCAGCGCAACCTGCAGGATCGCGTCGATGTGTTCGGCCTTCACCTCCAGCGCGCGCGAAAGATCGTCGGGTGCAGGCAGGATGCTGAAGCCCGGCGCCACGCGCACCACGCTGGCCGCGAGCAGCGAGGCGTCGAGGCGGCCGATGTCGCGCGCAACGTCCGCCATCGTGGAGGTCGGCCGCATATCGCTGACATACGACAGCGCATCGCCGAACTGCAGGTTCAGGTCGATCAGCAGCACCGAGCGCTCCCGCGAGAGCTGGTGAGCGATGTTGGTCGCGAGAAAGGTCGCTCCGCTGCCGCCCTTGCAGGGCATGAACGCCACGACCTGCCCAGGGCTGCGGGCCTGCGTGCCTGCCATCTTGAGCCCGATGCGCTCGACGGCGGCTTCGAGCGCGACGGTGTCAGAGGGCGACGGCAGCACCTCGCGCACACCCGCACGCATCGCGTGGATCAGGAACTCCGGCGTCTGCATGGCGCACAGCAGCACCACCGCGATTGCCGGGTGCTGCATCGTGAGCTTCTCCACCAGCGCGAGCTCCTGGAGATCGCAGCACATGCCGTCGACCAGCAGGAGCTCCGGAGCCGCCTTCTCGACGACCCACTGCATACGGCTCTTGCCGCCTTCGAAAAGCGACACGTGATGCGAGCGCGCCTCGAGGACCTTGCGCATGTCCTGGAGATGGTTCGGATTGGGAGAAATGATGGCGATCTTCATGGTCGTGTCCGGTGCGTTACGAGGAACAGATGGCCGCGCTGTTCGGGTCCTTGCGCATGACCTCGCGCGGCAGGTAGGTCGAGAACCCAGGCATGGGGATCAGTGGCGCTGTGGCGCCCACGATGGGAGAGATCCACTGGTAGTTCAGGCCGGTGATGCTGACGGTGACGCCCTGGCAGGTCGCCGCCGTGCAGCCCGACGGCTCCCACGCCACCGAGACGGTGTTGATCTGCGGCAGCAGCGCCTTCATGCGGGCGAGCACGAGCGCCTGCTGGGCCGTGTCGTCGCATACCACCGCATACCTGGCCCCTGTGCGCGTGGCCTCCTGGGCCGCGCTCCACGTGAACAGCATGCGCGAGAAGTCGACGATGCCCAGAACGAACATGAGGAAGATGAGCAATCCCAGGGCGAATTCGACGGTCGTCGCGCCGTTGACGTGGTGTCTCATGACGGAGCCCTCATGGTGGCGGTGATGTCACTGAAGACGATGTTGCCGTTCGCGTCGGCGAAGACGACACCCATCACCGAACGGAACATCGAATGGAAGGTGTAGCTGCTGACACGCACCGTGACCGTGGTGATGATCGGGCCCGCACCGGCCGACTGCCAGGTGCAACAACTGCCGGCCGGCACGTTCGAAAGGCTCAGCCCGCGTGCCAGCGGCGTTCCGGTGCCAGCGGTGTTGCCGTACACGATCAGGTTGCGTGCCTCGGCGACGTGCGTGTTGGGCGTCTGCACCGACAGGTAGCGCACCGCGTCGCGGGTCGATTTGACGACGGCGTTGTACTCATACATTGCACGGCCGAACTCGGTGGTGACGAAGGTCAATAGCAGCAGCAGCGGGATGATCAGCGCCAGCTCGACCAGTGCGGTGCCATGCTGAGTGCGATGGGAATTTTTCATGATGCTTACCTCACCAGGACCGGAACCAGTGGGCCTGCCGATCCGCCAGCCAATCCGCCGGTGGTACAGGGGCTGCCCGCGGCGCCCGCATTGCCGCGAAATTCCAGCTGCGTATCGGTCATCGGAATGCTCAGCGGCTGCAGCATCAGCATGCAGGCGTAGTCGATCACGTGGTTGCCGCCGTCAATGACAGGCACCGTGACGAAGCGACGGTCCAGGCCGTACTGCATGTGGCCTCCGGCGACGTTGCCGGGGTTGGCCAACTTCTGGAAACCGTTGAGCGACAGCCCGGTGATCGATTCGCAACTGCCCGAGCCATTCACTTTCGTGCCGGTGTCGGCGCACGACGCGAAGGCGGCCCGCTTGGTCAGGAAATTCTGCACTCCCCCGTTCGGCGGGCCGCTATAGGCATTGAACTGCGCTGGCCAGTTGAGCGAGGTGTAGGCGTAGCCGGTGTAGTCGGGTCGTCCCACGCTCGGATCGCCGCTGTTCTTGTAGATACCGAAGCGCTGGTTCCAGACATCGGCCACCGAGGTCTGCACGCCGGGCGTGCCGAGCGTGTCGCCCACCCTAGTGCCGCAACGGCCGTTGAGCTCGGCTTCGGTTTCCGAGGCGCTGTTGCTGCCGTCGAGATTCGCCCAGCCGATCTGGCCGCCCACGGCCGCGTTCTGCGCCTGGATGAGCTTCACCCATTCGCCGATGGCGAAGCCGTAGTTCGGTGCCGTGCCGCCCGGCTTGGGCTTCATCGCAACCGGAATGGGACACGCGGTCTGTGCACTGGCGCGGGTGGCGACTGCGCTCGCCGCCACGCTGCGGGTCGCCGGATTGCCTGCGGTGTCACCCGAAAAGGCACCCAGGGCCTGCATCAGCCACATCTTGATGTTGGGCTGGCTGTGCGCGCACTGCGCGTAGACGGCCACGGCGGGATCGATCGTGGACGCATAGGCGGCATCGCGGAAGGTGATTTCAGTGGCCACGATCTGGCCCTGCCCGCTCCAGGTGGCCGACTGCATGTTCACCCGGTTCGCATTGCCGGCCGTCTGGCCGGCGCTCTTTGCCCGCGTGATCGCCGAGCCCTGTTTGTCGAGCTCGCGCGCCGCGGCCAGCGCGCAACTGTCCACCGCCGTCTGCAGTTCGGTCTTGACGACAAACAGATGGCCAAAGTCGAGCGCAATGCCCATGAAGCCCAACAGGAACAACAGGAGCAGCGCGGCAGTGACGATCATCGCGCCACGCTGGCGGTGATGACGAGTACAACGAACTTGCATGGTGGGCCTCGTGCGCAGTGAGGGTGATTCGGCACAAAAGGCTCAGGAACAACCCGAACCGTTGAGGCAATTGGTGACGCGGGTGAGTGCGTGCTCGAACACCTGGGCACCGTGCTCGTCCTGCATGAATGACTTGAACATGATGAGAACCTCGCTTCTGTGTTGAGCAGGCCGCCTGAACGGTGGGCTGCGAGCCGTGGACAAGCCAGCCCGCCCCACCCTCGCACTGTTTATGGACAGGACACTCCGGTGAGGCAGTTGCTCACGTGATCGACGAAGGTCCCGAAACTGCCGCCGTTGTCGGTGAGCGCCCTCAGTGCAACGACCAGCGCGATCGAGATGACGGCGATGATCAATGCGTACTCGACGATCTGTGCGCCGCTCTCGTCCTGCAGGAATGACTTGAACATGGTGACTACCTCGCTTCCTTGTTGAAGAGGGTGGCGGAAGCGGACATCGGATCGGGCAACAGCCCTGCCCGCCCCGCCCCTCAATCTGCTTATGGGCAGGACACTCCTGTGAGGCAGTTGCTCACATGAGTGATGAAGGTCGTGAAGCTGGCGCCGGTGGTGAGCGCCCGCAGTGCGACGATCAGCGCGATCGAGATGACGGCGATGATCAGTGCGTACTCGACGATCTGTGCGCCGTCATCGTCGCGGAGGAAGCCGCGGGTGGATTGGCCGATGGCCTGGAGAAAGTTCTTCATGGTTCTTTCCTTTCAAGGTTTGAACAGTTGGAAATCAGGTTTGAAAACAATGGTGTGGTGAGGGAAAAAAGTTCGTTGCAGTTCGTGGCGCTCTCCTTTCCAGGTAAAGACTTCGAGGATCGAATTCGAGAGAAAAACGCAGCCCGTCACTTGCCCGAGCCGCCGCCCTGGCTACCGATGCCGCCGCCGATGTTGATGACGTTGACCGCCGGCGGCGGCGACTTGTAGGACTCGTGGTACTGATTCATCGACTCGCGCGCCGAGCGGCCGTCCATGCCCGCGACCGGGTCACCGTTCTTGCCGGCGTTCGGGTTCAGCGTCATCTTTTTCCTTGCATCGCGCACCGCGTCGCCGAAGCGCGCGTCGTAGTTGGGCGTGACATGCGAGCAGCCGGTGGCAAAAAGGCATGCGAGCGCAATGGCGGTCGATCTGATGAACATGACGGTGCTCCTCACGGGGTTTCGCTGGCCGGGGCGGCCGGTGCCGGGGTGGCGCTTTCAAGGGCGCCGTTGAAATAAACCTCGGCGCGGCTGGGAACGACGTGGTTGTCCGTCGGTACCCGCGGCGACTCGGCCAGCGGACGAACCAGGCGCGGCGTGATGACGAACATCAGCTCGGTCTGTTCGTTCTGGAACTCGGTGCTGCGAAACAGCGCACCCATGACCGGCACTTCGCCCAGGCCCGGATAGCGCTTGATGGTCTCGTTCACATTGCTCTTGATGAGCCCCGCAATGACAAAGCTCTGCCCGTCATTGAGCTGCACGGTGGTGTCGGCGCGCCGCACCGTCAGCGAGGGCAGCACCGCGGTAACGCCTCCGACCGTGGTGAAGGGCGAACCGGTCTGCGTCAGGTCTGACACCTCGGACACCATCTTGAGGTTGATCCGGTCGCCGTTGAGCACCGTGGGGGTGAACTTGACCCCGATGCCGAACTCCTTCTCTTCCAGCGTGATGTTCGTCCCGCTGCCGCCGGCGGAGCTTTGCGCCACCGGAATGAAGATCTTGCCGCCCGAAAGGAAGCTGGCCTGCTGGCCACTGATGGCCATGATGTTGGGCTCCGCAAGAATGCGAACCAGCCCGTCGTCCTTCTGGCCGTCGATGGTCAGCGAGGTGCGGCCGATGCGTAGCGCCTGGACCAGGCCCGCGCCCGTGCTCAGGAAATTCGAGATCAGTGAGTAGTTGTTCAGCCCGCCGTTGCCCGAACGCGCAATCCCGACGCGCGCGCCCAGCCGGTCGAGCAGGGTCTTGCTGACCTCGGCGATCTTCACTTCGAGCATCACCTGCTGCGGTGTCGCGATGCGCAGCAGGTTCACCACCTTCTTGCCGTCCGCGCCGTAGGCCGATGCCAGGCTCATCACGTCGTCGAGCTTGAGCGCGTCGCTGATCTCGCCGGTGAGCACGATGGATTTTTCTGCACTGCGCACACGGATGCGGCGCTCTTCGGGCATCAGCTCCGCCAGCTTGGCCTGCAGCGCCATCGGATCGATGGTGACGATCACGTCCTTGATGTAGCAGGTGCCGTCGGCGCTCTGCAGCACGACGTTCATCGAGCCTGCCTGGCGGCCGCGGAAGAACAGGTCGGTCGGGCTCAGCAACGTCACATCGACATCGGCAACGCCATCGCCGGTGTTCGCATTGGCGGTCATGGCCGGTGCGGGCTGCATGCCTGCCGGCACGGCGGCGGCAGCGGCAGCGGGTGCCCTTGCCGACGGCTGGCCGCTGACCACGATGCGCACCACACGCGCCTTCAGCGGAATGACCACCGACTTGCCCAGCACGGCCTGGGTTGGCTGGTCGTCCGGAATGATGGCGGTGCAGCGTCGGGCGTTGGCGGCGTTGCCCGCCGCCGCCGGAGGCGTTGCAAGTGCTGCGGCGGGCATGGCGGCCGTGGCCGAGGCGGTTGCCGCGACCTCCGCGCCCATGGCGGGAACCGCCACTGTCGCGAGGGTCGCCAGCAGACTGGCGAGTGTTGTTGAGATATGGCGCACTTGGTGTTCCTCCTGATGAACCGGATCAGAAACAGGTCAGCGAGCTGCCCGCGTGCTGGATGACTTCCACGCACTGGGAAGCCGGCTGCGCGGCGGGGCCTGCACGATGAATACGCGGGCGGGCCGGGGCCGGCGCAGCAGCGGTGGAGACTTGCACGATGGCCTTCTCGCCGAACAGCTGGCCCTTGGTGATGCCGCCGGTGGCGACCGTGGTCTTGTCCATCTGGTTGCGAAGCACCAGGGACAGCGTTCCCACGCTGCGTGCCAGGTCGAGCTTTTCCGAGTCCTCGAGCGAGAGTTCGAGCGTCACGGCGCTCACGACCTTGGGCTTGGTGTCGTCGCGGTTGGCCTCCTGTGCCACCGCCAGCACCAGCACTTTCTCGAGTACGGTCTTGCTGATCTGCGACGCCTCCTCGCCACGGCCCTTGTCCTGCTGGGCGTTGACCATCACGTCGACGTAGTTGCCCGGCAGCGCGAAGCCGGCGACGCCGACCACGTCGTTTACGCGCACCGTCATGGCTCGCTTGCCACTGGCGATCACCGCCGACAACCCGCCCTGGGTGCCCACCGGCGCCAGCTTGCCTTCCATGATGGCTTCGCCGCGCAGCACGCCGACCTTCACCACGCGGTCCTCCAGCGCCTTGATGTCGCTGAACGAGCCGTGCGGCGTGGAGCCGCTGGGCCAGTCGACCGTGGACAGCATCTGCGCGTTGACGCGGCTGCCCAGTTCGATGTCGACGGCAGCCACCACGACCTTGTTGGACGCGATGCCGCTTTGCCTGGAGATCCACCCGGCCGCGTAGACCGCGGCCGCCAGCCCCGTCAGAAGGGCCAGAAGGATCAGCCCGATTGCCTTGATGTTCTTCATACGAACCTCCGTCGCAGGTAAAAGATGGGAGGGCTAGACATAGCCCAGTTGATGCGCGAGCACTTCGACCACCGTGCCCGCCGCGATGCAGATGCCGTAGGGCAGCTTTCCCACGGACTGGCTCATGTGAACGTGCCCCGTAGGGCGGATGCCCGCCATGCTCGAGATCGCCATGCCTTGCGCCGCCGTCTTGACGTTGGCCAGCATGTGCGCCAGGCGACGGCGGTGGATGGCGAACACCAGTGCCGCCACGCCTCCGGCAATGAAGGTGAAGAGCACCGCCATCAGCGTCTGCTGCGGGCCGATGAAGGCCCCGGCCATGGCCATGAGCTTCACGTCGCCCGCTCCCATCAATCCCAAGACATAGAACGGCAGCATCGCGGCGAAGCCCACGCCCAGGCCACCGAAAGCGCTCATTGCGCCTGCAGTCGGCGTGCGGGCGGCAAGCGTCCCGTAGATGAGCGCGAAGAGCGCCCCGCCGAAGGTCAGCCAGTTGGGAATGCGGTAGGAGCGCCAATCGCTGACGGCAGCCACTGCGAGCAGTGCGACGAGCGCGAGCATTCGAACGTCTGTAGCCAGCATTGCCAGCAGTTCGAGAACAGCGTCGAGGTCTTGCATGGTTGGCTCCGTGGGTCAGGCGCTGCGCCGGATGGCGAGCAACAGGAGCAGGCACACGACCATCACCAGAGCGCCGATCAGCGCGACCTCCATGAACGACATGCCTGCGTCTTCCCGCAGCAGGTTCATGAAGGTTCTTGGCAGTGGTGCGAGCAGTTCCATGCGTGTTCCCCGTTTGTCGTGACCGGCCCGAATCGCCTGTTTGCCCGGCATGGGCAGAAGCGTTCGGCCTGGGGATGACTTTAGGAATCGCGCTGTCTTCGCACATGAGCGAAGCGCCCCTTTGCAGGGGAGTCAAGCGCCCTGCCCGCTTGGGCTCGGGACCATGACAAACCGCCTACCCGGAGCGTTTCCGGGCGGCAAGAGACACCGCTACGTCTGCGCGAAGGCGGCTGGTGCCGCTTGCCTTGCCTCTTCCTGTTGCGTCAGGAAAGGCCGCCCGCCGCCCTGCAGGTACTTCCAGTACGCGACATAGCCCGACAGGTAGTGCTCCACATCGTCGATGCGCACGCGGTAGCTGTGATGGCGGATGAAGAAGCTGCCCACGATGCGCCCCGGGTTCTTGAAGAACATGGCGATCTCGGGCCAGAAGTGGCCCGTCAGCAGGTAGCGGGCACGCTGCTCCAGGGCCCGGTAGAACTTGTCGATGTCGAAGCCGCGCAGCAGGTGCTCGTGCTGCGGGTCGGCTTGCATGCGCGCGATCATCTTCTGCGCTGCCATCATCAGTTCCAGCAGCGTCGGAAAGGTGGTGATGCGCTCGAGCACGAAGTCCAGATGGTCGCGCACGTTGTCCAGGCCGAAGCGGTAGTAGCGCTCGTCCGATCTGTAGAGCGTGAGTTCGTTGACGCAGTAGCTCAGCCAATGATCGTGGGCCTGCCAGTGTCTGGCTTCGATGAAATGCCCGAATGCTTTCTCCACGGTCTGCAGCCAGCGTGGATCATTGGTCAGCCCGTACAGGCGCATGAGGCCGAAGGCGGCCTCGCCGTCGTAGTAGATGATCCGGTTCTCTTCTTTCACGCTGAGGTCGGGGTGGTTCAGCACATGCACGAAGCGGCCCGAGCCCGGGTCCTGCATGTGCACGATGCCCAGGGCCAGCTGCTCCATCAGCGGCAGGTATTGCCAGTCGCCGGTGAGTTCGGTGTACTTGACCATCGCCAGCAGGCACACGGCGTTGCCGCCCAGCTTGATTTCGTTGTCGTTGTCGACATCCACCAGGAAAGCGCCCTGCTCTCCGCCGGGCAGCGTGGCGCGCTGGATCAGCGTCTGCGTGAGGTAGGCCAGCGCCCGGTCGATCGCGGCCTTGTGCTCGGAGCGCTGCGTCAGCTCCCAGCCTTCGAGCAGCGCGTAGGTGGAACTGGCGTGCCGCAGCGCGTTGTAGGTGGGAATGGGACGGTCGAAGCAGGGAAACCAGCCGTAGTGGTACTGGCCGGTCGGCTTGACCTGCCGTGCGAGGTATGCGGTGCTGGTCGCAACGATGTCGTGCACCTGGCTCGCATCCCAGTTCGGCATGACGCGATGGCCCTTGCCCCGTCCCTGATGCTCGATGGTGTGAAGCTGCCTGCCGTCGGTGAACACTGCCCGCGTGTCGAAGACCCAGATCGGCTGCTGCGCCTGGGTCGGCCACTCCAGCTCCTGCCCGTAGCGGTACTTGCCGTAGAGCTTGAGATTGGCCGCATTGGGTGTCGCTTCTTCGAGTGCGCCGTCGTACAGCACGGCGTGCGCACCAATCTCAGGCTCGAGAATGGCCACGGAAAAATCGGGCTTGAACGCGATGCCATGGCGAAAGTAGTTGCGCTTGGTCGTCGAAAGGCCATGCTTCAGTTCCTGCCAGGACATGGCGTGCACGGTGTGCACCACGTCCACCCGCAGCCAGATTGGCGCGGCGCCCTTCTGCTTGCGCAGCCAGGCATTCAGCAACTGCGCCCCCCTGACCCATGCCTGCTCGAAATTCTTTCCGCGGATGGTGACGACATGGGCCCGCTCCTTCCCGTTGCAGACCGACATGAAGAGCACGCCCGCGGCCTCTGCGTCGATGCCGGCGCTGGCGCTCGTGCATTCATCCCACAAGGTTGCAATCGCGGGCCGGGCCGACGCCAGCAGTTCACCCAGACTCATGGCACATCCTTTTTCACAAGCGCCTCCAGCGCAAGAAATTCTTCCAGTTCGGCCGATCTACGGGCCTTCGAGCGCGCCGCTTCACTCCGCGTCGCCTGGAGCACGCCTTTGAATATCTCAGTGTCGTACGCGGAAGAGCGCTGATCCTCCTCCTTCCAGCCGAATACCGGCCAGCCATTTCGCGCCGCGACCTGCCGGTCGAGCGGGCCTAGCGCCTCCAGCAGCGCCTTGATGAAGGCCGCGCCGTGCAATTGATCGTCCTGGATGACCAGGCTGCCATCGACGTAAGTGGTCTGCACCAGGCCGGACGGCAGCCTGAGCCGGCCGTCGGGGTCGAGCATGCCCGCCAGACGGTTCCACATGCCGCTTGCCCCGTAGGTCTGCGAGAACACCTGCTCGCGCAGTACCGGCAGTGTGGCCGGCAACGGCTGCTGCGGTCCGCTTCCGGGGCGCAGCGCGTATTCCGACCAGCGCGCGGTGCCTTCCAGGAACCAGCGCGCCTTGAACATGGTGTAGCCGTACTGGTACTGATGAAAAAGCTCGTGGATCGGCGTCACGTTCTGGTTCGCGTGGCGGTTGAGCAGATCGATGCGAAGAGCACAGCCGCCGGCCGCTTCGTCGGAGCCCAGCCGGTAGTTCATCACCTCGTCGTAGGACATCCCGTTGCCCTTCTCCATCTTCAGCAGGAATACGTCGATCGAAGTGGCGCGTGCATAGCGTGGCTGGCGCATGGGGTGCGTCAGCCCCATCACATCGGTGAACAGCCTGCGCCCCACGACCAGTTGCGTTGCCACGTCCTGCACCTTGTCGGGTATGCCGTTGCGGTCGAGGTCGCGAATGTCCGGCAGCGCGTGGGCCCCCTCCAGCGTGTAGCGGATGCGGAACTCGTCGCGCACATAGACGCGGTCGAGCTGGGAGAGCGTTGCGCTGCGCTCCACCCGGCAACGGCCGGCCTCGGCTTCCTGCGCAGCGACGGGCAGCACAGCTGCCACCAGGCACACCAGCCATCGGGCATTCTTCATGAGAGCTCAAGCCACCAACTGCTGCTGGAGCACAGGCAACCAGGGCTCAGTCAACATCTCGAAGGATGGATTGGCATCCAGTCCCATCAGCAGATGAACCCGGTTGGACGGCTGCTGGCTTCGATTGACGGCCCTGTGGTTCACATCCACCCGCACCAGCCAGGCCGAGCCGTCGGCGGGCAGATGAACGCTCTCGATGCTGCCGTCGGCGCGCTGCCATTCGAAGAAGCAATTGGGGTTGGTGATGATAGGGATGTGCAGGCGCCAGGTTTCCTTGGCCGCATCGTTGTGCAGCGGCATCTCCTCGCCCTCGCTTTCGAGCTGCATGATCCGGGCCCTGAAGGGCGTCAGGCCATGGCTGCGCAGCGCATTCATCACCCGGGCCAGGTAGCCGCTGCAGGCGTCTGTCGGCGTGACGCCACGCGCATTCTTTGCGGGAATCCGCCGGATGCCGTCTTCCAGCGTGCCGTCGCGGCTTGTGACTGCCCAACCGATGTAGTCCACGCGGTTGTCGCGATATGGCGTCGACGGCAGCGGCTTCACGTGTGCCAGGAAATGCTGCCTCAGCAATTCGGCGTCGATCCTGAAATCGGCCAGCCTGGCAAACATCACGTCACTCGATTGCTCCATGGTTTTTCTCCTCTTCTTCGTCCTCTTGATGGCGATGTGCATCGGACGGCCGCCAATGCCGACGGCGCGAGCACACGCAATGAGCAGGGCCCGCAGGCCCCAGGTCGAAACTGGACGACCTATGCGAAGAAGGAGAGGAGTTGTGGCGGCCGCATGGGCCGTTCGAGAGGCGCGGACGGCAAGACCGTCACGGCAAATTCCAAGGGGGCTTCCGGTCTAAGGACCGGCAGTGAAATCTCGCGCCTTCCGGCGGCAAGGTCCACCTCGTCGGAGTCGATGCCGTTATCCAGGACCGAAGAGCCGGCGTGGCCCTGATGAGGCTCGCAGGCGCTTGCCTGATGCACCTGCGCGACGTTGGCCTGGTGCTGCCCGAAGCCCGCCATGTTCTGGGCAAGCACGGCCAACCCGTGACAGCACAGAAAGGCGATAACTGCGGACGTACAAAGCCAGCGACGCATGACGGCGCAGTTTAGCGACCGGCCGGATATTCTGGATAGTGTGATTGCCGATGGGCGTCGCGGCCCCAAGACGTCACGGGATGCTGCGCGCCACGACCCCGAGATCGCGCCAGGCCTCCGGATGGCAACTGAAGATCAATATCTGGTGCCGCGTTGCCGCGTCGTACAGCACCCGCTTCATCTGCCCCAGGCGCTCTTCGTCGGTGTTCACCAGCGCATCGTCGAGGATGAGCAAGGTCGGCTTGCGCGCTTCCTTCAACAGGTCCGCATAGGCCAGCCGGGCGACGACGCCCATCTGTTCCCGCGCGCCCACGCTGAGCTCTTCGAACGCGCCGCTCTGGGCGCCTCGCAGGCCTTGCCGCGTGATGCGGCCCGGCGAAAGATCGTCGCCGACTTCGACCTGCGCACCGGGGAAAAGAATCTGCAGATAGTGGTCGAGGTGCTTCTGCAGCGGCGCGCGCAGGCGTCGTGCCAGGGCCGAGCGCTTTTCGCGCAGCAGCTTGAGCAGGTGGTCGAGCGCCTTCGCCCGGCGTTCGAGTTCGGCGCAGCGGCGTGTTGCGTGCTCGAGTTCGCGCTGTTTTTCCGACGCAGCTTCTTCCTGGCCCAGCGCGCCCCTGGCTTCGAGTTCGGCTTCAAGTCGGGTGATCTCGTTGGCCCGCTGGCTGTGCGTGGCCTCGGCCTGCTTGACGCTTTGCTCCAGCCGTTCCACGTCCTGTGCGAGCACCGGCAGGTTCGCGGATTGCAACTGCTGCGCCAACTCAGCGATCTTGTCTTGCAGGGCCGACTGCAGCGCCAGCGCATCCGTCAATGCGGTGCCGGCTTCCGTCTTGCGGCTGGCGCGCGTCGGGTCGTTCAGCGTGGCCTTGACCGCCGCGAGTTCGTCTTCGGCGGCCTTGACCTGCTCGCGCGCATTGCCGGCGGCGACCTTGGCGTCGTTGAGCGCCGCGGACGCTGTCTCCAGCGCCGCGCGCGCGGCGCCCTCCTCCGATTCGGCCTGCGCGCTCGACGGCATCGCCGCGTCGGCCGGCGGCATGCCCTGCAGGACCTGCCTTGCTTCAGCCAGTCGGGCCTCGCGCATGGCGATGTCCGCGGCAAGCGCGCTCAGCCCCTTCGGTGCCAGCGCAGCCAGCACGGCCATCGCCGCACCGGCTTCCCCCTTGCGCAACGCCTGCAGCCGCATGCGCTCTTCGACGGCGGCCACGCTCTCCGCGCGCAGGGCCTGCAACAGCCCGGCGAGTTCGTCGCGCGCGCGGTCGCGTTCGATGGCAAGGCTTTCCAGGTCGGCCCCGCCCGGCAGCACCGTGATGCGGCCTACGCCTTCGATCTCGATGTCGGTCCGCGCGATGACGGTCTGGCGCTTCGAGCCTGAAAGCTCGGTGCCGGCGACCTGGACCCGCGCTGTGGGCTGCAGCTCGAACTCCAGGGCCGTCGCCACCGCATCGAGCCGGGCTTGCGCCGTGCGATGCGCATCGGCGCAGCGCTGAAGCCGCTTGAGCTCGCCTTCCGGCACCGCGAGAGCCTGTGCCTCGGCCTGCAGGCGAGTGACCTTGTCCTGCTCGCCCTTTGCCTTCTCGTGGCTCTGTACGAGTGTCTCAAGCTGCTCGGCCAGGCTTTCGACGGTTTTCTCCTGCGCGATGCGGGAGGCCGCCTGCCGCGCCAGGCGGAGGTTGTCGCGCGCGCCGGCATCGGCCTTCGCCGCAGCCGCGTGGCGGGGTTCCCACGCCTGCAGTTCACCTAGCGCCTTGGCCAAGCCTTCTTGTGCCGCCTGCAGATTCTTCTCGCGCAGGACGACCGTGGCTTCCTCGCGCTCCATCGCCTGGAGTTGGGTGCGCCAGGAATTCACCTGAGCGGTGATCTGCCTGAGCGCGGCGTCCTGCGCGGTCTTCCTGTCGTTCAACCCCTTGGCTTCTTCCAGCCGTTGCCGTGCGATGACGAGTTGCTCCCGCAACGCCGTCCAGGGCCGCGCGGCTTCGTCTCGTTGGTGATCGCGGCGCAGGCCTGAGAGGCGGTCCACGCCCGACTGATAGGACTCGATGTCGGCACGCAGCCGTTCGATGTCGGCTTCGAGTTCCGTGCGCAGCCTGACGGCATCCGCGAAGGCGCCGCGCGGTGTTCCGGCGGCAGGCGTGAGCAGTTCGTTGCGCTCGCTCTCAACCGCCTTCAGCACCGCATCGCCGTTGCTGGAGGCCAGCTCGCCCAGCGATTCGCCCAGTGCGTTGCGCAGGTGGTCGCTGGCAAAGCCCACGGCGCTGGCAATGTCGTGCGAGGTGCCCTGTTTGATCCACAGCAGGCCCGGAATGCCCATGTGCTCCGGCGTGCTGGCACCCTTGCCCGGAAAGCGAAAGCCCAGCAGTGCCGCCAGGTGGTCTTCGGCCACCGCACCGTCCATGGACTTGCCGTCGATGACCAGCTCGCAGCGCTTCTTGCCGAGGAAGGCCTTGGTGAGCCGGCATGGCTTGCCGTCGAGTTCGAAGTCGACCTCGACGGTGGGCGTTGCCGAGCTTTCCCCCCATGGCCGCAGATGCTCGACCGCGCTGGAGCGATGCCGCTCGAAGAAGGCGGCGCGAATGGCCTCGGCGACGGTGGACTTGCCCGACTCATTGGGCGCCGCGAAGAGATTCAGTCCGTCGGTGAAGCCGTCTATTTCGAGCGGTGCGCGGAACAGCTTGAAGTTCTCGATGCGAAGACGCTGCAACTTCATGCGGCGGCTCCCTGCGCGTCGAGGATGCGGGCGAGCGTGAGCAGCGCGTCGCGGGCGAGTTCAGCATCGGCATCGCCCTGCTGCGCGCGCAACTCCTGAAGCGCCTCGCCGACAAAGCCGTCGGCGTGCAGCGCCTGGATGTCGTCTTCCGTGGGCTCCAGCCGCAGCGCTTCGCCGTCCCACACCAGCGCACGGGCGCGAGCGCGGGCGGCGTCCAGCGCGGTGCTCAGCCTGTTGTGGCCGTTGAGGTCGCAAGTGCCCTGCGCGCGAAGTTGCAGCACGTCGCTGCTGCTCACCTGCTCCAGCTTTTCGACCAGTTCGTCGATGTCGGAAGGCACCGCAAGGCGCGGCTCCCATTGCTGCCAATCGAACTGGCCTGTGCGAAGTGCTTCGACCGTCGGCACCGCCCCGGCACCGGCGATGCCGACCAGCAGCGCCTGCCCGGAATCGTTGGCCCTGAAGCGGTCGGTCTCGGGCGTGCCCGCGTACCAGGTGCGGTCGTCGATCTGCCGCGTGCCGTGCCAGTCGCCCAACGCGAGGTAGTCGAGCCGAGCCTGCGCCGCACGCCCGGTCGCGATGGGATTGGCCGAGTCGATGTCTTCGGACAGGATGCCCTGCACGCAGCCGTGCGCCAGTCCGATGCGGGGCAGCCCCTCTTCGCTTGGCGCCGTGGCAAACCAGTCGGTGAGGTCGCCGTAGGTATGGCGCTGCGTGAGCGGTGCGGGCAGCAGCGTGAACTTGCCCGCCACCGTGTGGGGCTTCGGCTCTAGGCAGCAGACGATGTTCGGTGCAATGGCGCCCAGCCGCTGCGCACGGCTCCAGACCGATTCGCTCAGCGCCGAATCGTGGTTGCCCGGAATCAGCAGCCAGGGGCCGGAAAAGCCCTGCATGGCGTTGAACATGCGCCGGATGGTCTTGTCCGACACGGTCTGCAGGTCGAACACATCACCCGCGACCAGCACGGCATCGACCTTGCGTTCGGCCGCAATGGCGGCCAGCCGCTCGACCACCTTGAAACGCGCCTCGAACAGTGCCGCGGCGTCGTCGGGCTCGAACTGCGAGAACACGCGGCCTATCTGCCAGTCCGCGGTGTGGAGCAAAGAAATCATGCGTGGCCCTCCCTTTGCCTCTCGCGTCTTCACGTCATCCAGAAAGAGCGAGCATCTTAGAGGGCCTGCGGCGGCAGGCGGGCCGAACCGGCCGGGAGGCTAGCGCCTGGCGTCCATTCCCGATGCGCACTCTTCGAGCAGCGCGACCGACTGCGTGACCTGTTCGGTGATCTGGTCGCGCAGCGGCTTCCACTCGAGGCTGAACGGTGCAAGAAGGCACCACTGCGTGGTGAGCGCCAACGCGATGCCAAAAATGATGAACAGCCAATGCACGAGTTCCATTACCGCCCCTTTTTTTCAGACCAAGGGTGAGAGTCTGCGCATTTCACGGGCACCGCGATATCGCCAATTTGGGGGATGCCTTTCGCCAGAGGCCGCCCCGTCCGGTCACCTCGCAGGCAGGTACTGGCGCGGATCGACCGCATTGCCGCGGTAGCGGATCTCGAAGTGGAGGCTGGCGCGCCCACCGTCCGCGCCGCCGATCTCGGCGATCTTCTGGCCCTGCTTCACCTGCTGGCCCTGTTTCACCAGCACCGTACGCACATTGGTGTAGACCGACATATAAGAGCCGCCGTGGTCGACCATCAGCACGCTGCCGTAGCCGCGCAGCGTTTCCGTCACGGCCACCTTGCCGGCGCCGATGGACATCACCGGCTCACCGACGCTGCCGCCGATGTCGACGCCCTTGTTGCTGGTGCCGTTGAAGCCCGCGATGACCTGGCCTTGCGCGGGCCAGGCCCAGTCGCTGCGCCGCGACGCCGGCGGTGCGACGGGCTCGGGCGCCGCGGCCCGGGGCGGCCTTGAACGCTCGGGGCGTTCCGGACGCTCGGCACCTGAGCTCCTGGGAGGAGGCGGCTCGGACGATGCGCCGCCACCGGGCGGCACCACGCGCAGCACCTGCCCTGCTTCGAGCTTGTCGGGGTCCTGCAGATTGCTCCATCGGGCAATGTCGCCCGGCGAACGCCCGGTCTTCGACGCGATGCGATAGAGCGTGTCGCCCGGCTGGACGACGTACTCGCCCGGCCCTGCCACTGGCGCCTTGGGGGAGGTGGAGCACGCTGCCACCATCAATGCCGCGGTCAGCGCAATGCCCGCGCGCCAGTTCCTTCCTGTCACAACCACTACCGGATTCCTTCCTGGATAACTGAATCTCGCGCTCCCGGATGCCCGGGGCCGCGCTCGAAGAATCCGGGAAGGCTACCAGCAGTCGCCTGGCGTTCAGTTGGCCTGCAGTTTTTCTGCGGTCTTGCGCCTTGCAACGCACATCAGCGACAGCGCGCTCGCGGGGGCTTTCGGGTCGCGGCCCGAGAGCACATTGCCCATGCGGTATTTCCATTGCGCCGGCCCAACGTCGCCGGCCAGCGCCTGCGCTCCTATCTGGTGGTTGTGCGGGTGCACGCGAACCTCGAAGCCCAGCGGCTCCAGCGTGGATTCGAAGAGCTCCTTCGTCACGCCGTCGCCGGGCCGGTGATGCACTTCGGTTCTCAGCCCCCACAACTGCTGACTGTCCGTCTTGTGAAAACCGTGCCCCGTCGCGCGGTAGACCCACAGCCGCGCATCCCACATCAGCCTGGCCAGGCCCTTGTAGTCCCAGGCTGTGAGTTGCGGATCGTGGTCGGTAATAAGTAAGCCATTGGGCTTAACGAGGCGAGCGCCTTCCTGCAGCACCGCTTTCATGTCGTCGCAGTGGTGCAGCGATGCATTGATTGCCACGATGTCCGCAACCTGCGAGCGGAACGGCGTGTGCGCCGCATCCGCCAGTACTGCCGTGTAGCCCAGGCCCGCAGCCAGTTCCAGCGAGCCTCCGGCCACGTCGACGCCGATCAGCAGCCTGGGCCTGCCGCCCAGCGTGGCGAAGAGGTTACCCGGCCCGCAACCCAGGTCGATAACGACCTTGTCCGTCCAATCGCCCCCGGCGGCGAGCCAGCGGCTGCGGAAATGCGCATCGCGGTGGCAGTAGTCCAGATATTCCTTGGCCCACGTCGCATTGCCGAAGTATGTAGCGTTGGCTGTCAATGCATCTGAATTGTTCGGAAGAATCGATTCCAAATAGTAATCACAGCGCGTGAGAACTACATCGGGTAATAGGATGTCGCGGAGCATTTTTACCCTCGGAAGATTTGAAGCCGATAACTCTTTCAGTCTTTGCGATTTTCAGGTTTTGTACAGTTATTTTTTATACGGTTACAGACTAATCCAATTCATAACAGTCGCGCCCGGAAGGATGTTTCACTTTTCGACAGTGATGCCAGTGCGTTTTCCGCATGACTCCCCGGCGTAGCGCGCGATCCGAGGTGGTCGTGCCCAGAAAGCGGTCGACAGCGAATTTCCCCCTGTGCGCCGCCTGTTTCTCCCCAGGAGTACCCCGCTTCAGCAGGCTCTTTCGGGCGCTTGGAAGGCCCGCGCGGCGGGCTTTTTCCTCCAAATCACGCATCAGTTACCTCGAACGGGACGATTCGGGTAGTACGTTTTCGAAATAACCTTATCCAGTTGTAACCGAGGCCTAAAGTGCACACATTGGCCAAGGGAAACCTCCTAGGATGAAGACACGAAAAGAACGCAAGTCAGCTTCCTCCTCCTTAATTGGGTGAATGGAATTTCCATTCACCCAATTGCTTCCATTGTATTTCTTTTGGGATATTTACATGGAAATTCAAACTGTTTCGCAAGCACTCGGTGCTCCGGACCTCGCTCTGGAAGACCT
The DNA here is from genome assembly GCF_059416325.1 of Variovorax sp. GW821-FHT09D05. Taxonomy (NCBI): domain Bacteria; kingdom Pseudomonadati; phylum Pseudomonadota; class Betaproteobacteria; order Burkholderiales; family Comamonadaceae; genus Variovorax; species Variovorax sp. GW821-FHT09D05. Next base: position 826,486 of record NZ_JBWKOZ010000001.1, on the reverse strand, counting down.
GTTCGTGCCGCGATCCAATTCGGAGGGATCGGCCGGCCGTCGCAGCGCTGCGGTGGCACTCGAACTCCGCTTCGCCCAGCGTTGGACCCAGTGGTTCGCCACCACCGGCCAGCTGCCGGACACCCTCTTCGCGGGCGCGTGGCTGCTGCTGCAGTCGCGCTGGCTCGGAGGCCTCTGGCCCGTGCTGCATGAGGCAGGCGCCGCGCCGATGCGCTGCTCGACCACCGTCGCCTTCGACGCCACCAAGGCCGCTGGCGCCTGGCTGGCCGAGCTGGACCTCGGTCGCCGTTCGGCATCGCAAGCAACGGCACAGCCCACCTCCCTCTGGCTGCGCGAAGAAGTTGCCGCCGATGCTCCGCTGCGGCTGCGCTTCGACGCTGCTTCGGCGGCCCTCTATATAGATGCAGCCGCAAGCCTGATGGATGCCGCCGCGATCGATCAGCTGCTCGCAGCCCTCGTCGACACCGCCGAAGACCTGCTGCAGCACCCCGATGCGGCCCTGAACGACATCCACACGCTGCCGCGCGCCGACCAGGCCGCTCAGCTCGTCGAATGGAACACCGCCCTCGCCCCGGTGAGCCCTGCCCTCACGGTGCCCGGTATGTTCGCGCGCCAGGCGATGGCCACCCCCGACGCCATCGCCCTCGCGCAAGGCGACGCGCAGATGAGCTACGGCGAACTCGATCGTCGTTCCGACGAACTCGCGAAGCGCCTTCAGGGCCTGGGCGTTCGCAGCGGCGACGGCGTCGGCCTGCTGCTCGACCGCTCGATGGCGGCCATCGTCGCCCAACTCGGCATCCTCAAGGCCGGCGGCGCCTATGTGCCGGTGCCTACGGATTTCCCGCCCGAGCGCGTCGCCTACATGCTCGGCGAGGCCGGCGCGCACCACGTGCTCACGACACAGGCGCACCAGTACCTCATCCCCCCCCATCACGGCGTTTTGTTGCTCGACGAATACGAAGACAACACAAATCGCACTGCATGGAATCCTCCGGCCCTCGATGCCGAATCGGTGGCCTATGTCATGTACACCTCGGGCTCGACGGGCACGCCGAAGGGCATAGAGATCTGCCATCGCTCGATCCTGCGGCTCGTGGTGGGTGTGGACTACGTCGAGCTCGCTCCCGGCCTCGCCATGCTGCATGCGGCGCCGCTCGGCTTCGACGCGGCCACGCTCGAAATCTGGGGCCCGCTGCTCAACGGCGGCTGCTGCGTCATCCATGAAGAGCGCGTGCCGACCGGCACCGGCCTGGCGCACACCATCGCGCGCCACCACGTGCACACGGCATGGCTCACCGCCGCGCTCTTCAACGCCGTGGTCGACGACGACCCCGCCCACCTCTCGGGCCTGCGGCATCTCTTCACCGGCGGCGAAGCGCTGTCGGTGCCGCATGTGCGGCGTGCGCTGGCCGCCCTGCCTGGCCTCACGCTGAGCAACGGCTACGGCCCGACCGAGTGCACGACCTTCGCAGCCACGCATCGCATCGAGTCACCGTTGCCCGAAGACCTGCGTTCCGTCCCCCTCGGTCGCCCCATCAAGGACACCGTGCTGCGCGTGCTGAGCCCCTCGATGGCACTGCTGCCGACCGGCTTCGTGGGCGAGCTCTGCATCGGCGGCCACGGGCTGGCCCGCGGCTATCTGCGGCAGCCCGCGCTCAGCGCCGAGCGCTTCGTGCCCGATCCCTTTGGCGGCCCCGATGACCGGCTCTACCGCACCGGCGACCTCGCACGCTGGCTGCCCGACGGCACCGTCGAATTCATCGGCCGCCGCGACGGGCAGGTGAAGATCCACGGCCACCGCATCGAGACCGGCGAGGTCGAGGCGGCCATCCTCGCGCACCCTGCCGTGCAGTCCTGCGCAGTGGTCGCGCGGCCCGACGAAAGCGGGCAGCTGCGCCTGGTGGCCTATCTGGTCGCACGCTCGGAAAAGATCTCGTGGGATGCCCTGCGCGCCCACCTCGGCGCCCGCCTGCCTGCCGCGCTGATTCCCACCGCGCAGGTGTGGCTCGCACAACTCCCAGTCACGCCCAACGGCAAGCTCGACCGCAAGGCGCTGCCCGAGCCGGCCGGCGAGCGTCCCGAACTCGCTCAGCCCTTCGAAGAAGCGCGCGACACCATCGAACAGCGGGTGTGCGACGCCTTCGCCCGCGCGCTGCGCATTTCGAAGGTCGGGCGCAACGACAACTTCTTCGACCTCGGCGGCGATTCGCTGCTGGTGCTGCAGGTGCTTGCCGACCTGCAGCGCGGCACCGAACTGCCGCTGTCGACCAATCTTTTCTTCCGCAATCCCACGCCAAAAGCAATGGGCGAGCGGATGCAGCCGGCGGGCGATCAGCCCGCCATGGCCGCTGCGGCCGGTTCCAAGGATCGACCGACCGCAGCGGCCACCTTTTCGGCACGGCCAGGCAGCGGCATCGATGACGCCGTTGCCCTGGTCGGCACCGCAGGCCGCTTCCCCGGCGCAGCCGACGTGGAGCAGTTCTGGGACAACCTCGTCGCAGGCCGCGACACCATCAGCTTCTTCGACGACGCCACGCTCGACGCCGGGGTCAGCCAGGCCCTGCGCAGCGACCCGGCCTATGTGCGTGCACGCGGCGTGATCGACGGCATCGAAGACTTCGACGCCGCCTTCTTCGGCATCGGCCCGAAAGAAGCGCAGCTCATGGACCCGCAGCAACGCGTGTTCCTCGAGATCTGCTGGGAATGCCTGGAACGCGCCGGCTACGTGCCCGACGAAGCGCCGGGCCCGGTCGGCGTGTACGCCGGCATGTACAACGCCACCTACTTCCAGCGCCACGTGAGCACCCGGCCCGACCTGGTGGAGCCGGTCGGCGAGTTCCAGGTGATGCTGGCCAACGAGAAGGACTACATCACCACGCGGGTGGCGAACCGGCTCAACCTCACCGGCCCGGCCGTCAGCGTGCACACCGCCTGCTCGACCTCGCTGGTGGCCGTGGCCCAGGCCTTCCATGCGCTGCGTACGGGCCAGTGCTACATGGCGCTCGCGGGCGGCGCCTCGGTCACCTGCCCGCCGCGCAGCGGCTATCTCTACAACGAGGGCTCGATGCTCTCGCCCGACGGCCGTACGCGCAGCTTCGATGCAAAGGCCCAGGGCACCGTCTTCAGCGACGGCGCGGCCGTGGTGCTGCTCAAGCGGCTGGCCGATGCACAGGCCGACGGCGACACCATCTACGCCGTGCTGCGCAGCGCCTGCGTGAACAACGACGGCGGCTCCAAGGCCAGCTTCACGGCGCCCAGCGTCGACGGCCAGGCCGCGGTGATCCGCGCCGCGCTGGCTGCGGCCGATGTCGATGCGGGCAGCATCTCATACGTCGAGGCGCACGGCACCGCCACGCCGATGGGCGACCCGATCGAAGTCGAGGCGCTGGCCGTGGCCTACGCCGAGCACACCGATGCGCTCGGCTACTGCACGCTCGGCTCGCTGAAGAGCAACGTGGGCCACATGGTCACGGCGGCGGGCGCGGCCGGTCTCATCAAGACGGCGCTGGCACTGCACCACGAACAGATTCCGCCGACCGCGCATTTCAGCGCGCCGAACCCGTCGATCGACTTCGCGCGCACGCCCTTCCACGTTACCGCCAGCCTGCAGCCTTGGCCCCGCGCCGACCTGCCGCGCCGCGCGGGCGTCAGCTCCTTCGGCGTCGGCGGCACCAATGCGCACGTCATCGTCGAAGAGGCACCGCCGCGGCCGGCCTCGCCGTTCGCAATGGGTGACCAGCTCCTGTCGCTGTCGGCACGCTCCGAGGCCGCGCTCGCGCTGGCCACCGAGCAGCTCGCGGCGCATCTCGAAGCCCACGCCGAACTGCCGCTGGCCGACGTGGCCCACACCCTCGCGGTCGGCCGCAAGGCCCACGCCTTCCGCCGCGCTGTCGTGGCCGGCAACACCGCCGAGGCCATCGCCGCCCTGCGCAATGCCGACTCGCCCCGCCGCGTCAGCGGGCGCATCGCCTCGCGCGCACCGCAGCTCGTGCTGATGTTCCCCGGGCAAGGCGCGCAGTACGCCGGCATGGGCAAGAACCTCCGTGCGAACGACCCGGTGTTCGCGGCAGCGTTCGACGACTGCATGGCCGCCTTCGAAGGTGCGACCGATTTCGACCTGCGCGAGCGCATGTTCTCGGACGACCCGCAATCGCTGGCGCCCACCGCCGCCACGCAGCCCGCGATCTTCACGCTCGAATACGCCCTCGCGCGGCGGCTGCTGGCGCTCGGCGCGCGGCCGCATGCACTGATCGGCCACAGCGTCGGCGAATTCGTCGCGGCCGTGCTCGCTGGCGTGATGCGGCTCGAAGACGCCGCCAAGCTCGTCGCCCGCCGTGGCGCTCTCATGCAGGCCCAGCCGGCCGGCGCGATGCTGTCGGTGCGCATGGGCGCGGCAGAGTTGCTCGACAGGCTCGGCCCGCAGATTTCGCTCGCCGCCGAGAACGGCCCCACGGCCTGCGTCGCCGCCGGCTCCTTCGACGCCATTGCGGCGCTGCAGGCAGCGCTGGAAGCAGACGGCATTCCGAGCCGCCCGCTGCAGACCTCGCACGCTTTCCATTCCGCCATGATGGACGCGGCCGTCGCGCCCTTCGAGGCGCTGGTCGGCAAGGTGACGCTGCGCGCACCGCAGACGCCGATCTACTCGACGCTGACCGGCCAGCCGCTAGAAGACGCCGAAGCCACCAGCCCTGCCTACTGGGCCCGGCATCTGCGCGGCACCGTGCGCTTCTCGCCGGCCGTGCGCTGCGCGATGGAGCAGGTGACCAACCCGCTGTTCGTCGAATCAGGCCCGCGAAACATGCTCGCCACGCTGGTGCGCCAGCACGGCGCGAGCGGCGTCGTGTCGCTGCTGCAGGGTGAGCCGGTCGACGAGGCCCGCACCCTGCACCTGGCGCTGGGCCGCCTCTGGACCTGCGGCGCCGATGTCGAGCTGTCGCGCCTCGTCTCACGCATCGGCGCGCAACGCGTGCGCCTGCCCACCACGCCATTCGAGCGCAAGCGCTTCTGGGTCGACATCGCCGCCGTCCCGCCCATCGCCACCGTGGCCGCGCCCGCCGCCGCCCCGGCCCCTTCCTTCGTCCCTCTTGTTTCACCTACCGCTCTGGAGTCGATCGTGACAGCAGCAACGCCCTCGCCTCTTCATCCTCCCGCTTCGAACGTGGATGCGCGCCTGCGCAGCCTGTTCGAGGACATCTCCGGCCTAGACATGGCGCAGGCGGAGGGGCACGCGCCCTTCGGCGAACTGGGCCTGGACTCGCTCACGCTGACCCAGGCCGCCACGCAGATCAAGAAGCACTTCAAGGTCAACCTCAGTTTCCGCCAGCTGATGGAAAGCTACCGCAGCTTCGACGCGCTCTCGACCTTCCTGCGCGAAAGCCTGCCGCCCGAGGCAGCGCCTGCATCGGTACCTGCCCCTGCCGTTGTGGCCGCGCCAGTCGAAAACGCAGTCTCCGTACCGCAGGCCGCGCTGCGCCAGCAGATGCCGGTGTACATGCCGATGCAAGGCAGCAATGCGGGCGACGCCCAGCTGTCGCAGCTGATCTCGCAGCAAATGGAATTGATGCGCCAGCAGCTCGCATTGCTGTCGGGCACCGTTCCGTCCGCACCAATCGTCACGCTGCAGGCCATGCCAGCCCAGGCCGCCCCCGCGCCTGCCACACCTGCGGCCGCGGCCCCCGCTGAAGACCCCGCGCAACCCGTGCGCTACGACGTGAACAAGGCCTTCGGCGCCATCGCCCGCATCCATACGCAGCGCAACGCCGAGCCAAGCGGCCGGCAGAAGGCCCGGCTCGCCGCCTTCATCCGGCGCTATGTGGAACGCACGCAGAAGAGCAAGCAGTTCACCGAAGCCAACCGCGCCCACATGGCCGACCCGCGCGTGGTCAACGGCTTCCGTCCGGTCACCAAAGAGATCACCTACCAGATCGTCATCGAGCGCTCCAAGGGTTCGAAGATGTGGGATCTCGACGGCAACGAGTACGTCGATGCGCTCAACGGCTTCGGCATGAACATGTTCGGCTGGCAGCCCGACTTCGTGCAGGATGCCGTGCGCAAGCAGCTCGACGACGGCTACGAGATCGGCCCGCAGCACCCGCTGGCAGCCGAAGTCACGGCGCTGATCTGCGAGCTCACCGGCAGCGACCGCGCGGGCCTGTGCAACACCGGCTCCGAAGCAGTGATGGCCGCGCTGCGCATCGCGCGCACCGTCACCGGCCGCAGCACGGTGGTGGTGTTCACCGGCTCCTACCACGGCACCTTCGACGAAGTGCTGGTGCGCGCCGGCAAGGGCGGCAAGGGCCTGTCGGCTGCGCCGGGCGTGATGAGCGGCATGTTCGGCGACATCCGCGTGCTCGACTACGGCACGCCCGAGGCGCTGGACTTCATCCGCGAGAACGCAGACGACCTGGCCGCCGTGCTGGCCGAGCCAGTGCAAAGCCGCCGCCCCGACTTCCAGCCGCGCGAGTTCTTGCACGAGGTGCGCGACATCACCGCCAAGAGCGGCTGCTGCCTGATCTTCGACGAGGTCATCACCGGCTTTCGTACGGCGCTGGGCGGCGCGCAGGAGCTGTTCGGCGTGCGCGCCGACCTCGCCACCTACGGCAAGGTGATCGGCGGCGGCTTTCCGGTCGGCGTGATCGCGGGCAAGCGCGAATTCATGGACGCGCTCGACGGCGGCCCCTGGCAGTACGGCGACGACTCGATCCCGGGCGTGGGCGTGACCTACTTCGCGGGCACCTTCGTGCGTCATCCGCTGGCGCTGGCCGCAGCCAAGGCCTCGCTCACGCATCTGAAAGAGGCAGGGCCCGCGCTGCAGGCCGGGCTCACGGGCAACACCGCCGCCATGGCAGCCGAGCTTTCAGGCTGGTGCAAGGAAGTCGGCGCGCCCATCGAGATCCGCCATTTCGCTTCGCTGTGGCGCGTGAGCTGGCTCGAAGACCACCCGCTGCAGGACCTGCTGTTCGCAATGATGCGCAGCCGCGGCGTGCACATCCTGGACAACTTCCCGTGCTTCCTCACGAGCGCGCACAGCGCCGAGGACATCGCCTTCATCCAGCGCGCCTTCAAGGACTCGGTCGCCGAGATGCAGGAGTCCGGCTTCCTGCCGCGCCGCGCTCCCGCCCCCACCCGCTTCGACGTGCGCAAGCCCGTCGAGGACGGCTGCGTCCTGGCCCGCGACATCGACGGCCAGCCCTTCTGGTACGTGCCCGAGGACGCCGCCTCCCATCAACACCTCATCAATGGAAAGGCCGCAGCATGAACGCCGTCCTCAAGCCCACCGCCAGCGGTGGTGTCATCGAATGCATCATTCCGACGACGGAATCGCAGCGCGAAGTCTGGCTCGGCGCAGCCTTGAGCACAGAAGCCTCGATGGCCTACAACGAGTCGGTCGTGCTGCGCCTGCGCGGCGCGCTGGACTGCCCGGCCCTGGCGCGTGCCATGGCCCGGCTGCTCGAGCGCCACCAGGCGCTGCGCGCCACCATCTCGCCCGACGGCACCTACATGCTGGTCAGCCCTCCCGGCGAGAACCTGCTGCTGGAGCAGGACCTGGGCAGTCTCGAGCCGGAAGCCCGCGCGCAGGCACTGCGCGACGCCCACGACGATGCGGTGTGCACGCCCTTCTCGCTGGAGCATGGCCCGCTGTTCCGGGCCGCGCTGTACCGCCTGGACGACGCCGAGCACGAACTCGTGATGTCGGCGCACCACGTGGTGTGCGACGGCTGGTCGTGGGCTGTCATCACCGAGCAACTGGGCCACCTCTATGCCGAGGAAACCGGCATTGGCTTGAAGCTCAAGCCCGCGCCGCTCTTCGCCGACTTTGCCGCCGAGGAAGCCGCCGCTGCCGCGAGTGCCGACATGCAGCCGCACATCGACTACTGGCTGGGCCGCTTCTCCGGCAGCACGCTGCCGGTGCTCGACCTGCCGCTGGACCGCCCGCGTCCGGCTGTTCGCACCTTCAATTCGCGCCGCGCCGAGCGCCTGCTCGACAAGCGCCTGGTCAGTGCCGTGCGCACGGCGAGCACCAGGGCCGGCGTCAGCCTTTTCACGGGCCTGCTCAGCGGCTTCGTTGCCACGCTGCACCGCCTCACCAGTCATGAAGACATCGTCGTCGGCATTCCGGCGTCGGGCCAGCTCGCGCACGACATGCCCGGCCTGGTCGGCCACTGCGTGAACCTGCTGCCACTGCGTATCGCCACTCATTCGGGCATGCGCTTCGACGCGCTGATGGACGAATGCAGCACCGCCGTGCTCGACGCCTTCGACCACCAGGCGCTGACTTACGGCGCACTGCTGGGCCAGCTGTCGCTGGAGCGCGACCCGAGCCGGCTGCCGCTGGTGAGCGTGGCCTTCAACGTCGACCCCGACGTGGCGAGCAGCGCACAGGCATTCACGACCCTCGACGTCGTGCAGGACACGATCGCCCGCCAGTACGAGAACTTCGAACTGTTCGTCAACCTGCGCCCGCTCGATGGCGGTCTGCAAGTGGAGGTTCAGTACAACACCGACCTGTTCGACGAGGTCAGCGTGCAGCGCTGGCTCGGCATGTTCGAGTGCGTACTGCAGTCGGCCTCGCACAAGCCCGACGAAACGGTCGGCCGGCTCGAAGTGCTGTCCAGCACCGCCGCGCGTTCGCTGCTGGCGCTGCAGCCCGCGCGCGTTCCGCTGGTCGGCGAACCGCTGGCGCACGCCGGCTTTCTTGCACGCGTGCCGCGGCAACCCAACCACCCGGCTGTGCGCGACGGCGCGCGAAGCTGCAGCTACGGCGAGCTCGACGCGCAGTCCAACCGCCTGGCGCGTGCACTGCGCATGCGCGGCGTGGGCCGCGGCCAGCGCGTGGGGCTGTGCCTGGAACGCAGCCTGGAGATGGTCGTCGCGATGCTCGGCATTCTCAAGGCGGGTGCGTCCTATGTGCCGCTCGACACCGCGTTTCCGCAGGCGCGGCTGGACCACTACGCGACCGACGCCAGCCTCAGCCAGATGCTGACCACGTCGGACATCGCGGCGGCGCCGCGCGGCTGGCGTGCCGACGCGGCCCTGCGGGTCTTCGAGATCGACCGCGACACCGCCTGGCTCAAGCTGTCCGGCGATGCGCTGCCGCCGAGCACCGACGACCCGGGGCCCGAAGACGCCGCCTATGTGATCTACACCTCCGGCTCGACCGGTTTGCCCAAGGGCGTCATCGCCCATCACCGGGGCGTGGCGCACCTGCTGCAGTGGATGCAGCGCGAATCGGGCATCGGCCCGGCCGACCGCATCGCCGCCGTCACGACCCTGTCGTTCGACATGGCCGTGCCCGACCTGCTGCTGCCGTTGGCGGCGGGCGCCGAACTCGTGATGGTGAAGCGCGAAGTCGCCATGGACGGCAATCGCCTCTCAAAAGCGCTCGACGAAGAACAGATCACGCTCCTGCAAGCCACCCCCGGCATGTGGCAGCTGCTGCTTGATGCCCAGTGGGCTGGCGGCGCGCCCGGCTTTCGCGGATGGACCGGCGGCGAAGCGCTGCGCCCCAGCATGGCGCTGGCGCTGTGCGAGCGCATGGAAGGCCTGTGGAACGGCTACGGCCCGACCGAAACAACGGTGTACTCCACGGCCTGGCACGTTCGCCCCGAAGAAATCGCATCGCGCGGCGTGTCGATCGGCAAACCCGTCGACAACACCGAGATCTGGATCCTCGACGCCAACCTGCAGCCCTGCCCCATCGGTGTGCCGGGCGAAATCTGCATCGCGGGCGAAGGCGTGTCGCTGGGCTACCTCGACCGCCCCGAACTGACCGCCGAGCGCTTCGTCACGGTGCGCATCTTCGGCACCGCGAAGAAGGTGTACCGCTCGGGCGACCGCGGCCGCTGGCGCAACGACGGGCTGCTGGACCACCTCGGCCGGCTCGACTTCCAGGTGAAGGTGCGCGGCTACCGCATCGAGCCCGGCGAGATCGAGGTGCGCTGCTGCGAGGTGGCCGGCGTCTCGCGCAGCGTGGTCGTGGCCCGCGAAGACAACCCCGGCGACGTGCGCCTGGTGGCCTACCTCGCGCTCGCCCAGGGCGCCGGCTTCGACCTCGATGCGCTGATGGTGCATCTGCGCAAGCACCTGCCAGCTTTCATGCTGCCGCAGCACGTGGTGACGCTCGACGCACTGCCGACCCTGCCGAACGGAAAGATCGACCGCGTCTCGCTGCCGCCGCCGCAAGCGGTTGCGCGCAACGAGGTACGGCGCGGCGCCGCCCCGCGCAACGAGCACGAACGCAAGGTGCTCGCCGTCATGGAAAAGGTGCTGAGCCTGCCGGGCCTCGACATGCACGACAACTTCTTCACCATGGGCGGCCACTCGCTGCTGGCTGCGCGGCTCACCACGCTGCTGAGCCGCGAGTTCCAGGTCACGCTGCCGCTGCGCACCCTGTTCGAGGCGCCTACAGCCGAGAAGCTGGCCGCGGCCATCCAGGGCCTGCAGGGCGCAGGCGTCGGCCTGGAGGCGCCGATTGCCTGCCGCAGCGAGCGCCGCAGCGCGCCGCTCACGCTTGCGCAGGAACGCATCCGCTTCATGGAGCAGCTGCACCCGGGCCGCTCGGTCTACAACGCGCCCTCGGCACAGCGCCTGACCGGGCAGCTCGATGCGGCGCGCTTCGAAGGCGCGCTGCGCGAAATGATCCGCCGCCAGCCCTCGCTGCGCACTTCCATCGGCATCGATGCGCAGAGCGGCAAGCCGATGCAAATGATCGCGGAGTCTGTGGAATTCGCTCTGCCGCTGGTCGACCTGCGCGGCCTGCCCGCTGACCAGCGCGAAGCCGAGCTGGCCGAACGCATGCAAGAGCTGTCGGACCGGCCGATCGACATCCATCGCGCGCCGATGATGAACACGACGCTGTTCCAGCTCGACGACAACGAGCACGTCTTCCTGTTCGTGCCGCATCACCTGATCTGGGACGGCTGGTCTTTCGACCTGATGCAGCGCGAGCTGGGCGCGCTCTACGACGCCGCCGAACGCGGCCGTCCGCACAACCTGCCCGCGCTCGCCACCACCCACGGCGACTATGCCGAGTGGCTGGAAAAGTGGCTGACGGAGCCTGCCTGCGAAGAGCAGCTCGCGTTCTGGCGCGGCCGGCTCGAAGGCGCAAAGGCCGTGCGCCCGCCAAAGACAGACATGCCCCGTCGCGCGGGCAAGAGCGGCCAGGGCGGCGCGCACTGGATCCATGTCGACCTGCAGAGCACGCAGCATCTGCGCGAGATCGCACGCGACATGGACGTGACGCTCAGCATGCTGACCTTCGGCATCTACGCGCTGACCATGGCGCAGGTAACGGGCAACGACACCATCGTCATCGCCAACCCGGTGCGCGGACGCCAGCAGGCCGAGACGGAAGACGTCATGGGCTTCTTCAACAACGTGCTGCCGGTCTCGCTCGCGATCGACCAGTCGCTGCCGCTGCCCGCCTTCATGCGCTACGTGAAGCAGGAGCTGCTGTCGATGATGAACAACCAGCAGGTGCCGTTCGAGCGCCTGATGGCCGAGCCGGGCTACGCGGGGCAGATCAAGACTTCCGGCCCCTACCAGGCGATGTTCTCGTTCCAGGATGCGCGCGAACGCGCCCGCAGCGTCGGCAGCCTGCAGACCCGCCAGATGCACGTGATGCAGCACGGCGCCACCGACGACATCGGCGTGTGGCTGATGGACAAGCCGCACGGCCTTGAAGGCGCACTGATCTACAACGCCGACGTGTACCTGCGCGAGACCGGCGCCCAGCTGCGCGAGCGCTATCTCGAAGTGCTGCGCCGCGTTGCCGACGATCCCGCCGCCACGCTTGCGCAGATCGCCAGCACCGAAGACTCGACCAGCGCGGCCTACCTGCGCAAGCTGGCAGCCGCGGATGCCGACAAGAGCGCACCGGCCGATGCCATCAATGGCAACGGGCACAAGGCGCCACAGAGCCTGCTCAACCCCGAGCAGGCGCAGCTCGCCCAGATCTGGGCCGGCGTGATCGGCATCGACGTCAGCGACATCCGCGCCAGCGACAACTTCTTCGACCTCGGCGGCGACTCGCTGCTGGTGCTGCGCGCGGTGCAGCAGGCCGCGCAGATGCTGGGGCACCGCGTGGAGCCGCGCCGCTATCTATTCGAGAACCTCGGGCAGATCGCCTCTTCGGCCCACGCCGCGCCGCAGGGCGTGCCGTCGGACCTCGCGGAACTGGCCGCCGGCACGGCCGCGCAAGCACAGCGCGGCGGGCTGTTCGGCGCCCTCGGCCACTGGCTGCGCAAGGGGTGAAGAGCATGAACAGCTCCGCCTACGCACTTTCCATCGACGCGCCGGTCTGCCGGTACGTCGATCTGGACAGCTTCACCGACCTGCTGCCCGCCCAGGTGCTCTCCGAAGAAGAATGCGCGCGCGCCGAGAACCTGCGCTCTCCCATCGACCGCCAGCGCTTCGTGGCTGCGCACATCGCGCTGCGGCAGGCGCTCAGCGAGTACACGGGCCTGCACAACGCCGCGCTGCAACTGTCCACCGGCTCCTTCGGCAGGCCCTCGCTGTCGGGTCACACGCGCACCCAGTTCTCGCTGAGCCACAGCCAGGGCCTGGCATTGATCGCCATCGGCGGGCGCGGCCCGCTGGGCGCCGACGTCGAACTGCTGCGCCCGGTGCCGGATGCCGCGGTGCTCGCGGCGGAATACTTCACCCATCGCGAACAGGAAGCGCTGGCCGCCCTGCCCGCGCATGAACGTGACCGTGCCTTCCTGACCTGCTGGAGCCGCAAGGAGGCCTGCCTGAAGGCCATCGGCGTGGGCCTGCTGGTGTCGTCGCAGACCTTCGAGGTGGGCCTGGCGCCGGAGCGCCGCAGCGTCGAGCTGTCGGTGGCCGGCCGCATCCTGTGGCTGGTGGTGGGGCCAGCGCCCGAGCGGCTCGACTGCGTGGGCTCGCTCGCCGAATGGCGCCAGACCGAAGCCCGCGCCCAGTCGTTCGGGTCGGATGACGGCGGCACACACATGAGCCGGTCGACCGCTCCCAAGACGAGCACTGCAGCGCGCTACGCAGGGGCCACGCAATGACCCGCTTCACGCCGCTCATGTTCGGGCCGGCCTCGCGCCAGGTCTTCGGCGTGTTCCATGCCGCCGACGAAGACCGGGCGGAGAAAACCGCGGTGCTCCTGTGCCCGCCCTTCGGGCAGGAGGGCCTGCGCACCCATCGATTCTTCAAGGTGCTGGCCGAACGCCTCTCGCGCGCCGGCATCGCCACGCTGCGCTTCGATTTCTACGGATCGGGCGACTCGCCCGGCGACGAGAGCGAAGGCGAGTTCGACGGCTGGCGCCGCGACCTGTGCTCGGCGCACGAAGAACTGCGCCGGCGCGCGCCGGGCGCCTCCATCGTGTGGATCGGCGCGCGGCTCGGCGCCACGCTGGCCGTGCTGGCCGCGCGTGGCGGACGCTGCGACCCCGTACGGCTGGTGCTGTGGGAGCCGGTGATCGACGGACGCCGCTATGCGCGGCTGCTGCGCGAACAACACGTGGCCGCCATCGACACGACCTTCTGCATTCCCGACCTGGCCTGGCGCCGCGGCCTCGTGCAGGAGCCCGACGCGCTGCCCGAGGAGGCCCTGGGCACCGCGCTCTCGCCCGCGCTGCGCGCACAGCTCGCGGCGCTGGTTCCGGAGTCGCTGCCGCTCACCGCCCTGCACGACACGCTGGTGCTGGCCGAGCCCGACGACGAGCGCACCGCGCAATGGGCCGCCGACCAGCAGTCGCGCCACATGCCGGTTCGCCTCGCGTACTTCAAGCACCAGCTCGACTGGGCCTCCGACCCGTATCCCAACAGCGCGATGGTCCCGGCCGATGCGCTCAACCGCCTCCAGGGGGCTCTTCATGAATGACATGACGACAGCAAGAGCAACGCAGACGCCGATGCGCTTCGGCCCCGGCGAGGCGCTGGTGGGCATGCTCACGGCACCCGCGCAGCAGGCGCCGGGCGGCATTGCCTGCCTCATGTTCAACATGGGCGCCAACCACCGCGTGGGTCCGCGCCGCATCAACGTGAAGCTGGCGCACGTGCTGGCCGCGCGCGGCGTGAGCAGCCTGCGCTTCGACCTGGGCGGCGTGGGCGACAGCGACGCGCTCGACACCTCGCCCGACCTGCAGGCGCGTGCCGTGCACAGCCTGCAGGCGGCCATGGACATCGCCGAACGCATGCTGGGGGCCCGGCAGTTCGTGATCGTCGCCATGTGCTCGGGAGTGGAACATGCCATGTCGGCGGCCCTGGCCGACACGCGCGTGGTGGCGGTGTCGCTGTTCGACGGCTTCGCCTTCCCCGAGCGGCGCGCCCGCTGGGAGCGCAACCTGCGCCGCGCGCTGGCTGCACCCGCGCACCCGTCTTTTCCCGGCAAGGCAAGGCGCTGGCTGCAGCGCCACTTTTCGCGCAGCCACTCGACGACGGCGCTGCCTGGTTTCTTCGCGGAGAAGCGCGCGCCCGAAGTCAATGCGGCCTGGTTCGGCACTGCGCTGCAGAGCCTGGTCGAACGCAAGGTGGCGGTGCAGCTTCTGTATTCGGGCTCGCTGCATGTATGCGACCGCGGCCGCGACCAGCTCGGCGCCTTCGCCCGCCTGCCCTACACGCAGGCAGTGCAGTACGAGTTCATGGGCGAGGTCGATCACACCGTCTGCACGGAGAAGGGGCAGCGGCTGTTCCTCCAGTGTGTTGGCGATTGGGTCACCGACCGCTGCTTCGGCGCCAGCACCGAACGACGCAGCCAGAGCCGCCCGCTCGCGGGCGCCGAACACGCCATGCCCACCACCTGGGCCGCGCCCTGAGGCGCGCCTTTTCACCCTTTCATTCACCCCGAGCACCCACCTTCAACCGGCCGTCAAGGAGATCACCATGCAACGCAAAGATCCAGCGACGCAGTCATGCGGAACGCGCCCTCTCGCAGTCCGTGCCCAGGCACAGGTGGAGTCTCGCTTGCGATGGCTTGGCCTGGCCATGCTGCTTTCGCTCGGGCTGGTCGTGCTTTCGGGCTGCGCGCCGGGCTTCGGCTCGGTGGGGCCACTGGGCCTCGACAGCTCCACCGGTGACAGCACGGCCTCCGCCGGCAGCGGCAAGGTCATTGCGATCACGCCCGACCTGATCCGCGCGCAGATCGCGCAGAAGCCCAAGAGCGTGCCCGACAGCATCAAGCGCCTGTTCGCCGCGCCGCCGACCTACACCATCGGGCCGGGAGACGTGGTCGGCATCATCGTGTACGACCACCCCGAGCTGCTGCCGAACGCCGGCGCGGTGATCGCGCAGCAGTCCGACCCGACCGGCGTGACCGTCGCGCCCGGCTTCATCGTCGATGCCAAGGGCGAGATCTTCTTCCCCTACATCGGGCGTGCCAAGCTGCAGGGCCTGACGGAGAGCGGCGCGTCGGAGCTGGTCGCGAAGCGCATCAAGGCCTTCGTGAAAGACCCGCAGGTTTCGGTGCGCATCCAGTCGTTCCGCAGCCAGCGCGCCTACGTGCAAGGCGAGGTGCGCACGCCCGGCCTGCAGATCTTCACCGACGTGCCGATGACGCTGTCGGAGGCCATCAGCCGCGCCGGCAGCTTCACGCAGGCCGGAGACCGTTCGCGCATCACGCTGACGCGCGGCGGTGTCTCGACGGAGATCAACCTGCCGGCGCTCCAGGCCCTGGGCGCCGACGGCAACAACATCCCGCTACGCAACGGCGACGTGGTGAACGTCGGCACCCGCGAGGACAGCCGGGTCTACGTGATGGGCGAAGTCAAGGCCCCGTCGGCGCTGCAGATGCGCAACAACGGCCGGCTGAGCCTGAACGAGGCGCTGGGCGACGCGGGCGGACCTGACCTGGCCACCTCCGACCCCGGCCAGATCTACGTGGTGCGCAATTCGCCCGACAACCTCGACGTGCAGCAGGTCTACAACCTCAACGCGAAAAACCCGGTGGCGCTCGCGCTGGCCGACCGCTTCGAGCTGCAGCCGCGCGACGTGGTGTACGTCGACCGCGTGCCGCTGGTCAGCCTGAGCCGCGTGTTCGGCCTGATTCTGCCGGCCGCCCAGGTCATCAACCTTGCCCGCGACACCGCACGCCGGTAAGCGCCTAGCACCCCGCAACAGGAAAAGGTGAATCCCATGAACGCGCGTTGGCAACCTACGCTTCCCGCACCCGCGGCCGCACCCGTGACGGTGCTCGAGACCACCGCCTGGACCCGGGAATCCCGGTTCCATGAATACCTCGACATCCTGATCGACAGCCGCTGGCTGATTGCCATCATCGCGGCGCTGGCCCTGCTGGTGGGCGTGGGCTATGCGCTGTTCGGCCAGCGCATGTACGAGGCCAACATCCTCATCCAGGTCGAGGATCCCGATCGCTCGGGCGGCAACTTCCCTGGCGACGCCAACGGCGGCGGGGGCATCAGCGTGAAGACGTCGACCGCCGGCGAGACCGAGATCCTGCGCTCGCGCATGGTGCTCGGCCAGGCCATGGAGAACACCAAGCTCTTCATCAGCGCCAAGCCGCTCTACACGCCGGTGGTGGGCGAGTTCCTCGCGCGGCATTCGAGCCATCTCTCCACGCCCGGCATCTTCGGCATGGGCAACTACGTCTCGGGCACCGAGCAGATCGCCGTGGCGCAGATGGACGTGCCGAGCGCGTTCGAGGGCAAGAAGTTCACGCTGATCGCGGGCGAAGGCGGCAACTACACGCTGACCAACCCGGACCTGGAAACGCCGCTGACTGGCAAGGCCGGCGTGCCGCTCGACGCCACCGTGCCCGGCGGCGCACTGCACCTGCTGGTGGGCTCGTTCGAGGCCCAGCCCGGCGGCGCCTTCGAGCTGGTGCGCCATTCGAAGCAGCTCACCCTGCTGGGGCTGCAGAAAGACCTGCGCGTGGTCGAGAAAGGCAAGCAGTCCGGCGTGATGGACGTCAGCCTGCAGGCCGAGAACCGCGGCCAGCTGGCCAACGTGCTCAACGAGATCTCGCGGCTGTACGTGCGCCAGAACATCGACCAGAAGACGGTGCAGGCCGAGCGCGCGCTGTCCTTCCTGGGCACCGAGCTGCCCAAGTTCAAGCAGCAGCTGGAGCAATCGGAAGACGCCTACAACCAGTACCGCAACCAGAACGGCACCATCAACCTGGACGACGAGGCCCGCAATGCCCTGGCGCAGAACGTGGACCTGCAGGCCAAGCTGCTCGATGCAAAGCAGAAGCGGCTGGACCTGGTGGGCCGCTTCACTTCCGCGCACCCGATGGTGCAGACGCTGGATTCGCAGATCGCTTCGCTGAAGAAAGAGCTCGGCGCGGTCGACGGCCGCATCCGCCGCATGCCCATGCTGCAGCAGAACTCGCTGCGCATGCAGCGCGACATCAAGGTCAACACAGACCTCTACGCGACGCTTCTGAACAGCTCGCTGCAGATGCGGCTGGCCAAGGAAGGCAAGGTTGCCAACGTGCGCGTGCTCGACCAGGCCCTGCTGGCCGAGAAGCCCGTGCGGCCGAAGCCGCTGATCGTCATCGCACTGGCGCTGGCGGGAGGCCTGTTCCTCGGCGGCGCTGCGGCGCTGGCACGCAAGAACCTGAAGCGCTCCATCGGCAGCCCCGAGGACATCGAGGCCGTCACCGGCCTGAGCGTGTACAGCACGATTCCGCTGAGCACCCAGCAGCGCGTGCTCGACCGCGCCATCCGCACCGGCAAGCCCGGCGTCAAGGTGCTGGCGGCGCTGCACGTGGAAGACCCGGCGCTGGAAGGCCTGCGCCGCCTGCGCACCACGCTGCAGTACGCGATGCTGGGCGCGCCCAACAACCGGGTGCTCATCTCCAGCGCCACGGCCGGCGCGGGCAAGACATTCGTGTCGTCGAACTTCGCCACGCTGCTCGCATCCTCGGGCAAGCGCGTGCTGCTGATCGACGGCGACCTGCGCCGCGGCAGCCTGAGCGAGGAGTTCGGCCTGCAGCGCAAGAACGGCCTGTCCGACGTGCTCGCCGGCGGCGTGCCGCTCGAGCAGGGCATCCACCACCGCGTGCTGCTGAACCTGGACGTGATGAGCGCGGGCACGCTGCATCCCGACCCCGCCGGCCTGATGGCCAGCGATGCCTTCGAGCACACGCTGGCAACGCTGTCCGCACGCTACGACGTGGTGATCGTCGATGCGCCCCCCACCCTGCTGGCATCGGAGACCGCCGCGATGGCGCCGAACATGGGCACGCTGCTGCTGGTGGCCCGGGCTGACAGCAGCGAGATGGGCGAGCTGGTGGAAAGCGCCAAGCGCCTGGCCCACGTGGGCGCGGCCTTCCACGGTGTGGTGTTCAACGCGGTGGACACCTCGCGGCGCCAGCACCGCAGCTACGGCTACGGCTACTACGGCTATGCCCCGGCCACGACAACACGCAGCGAACCCCACTACGCGCTGGACACGGCCGACACCGTCATGCCCAAACGCATCGAACCGGAGCACGCAACATCATGAGCACGCTTCGATCGACCACCCCCGCAGGGCGAGGAACAGGCAGCGCGGCGGCCAACACTGCCGCGTACGGTCCGCTCGGCGGCTCGCCCTGGCTGCGCCATGCCAAGCGCGCGGCCGACATCCTGATGGCCGGCTCGTTCTTCGTTTTCTTCGGCTGGGCCTACGCGCTCATCTGGCTCGGCGTGCTCTACACCTCGGGCGGCCCGGCCATCTACATGCAGCCGCGCTACGGCAAGGACGGCCGCGTCTTCAAGTTCTACAAGTTCCGCTCGATGGTGGCCGACGCCGACGCAGTGCTGGCGCGCCACCTGCGCGAGAACGAGGCCGCGCGGCGCGAATGGGCCATTTACCAGAAGCTGGTGCACGACCCGCGCATCACCCGCTTCGGCGCCTTCCTGCGCAAGTACAGCATCGACGAGTTCCCGCAGTTCTGGAACGTGCTCAAGGGCGACATGAGCATGGTCGGCCCGCGCCCCTGCATGTTCACGCAGAAGGACCTGTACGGCGACTACTGGGACCACTACTGCGCCGTGCGCCCGGGCATCACGGGCCTGTGGCAGATCAGCGGGCGCAACGAGATCAGCTACCGCCGCCGCGCCGCGATGGACGCGGAGTACGTGGCCCACCTGTCGCTGTGGCGCGACTTCGCGATCCTGCTGAAGACCTTCGGCGTGGTGACCGGTGCGCGCGGGTCGCGCTAGCCAATTTCAACTTCCCATCGAAAGAACATATGCGAATCTTTGTTGCGGGGCATCTCGGCATGGTTGGCCAGACACTGGCGAGTCGTCTCGGCGGGCTGGGCCATGAAGTCGTCACCCGACATCACGCGGCACTCGACCTCCTGGACCAAGCGGCCGTCAGGCGCTTCTTCGCGGATGAGTCGATCGATCAGGTCTATCTGGCGGCCGCCCGGGTCGGCGGCATCCATGCCAACACGATCTATCCCGCGCAGTTCATCTACGAGAACCTGATGATCGCGGCGAACGTGACGCACCAGGCTTTCCTTGCAGGCATCAGGCAGATGCTTTTCCTCGGTTCGAGCTGCATCTATCCGCGGTTGGCCAAGCAACCGATCCGCGAGGAATACCTGCTCGACGGCAAGCTCGAACCGACCAACGAGCCTTACGCGATCGCGAAGATCGCGGGCCTCAAGCTCTGCGAAAGCTACAACCGGCAGTACGGAGCGACCCATGGCATCGACTACCGCAGCGTGATGCCGACAAATCTCTATGGGCCTGGCGACAACTACCACCCCGAGAACAGCCACGTCGTGCCGGCGCTGATCCGCCGCTTTCACCAGGCGAAGCTCGACAACGCGCCCAGCGTGCTGATCTGGGGCAGTGGCCAGGTACGGCGCGAATTCCTCTATGTCGACGACATGGTCGAGGGATGCATTGGCGTGATGAACCTGTCGCGTGCCGTCTACGGGCAACAGACCGATCCGATGTGCAGCCACATCAACCTCGGTACGGGTGAAGACGTATCGATCGCTGAACTCGCGGAACTCATCCGCGATGTCGTCGGCTATGCGGGCGACATCCGCTACGACCACGCAAAGCCTGACGGCACGCCACGCAAGTTGCTGGATGTGTCCCGCGCCGCCTCCATCGGCTGGAGAGCCCGGATGCCGCTCGCCGAGGGGCTTCGCCGCACCTATTCCGCCTATCAAGCATCTACCCGCCATATCAAGGAGGCCGAACATGTCTAAGCGCGCACTGATCACCGGCATCACCGGCCAGGACGGCTCCTATCTTGCCGAGCTGCTGATCGAGAAAGGCTACGAGGTGCACGGCATCAAACGCCGGACCTCGCAGTTCAGTACAGGGCGCATCGACCATCTCTATTCGGACGTCCATTCGAAATCGCATCGCCACCTGCATCTGCACCACGGCGATCTGGCTGACGGCAGCAACCTCACGCGGATCATGCAGGAGGTGCAACCCGATGAGGTCTACAACCTTGGCGCGCAAAGCCACGTCGCCGTCAGCTTCGAAAGCCCCGAATACACGGCAGACATCAACGCCCTGGGCGCGCTGCGGCTACTCGAAGCCATCCGGCTACTGGGCCTGAAATCGAAGACGCGCTTCTACCAGGCCAGCACCAGCGAACTCTACGGGCAGGTGCAGGAACCCCGACAAAGCGAATCGACGCCTTTCTATCCGCGCAGCCCGTACGGCGTGGCGAAGCTCTTTGCCTACTGGATCACCAAGAACTACCGGGAGGCCTATGGCTTCTACGCATGCAACGGGATCCTGTTCAACCACGAGAGTCCCCGGCGTGGCGAGACCTTCGTGACCCGCAAGGTCACGCGGGGGCTGGCCAACGTGGCGCAGGGACTGGAGCAGTGCCTTTTTCTCGGAAACATGAACGCGCTGCGGGACTGGGGCCATGCCAGGGACTACGTGCGCATGCAGTGGCTGATGCTCCAGCAGCCCACGGCCGTCGACTATGTGATTGCGACGGGGTCGCAGTACAGCATCAGAGACTTCGTTACCCGCGCGGCGCGGCGGCTCGGCATCTCGCTGGTCTTCGAAGGCAACGGCCTCGAGGAGGTAGCGATCGCTGCCGATGTCACCGGTGACGATGCACCCGCCGTCTGCCCGGGCGACGTACTGGTTCGCGTGGATCCGCGCTACTTCCGCCCCTCGGAGGTCGAAACGCTGTGCGGCAACCCTTCGAAGGCGGCCGACGACCTGGGCTGGGTGCCTGAAACCTCCCTCGACCAGATGATCGCCGAGATGGTTGCCAGTGACCTCGAACTGGCCAAGCGCCGGGCGCTGCTGCAGCGCCACGGTTATCACACCCCGCAGAGCATCGAGGCCTGAGAGCAGGTCACGCGCTCACCCACCCGAACAGCAGGCCCACCATGCGCATCCTCTCCTTCTGGTCCGGCATCGTCTGCGCCATGCTGTGCGGCCTGGTCGACCCCGTGTGGGGCTATGCGGCGGTGTGCGCGCTGTCGCTGATCCAGCTCTCGCTGCTGGGGTCCTCGGGCTCCAGCGTGTTCCTTCTGATCCACTACGCGACGATCCTCACGTACTTCTCGATCGCGCCGGCGATGCAGATCTCGCACGACGTGGAGTTCTGGGAGGCAGGCGTGATGAGCACGGCGGCGCACACGCAGGCACTGATGCTCCTGCTGCTGTACATGGCCGGCGTGGAGGCCGCGCGGCTGGGCGTGCCCGACGTACCCGCGCACCTGCCCGGGGGGCACGACCGGCGGCTGGTCGGCGTGGCCCACCCTCTTCTTCTGCTGCTGAGCTGCTCGCTCGCGGCCTTCGCCACGCTGTTCATCAAGCCCGAGCTCAACTTCGTGGCGCGCGGCCTCACTGGCACCAGCGGCGGCGAAGAGAACGTGCCGATCGACTTCATCTTCTATTCCACGCTGCCCAAGCTGGTAGTGCTGATGTGCTTCGTGGCCCTGGCCATCCACGCTGTGCGCCGTCGCACGCTGTGGTCCTGGTGCGCGGCGGGCCTGGCGTTCGGCCTGGCGCTGGCTGCGGCCAACCCGGTGAACACGGCGCGGCAGGTCTTGCTGATCGGGCTGCTGCCTCTGCTCATCCACGCCCTGGGGCGCAGCCGGCGCTGGCTGCTCGGCAGCGTGATCTTCGGCTCCATCGCGGGCCTGGGCCCGGTGCTGAACCTGATCTCGCGCGGCAGCGTCTGGGGCGAGGAGCTCACGACCTTTCCGTTCAGCCAGGACTTCGACGCCATGTTCGTGGTCGCGGGCATCCTGGAGCGCGCACCCATTCCCGATCTCGGCTGGGGTCGCTACCTGCTCTCGGCGTTCTCGTTCTTCCTGCCGCGCGACCTGAAGATGTTCCCGGACTTCGACCCGCTCGGCTGGTCGGCCATCCTGGGCAACTTCTCGCAGAGCAACCTGTCGCTGCCGCCCTTCACCACGGCGTATTTCGACTTCGGACTGGCAGGGCCGGCACTGTTCGGCTATGCGATCTCGGCGGGCTTTCGCGTTGTCGACCGCGCCATCGATCCGAACCGGCCGCTGTCGGGCTCCTACCTGTCGGCGCTGGTGCTGCTCGCCGCCTACGTGCCGTTCATGCGCGGCCCGATCCTGGGCTGGGGACCGTTCGCGGTCTCGGGCCTGATCGCCGCCGTCATTGCCGGCGCCCTGAGTTCCCGTGCCCGCCGGCCGCTGCCGCGCGCGGTGCGGCACGGCCTTCCGAGTGCGTGAGGACGTCGCTCATGGCCACCTACCTCTACTACGACACCGTGCGCCTGAACAAAGCTGCCGGCGGCGTGCTCAACGTGTCCGAGGTGCTGCTGCGCCACATGCGGATGTCGCAGGACGACCGCGTCGAGCCGGTCAGCGAGCGGCATCCGCGCATCTACGCGCTGGCGCAGCGCCTGAAGATCAGCCGCTTCGTGCTCGACACGCTGCTCTACAACTTCCACTACCTGCGCGCGCTGCTCACGGGCGAGCAGCTGTTCTCGGTGTTTCCCAACTACTTCCTGCCGGTGACGCCGTTCGGACGGCATCGCGATTCGATCGTCATCGTCCATGACCTGCAGTACAAGGCCTACCCGCAGTACTTCAAGCGCAGCAAGCGGCTCTTCCTGGACTGGAGCCTCTGGCGCGCGGCGCACAGCGCGGCGGATGTGGTCTTCATCAGCCGCAGCAGCCAGCTGGACTTCGAGCGCCATTTCGGCCACTGCGAGCATTCGGCCGTGATCTTCAACCCGGTGGACGCGCCCCGGGTCGCGGCGGCACCCACTACACCGGGTGCGGCAACGAATGCGGCACCGGGCGAGCGCTACCTCATCGCGGCCTACCACTACTACCCGCACAAGAACTTCGGCGGCATCCTCACCCTCTTCGAGCGCATGAAGCGCGCGGGCCTGGTCGACTACCTCGACATCACCGGCAACGGCGCCGCCGATGTCGAGCGCATGGTGGCCGCGCTGGCGCCCGAGGTGCGTGGCTCGGTGCGGCACCGGGGGCTGGTGTCGCGCGACGAGCTGCTGCGGCTGTACCAGGGCGCCACCGCGTTCATCTCGCTGTCTACCTTCGAAGGCTTCAACCTCTCGGCCGCCGAGGCGGCAACGCTGGGCGTGCCGCTGCTGCTGTCGGACATTCCGGTGCACCGCGAGCTGTTCACGGACTACGCCTTCTTCGTGGGCAGCGCTGCCAGCGACCCGTACCGGCTGGCCAAGCACCTCGCGCGCCACGAGCGCACGCATCCGGTGTGGGCCCATGCCACCGCCTGCGCGCCCGCGGCGGTCGCGGGACGCTATCTCATGCTCAAGCGCGGCGCGCTGTCGCTCGCCCGGGCCATGCCATGACGAAATGGCCGTTCCCCGCGATGCGTTTTCTTGCAGCGCTGCTGTTGCTGGCAGTGATGCCGCTGGCCGGCCGCGCACAACCCGCGGTCACATCGGCGGGCGCCCCGATGCCGGGCTTCGGCGTGATGGTGCATTACCTGCCCGACAAGCAATCGATCAACGAGATCAAGCGCTTCGACGTCGAGGCCTTCGCCTCGACGCTGGCGGACATGCGCGCCTCGCACTTGATCCTGACGCTGGGCCAGAACAACGGCCAGTACATCGCGCCCAATGCCGCGCTCGAAGTGCTCTGCCCGGGCAGCGCCGCGAACCGCTCGCCGCGCGACCTGCCGATGGAGATCGGCCAGGCGCTGCGCAAGCGCGGCATCTCGCTGATCCTCTACCTGCCGTTTCGTGCGCCGCAGGCAGACCCCGCGCTGATGGATTGCCTGGGCGACGTATCCGAGCAGGAGCCGCCGCCCGCGCGCTTCATCGCCGCATGGTCGAGCCTGATCCGTGACTGGTCGGAACGCTACGGCTCGCTCGTGAGCGGCTGGTGGTTCGACGGTACCTACAACACGAAGGGCATCACGCCCGCCGGCTGGGAAATGCTGTGCAGCGCGGCCCGCACGGGCGCCGCCAACCGCTGGCTGGCCTTCAACGCGGGCGAAGGAGCTGAGCGCTTCAGCGCCAAGTCGGCGCCCTGCCAGAACCTGATGGCCGGCGAATACATGCAGCCGCCCGCGCATCTCACCGCCCCGCCGTCGGAGCTGGCGCTGCACGTGCTGACGCCGCTGAGCGCCTCGTGGGGCCGCGAGGCGCCGGCGCGCTTCACGGCGGCGCAGCTGCGCAGCTGGATTTCGGAAGCGGCCGCCGTGCGCGGCCTCTTCACGCTGGACATGCCCATCGACGCCGCCGGCCGCTTTCTTCCCGCGCACGTCGCGCTGATGAAGAGCGTCACCGCGCGCAAGCCCTGAGCACAACGAACGCTGTCACATCCCGTCAACCCTCAACCAAGCGCCATGAACCCAACCCTGCCCTTCATCGTCGTGGAAGACCGCCAGAACAAGACCCTCGCGCTGTGCCGCGAATCGGCGGCACTGGCCGGCGAGCCGCTTTTCGTGCTGTCGGACACCGACGCGGGCCCGGCCTACGAACGCTTCTGCCGGTCCTACGTGCATCTGTCGAGCAACCCGCCGGAGTTCGAGAAAATCTGCTTCCGGCGCTACTTTCTCCTAGCGCAGTTTCTGGAATCCCACCCCGAAGTGCGCGAATTCGTGCTGATCGACAGCGATGTGCTGCTTTTTCAGGGTGCGGCGCCGCATATCGCGCGGCTTGCGGGCAAGTCCGACTTCTCGGGTTCCTGCATGCAGTCCGCGGACGGCTGGAACCCCTGCCAGATCTCGCCGCACGTGAGCTACTGGACCGCGAACGGCCTGCGCCGCTTCGTGGCCTACGTGCTCGACAGCTATGCCACCCCCTCGGGCCGCAGGAAGCTGCGCGACATCGCGGCGCGTTTTGCCGCGCGGGGGGTGCGCGGCGGCGTGTCCGACATGACACTGCTCTACCTCTGGGCCCACGCCACGGGCAACGACGCCCCCATCAACCGGGTGCTCGACGGCACGGTCATCGACCACAACATCAACGGCATGCACAACCTCGTGCGGCGGGAGTTCAAGGTGCTCGGCGGCGCCAAGCGCATTGCGTACCGCGATGGCAAGGCCTGGCTGACGAGCACCGCCGGCGAACTGACGCGCGTGGTGGCACTGCACTTCCAGGGCAGCGCCAAGATGGCCATGCCCTTCGCGCTGCGCGGCCACATGCACACCGTGGCGGCCGTGACCTACGCGCTGCAGATGGCCCGCCGCGCGAAGAACAACGCGTTCCGGGCCGGTGCATTCGTGCGCCGGCTGTTCGACACCGGCCGCGTATCCCGCGCCCCGGTCGGCAAGTAAGCGTGAAGCCAGCCGACGCCATGAAGCACTTCAGCCTGTCACTTGCTCCGCCCGGCGCGCGCATGGCCTGGCTGTCGGGCCTGGGCGCGCTTGCTTCGCGGCTGTATGTGTACCTGTCGGGCTTCCTGGCGATCTTCCTGATGGCGGCGAGCATTTCGCCGGCGCGCTTCGGCGAGTACTCCATCTACCAGTCGGTCATGGAAGTGGCGCTGGTGATGGGCACGCTGGGCAGCTCGCTGCTGTTCTCGCGCAATGCGGCGAGCGTGCCGCCGGGCGTGACGCGCGGCGACGTCGTGCGCACGCTGGCCATCGGCCTGCCGCTGGCCACGGTGCTGGTGACGGTGATCCTCACGGTGCAGCACATGCCCGTGGGCGACGCGCCTTTCCTTCTGCTGGTGGCCACGCTGGCGGTCTTCTCGTTCAACAGCCTGCGTCTCTCGTTCAGTCGCGGCCTCGGCCACGCGGGGCTGCTCAACCTGGAGGCCGGCATCCGCGCGACCATCCTGGTCGTGGGCATAGGCCTGTGCGTGGCGGTGCGCTTCGACCTGGGCGTGGCGCACCTGCTGCTCATCAACCTGTTCGCCGTCGTGGTGGTGTGCGTGGCCGTCGGCCTGCCGGGCAATGGCGCAGCGCCACCGGTCGGGCGGGCCGCGCTCGGGCTGGCATCGCAGGCCGGAGCGACGGTGTATTCGCTGCTCATGTTCCTGCTGCGCAAGTCGGACCTGCTCATCGTGGCGTACTTCATGCCGCTGAGCTACGTGGGGGCCTTCAAGCTCGCGTTCCTGCTGGCCGAAGCGCCGTCGCAGTTCGTGCAGGCCTTCCTGGTCACGAAGACGCCCGCGATGCTGGAAACGGACGCAGGCAATTTCACTGCGGCCAAGCTGCGCCTGGCGAAGCATTCCTTCCTGCTGGGCTGCGGGCTCTTCGTCGGGCTGGCTGCCCTCATCTCGGTGGCCGCGCCGCTGCTCAAGCTGGGCAACGAGGCGCGCACCATCTTCATGTGCATTGCGCCGTACTTCCTGCTGCGCACCTACACGATCCACCACGAGATGGTGCTGTCGCTGAAGACCTCGATGGGCTCGCTCGGCGCCTGGGCGCTGGTGGAGGTTGCGCTGCGGCTGGCGTCATACGGCGCGGTGGTGATGGTCTTTCCGGACAGGCCGCACTACGTGTTCTTCATTGCCTGCGTGACCGACTTCGTGCTGTACGAGACACGCATGCGCCTGCAATTCGGCTTCTTCCCGATCGTGCGCCTGCTGACGCGGAGGCAGGCATCGTGAAGATCCTCGTCTACTCGATGAACTTCGCTCCCGAGCTGGCCGGCATCGGCAAGTACTCGGGCGAGATGGCCGAGTGGCTGCACGCCCGCGGGCATGAGGTGCGGGTGATTGCGTCGCCGCCCTTCTTTCCGCAGTGGTCGGTGCTCGAGGGCTACTCGGCATGGGCCTACCGCAAGACCGACTGGAACGGCGTGACGGTCTGCCGCGCGCCCACCTGGGTGCCGGCCAAGCCTCGTGCGCTGGGGCGCATCGGTCACCTGCTGTCTTTCACGCTGTCGAGCATTCCGCTGCTGCTGGCGCAATTGCGCTGGAAGCCTGACGTGGTGTTCGTG
This sequence comes from Variovorax sp. GW821-FHT09D05, assembly GCF_059416325.1. NCBI lineage: Bacteria > Pseudomonadati > Pseudomonadota > Betaproteobacteria > Burkholderiales > Comamonadaceae > Variovorax > Variovorax sp. GW821-FHT09D05. The sequence goes on along the minus strand of NZ_JBWKOZ010000001.1, from coordinate 799,207 downwards.
GTGGAGCCGCCCATCTCCTGCGCGCCGGCCGCGCTGTGCTTCGCGAAGCTGCTCGGCATCCGCTCCTGGCTGCACGTGCAGGACTACGAAGTGGATGCGGCATTCGGCCTCGGCTGGTTGCGCGGCGAGCGTGTGCGGCGCTTCGCCCTGGCCGCCGAGCGCTGGCTGATGCGCAAGTTCGACCGGGTGTCATCCATCTCTTCCACGATGTGCACCAAGGCGCTGGAGAAAGGCGTGGACGAATCGCGGCTGGTGCTGTTTCCGAACTGGGTCGACGTGGAAGCCATCCAGCCCGTTGCGCGACCGCCGGTGGCCGAAGGCGTGCCGGCGCAGGGCTTCCGGGCGGAGCTGAACATTCCCGCCGGCGCGGTGGTCGTGCTCTACGCTGGCAGCCTCGGCAGCAAGCAGGGCATCGAGCTGCTGGCCGAAGCGGCGCGCCTGCTGGTGTGCTCCCACAACATCCACTTCGTGTTCTGCGGCAACGGCCCGAGCCGGGCCTCGCTGATGGACGCCTGCACCCGGCTGGGCAACACGCATTTTCTCGATCTGCAGCCTGCCGAAAGGCTCAACGAGCTGCTGGGCATGGCCGACATCCACGTGCTGCCCCAGCGCGCGGATGCCGCCGACCTCGTCATGCCGTCGAAGCTGGGCGGCATGCTCGCAAGCGGCCGCGCCGTGATCGTGACCGCGCACGCCGGCACCGCGCTCAGCGAGGCCGTGTGGGGCCGCGGCGTGGTGGTCGAGCCGGGCGATGCGGCGGCGCTAGCCGATGCCATCGAACAGCTCTCGATGTCGCCCGAAACGCGCGAGCTGCTGGGCTCGGCCGGCCGCCGCTTCGCCGAGGCCGAACTTGACCGCAACGCAATCCTGCAGCGCCTCGAAGAGGAACTGCAGCGCTGCATCGCCGGCTGACGCGGCACCCCACACGAGGACCACGACCATGCCCAAGTCCACATCCGCACCCAGGGTCCTAGTGACCGGCGGCGCCGGCTTCATCGGCAGCCACACCTGCGTGGCGCTGATCGCCGCGGGCTACCTGCCGGTGGTGCTCGACTCGCTCGTCAACAGCGACGCGCGTTCGCTGCACCGGGTGGCGTGCATCACGGGCGTCGAACCCGTTCTCGTGCGCGGCGACGTGCGCGACGCGGCGGCGCTCGACCGCGTGTTCGCGGCACACGGGATCGAGGCGGTCGTGCATCTCGCGGGGCTGAAGGCGGTCGGCGAATCGGTGGCCGACCCGGTGAGCTACTACGACGTCAACCTGGCTGGAACCCTGGCGCTGGTGCAGGCCATGGGCCGTGCGGGCGTGCGCACGCTGGTGTTCTCCTCATCGGCCACTGTGTACGGCGACTCGCAGCCCTCGCCCATTGCGGAGAGCGCACCTTACGGCGCGGTCAACCCCTACGGCCGCACCAAGGCCATGGTCGAGACCGTGCTGGCCGACCTGGCGCAGGCCGATGCGCGCTGGGGCATTGCCTGCCTGCGCTACTTCAACCCCGTCGGTGCGCACGAAAGCGGCCTGCTCGGCGAGCGCCCGCACGGGCCACCCAACAACCTGATGCCCTACATCTCGCAGGTCGCGGCCGGCGAGCGTGAATGCCTGGTGGTGCACGGCGACGATTACGAAACGATCGACGGCACCGGCGTGCGCGACTACGTGCACGTGATGGACGTGGCCGAAGGCCATGTGGCGGCACTGCGCCATGCAGTGCGCCACAGCGGCATTCTCATGACCAACCTCGGCACCGGCCGTGGCGCCTCGGTGCTCGAAGTGGTGTCGGCCTTCGAGCGCGCAAGCGGCCGCCGCATTGCCCTGCGCATCGGGCCGCGCCGCCCCGGGGACGCACCTGCCTACTGGGCCGACGCGCGCAGCGCCTTCCTCGCCTTCGGCTGGCGCGCGCGCCGCGACCTCGACCAGATGTGCGCGGACAGCTGGCGCTGGCAGGCCGCGAACCCGCACGGCTTCGACGACCCGGCGCCCGCCTTTACCGCGGACCTCCCGCGCTTTCAGAGCAACGGCACCAGCACCCACATCAACTCCAACCTGGGACACACCCATGTCTGACAACCCATCCCCCTTTCTTGGCGAGCAGGCCGATGGCCGCTCGGGGTTTCCACCGGGCATCGTTCCGCCTGTTGCGCCGCTGTGGCCCGGCTTCCTGACGGGGCAGGAGGATGCACCCGTGCGCGTCCTGCTCGTGGATGACGACGAATTCATGCGCCGGGTGATAGCGCAGGAGCTGCTGTCGGACCTGCGCATCCAGCTCGAAGGCCAGGCAGGCAGCCTGCGCGACGGCCGCCGTCTGCTGGCCACGCACGAGTTCGACGTGCTGATGGTCGACCTGCGGCTTGGCGACGGCACCGGCTTCGACCTGATCCAGGAAGCCCGAGAGCAACATCGCACAGGAGAAATCATCGTGATCTCCGCGCTCGAGGACGAGTCGCACGTGCTGCATGCCTTCGAGCTGGGCGCCACCGGTTACCTGCTGAAGGACGCGTGGCTCCAGAGCTTCGCGCAGGCCGTGCTGCAGGTGGTCAACGGCGGCGCGGCCATCACGCCGCGGCTGGCGCGGCGACTGCTCTCGCGGCTGAGCCACCGGCCCGACAGCCGCACGCCGCCGTCGGTGGAGCCGCCTCCGCGCGAAGCGACGCTGACGGCGCGCGAGTGCGAGATCCTGCGCTTCGTGGCGCGCGGCCACGTCACCGAGGAGATCGGCGTCAAGCTGGGCATCTCGGGGCAGACCGTCAACGCCCACATCAAGAACATCTACAAGAAATTGCACGTGCATTCGCGTGCCCAGGCCGTGAGCTATGCGGCGTACTCCGGCCTGATCTGAACCCCGCCCCACCACAACGCAAACGATCATGAACACCCCCCTCATCCATCCCGTGGTCCTGTGCGGCGGCAGCGGCACGCGGCTGTGGCCTTTGTCGCGCAAGGCGCTGCCCAAGCAGTTCGCGCCGCTGGTCGGCGGCAAGAGCCTGCTGCACCTCACGCTCGAACGGCTGGCGGTGCTGAATGCCGATATCACCTGCGTCACGTCTGAAGACCATCGCTTCCTGGTGAAGGAAGCGGTGGAAAACGCGCACGCCACGGGCCGGCAGATCCTCGAGCCGGTGGCGCGCAACACCGCTGCCGCCATGGCCTCGGCCGCGCTGCTGGCCGAGCCCGACGACCTGCTGCTGTTCGCGCCCTCCGACCACCACATTCCCGACGCCGCGCTGTTCGCCCGCACCGTGCGCACCGGCGTCGAGGCCGCATTGGCCGGCAAGATCGTCACCTTCGGCGTGGTGCCGAGTTTTCCGAGCACCGCCTACGGCTACATCGAAGCCGGCGAGCCCTCGGCCGACGGGCGCAGCCAGGCCGTGGTGCGCTTTGTCGAAAAGCCGACGGCAGCGGTGGCTGAACAGCTGATCCTGCATGGCGGCTACAGCTGGAACGCGGGCATCTTCCTCGTGCAGGCGCGCACGCTGATCGCAGCGCTGCGCGGGCATGCACCCGACATCCTGCTGGCCTGCGAGCGCGCCACTGCCGCCGTTGCAACCGACGGCAGCTTCCTGCGGCTGGACCGCGCAGCCTTCGAGGATTGCCGAGCCGACAGCATCGACTACGCCGTGCTCGAAAAGCACAAGGACATCGCAGTCGTGAAGTTCGAAGGCCTGTGGAGCGACGTCGGCAGCTGGAACGCGGTTGCCAGCCTGCACCCGGCGGACGACGCGGGCAACCGGCTGAGCGGCAAGGCCAGCGCGCTGAACTCGCGCAACACCTTCATCCACGCGCCGCACCGGCCGGTGGTGGCGCTGGGCACCGAAAACCTGATCATCGTGGACACGCCCGACGCCGTACTGGTGGCCGGCGCGGGCTGCGCCGAGCAGGTGGCCGACGTTGTGCGCAAGCTCTCGCTGGAGGGCTGCGCCGAGGCCACCGAGCACCGCCGCGTGGTGCGGCCCTGGGGCGCGTACGACAGCATCGACCTGGGCGAGCGCTTCCAGGTCAAGCGCCTGACCGTGAAGCCCGGCGGCAAACTGTCGCTGCAGATGCACCACCACCGCGCCGAGCACTGGATCGTGGTGAAGGGCACGGCGCGCGCCACCTGCAACGGCGAAGTCACGCTGGTGCGCGAGAACGAATCGATCTACCTGCCCTCGGGCGCCATCCACCGGCTGGAGAACCCGGGCAAGACCGTGCTCGAAGTGATCGAGGTGCAGACCGGCGGATACCTGGGCGAAGACGACATCGTGCGCTTCGACGACACCTACGGGCGCTGCGGCCCGGTCAGGACACTGGCCGACGCATCGCCGACGCAGGCTTCGGCCGGGTCGGGGGCGAATGCGGTGCTGCATGCGCCCATAAGGCGCTGAGCTGTCGATTCAGCCCGCACAAAGAGGTCATTGCGGCAGGTACGGCGTGATGTTCCCGAGTGCGTTGGCCACGTAGGCTTCCTTCTCGCCCACCGGGGCGACGTAGTGAAGCGCTGCGGCGGCAGCCTCCAGCCCTTCGGTGCGGGCGATGATCCAGCCGGCCAGGTAGGGCGCAGCAAAGCAGCCACCCGCAGTTGCGACATTGCCACGCGCATAGAAGGGCTGGTTCAAGACCTCCACGCCGGCCTCCTGCACCCAGGGCTTGGTGGTCAGGTCAGTGCAGGCCGGTATGCCGCCCACGAGGCCGAGCTTGGCCAGGATCAAAGTACCGGAGCACTGCGCTGCGATCAACTGGCGGGCCGGATCGAGCGCGAGGCGCCCCATCAGCTCGGGGCTGGCGACGACCTCCCGCGTCTTCACCCCGCTGCCGACGACGACGGCATCCGCGAGGCGCGCATCCTCCAGCAACGACTGGGCGCGTACGGTCACGCCGTTCATGGACGTGACTTCAGGGGTCGGACAACACAGGCTCACGCGCCAATCCGGCTTCTTGATACGGTTGAGCACGCCCAGCGCGATGAGCGAGTCCAGTTCGTTGAAGCCGTCGAAGGTGAGGATCGCGATGTGCATAGGATTCGTGCGTGAGGGCTGAGATGCGCTCATCGTAGGCCGGGCGATCAATACAATCAAAAAATTGTCATGCATACATCGCACGATGGCCGAAGCCCGCTACAAGCAACTGGTCGATGAACTCGCCGCCGAGATCCGCGCGGGACGCCTGCAGCCGGGCACCCGCCTGCCTACGCACCGGCGGCTGGCCGAGCGCCACGGCCTGGCGCTGGTTACTGCTTCGCGCGTCTATGCGGAACTGGAGGCGATGGGACTGGTCAGCGGCGAAGTCGGTCGCGGCACCTTCGTGCGCGAAGCGGCGATGCACGGCGGTGTTGGCGTCGATCAGCGGACCATGGCACCGGACCTGGTGGACCTGAACTTCAACTACCCATCGCTGCCCGGACAGGCCGAGCTGCTTCGCGCCGCACTACGGCAGCTCGCCGCCGGTGGTGAACTGGACGCCATGCTGCGCTATGCACCCCATGGCGGCCGAATGCATGAACGCGCCTGCGTCGCCCGGCATCTCGCGTCGCGAGGACTGGCGGCCGAGCCGTCGAGCGTGCTGCTCGTCGACGGCGCACAGCACGGGCTGGCAGTAACGGTGATGGCGCTGCTGCAACCGGGCGACGTGGTCGCCGTCGACGCCCTCACCTACCCCGGCTTCAAGGTGCTCGCCGAGGCACACCGGCTGGAACTGGCGCCCATACCGGCATCCGGACAGGGGCCGGACCTGGACGCGCTGGAACGCCTGTGCGCGCGCCGCCGCGTGAAGGCCATCTACGCGATGCCGACCCTGCACAACCCGCTGGGCTGGGTGATGAGCGCAAGCCGGCGCCGCCGGCTGGCCGCCATCGCAAGGCGGCATGGCCTGCTCATCATCGAAGACGCCGCCTACGCCTTTCTGGCCGATGACCCGCCGCCGCCGCTGGCAACGCTGGCACCGGAGACGACGGTATATGTCTCGGGTCTTTCCAAGAGCGTGGCGACCGGGCTGCGCGTGGGCTTCGTCGCCGCGCCCGATGTGTTGGTGCCCAAGCTCGAACGCGCAATCCGGGCCACGACCTGGTGCACGCCGGGCGTGACCACGGCCATCGCCTGCGCGTGGCTGGAAGACGGCACGGTCAACCGCCTCGAGGCGAAGAAACGGCAGGACGCGGCGGCGCGGCAAGTCGTCGCCAGCGAGGAGCTTGCCGGACTGCGGTGCGTGCGGCACCCTTCGTCGTACTTCGTCTGGTTGTCCATGCCGGACGAAACCCGCGCCGACTTGGTTGCGGCGGCGCTGATGCGCGATAGCGTCTCGGTGTCCACTGCCGAGCCCTTCGCGACGTCACAGCACGTGCCGCATGCGCTGCGCCTCGCGCTGGGGTCGGTCGGGCTGGACGCGCTGCGCAGTGCGCTACGGACGGTGCGACGGGTGATCGGGGAGCGGTCGTTCTGAGATGACGTGGCAGGATCCTGTCGATATTTGAGCCACTCTTCCCATGTCAAGGCGCGCTGCGGCGCAGGAACATATGCGTGGCGCGCTCGCCTGCCACCTGTCGTTCGCAGCTGTAGCCCATCGCCGGCAGGTCCAGGCCTGCGAACAGCGCCTCGCCTTTGCCCAACAGCACCGGACGCACGGCCAGGTGCAGTTCGTCGATCAGCCTGGCCTTCAAGTATTCGCGTACGGTGGCCACGCCGCCGCCCACGCGCACATTGCGCGCACCCGCGGCGACCTGTGCCTGTGCCAGCGCTTCGCGGATGCCGCCGGTGACGAAGTAGAAAGTAGTGCCACCCTGCATCGTCAGCGGCGCGCGGGCATGGTGGGTCAGCACGAAGACCGGCACGTGGTACGGGGGCTCATCGCCCCACCAGCCTTTCCAGCTCTCGTCCGGCCAGGGACCGCGCACCGGCCCGAACATGTTGCGTCCGAGGATCCAGGCACCTATTTCGGCGAAGCCTTGTTCGGCGATCTCGTTATCGATGCCGGTCTCGCCGTTGGCCTCGCCCGTCTTGTGCATCTGCTGCCAGACGCGCGTGGGAAAGAACCAGTCCATGAGTTCAGGACCACGAACGCCCAGCGGGTGCTCCAGGCTCTGGTCTGGGCCAGCGGCGAAGCCGTCGAGCGAAACGCTGAAGCTGCGCACCAGTACTCGGGTCATGGGGCTGTCTCCTGAAAAAAGAGAGGCCACATCCTAGCGCGGTCGGCCTCCTCCGAGGCGACAAGGCTGGTGGCAAGATTCAGGAACCCTCCACGCGCACCCTGCTGCTGCGGCTCGACTTGGCTGACCGAAACGAGGCCGCTCTCGCTCAAGCGCCGACGCTGTGCACTCACCAGCCGTGGAACCGCCCCCAGGTTTCCAGCGAGCCGTCTTCAGACAGCGCCTGATATTCGGGAAACTGCGCGCCAGTCGCACAAGCGTGGTTCGGCAATATGCGCAGCCGCGTCCCGATGGGAAAACGCGCCGCAATGCCCGTGTCCGGCGCGCCTTCGCGCGAGAGGATGCCGTGCTCCTGGTTGGCACCGCTGAGCACATAGCCGTCGAGCACCTTGCCATTCACATCGCAGACCTGCCCATAGCCGAAGTCACGCTTCTGCTTCTGCGTGCCACGGTCGCGGCTCATCGCCATCCAGCCTGAGTCGACGATAGCCCAGCCCTTGTCGGCCTGGTGGCCGATCACCGTGGTGAGCACGCTCAGGGCGATGTCGTCCTCGGTGCACACGCCGATGTTGCGCATCACGAGGTCGAAGAACACGTAGACGCCGGCCCGCACCTCGGTAACGCCCTCGAGCGCCTCGGCCATCAGCGCCGTGGGCGTCGAGCCCACGCTGACCACCGGGCACGGCAGGCCCGCGTCGCGCAGCCGCTGGGCAGCGCGCACGCAGCCCGAGCGCTCCTGTTCGGCCATGGCTCGCAGGGCTTCGGGCGTATCGAGCTCGTAGCTGGAGCCGGCATGCGTCATCACGCCGCCGAGGCGCATGCCGCCGTCGTGCAGCACGTGCGCCACTTCGAGCAGCGCGTCTTCTTCGGGCCGGATGCCGGAGCGATGGCCGTCGGTGTCGACCTCGATCAGCACGTCGAACACCTCGCTGTTCGCGCGGCCGAACTCCACGATCGCGCGCGCCGACTCGACACCATCCGTGAGGATGCCCAGCGCGCAGCCTCTACGGCGCAGATCCATCGCATGCTGCAGCCGGTGCGGCGCCATGCCGACGGCATAGAGGATGTCGGTGAAGCCCTCGGCAAAGAACTGCTCGGCCTCCTTCAGCGTGGAGACGGTGATGCCCTGCGCGCCCCCATCACGCTGTGCCTTGGCAACGGCGATGCACTTGCTGGTCTTCACGTGCGGGCGAAAGCGCACGCCGAGTTCGTTCATGCGCTGCTGCATGCGCGCAATGTTGCGCTGCATGCGCGAGCGCTCGATGAGGGCGGCGGGTGTGTCGATGGTGGCGAGGGTGTTGTTCATGAGCAAGCTCGTCATTTGCTGAAGGATTGCAGCCAGGGCAGCGTGGGTGCCAGCGTTGCCGCCTGCAGTTCGGGCGTCGGAGCACCCTGCGGCAGCGCCAGCCCGACGCGGTTATGCCAGTAGGTGCGCAGCCCGACCGCCGATGTGCCGAACATGTCGTAGCCCGAACCGGCAACGAAAGCCGCTTCTTCAGCCTTCACACCCAGCCGGTCGAGCGCCAAGCGATACGGACGTGGATCGGGCTTGTAGAAGCCGGCCTCCTCCGAAGTGACGACCACGTCCCAGTCGACGCCCAGCCGCGCCGCCGCACGATGGCCGAGCCGCTTCGAGCAGTTGGTGACCACCGCGAGCTTGCAGTGCGGCTTCAGCGCCAGCAGCAGTTCGCGTGCGCCGTCCCACACGGGCAGGGTGTCCCATTGGGCTTCGAGTGCGTCAGGTGCGGAGTCGGCCGTGCCGGTCTGGCGCGCGGCGTCTTTCACCAGCTGCTCGTAGGGCACGTAGGCACCGCAGCCGTAAGTGAGCCGCAGGTACTCGGCGCGCCAGGCGCGGCCTTTTTCTTCGGAACCTGCGGCGGTGTTCCAGACGGTCCAGGAATCGAGCAGCGCCGTGAGCAGGTCGAAAAGCACGGCGCGTGGATAGGCGTTGTGGGCTTGCATGGGCATCGACTGTACGTTTCAAGGCCATGCTTGTGCTTCAATGCACGGTCATCAATCGTTAAGTACAAGTTAATGATCCAGATCGAAGACATGCAGCTTGCGGCCGCCCTGCTGCGCGAACCTTCGCTGAGCGCCGCGGCGCGCGCGCTCGACGTCACACCGCCCGCGCTGTCGATGCGGCTGCGCAAGCTCGAAGCCACGCTGGGCCTGTCGCTCGCCACCCGCACCGCGCGACGGCTGAGCCTCACGCCCGAGGGCGAGCGCTTCGCGCGCGAAGCGGCTGCGCTGCTCGGCCAGATCGAGGGGCTGCGCGAATCGATGCAGCGCGACGACCAGCGGCTCACCGGCACGCTGCGCATCGCCGCGCCCTTCGGCTACGGCCGGCAGTACATAGCGCCCATGCTCGCGCGCTTCGCCCGGCTGCACCCGGGGCTGAGCGTGCAGCTCGACCTGCGCGAAACCCCATGGCCCGACCGGCACGACGCCGACGCGGTGATTCACATCGGCACGGTGCGCGACTCGTCGTGGGTGGCGCGCACGCTGAGCGCCAACGAGCGCTGGCTGTGCGCGAGCCCGGAATACCTGCGCCTGCACGGCGTGCCTCGCGTGCCGCGCGACGTGATGGCGCACGGCTGCATCAGCATCCGCGAGAACGACGAGGACGTGACGCTATGGCATGTGCGCCCGGCCGGCCGCGTAGCCGCCAAGGCCAAACCCCAGACCCTGCGCATCTCGCCCGCCTACGTTACCAACGACGGCGGCGTGGCCCGCCAGTGGGCCGAACAGGGCATGGGCTTGGTGCTGCGCTCCGAATGGGACGCGGCCGACGCCGTGGCACGCGGCACGCTGGTGCGCGTGCTGGCCGACTGGCAGTTCGACAGCGCGCCGGTCACGCTGCTGGTGCCCAGCCGCAAGGGGCGCACGGCGCGGGTGCAGGCCATCGTCGAATTCCTGGCGGAGAGCTTCGGCGCCAGGGAAAAGTAGTTGCGCGCATATCCATAGCCGCATTCATTCGTTGGCCGCGCGGGCCTCGCGCGCCAACACTCGCTGCTTCCAATTTTTCGGTGGAGAAGCTTGCGATGACCGTTCCTCTCGATCACTTACCGCCTTCGCGCCGCAGCGTGCTGCAGGCCGGGGCGGCGGCAGCCATCGTGGGCTCCGGTGCCCTGCTCGCCACCGTGGCACGCTCGCAGCCGCGCAAGCTCACCTTCGCCTGGAGCCAGGCCGGCTTCTGCCTGGCCCCAGTGCCAGTGGCACTGGAGCGGGGTTTCTTCGAGAAGAACGGGCTCGACGTCGAGCTGCTCAACTGGGCGGGCTCGTCCGACCAGATGCTGGAGGCACTGGCGACCGCCAAGGCCGACGTGGGCGTGGGCCTGATCCACCGCTGGGTGAAGCCGCTGGAGGCGGGCTTCGACGTCAAGGTGGTGGGCAGCGTGCACGGCGGCTGCCTGCGGCTGGTGGGGGCCAAGGCCTCGGGGGTGACGACCGACCTTGCCAGCCTCAAGGGCAAGACCATCGGCGTATCGGACCAGAACAGCCCGGCCAGGCAGTTCTATGCCATTCATCTCGCGAAGAAAGGCATCGACATCGAGAAGGACGTCGACTGGCGCGTCTACCCCGCAGACCTGCTCGACGTGGCCGTGAAAAAGGGCGAGATCCACGCGATTGCCGACGGCGACCCGAACGTGTTTCTCATCGAGAAGCGCAACCCCGGCGTCTTCACCGAGATCGCCAACAGCGCCAAGGGCGAATACGCCGAGCGTCTGTGCTGCATCGTCGGTGCTCGCGGCGAACTGGCGCGTAACGACAAGCCACGCGCCGCCGCAGTGGTGCGCGCGCTCGCGCAGGCCTCCGACTACGTGTCGGAGAACCCGAACGAAGCCGCCAGGATCTATTCGAAATACGCGCCCAAGGTGCCGCTCGAAGACCTGCAGAAGCTGCTGGCCGAGCTCACCTACAAGCACCATCCGGCCGGCAAGGCGTTGCGCAACGAGGTGGAAGCTTTCGCCGCCGACTTCCGCAACGCCGGCATCCTGAAGAAAAGCACTGACGTGACGCGCTTCGCCAATCACGTGTCGCTGGACGTTCTCGCATGACCACCGCTGAACAGGTTCTGGACTCGCCGCTCGGGTTGCAGGGCAATGCGCCCGCTCATCACGCACCGCGGCAGAAAACCCCGCAGACGGTTGCGCTGCGCCCTCCCGCCCCCACCGGCATCTGGCCCACCGGCATCTGGCCCACCGGCCTGCTCGCTGCAGCCGCCTGGGTCGCGCTGGGCCTTCTCACGCTGCTGTGGCCGAACAAGGAAGTCGGCTTCAACGACTGGGCCTTCACGCGCGAGTTCGGCATTGCCACGCTGGTGGTCGCCGCCCTACTCTTCGCAATTTCGCTGCTGGGCCACCGCGCGGGCAAGCTGGCGCGAACGCTGCGGCCGGCCGGGCAATGGCTGGTCGCGCTGGCCGTGGTGCTTGCGCTGTGGGAGATCGGCACCGCCAAGCTCGGCGTGCTGCCTTCGCCTTTCTTCGCTCCGCCGCAGAGCCTGATCGACGTGGTTCATGAAGACTGGCAACGCCTGGGCCTGTCGACCGCGTATTCGCTGCGCCTGCTGGCCAATGGTTTCGTGCTGGGCGCGCTGATCGGCTTTGTCACGGGCGTGTCGATCGGCTGGTCGCGCATCGCGGGGTATTGGGTGCATCCGCTGCTGCGCTTCCTGGGGCCGGTGCCGGCGTCGGCACTGCTGCCGCTGGCCTTCTTCTTTGCGCCGTCGAGCTATTCGGCCGCCGTGTTCCTCGTGGGGCTGGCCACCTTCTTCCCGGTGGCGGTGCTCACCTGGTCGGGCGTGGCCTCGGTGCACAAGAGCTACTACGACGTGGCGCGCACGCTGGGTGCGTCGGAACGCTTCCTGGTGCTGCGGGTGGCGATTCCGGCTGCCCTGCCGCAGGTGTTCGTCGGCCTGTTCATGGGCCTTGGCGCCTCGTTCTCGGTGCTGATCACGGCCGAGATGATGGGTGTGAAGGCCGGGCTCGGCTGGTATCTGCAGTGGGCCCAGGGCTGGGCTGCATACGCCAACATGTACGCGGCGTTGTTCGTCATGGCCGCGCTGTGCTCGGGCCTCATCACGCTGCTCTTCAAGGTGCGCGACCGCGTGCTGTCCTGGCAGAAAGGAACCGTCAAATGGTGAATGCAGTGCTTCCTCGCGCGCCCGCGCCGACCCAGACCACCGGCGGCGCCCACATCGACATCCGCGGCGTCAGCCACTGGTTCGAGGTGTCCGGCGGCGTGCTGCAGGTGCTCGACGGCGTCGACCTGCAGGTTCGCCCCGGCGAGTTCGTCGCGCTGCTGGGGCCCAGCGGTTGCGGCAAGTCGACCCTGCTGCGGCTGGTGGCCGGGCTCGAACCCGCAACCGCCGGCGCCATCACGCAGAACGGCGAAGCCATCACGCGGCCCGATCCGTCGCGCATCGTCGTGTTCCAGGACCCGACGCTCTACCCATGGCGCAGCGTGTGGGACAACGTGGCGCTGGGCCTGCAGGCGCGCGGCGTGCTGAAGGAACAGCGCGCCCGCGTCGACGAAGCGCTCAAGCTCGTGGGCCTCACCGAATTCGCGAAGGCCTTTCCGCATCACCTTTCCGGCGGCATGGCGCAGCGCGTGGCGCTGGCGCGTGCGCTCGTCAACGACCCTCAGCTGCTGGTGCTCGACGAGCCGCTGGGCAAGCTCGATTCGCTCACGCGCATCGCGATGCAGAGCGAGTTGGTCAACCTGTGGCAACGCGCCGGCTTCTCGGCGCTGCTGGTCACGCACGACGTGGAAGAGGCGCTGTTCCTGGCCAACCGCGTGATCGTGCTGAGCGACCGGCCGGCGCGCATTGCGGCGGAACTGGTGGTCGATCTGCCTTACCCGCGCCATCGTGGCGACCCGCGGCTGGCCGAATTGCGGCACGAGGCGCTCAAGCACCTGGGACTCGACGCCACGTGGTGACATGAGCGTTTTGCCCGAGGCCGGTTGGCTCAACCTGCTGATCGGCCTGCTGCAGGGCGCGCAACTGCAGCTGTTGCGCCTGCTCGATGCGCTGGGGCTGGTCTCGCACGCGCACGGCCAGCCGGCATGGCCGTGGGCACTGCGGTTGTCGGGCGAGAACCTGCTGATCGATCTCGGCCAGGCGCGACGGCTCGGGCTCACGGTGGTCGTGCTTGCAGTGGCGGTGCTGACGCTGCTGCTCGCCGCGCTCTGGCGTCGTCGCCGCGTGTGGCTCGTTGCGGCGGCCGCGTTGCTGGTCGCGCTGGCGCCCTGGCCCGAAGCCAACGTGGTGCTGGTACCCGCGTACCCGACCAGCTTCCAGACATCGCCCACGGGTTTCACCGCAGACAGCATCGAGCGCGGGCGCGTGCTGTATGCGGCGCAGTGCGTGGCCTGCCATGGCACCGATGGGCGTGGACAAGGACCGCTGGCGGCTTCACAACCCGTGTGGCCGCCCAATCTCGGCGGGCCGCTGCTGTGGCGACGTGCCGACGGCGATGTGCTCTGGCATGTGATGAACGGCATGCACGACCGGCGCGGCGCTCCGACGATGCCCGGCTTCGGCGGTGTACTGCGCGACGCGGACGCCTGGGCGCTGATCGACTTCATGAAAGCGCAGGGCGCGGGTGAGAGCCTGCGTGCGGCCGGACTGTGGACTCAGCCGATCGCACCGCCCGATGTGGCTGTGCAATGCAAGGGTAAGCCGCCACGCAGTCTGAACAGTTGGCGCGGGCAGCGCTTGCGGATCGTGGCTGCGGGTGCGAGCGTGCCGCCGCTGCTCGACGACCCGCGCCTCGTCACCGTGTTCCTTGCGCCAGATGCCACCACAGCCGTATCGCAGGCCGGTGACTGCATCGCCGCTTCATCCGCCGCATGGGCCGCCTTCTCGCTGGTCGCCGCGACCTCGCAGCTCGCCGGCACGCAGCTGATCGTGGACCGCGACGGCTGGCTTCGCGCGCGCGGCGAACCCGGCAAAGGCGCGTGGAGTGACGACGACCTGCTGTGCCGCACCGAGCAGCCTGCATCGGCTGGCACGCGGCCGTTGGCGCCGGACGGCCTGGGCGCACTCATCGCGCGCATGGACGCCGAACCCGTGCGCTTCGTCAAGGGCGGATTCGTCCACTGACGCCCGCAACAGGACTACGATGTTTTCCGGGCCCATCGCCCATCAACCCTGAAGGAGACAGACCTCATGTCCAACCACGTCTACAAATCGCTGGAGCTGACGGGCTCCTCCTCGACCGGCATCGAAGACGCCGTGCAAACCGCCATCGCCAAGGCGCACGAAACGCTGCGCAACATCCAGTGGTTCACCGTCACCGAGACGCGCGGGCACGTGGTGGACGGCAAGGTCGCGCACTGGCAGGTGACGCTGAAGATCGGCTTCACGCTGGAGTGAGCCGAACGCGGGGGCGTTCGAGCCAGGACCTCTGCTAACGCATGTATCCCAGGTCCCGCACATCGGAGCGAACGGCCGAGCGGTCCGCCCCCTGCATCGGCAGGCTCACCAGCAGTTCGAGCCGGCGGCGCAGCGAGAACAGCATCTGGATGGCGTCGTGCGCGGTCTTCTCCAGGTCGTCGCCGCCGGCGATGTCGGGGTAGGCCCACAGCGCCGCGTCGGGCTGGCCGGGCCATGACGGCTGGCGGGATGCGCTGGCCGCGTCCAGCGTGATGACGAAGTCCGCCGGGGAGGCATTCGCGCGCACCAATTCGTCCCAGCTGCGCGGCGGCCGTTCGGGAGGGGGAATGCTGGCGCTCGTCAATGCGGCAACGGCCGCGGGATGGAACTCACGGGCAATGTGCCCGGGTTGACCGCAGGAAGATACCGAGAACCGCTTCGGGTCCAGGTGCGCGAGGCACGCTTCGGCAAGGATGCTGCGCAATGAATTTCGTCGCGAGACGAAGATCACGCCAATACGTTTTTGCATGGAGCCTTGAATATAGCCAAGCGCGCTGACCACGTCATGACTTAGGTCAAGACCCTGCGCAACTGCCCCCGAACGGTGCGGAACGGTGCAGACTTGGGGGCATGGACACGCATTTCCTGACCCCGCTTTTCGCACCCGCCTCCATCGTGGCCTT
The DNA here is from genome assembly GCF_059416325.1 of Variovorax sp. GW821-FHT09D05. Lineage (NCBI taxonomy): Bacteria > Pseudomonadati > Pseudomonadota > Betaproteobacteria > Burkholderiales > Comamonadaceae > Variovorax > Variovorax sp. GW821-FHT09D05. Next base: position 784,031 of record NZ_JBWKOZ010000001.1, on the reverse strand, counting down.
CGTCGGCCACGCCGACGACCCGGGCGGCCAGACCCCTGCGGGCCGCACGCTGCGCGAGGCCTTCCGTGCCGACCGTTTCGACGGCACCCTGCGCTTTCTGGACGTGCGCACCAAGGGCACGCTCGAAGAACTGGCCCAGACCCATGCCGATCTCGCGCTGATCGCGCTGGCGCCGCGCGACGTGGCGGCCGCGCTTGAAATCGCGGGGCGCATCGGCTGCAAGGCGGCGGTGGTTCTTTCGAGTGGCATCGGCGCCGACGAGGCAGCGCAGTGGCGCAAGATCGCGCGCCGCGAAGGCGTGCACCTGCTGGGGCCGAATTCGCTGGGCTTCCAGCGGCCGCTGCTGCACCTGAATGCCGGCGTGGCCGGGCCACTGGCCAGACCGGGGCCGCTCGCGCTGGTGGCGCAGTCCGGCGCACTCACGGCCTCGATGCTCGACTGGGCGCGCCAGAACGGCGTCGGCTTTTCGAGCGTGGTGTCGCTGGGCCCGCACACCTCGGTCGACATTCCGCAGGTGCTCGACTTCCTGGCCAACGACCAGGCCACGCACAGCATCATCGTGTACCTCGAAGGCATTGCCGATGCGCGGCGCTTCATGAGCGCGCTGCGCTCGGCCTCGCATGCCAAGCCGGTGGTGGTGCTCAAGGCCGGGCGCAAGCCGGCGGGCAACGAGGCCGCGCAGACGCACAGCGCCGCCATCGTGGGCAGCGACGACGTGTTCGATGCCGCGCTGCGCCGCGCGGGCGCGGTGCGGGTCCGCTCCTTCGTCGAGCTGTTCTCTGCCGCCAAGTGCCTGGCCTCGCGCTACCGGCCGGTGGGCAAGCGCCTGGCCGTGGTCACCAACGGCGGCGGGCCCGGCGTGCTGGCGGCCGACTGGATCAACGAGATCGGCCTCCACCTGGGCAAGCTTTCGCCGCCCGCGCAGAAGCTGCTGCAGCCCACCCTGCCCCCGCTCGCATCGTTGAACGACCTGATCGATCTTTCCGAAGAGGCCCTGCCCGCGCATTACCGCGCCGCCATCGATGCCGCCTCGGCCGACAGCCAGGTCGACGGCGTGCTCGCCATCTTCTCTCCCAAGGCCGGCGCCGACGCAGCTGCCACCGCGAAAGCGCTGGCCGACATTCCCCGGCCGATGAACAAGCCGCTGCTGGCCTGCTGGATGGGCGATTCGTCGGTCGGCAAGGCTCGCTCGGTACTGGCCGACGCCACCATTCCGAGCTTTCGCACGCCTGAAGCCGCGGTGGGCGCCTTCGGCAACATCGCGGCCTTCTATCAGAACCAGCAGTTGCTGCAGCAGACGCCGCCGCCGCTGTCGGCACTGGCCAAGCCCGACATCGAGGGCGCGCGCCTGATCATCGAAAGCGTGCTGGCCGAACGACGCCATGTGCTGACGGAGATGGAGTCGAAGTCGCTGCTGTCGTCCTTCCACATTCCGATCACGCGCACGCTGCTCGCGCGCAGCGCCAGCGAGGCCATGATGATCGCGACGCAGCTGGGCTTTCCGGTGGCGCTGAAGATCGACTCGCCCGACATCGCGCACAAGTCCGACGTGGAAGGCGTGGCGCTCAATGTGCTGAACGGCACCAGCGCGCGCGACACCTACGTCGAGATGATGGAGCGCGTTGCCCGCCTCGCGCCCGAGGCCCGCATCAACGGCGTGACCGTGCAGAAGATGGTGCGCGCGCGGCGCGGGCGCGAGATCTACGTGGGCATGGTCACCGACCAGCCTTTCGGCCCCGTCATCGTTTTCGGCGCGGGGGGCACCATGATCGAGCTGCTGAACGACCGCGCCATGGAGCTGCCGCCGCTCAACCAGTTTCTTGCGCACCGGCTCATCGAGCGCTCGCGCGTGGCCGAGACGCTGGGCGAATGGCGCGGCGCTCATGCAGTGAACATGGAAGCACTCGAAGACGTGCTGCTGCGCGTGTCCGAAATGGTGTGCGAGCTGCCCGAGCTGCGCGAGATGGACATCAACCCCATCATCGTGGACGAGTCGGGCGCCATTTCGGTCGACGCGCGCATCGTGGTCGGCAGCACCACGCAGGCGGTGGCGGCCCACGTCAGCAACGCGGTCAACGGCTACCAGCACCTGGCCATCATGCCGTACCCCGCGCGCTACCGGCGTGAATGGCCGCTGCCCGGTGGCGGTACGTACATCGTGCGGCCGGTTCACCCCAACGACGCGCAGATGCTGCAGGCGCTGGTGCAGGGCCTGTCGCCCGAGAGCCGCTGGTTCCGCTTTGTCTCGCGCTTCCACGAGCTGCCGCCCTCGATGCTGTCGCGCTTCACGCTGATCGACTACGACCGCGAGATGGCGCTGGTGGCGGTGGTGATGGAGCGCAGCGTGTCGCCCGACGGCACCGTGCTCGAAAGCGAGCACATCGTGGGCGTGTCGCGCTATATCACCAACCCCGACCAGACCAGCTGCGAGTTCTCGCTGGTGGTGGCCGACGAGTTCAGCGGCAAGGGCATCGGCTCGCGGCTGATGGAAAGCATCATCGACGTGGCGCGCGACAAGGGCCTGGCCGAGATCGACGGGCTGGTGCTGGCCAACAACCCCGACATGCTGAAGCTGGTGCGCAGGCTTGGCTTCACCGTGAAGCCCTTCCCCGAAGACCCGGACTTCAAGCTCGTGACGTACATGCTGTAGAGGCCCCGGGGCGCCCGGGTCGGGCGGAGATAATCGCGCCTCACTCTCCGATGACCTGAATGTTCCTGCGCTTCCTCGGCCGCTTCGCGGCATCGCTAGTCGTATTGCTGTCAGCGATGTGGGCCTGCATGGCACTTTGGTATCAGTTGCCGGGGCCTTCCTTCGTGAAGATCGGCGCAGGCGTGCTGTGGGCCGGCTTCGGCCTTGCCGCCATCGCGCTGCTGTGGCGCGGCAAGGCAGCGCGCGCCCTGCTCTCCTACGTGGTTGGCTTCGCATTGCTGATGGGCTGGTGGGGCACCATCCTGCCCTCGCAGAACCGCCTGTGGGCCGATGACGTGTCCCGCCAGTTGCACGCCCATGTCGACGGCAGCATCGTGACGATGGACAACGTGCGCAACTTCGAATGGCGCAGCGACACCGACTACACCCAGCGCTGGGAAACGCGCAGCTACGACCTCGACCGCCTGCGCTCGGTCGACGTGGCGCTCTCGTACTGGAGCGGCCCGGCCATCGCGCACACGCTGGTGTCCTTCGGTTTCGATGACGGGCAGTTCGTTACCTTCTCCATCGAGATCCGCAAGGAGCGCGGTGAAAGCTTCTCGTCGGTCGGCGGCTTCTTCAAGCAGTTCGAGACCAGCCTCGTTGCGGCCGACGAGCACGACATCATGCGCGTGCGTACCAACGTGCGTGGCGAAGACGTCTACATGTACCGCGTGCGCCTGCCGCAGCAGGAAATGCGCTCGCTGTTCGTGGCCTACCTCGGCGAAAGCGCGGCGCTGGTGCGCGAGGCCAGCTTCTACAACACGCTCACCGCCAACTGCACCACCATCGTGTATGCATTGGCCAAGCGCATCGTGCCCGGCCTGCCGATGGACTGGCGGTTGCTGGCCTCGGGCTACCTGCCCGACTACCTCTACGACGTGGGCGGCCTTACGCCCGGCTACAGCATGGAAGCGCTGCGCGCGGCGGGCCGCATCACCGACCGTGCCATCGCCACCGACAAGGCGGCGCCGGGCGTGAACTTCTCGCAGGCGATCAGGCAAGGCCTGCCGGGCCTCGAGGACTCCAAGGCACCCAAGGCGAAGCCGTGATGCGCATGCGCTTTCTTTGCCTTCTGTGCTCTGCCGTGCTGCTGGCCGGTTGCGCAGGCGTGAAGGTCGGCTCGATCTCGCCGGCCGAATACCTCGCGCAGCGCCGCGGCGACGTGCTCACCACCGGCGAGCTCAGCACCTCCGCACAGGAAGTGCTGCGCGTGATCGGCTCCGACGCCGATCTGTGTCGCAAGGACGGCCAGGCCTGCCGCAATGCGCTGGCCGACTCATCGGGCCTGAGCGACGAACAGCGCCTGTCCGCGCTGTCGGAAGTGTGGCTGCAGGTGGCGCTGGCGGCAGACAAAGGCGGCACCGCAGCGCAGTCAGATTCATCGGCCACCACGGCCATCGAGGCCTGGCTCGAAACCGCGCGCCATGCCTACGCCTACCTGTTCTACACCGCCCGCAAGCCGCGCGACCGCGCCTTCGAAGACCGGCAGACGCAGGTTCGCGACTACTACAACTACGCAGTGCAGCAGGCCATCACCGGCCTCTTCAAGACCTACCGGCGCACCGGGTCGCCATCGGACCCGACCCCGGAAGTGCCGCAGGTAGGCGACTGGCGCATCGAAACAGATGTGTCGGGACTGCGCCTCCCCACCAGCGCGCCGCTGCCGGACGAACTGATTCCCGCCGCCTCGCTGACCTTCTCTGGCCTGCGCAACACCTACCGGCGCGACGGCTTCGGCGCGGAGCTGGTGGCGGCAAACGCCAAGCGCACGGACGACGAGGCAACGCCCGGCCCGGCCGACGACAAGCGCCCGCCCCGGCCGCCCTACCGCGAGATGCCGTTCCCCGCCGTCACAGCGCTGCTGCTGTTCGACGGCGCCAATCTCGACGAGATCCTGCGCACCCACACGCTGCGCATTGCGGCCTACGACCCGTACCGCACCGCCAACGTGCAGCTGGCCGGGCAGGAGGTGCCACTGGCCGCCAACTTCACCTCGGGCTATGGCCTGTGGCTCGCGCGCTCCGACTTCGCGCTGCAGGCCCTGCGCAGCCTGTTCGGCGGCCGCGACGGGCTCACGCAGCCGCGCATCTACCTGATGCAGCCCTACGACCCGAACCGTCGCACGGTCATCATGCTGCACGGCCTCGCGAGCAGCCCCGAGGCGTGGATCAACGTGGCCAACGAAGTGCTCGGCGACGAAACGCTGCGCCGCCGCTACCAGATCTGGCAGGTGTATTACCCCACCAACGCACCGCTGCCGATCAACAACTTCGCGATCCGCGAAGCCGTCACGCAGACGCTTGCGCACTTCGACCCCACGGGCAAGGCCGAGGCCTCGAACAACATCACGCTGATTGGCCACAGCATGGGCGGCGTGCTGTCGCGGCTGATGGTGTCGTCGTCGGAAGACAAGCTCTGGGAGGCGCTGCTGGCCAGCTACCCGATGCAGGGCGCGCAGCAGCAGCGCATGGAAGAAAAGCTCGCGCCCTACCTGCGCTTCGAGCCGCTGCCGCAGGTGAGCGACGCGATCTTCATCGCCTCGCCGCACCGCGGCACCGACTTTGCCAACAACCGCGTCTCGCGCTGGGTGGCCAACCTCATCACGCTGCCGGTGGCAATGCTGGGGCAGCTGAGCGACATCTCGCGCGAGCTGATCCGCATCGCGCCCAGCACGCAGGGCCAGGAGCCGCTGCGCATTCCCAACAGCATCGACAACCTGAGCGACCGCGATCCGTTCGTGCGGCTGTCATCGGGGCTGCCGATGAATCCGCGCGTGCGTTTTCATTCGATCATCGGCAACGACACGCCGGGCGTGGCGCAGGCGCTGTCGAGCGACGGCATCGTGCCGTACGCAAGCTCGCACCTGGACGGCGCGGCATCGGAGCTGGTGATTCCGTCAGCGCACAGCGTGCAGGAGAATCCGTTGGCGATCCTGGAGATACGGCGGATCCTCAGGGAGCAGCTGCGTTCGCAGCCGCCGCGCTGACCGCGCGGCTACCTCTTCGCGGAGCGCTGCGCCCGCACGCGCTTCAGGAAGTCCTGGAAGAGCGCCTTCTTCTCGGGAAAGCGCTCCGCTCCCTCCGCGAAGATTGCCTCCGCGGCGGCCAGCTCTCCCAGCCGCATGAGGCACTCGCCCTTTGAGAAGAAAGCAGCCGGCCCGTCGGGATTCACCCGCAGCGACTGCTCGAAGTCGTTCAGCGCTTCACGGAAATTCCCGAGTTCCATGTGGGTGAACGCCCGGTTGTCGATGGCTTCGAAGAACAGCGGAAAGAGCTCCACCGCCGCGTCGTACTCGGCAATGCCCTCCTGTTTCTTGCCCTGCTCGCAGAGTTCATTCCCGCGCAGGTAATGCGCGTTGGCCTCGCGGACGATCTCCTTGCTGTCCTTTCCGGTCACCTCGAGGTAGCGCGGAAAGTCCGTGAGCCTCAGGTACTCGGCAAAGCCGATCAGGTCTTCTTCGGTGGGCTGCCGGTTGCCGATCAGCTCCCAGCCCTCCTCACCGAAGCTGCCTGCGTCGATGGGGGCATGCCATATCGACACCTCCGCCTGGTTCAGGGAATCGGCCGTGGGCTTGGCGTCCATCGGCTTGTAGCTCAGGCAATGGGCGGCCGCCGTTCCATCGGGCCATGGGTCGACTTCGAGGATCCAGACGGCCCGCCAGACCTGTCCGTCGCGCCGGGTCAGCAAATCGCCCGGCTTCACCGCGAGCTGGTTTTCCGCCGGAGAGTCGGGCGTCGAGGTCGAACCACCAAGGCGTGCGGCGAGCCGCTGGATGAATTGGGGCAGCATGGTTTGCGTCGGATATCGGAAGGATGGATGTGCGCGCCACTGTAGCCGCTCGCTGTCTGTCCGTTGACCGGCGCGCGCATCGTGCCCTAACATCCCGCCCGCGGTGCAAGCCGCGCCCGGGCCCGCGGGAAGGGTTGAACCCACTTGCCTTCATTTGCCGATCCACAACACCTTTTGTGCAGCCGGATTTGCGGGTCATCGGCGTCTGATGCACGGAGGTTCAAATGAAGCGCATGCCCGCCCGGCCCGACCTGGGCCACCTGAAGAAGCAAGCCAAGGAGCTGCTTGCTCTCTACCGAAGCAACGACCCCACCGCCACCACCCGTTTCCGCGAGGCCCTGCCGGCCGCCGCCGGCAAGAGCGACGCCGCCATCGCGGCCCTCGGCCTGCGCCTGCACGACGCGCAATCGTGCATCGCGCGCGAGTACGGATTCGTTTCGTGGACCGACCTGCAGGGCTTCGTTCTTGCGCGCCGCTCGCAGGTGGAAGATCCGGCGAAGGCCGTGCTGCAATGGCTGCGCCTCGTCTATGCAGGCGACATCGCCGGAGGCGTGAATCGCGCACGGCCTGCCCTGGCCCTGCGCCTGCTCGATGAAAGCCCCGGCCTGTTGGGCGACGACCCCATCCTCGCCTGTGCCATCGGCAACGAGGCACCGATCCGCCAGGCCATCGAGCGCGATCCGGGCTGGGTGAACCGCGCCGGGGGCTCGCTCTCGCTCCCGCCCCTGGTCGCGGTCGCCCACTCCGGGCTGCTCCAGCTGCCGGACTACCAGGAACGCCTGCGCAACTGCGCGAAGCTGCTGCTCGACGCAGGCGCGGACCCGAATCAATCGGCAGGCAACCGCTGGCCGCCGGCATCGCTTGCCGCGCCCGACGAAACCGAGCGCCTGTCCGCGCTCTACGGCGCCGCCGGCCAGAACCGCGATGCCGTGCTCACCAGGCTGCTGCTGGACGCGGGCGCCGATCCCAACGACGGCGAATCTCTTTACCACTCGCTTGAAACCCCGGCCTGCACAAAGCTGCTGCTCGAAGCCGGAGCACGCGTCGCGGGCACGAACGCGCTCTACCGCGTACTCGACCTCGACGACGTGCAGACCCTGCGCCTGCTGCTCGCGCACGGCGGCAACGCGAACGAGCCGCCCATGGGCTCGCCCACCAGCGACTGGGGTTCGCTGCTGCTGTGGGCCATCCGCCGTCGTAGGTCGCCCGCGCACATCGAGGCGCTGCTGGCGGCAGGCGCCGATCCATTCGCCACCACATCAGACGGCACGAGCGCCAACACCGCCGCCCTGCGCTTCGGATTGCCCGAAGTCGCCAGCCTCCTGCAGAAGGCCGGCGGCGGCACCCCGATCCCGGTGGACGAAGCCTTCACCGCTGCCTGCGCGCGAGGCGACGAAGCCGCGGCCCGCGGCATCCAGTCGACGCACCCCGGCATCGTCGGTTCGCTCTCCGATGCACAACTGCGCCTGCTGCCCGAACTCGCCGCACAGGGCTGCGTCGACGCGGTGAAGCTGATGGTCAAGCTAGGCTGGCCCATCGCCACCCGCGGCGGCGACTGGGACGCCTCGGCGCTGAACAAGGCCGTGTTCCGAGGCGACGCGGGCCTCGTGCGCTTCCTGCTGGAGCACGGCGCCAGCTGGGAAGAGCGGCACGGCTTCGGCGACAACGCCTGCGGCGGCCTTTCCTGGGCCTCGTGCAACGAGCCAGAAGGCGAAAGCGACTGGCTCGGCTGCGCCGAAGCGCTGGTCGAGCACGGCATGCCGACCGCACAGCCCGACCCCGAGAGCCCTGACAGCGTGCTCATCGGCGGACGGCGCTATGTGTTCTCGGATGAGGTCACCGATTTCCTGCTCGGTGCATCCGCGACCAGAAACTGAAGAAAAAAAACGGGCCCAAGGGCCCGCCCAAAGCCGTCCGTCGAATCGCGCGGAACGCAACCCGACTCCGACTCACCTCGAACTCAACTCCTACCTACTCTTGCTTCCCCGTTTTCCTCCTCGAACTCAAAGCGCGCGCCAACCAAGTTCCAGCGCTATGCGGCCGGACAGGTCGGTCAATATCTGTTCGTAGTCCTCGCTGCTGAAGTTGTAGGGCAGCTCCACGCGCAATTCGCTCACATGCGGCAGCACCGGGTCGTGCCGCAGGCGCTCCAGGATTTCATCGGACGTGCCAACGAGATCGGTCGCGAACAGCGTGCGCCGCTCACCCTGCGGTGCCAGCGTGCGCTCGACGCGGCCGGCTGCGAACTCGCGGTAGCGCTTGCGCGTGGCGGCATCGGCGCCATCGAGCGGCACGATCACACGGCCCAGCGCCACCCTGCCCTTGCGCGCATCCGCTTCGCTTACGCGGTAACGCTCGATCAAGCCCAGCTGCGCCTGCAGAAAGTCGTCGGTGGTCTCGCCCGAGAGCACATTGCCCAGCAGCAGGTTGAACCCGTTGCGCCCCGCCCATTCGACCGAGCGCAGCGAACCGCCGCCATACCAGAGCCGGTCGATCAGGCCCGGCGCATGGGGCTGCACGCGCGGCCGCACACGTCCGCCGGCCGATTCGACAAAAGTCTGCTCGTCGCCGAGCAGCGTGTCTTCCAGATTGGCCTTGAGCCGCCCCACGCGCTTGTGCGTGAAGTCGATGGTGTTCGGCGCCGCGTCGTAGAAGCGGTTGCCGAGCAGTGCTCCATGCAGCGGCGCGCCAGCGCTCAGGCCCACCTGCAGCCTGCCGCGCGACAGCACATCGACCGTGGCCAGGTCTTCGGCAAGGCGGAACGGGTTCTCGTACCCCATCTGGATCACCGCCGCGCCCAGTTCGATGCGGCGCGTGCGCTGCGTCGCGGCGGCCAGGAAGGTCGCGGCCGACGACACACCGCGCTCCAGATGGCGCTGCCGTACCCATGCGCCGTTGAAGCCCCGCTTCTCGCCGAACTCGAAGAGCTTCAGCGCGGCCTCGATGCCCGCGAAAGGGTCGGCCTCGGCGTAGTTGCCCGGCGTCAGGAATGCGAGATGGCGAATGTTCACGGCGCGAACTTCGGCAACCCGGGCGGGTTGGTCTCCGACTTTGGCAACGCCTCTTCGGCCAGGCTCCAGCGCGCGAGCGCCTTGGCATAGGTGCCGTTTCGGATCAGGTTGTTGGTCGCGGTGGTCAGCGCCGCCGCGAGGCCGCTGCCCTTGCGCGTGGCAATGGCCACGTCCGACTTCAGCGGCCAGCCCGCGTTGACGGTGCCCACCAGCCTGATCTGCCCGTTCTTCGCCGCCTCGTAGGCTTGCGGCGCATTCGGATTGAAATTGGCGTCGACCCGCTTGGTGACCACCGCCAGCGTGCGCGTCACATCGTCGTCGTAGTACTGGATCTCGACGGGCTTCAGCCCCGCCGCAACGTTCTGCCGGTTCCATTCGAGCAGGATGCGCTCCTGGTTGGTGCCGGCACCGGTCGTCAGCTTCAGGCCCGCAACGTCCTTCGGCTCCCTGATCGCCTTGATGGCGCTGTCGGTGCGCACATAGAAGCCGTGCAGGCCGAGGCGATAGGTCGAGAAGTCGAACTTCTCCTTGCGCTGCTCGGTCACGCCGACGTTGGAGATCACGGCGTCGTACTTGCCCGAGCTCAGGCCCAGCGGCCAGTCGGCCCAGGCAATGGGCTGCAGGTCGAGCTTGAGGCCCAATGCGTCGGCGATGAGAAGCGCGAAGTCGGGGTCGAAGCCGACGACGGTCTTCGCATCGGTGGCGTAGGTCGATATGGGTGGCGCGAACGGTGCGATCGCGACCGTCAGCACGCCTTCCTTCACGAACTTGAAGCCCGGCGGAATCGCGTTGACGGCCTCGGCGTCCTTGCCGGTGCGCAGGCGGCCGCGTTGCTCAGGGCTGAAGTCGAACTTGTCGGCGGCATGGGCCACGCCGGCCACGAGCGTGAGCGCGACAAGGCCACGGGCGATCCAGGCGTGCTTGAGAAAAGTCATGGCCATCATCAGTTCTTCGGCAGGCCCGGCGGGTTGGTGCGCGAGGCTGCGATGGCCTCCGACTCCAGGTTCCAGCGCGACAGCGCCTTGGCGTAGTTGCCGTTCTTGATCTGCGTGTTCAGCGCCAGCGTGACCGCATCGGCAAGGCCCGAGCCCTTGCGCGAGGTAACGGCAATCTCGGCCGTCTGCGGCCAGCCGCCCGAGAACACGCCCGCGAGCTTCGTCTTGCCGTCGCGCGCCTCGTAGGCAGCGATGGCGTTCGGGCCCACGTAGGCATCGGCGCGGCCCGACTGGATGGCCAGGCGCTGCACCACATCGTCGTCGTAGTACTGGATCTCCACCGGCTTCAGCCCGGCCGCCACGTTCTGCTTGTTCCAGCGCAGAAGAATCTGCTCCTGGTTGGTGCTGGCGGAAACGATCAGCTTCAGGCCCGCGATGTCCTTCGGCTCCTTGATCGCGCCGAGCTTGCTGTCCGACTTCACGTAGATGCCGATCTGATCGTTACGGTAGGTCGAGAAGTCGAACTTCTCCTTGCGCTCTTCCGTGACGGTCACGTTGGACACCACCACGTCGAACTTGCCCGACTGCAGGCCCAGCGGCCAGTCGGCCCAGGCGGTGGACACAAGCTCCAGCTTGCGACCGAGGCTGTCGGCCACCAGCTGCGCGATGTCGGGGGCGTTGCCCACCGGCGTCTTCGTGTCTGTCGCATAGGCGGCGAACGGCAGGCGGCCGGTGGTCGTGCCGACGACGAGCACGCCCTCCTTCTGGAACTTGAAATCCTTCGCGAGCTTGATGGCCTCGTCGATCTTCTGCGCGCGCGGGCGGCCGGCCTGCTCGGGGCTCAGGTCGGCGGCGGGCTGGGCCGAGGCGGCGAGCGGCACCAGCAGCGCGGCCAGGAGAACGGACAGGATGTTTCGTCGATGGGTCATGAAGGGCAATGCAGCAAGAAAGGGAAGAAAGGAAGAAGTCAGAGAACCTTGGCCAGGAACTCGGCCGTGCGCAGATGCTCCGGCGCGTTGAACACCTTGTCGGGCGAGCCGGTTTCGAGAATCCGCCCGCGCTCCATGAAGACGATGGTGTCGGCCACCTCGCGGGCAAAGCCGATCTCGTGCGTGACGATGACCAGCGTGGTGCCCGAGCGCGCCAGCTCCTTGATGACGGCCAGCACCTCGCCGACCAGTTCGGGGTCGAGCGCCGAGGTGGGCTCGTCGAACAGCAGCACCTTCGGCCTGAGCGCCAGCGCACGGGCAATCGCCACGCGCTGCTGCTGGCCGCCGGAGAGCTGCCTCGGATAGGCATGCGTCTTGTCGCTCAGGCCCACGCGCACCAGCAGCTCCGAAGCCAGCGCCTCGGCTTCCGCGCGCGGCAGGCCGCGCACCGACACCGGCGCCTCCACGATGTTCTCCAGCACCGTGAGGTGCGGGAACAGGTTGAAGTTCTGGAACACCATGCCCACGTCGACGCGGCGCTTGAGAATTTCCTTCTCGTGCAGCTCGTAGAGCGTGTCTTCGTCGCGGCGGTAGCCGATGAGCTCGCCGTCGATGGCAATGAAGCCGTCGTCCACGCGCTCCAAGTGGTTGATGGCGCGCAGCAGCGTCGACTTGCCCGAACCCGACTGGCCGAGGATGACCGTCACGCTGCCTTGCCCCACGGTCAGCGTCACGTCGTCGAGCACCTTGAGCGCGCCGAAGCTCTTCGAAACGCCGTGGATAGTGACCTCGCCGCCCTGCGTGAGCGGATCGGTCCAGCGCGGCACCTGTGCAGGGGCATCGGCAACAGATGCCTCCTCGGCCACAGGCAGCGCTGCTTGCACCTTCGCGCGCCACAGCCCGCGCACCACGCCGCCAAGCCACGAACTCGGCGGATTGCGCAGCGCACCGCGCGAGAAATGCCGCTCGACGTAATGCTGCACCACCGACAGCACCGTGAGGATGATGAGGTACCACACCGTCGCCACCATCAGCAGCGGAATCACTTCCAGGTTGCGCCGGTAGATGATCTGGATCGTGTAGAACAGCTCGGGCAGCGCCAGGATGTAGAGGTTCGACGTGCCCTTGGCCAGCCCGATGATGTCGTTGAACGCCGTGGGCAGAATGGTCCGCATGGCCTGCGGCAGCACGATGCGAAAGGACTGCCGTGTGCGCGACAGCCCCAGCGCCGCCGCCGCTTCGAGCTGCCCCTGCTCCACCGACAGGATGCCGCCGCGCACGATCTCCGAGGCAAAGGCCGCCTGGTTCAGCGTGAGGCCCAGCAGCGCCGCCACGAACGGGCTGATCAGTTGCGTTGTCGGGTACGAGAAGAAGGTGACGTCGGTGCCCGGAATGCCCAGCGTCACCGTCTCGTAGAGATAGCCCAGGTTGTTGATGATCAGCAGCAGCACGATCACCGGAATCGACCGGAAGATCCAGGTGAACACCCAAGCCAGCCGCGCCAACAGCGGCGAGCGGGACACTCGCGCCAGCGCCAGAGCAGTGCCGAAGAAAAAGCCCAGCAGCGCACCCAGCGCCGTCAGCAGCAACGTGCGGCCCAGGCCTTGCAGCACAGGCTCGGCGAAAAACCATTGCGCGAATACGCCCCAGCCCCAGCGCGGGTTGGTCAGCGTCGAATGCAGCACGATGCCGATGACCAGCACCGCGAAGATCGTGCCGGCCGTTCGCGCGGGGTATCTGGCCGGCACGATGCGAAAGTGCGAGTAGTCGCCCTTCGCGGGCACTGGTGCAGGTGCTGGGCGCTGCGGTTGCGGCGCGCGAACCGGTACGGGGCTTCGCGGCTCGGCGCCGGCATCGAGAACGGTCGTATTCATCGCTGCACCGCCTCAGCCTGTTGCTCGGCAAGGCGACCGCGATGGCGCCCCGTGTTCAGGTACTTCTCGAACGGCAGCTTGCGCGGCGTCTCCGGGTCGACAGGCGGATCGAACAACGCCGTGTAGCCATGGCCGAGATACAGGCCCACGGCCTCAGGCTGGCGAAAGCCGGTCGTCAGGTAAATGCGCTCATAGCCCTGCCGCAGCACCTGAGCTTCCAGTTCCGCGAGCACCTTGCTGGCCAGGCCCTGCCGCCGCAGGTCGCTGTGCGTCCACACGCGCTTGAGTTCCGCTGTGCGCTCGTCGTGGCGCATGAACGCACCGCCACCGATGGCAACGCCGTCGCGCAGCAGCAGCACGAAGTTGCCGCCGTGCGATGGCGCGAACACCTCGGGCGGATAGCGATCCATCTCGCGCGGCGCACCCGGCTCGCGCAGCACGTCGCCGTAGCGGCTGTCGTACTCGAAGGCCAGGCCCTCGATAAGCGGCTTCGCGCGCGGGTCGAGCGGCGTGGTGTAGAGGAACTGTTCGCTCATCAGGCAGCCTTCTGCACTGCGGGCGCAACTTCCTGCGCCGCATAGCGGCTCGCCTTGCGCGGCAGGCCCAGGTGGTCACGCAGCGTGTGACCGGGCAGTTCGCGCTGGTAGCGCCCGCGCGCTTCCAGCACCGGAATCACGAACTCGATGAAGTCGTCGAGGCCCTGCCCCAGCACCGGAAAGCCGAGGATGAAGCCGTCGGCCGCGCCCTCGTCCACCCAGCGGATGATCTCGTCGGCAATGCGCTCGCCGGTGCCCACGAACTGCGTGCGCGGCGTGGCCACTTCGAGCGCCACTTCGCGCAGGGTCTGGCCCTTGGCCTTAGCGTTGGCCTTGATGCGGTCGGTGGTCGAGCGAAAGCTGTTGCGGCCGATCTCACCCAGCTCGGGGAACGGCGCGTCCAGCGGGTACTGGCTGAAGTCGTGGTGGTCGAAGAAGCGGCCGAGGTAGGCCAGTGCCTCTTCCACCGTCAGCAGCTCGCGGATGGCGCGGTACTTGGCCTCGGCCTCCGCCTCGGTGGCCGCGACCACGGGGCCGATGCCGGGGAAGATCTTCACGTCGTCGGCCTGCCGGCCCTGTGCGACGGAGCTGGCCTTCACCTGCCGCAGGAAGCTGCGCGTGTCCTCCAGCGAGGGCGAGTGCGTGAACACCGCGTCCGCATACTTGCCCGCGAGCCCGATACCCGCATCCGACGAACCGGCCTGGAAGATCACCGGCTGCCCCTGCGGCGAGCGCTGGATGTTCAGCGGGCCCGACACCTGGAAGAAGCGCCCCTTGTGGTCCAGCGGGTGCAGCTTCTCGCGGTCGAAGAACTGGCCGCTCTCTCGGTTGCGCACGAAGGCGTCGTCGTCCCAGCTGTCCCACAGGCCTTGCGTGACGGCCAGGTACTCGTCGGCGATCTCGTAGCGCAGCGCGTGCTCAGGGTGCGCGCGGCTGTAGTTCTTCGCGCTGCCTTCGAGCGGCGTGGTCACCACGTTCCAGCCCGCGCGGCCGCCGCTGATCAAATCGAGCGAGCCGAACTGGCGTGCCACCGTGAACGGGTCGCTGTACGAGCTGGAGACAGTGCCCGCGAGGCCGATCTTCGAGGTCACGGTCGCGAGCGCCGACAGGATCGAGATCGGCTCGAAGCGGTTGAGAAAGTGCGGGATCGATTTCTCGTTGATGTAGAGCCCGTCCGCCACGAATGCGAAGGCGATGCCCGCCGCTTCGGCCTTCTGTGCGGTGCGCACGAAGAAGTCGAGGTTCACGCTGGCATCCGCAGGCCCGCCCGGATGCTTCCAGGAATTCATGTGGCTGCCGGCCCCCTGCAGCATGACGCCGAACTTGATGTTGTTGCTCATGACGATTGCTCTCTTGTCTCTTCTGGAATGGAAAGGAAAGGCTCAGGCCGGCACGGGTGTCGATTTGTGCGCCTTGGCGAGCAGTTCGACGGATGCGTGACGCTCCGCGAAACCGGCCACCGGGATGTCGATGACGAACTCCTCGATGCCATAGCGCTCGCTCAGTGCGTCGAGCGCATCGCGCACCTCTTCACCGGTGCCTGCGACCACATGAGGGCGGCGCTCTTCAGTGCGGTAGTCGCTCACGCCGGCTTGCCGCGCGAACTCGGCAGCGGCTTCGAGGCTCGGCAGGTTGACGCTCTGGCCGGTAGGCAAGTGCACACGAAAGCTTCGCAGCGCGCCGACAAGCTCCGCGGCTTTCTCGTGCGTCTCTGCCGCGAATGCAAAGAGCGCGAGTAGCGGTGCGCGCCCGGACTCCGCGCGATAGGCCTCGAGTGATTGCGCAAGATTCACCGGATCGCCGTTGAAGTGCCCCGCATAGACGAACTGCCAGCCGAGTCGCGCTGCAAGCACCGCGCTCTCAGGGCTGCCGCCGAGCAGCACGCGCTGCGGCAACTGCGGCGGGTTGGGCGTGGCGACCGCACCGGCCAGCGCATGGCCGGAGGCAATGCCGTCGTGCAGGAATGCATCGAGCTCGGCCAGGCGCACGCTGAAGTCTTCGCCCTTCTTCACCGGATCGTGCAGCCACTGCAGCGCCTTGCTCGTCAGCGGCAGGCCGCCTGGCGCCTTGCCGATGCCCAGGTCCACGCGACCCGGCGCCAGCGAGGCCAGCACGCGGAAAGTCTCGGCCACCTTGAACGGGCTGTAGTGCTGCAGCATGACGCCACCCGTGCCCACGCGGATGCGCGAAATCTTCGCAAGCACATGCGCGGCCAGCACCTCGGGCGCCGAGCCTGCGTAGTTCTTGTTGCCGTGATGTTCGGCGAGCCAGTAGCGGCGGTAGCCCAGCCGCTCAGCGCTCTGTGCGAGCGAGATGGTGTGCTGGAACGCCTGTGCGGCGTCGGCGCCTTCGGGGATCAGGCTCTTGTCGAGCAGGGACAGCGAGTAGGACACGTTGTGAGGCGGGAAGCGCCCTTGAAAGAATTGCTTCAAATTCTCTTGGGCATCGCGCGCACCGTTTGCGCCGAATTTCTATATCGATATCTGCTGAGTGCTCAGTCGCGCGTGTGAGAAAGAATTACCTCGGCAGCTTCTCGCGCGCCAAGGAAAGCCGTGTCAATGACGAGACGTTGCGTGGTCCACGGTTCGTAGTCGCGCTGCTGCACGGCCGCCCATGTCGGTGGCACGAGGCCCGGCACATCGATGCTTCGCTGCTCGACGCGGCGCCGATGCTCGGGGATGTCCGAACACACGATCTCGACCTCGACGATGCGCGACGAGGCGTCCGCCGCAACAGCCTGCCATGCCTCGCGCGTAACTGGCAATGGATTGACGCAGTCAGCCACGACCGTCAGCCCGAGCGAAAGATTGGAGCGGGCCAGCTCGTAGGCCACAACGTAGCCGGCCGGGCCGACCTCGCCGGCCAGCGCATCAGTCGACCGCAGTGCCTGCTCGATGGTGTCGATGCGCAGGTACACGCAAGGCACGAGCGCGGCTATCTCGCGTGCGATGGTGGTCTTGCCGGTGCCGGGCAGGCCACCCAGAACGATCAGCATCTTCTTGCGTCTCCAGGTTCAGGGCCCTGGTGCGGAGTTCACCACGAATGCGGCAGCAAGGCCAGAGCGGCCGCAGCATGCAGTCGCCGCAGCGCCCTTGCCGGCACATAGCCATGCGGCGCCCGCCGCGCCACTTCGTGTGCCGAGCTTGGCGGAATGCGCCAGGCCTTGGTTGTCAGGGCGAGAACGTGGCGGGCCTGGGCCGCCGGGGAAACGTAGTGGGTGCGCAGTGGCATGGCAACGGTCGAAAGAAAACTTCGGCCGATTCTGCGCAGTGCCACTGCTTTTCCAAAGACGGATTCCAAGTTACCTGATGCGGTTCGCGAATCGCGATCCCGGGCTTCAGGCGAAATCGGTCGATGGCTTCTCCCAGAGATTGACGCCGCCTTCCACCGCGTACTTGTCGATCTCGGCCAGTTCCTCTGTGCTCAACGGCGCGTGCGACAGCGCCGCAACGTTGTCGACGATCTGCTCGGGCCGGCTCGCACCGATCAGCGCGGAGCTGACGCGCGGGTCGCGCAGCGTCCACGTCAGCGCGAGCTGCGCCAGCGTCTGGCCGCGGCGCTTCGCGATCTCGTTGAGCGCGCGGGCACGCTCCACATTGGCTTCGGACAGGTGCTCCTGCTTGAGCGAGCCGCCGCCGGGCCGGTTGATTCGAGCATCGGCCGGAATGCCCTTCAGATACTTGTCGGTCAGCAGACCCTGCGCGAGCGGCGTGAAAGCGATGACGCCGGCGCCCAGTTCATCAGTCGCGTTCAGCAGGTCTTTCTCGATCCAGCGGTTGAACAGGTTGTAGGCCGGCTGATGGATCAAGAGCGGCACCTTCCACTCGCGCAGCAGCGCGGCGATCTCGCGCGTCTTGCCGGCCGAGTAAGACGAAATGCCGATGTACAGCGCCTTGCCCTGCTGCACGGCCTGGGCCAGCGCGGAGGCGGTTTCTTCCAGCGGCGTGTGCGGGTCGAAGCGGTGCGAATAGAAGATGTCGACGTAGTCCACGCCCAGGCGCTGCAGGCTCTGGTCGAGGCTCGCGAGCACGTATTTGCGCGAACCGCCGCCCTGTCCGTACGGACCCGGCCACATGTCCCAGCCGGCCTTGCTCGAAATGATGAGTTCGTCGCGGTACGGCTTGAAGTCCTCGCGCAGCAGCCGGCCGAAGTTGGTCTCGGCGCTGCCGTACGGCGGGCCGTAGTTGTTGGCCAGGTCGAAGTGGTTGATGCCCAGGTCGAAGGCCGTGCGCAGCAGTTGGCGCTGCGTGGCAATGGAGGTGGTGTCCCCGAAGTTGTGCCAGAGCCCGAGCGAGATGGCGGGCAGCACGAGCCCGCTGCGCCCGACGCGGCGGTAGGGGATGGCGTCGTAGCGCTTGGAGTCGGCGTGGTAGGTCATGGGTGTGTCTTGTCTTGACGGTGGATGGAGAAAAGGAAAAGAGCCGTCGAGGATGCCCCCGCAGGCACAGCGCGGCAAGCATTTCCACGCCGCTGTCGCGCTTATCCGTCGCCGCATATGCATAGGCGGTTTTCTTCGTTGGCGCAGCGCGGAGCGCTTTCTAGCATCGGCGCTCCGCCAACTCCCAGACCGCTCCCCTGCCGGAGCGCGCCGCCATGTCCATCGAAGCCTCTTCCCTCCCTTCGCGCCGCCTTGCGCTCAAGACTTTCGCCTCGCTGACCGCGGCCGGGGGCCTCGGTGGCCTGTTGCTGGCGGGTTGCTCGCGCGACGAAGGCAAGACCGCATCGGCCGGCGGCGCTCCGGCCGTGGTGAAGAAGGTCGGCGAGAAGGTTGCGTTCAAGTATCCGAACAACCCCTCGTTCGACCTGATCTACCTGGCCGACGAGCTCGGCTACTTCGAGGGCACGAACACGCGCCCCGAGTACGTGGGCAAGATCGCCGCGCCGCAGATCATTCCGCTGGTGGGCACGGGCGAGATCGACTTCGGCAGCCGCATGGTGCCACTGGTGATCTCGGCCATTGCCTCGGGCGCCGACCTCAAGGTGGTGGCAGCAGGCGGCAAGACGCTGCAGGAAGCGCCGCACATGAAGTACTTCGTACGCAAGGACTCGGGCATCCGCGAACCGAAGGACCTCGAAGGCAAGACCATCGGCTTCAACAGCTTCGGCGCCTGCGCCGAGTTCGTCACCAAGAAGTACCTGCGCCAGCACGGCGTGGACGTGAACAAGATCAACTTCGTCGTCATTCCCGACGAGCAGGCCGAGCAGACGCTGGTAACGCGCAACACCGACCTGGCGATCATCCACGCGCCCTTCTCGGGCCGTGCCGACAACGCCGAGCAACTGGTGCGGCTGTGGAGCGACTTCGACCTCGACGGCGGCCTCGGCGGCATGGCGCCGTACAGCGCGCACGGCCAGTTCATCCGCCAGCACCCCGAGGCGGTGCGCGACGTGGTCGTTGCACTGGCCAAGGCCGGCAACTGGGTCAACGCCAACACCGAGGAAGCTCGCAAGCTGGTGGCCAAGCGCATCAACATGGACCTGAAGAATGTCGACCGCTATGCCTACGTCGACGACCTGGTGGTGACCGAGCCGCCGATCCAGTACTACATCGACATCCTGCAATCCGAAGGCAAGCTCGCCTCCGGCAAGGTGGCGGTGAAGGACGTGTACACGAACGAGTTCAACCCCTTCGTCAACAAGATCAGCACGAAGGCCTGAGCGCGCCGATGACCATCAAGATCTCTGCCCGCGATGTGCGGATGGACTACGCAGCCCGCGGCGCGAGCGAGCGCGTGTGTGTGCTCGAAGGCTTCGACCTCGACGTGCGCGAGGGTGAATTCCTCTCGGTGCTCGGCCCGTCGGGCTGCGGCAAGTCGACCTTTCTCGGCATCCTGGCCGGGCTGACCGAGCGCACCGGCGGGCGCATCGCCATCAACGGCCAGCCGCTCGCGGGCATCAATCGCAACCAGGGTGTGGTGTTCCAGGGCTATGCGCTGTTTCCTTGGCTCTCGGTGCTCGACAACATCGCTGTCGGGCTCGAGATACGTGGCGTCGGCAAGGCCGAGCGTCGCCGCACCGCGCACGAATATCTCGAACTGGTCGGGCTGCATGGCTTTGCTGACCGATACCCGCACGAGATTTCTGGTGGCATGAAACAGCGTGTGGCCATTGCGCGCTCGCTCGCCTACAAGCCCGACGTGCTGCTGATGGACGAGCCCTTCGCCGCGCTCGATGCGCAGACGCGCGAGATTCTCCAGGGCGAGCTGCTGCGCATCTGGGAGCAGTACCGCAAGACCATCGTGTTCATCACGCACAGCCTGGAAGAAGCGGTGTACCTGTCGGACCGCGTGGCGGTGATGACGCAGCGGCCCGGCCGCATCAAGGACATCATCGACATTCCGCTTGCACGGCCGCGCTCGGCGGAGCTTCGTCACTCGGCCGAGTTCGCCGCGCTGCGCCAGCGTGCGTGGGAGGTGCTGAAGGACGAAGTGCAGATCGGCCTGCGGCCCAGGTCGCTCGAAGGGGGCGTGTCATGAGTGCCGTGCTCGACGCTCCAGTGGTTCGTTCGCCCAGCCGACTCTTCAAGTTCGCTCGCGGCCTCGGCCGGGTGGCCGAACGCGGCATCGGCATCGTGATCTTCCTGGCGCTGTGGGAGGCCCTGCCGCGCCTTGGCATCGTGAGCGATGCCTACCTGAGCCCGCCTTCCGCCGTGATCGCGAGCATCGCCCAACTCGTCGACACCGGCCAGCTCTGGAAGCACATGGCCGCGAGCCTGCAGCGCTCGCTGTGGGGACTGGTGCTCGCGAGCTTCTCTGGCGTGGTGCTGGGCCTGCTGATCGGCAGTTCAAGGCGGCTGGCGGCCATCGTCGATCCGGTGCTGCAGCTCTTTCGCCAGACTTCTGCCTTCGCGCTGTTTCCGGTGTTCATCCTGTTCCTGGGCATCGGCGAGCTGTCGAAGGTGGCGATCATCTTCTGGGCCTCGTTCTGGCCCGTGCTGCTGAGCACAGTGAGCGGCGTGAAGCAGGTCGACCGGCTGCTTGTGAACTCGGCGCTGTCGATGGGCGCGTCGCAGCGCTTCATCTTCTTCAAGGTGGTGCTGCCGGCGTCGCTGCCGTCGATCTTCACCGGCGTGCGGCTGGCGGGGGCGTACAGCATCACCGCGCTGGTGGCGGCCGAGATGATCGGCGCGCATTCGGGCCTGGGCTTTCTCACGCTGAATTCTCAGGAGACCTTCCAGATACCGACCATGTATGCGGGCATCCTGCTGCTGGCGGTGCTGGGGCTGGTGCTCAACTACCTGCTTGCGCTGCTGGAGCGGCGGTTGCTGCGCTGGCGCAGGGGGTTGAGTCTCGATGAGTGACGCTGCTTCCCCAGTGGCTTCGCGCCCCCGCCGGCTCGCGCTGGCAGGCGCCTCGCTCGTCGCGGCGGCCGCGCTGGCGGGCCTGGGCGCATCGTGGGCTTCGGGGAGCCGCCTGAGCGAACTGCCCAAGGGGCCGGTGCTGGCCAAGGCCATCGAGCGCGGCACGCTGGTCGTCGGCGTACGCCGCTATCCGCGCCCTGCCCCTCCCGAAGCACCGACGCCGCCGGAGCCCGATGGCTTCGATGCCGCATTGGCGCGCGAGCTGGCTCGCTCGCTGGGCGTGACGCTGGAACTGGTAGGGCTGGACGCTGCCGCGCAGGACGCCGCGCTGCGCGATGGCCGTGTCGACCTGCTGATCGCAGGAGTGCCGTCCGCCGCCGCGCCGAAAGGCATCGACGCCGCCCCCGGCAGCTACGACACAGGCAGTGGCCTGGTGGTCGCGCTGCGCAAGGGTCGCGTGCAGGATGCGGAGGCGCTGCGCGGCGCGCCGGTCTGCGTTGGCGAAGGCTCGGGCTATGCCGGTGCAGTGTCTCTGCGCTATGGGGCTGAGCCGCGCAGCTATCCCTCTTCCGTGCATGCCGTGTCGGCCTTCATGGCGGGCGAATGCGCTGCGCTGGCCGAAGATGCCGAAGTGCTGGAACGCCTGCTGAAGAACGACGAATGGCGCTTCTACAAGCCGCTGGCAAGCGGCCTGCGCCCGCCATCGGACGCCGCCATCCGCCTGCCGAAGGGCGATGCTGCCTCGCGCGACTACCTGGCCGCCGCGCTGCGCCAATGGCGCGCGGACGGCACGCTGGCACAGGCGCGCGGTGCGCGCGCGGGCAACCTGCAGTTCGAGATCACGCTGCTCAAGGACGGGTTCGTCTGTCATTCCTGAGTGGGCGGCGGTTCGGGGCCGGTACAGTTGCCCAGCTCCTACCCAGCCCACATGCCATGACGAACATCACGATCACGACACCCACGCCCGAAGAAGTCCACTCCGGCGAGCTGGGCCTCAAGCTGCGGCACTACAACTACGGCTTTGTCGGCGAGTACCCCGAGCAGCAGTACATCCGCCTCAACGCGAGGGACGAAAACGGCCGCCTCCTCGGCGGACTGCGCAGCTTCGTGTTCCTGTACTGGCTCAACGTCGAAGTGCTCTTCGTCGAGGAAGACGCGCGAGGCGCGGGCCTCGGCAGCCGCCTGCTCGCCGAAGCCGAGCGGCAGGCCATCGCGCTAGGTGCGAAGAACGCGAATGTCAGCACCTTCCAATGGCAGGCCCGGCCGTTCTACCTGAAGCACGGCTACGAGGAGTTCGCCCGCATCGACGACTACGCGCCCGGCTTCTACCTGGCGTATATGAAGAAGTCTCTGCTGGGGCCCTGAAACCGGCTACTTCGGCGCCGGCTTCCCCGCCCCGACTGCATGGCTCTCCAGCCCCTCTTTGGGCAGCAGCAATGCCAGCGCGATCACACCCAGGCTCACGACCAGCATCGCCATGAAGGTGAGATGCAGCGAGCCGCCCAGTGCCAGACGGATGCCTGCATCCCCCGCGACGGAGCCGTGCACGCCCTGCAGCAGCAGGCGCAACTGGTCGTCGGTGAACATCATCGTGCCGTCCCCGCGCGTCAGCCCGAAATTGAAGACCGCGCCGAAGAAGGCCGCGCCCAGCGCACTGCCGAGGTTGCGCGAAAACACGTTCGATGCGGTGGCGACGCCGCGTTGCGAAAGCTCCACGCCCTCCTGGATCAGGATCAGCGAGCTCAGGCTCATCACGCCCATGCCGAGGCCGATGATGAAAGAGCCCACGGCGGGCAGCACCGGCGAGCTGCCGGCCCCCAGCAAGGCGAAGGTCGATGTACCCAGCGGAATCAGCGCCGCACCGGCCACCACCATGCGCCAAAGCCCAATGCGGTGGAAGGTGCGCGAGGTCAGCGTCGCGCCGATGGGCCAGCCGAGCATCACCATCGTGAGCGTGAGGCCGGCCGTGACCGACGAACGCTCGAGCACCACCTGCACGTACATCGGCAAAAAGGTCGTGATGCCGATCAGCACCATGCCGGCGAGCATGGCCGCGCCGTTCACGGTGGCGATCATCCGCGCGCCCCAGAGGCGCAGCGACACCATGGGGTCGGCCGCGCGGCGCTCCTGTGCGATGAACAGCGCGAGCGTGACGACGAACAACCCGGCCCACGCGAGCGCCACGCCCGAATTGCCGACGCCGAACTCGGTCAGCGCAATCATCAGCGCCGCAATGCCGATGGTGAACAGCACCGCGCCCACCATGTCGATGGATGAGCGCCGCACCGTGGGCGCCTCGTGCAAGAAGAACCAGAAGCCCGCCGCCGCGGCCAGGCCGATGGGCACGTTGACCCAGAAGATCCAGGCCCACGACAGCTTCTGCACGATCAGCGCGCCGATGATCGGCCCGACCACTGCAGACACGGCCCACACGCTCGCGAGCCAGCCCTGCACCTTGCCGCGCTCGCGCACCGGATAGAGGTCGCCCACGATGGTGAGCGACACAGGCTGGATGGCGCCCGCGCCAATGCCCTGGATCAGCCGGAAGCAGATCATGGCCGGCATCGACCACGAGAAGCCCGCCAGCACCGAGCCGATGACGAAGACGGCGATGCCCACGAACATGATGGGCTTGCGGCCGTACAGGTCGGAGAGCTTGCCGAACACCACCGTCATCGCGGTCTGTGCGAGCAGGAAGGAGGCGAACACCCAGCTGTAGAGATGCAGGCCGCCCAGCTCGGAGGCGATCTGCGGCATCACGGTGGAGACGATGGTGGCTTCGATGGCCACCATCGCCATGGAGGCCATGATGGAGGCGATGACCAGCGGGCGGTTTGTTGTTCTGTTGGGGGAGGTCATGAGCCGTGCATGCTATAGACGGCACGAGTCCCTGTCCGCTGCTCGGGCTCTCGGCGCCGTTCGTTGGCTACAGTCCGGTGCAGCCGGCCGGCGTCATCCGGGCGCCGGGCGCTTCAGAAAGCTGCGAATGGATGAACTCAATGGCGTCGTCGACGACCTGATCGCGCTCGTGCTGGTGGTGGAAGCCGGCGGGTTCAACGCTGCGAGCACGCGCCACGACATTCCCGTGTCCCGGTTGAGCCGCCGCATCGCGGGCCTCGAAAAGCGCCTTGGCGTGAGCCTGCTGGTGCGCAGCTCCCGGCGCTTCAAGGTGACGGAAATCGGCGAACGCCTGTACCAGCACGGCCTGGCGATTCGCGCCGAGACCCGCAACGCGCTCGCCGTGGCGCAGGACACGCTCAACGAGCCGTCGGGCCATCTGCGGGTGTCGTGCCCCGTCGCCATGGCCACGGGCCTGGTCGGGCGGCTGTGCGTGGAGTTCGTCAAGCGGCATCCGAAGGTGACGCTGACGCTGGACTCCACAGACGGGCGCCCTTCCCCTTGGAGCGAGGCGGCCGACCTGCTGATTCGCCCGAGCATCGACACGCTGCCCGATTCGAGCATGGTGTCGCGCAAGCTCGGCGATTTTCCGTACCTGCTGGCAGCCACGCCGGCGCTGTTCGAATCGCTGGGCGAGCCGGCCACGCCGCAAGCGCTTGCGGCGCTGGACGACTGCCCCGCCATCGGCTGGACCTTCGGCCCGCATCCCTCGCGCTGGCTGCTGCGCGGGCCCGGCGATGCCGAGGTCGAGCTGAACGTGCATCCACGTTTCACCAGCGACAGCCTGCTGCAGATCCACCAGGCGGCGCTCGCGGGCATCGGCATCGCGCGGCTGCCGGTCAGCCTGTGTGCCAAAGACCTGGAACAGGGCCGCCTGCGCGTGGTGGCGCCGGGGTGGGCGCCGCCGACCATCTCGATCCACGCGCTGTATCCCTCGCGCCGCGATCTCACGCTGGCGGGGCGGCAGTTTCTGGCGATGCTGGTGGAGGCCACCGAGCCCTATTCGAAAACGGTGAGATAGCGTCGTTTCGAAACTGCATATTCAGAAAGCTGCGTTGCATTAGCCCGGGTGTCATCGCACGGTCATCGCTCCTAGCATCGGCCGCAAGTCGGGTCCGCTGTGGAACCGGCCACCCGAGGACGACGATGGCGCATCACGAAAAGAAGAGTTCTTTCCCGATCTGGCCCGAAAGCCGGCGGCGGTTCATCCAGGCGACCGGCGCGTTGATCGCGCTGCCGCTGGCCGGTTGCGGCGGCGGAGGCGGAGGCGGTGGCGGCTTCTCGACACCTTTTGCCGGCAACGGCACAGGCACCGGACAACAGGCCGCTGCGCCGGTCGCCGACACCACCTCGGGGCGGTTCAAGGGACAGGTCAGCGGCAGCGTTGCGTCGTACCTCGGCATTCCGTATGCCCAGGCGCCTGTCGGCGCGCTGCGCTTCCAGTCGCCGAAACCGTTCAAGCCCGCGTCCGACGTAGTGAACGCCGACAAGTTCGGCGCTGCCAGCCTGCAGACGCTGCCGCCGTACGTCACATGGATCTACCCCGTGCCGGCGCAGCAGAGCGAAGACTGCCTGACGGTCAACGTGTGGGCGCCTGCCGATGCCGCCAGGGCGCCGGTGATCGTGTGGCTGCACGGCGGCGCCTGGCGCACCGGCGCCACCAGCATGCCGCTGATGAACGGCGCAGCACTCGCGGCACTCGGCGTGGTGGTGGTCACAGTCAACTTCCGGCTGGGTGCGCTGGGCGGCCTTTCGCACCCGGACCTTGTCGATGCCGACACCGGCAGCATCGCCAACTGGCAGTTACAGGACCAGATGGCCGCGCTGCAATGGGTGCACCAGAACGCCGCCGCCTTCGGGGGTGACCCGGACAACATCTGCCTGATGGGGCAATCGGCCGGCGGCACCAGCGCAGCGGTCATTGCGCAGAACCCCGCCTCCCGGAAGTTCCTGCGCAAGGTCGTGCTGTTGAGCCCCGGCAGCAACGCGGCACCGAACAGCTTCAGCCTGAAGGACGCGGCGGCATACACCGAACTGCTGGCCGCCCGCATGAACACTACGCCGCGGGGCCTGCGCGACGTGCCGGCCGCCACGCTCCATGCGGCGGAGATAGCGCTCAACGCGCAGCCGTTGCCAGCCACCATCACGACCGGGCGCAGTTCGAAGTTCGTTCCGGTCGTGGATGCGCAGTTCTGCCTCGCGGACTGGACGCGTGCCGCATGGCCGGCCGACCTGCCCGTGATCATCACTACCACGCTGACCGAAGGCAGCTTCTTCGTCGACCTGATCGACCCCGCCACCGGCAAGGCGCTGACGGCGCCCCTGCCGCAAAACGACACGCAGCTGCTGGCATACATCACATCGCTGACCAACTCGGCCACGGTGAGCAGCCAGGTGCTTGCAAGCTACCGCCAGGCCGCCGCCGACGAGGGGCGGCCGACGGGCGCCGGCGACCTGTTGGTGGAGATCTACGGCGACTACGCCATTCGCGTTCATTCGGTGCACTACGCCGGCAGGCTCGCCAGTGAAGGCAAGGACGTGCGCTTCGGCACCTACGCGCACGCTCTCAAGGCGCCGGGACACGGCGTGCCGCACTGCGCCGACCTGCCATTGCTCTTCGGCACCTACGGGCTGGACTACTACAAGGACAAGGTCGGCAACGGCACCGCGGAAGCGCAGCTGTCGGCAAGCATGGCAGCGGCGCTGGTGTCTTTCGCGCGTGAGCCTCAGGCCACGGCATTCGGTGCCGGCACAGCGTGGCCGCGCTACACGGGCCCCTTGGCGAATGTGGTGCGCATGGGCGAAGGCAGCAGCGCAGGCGTGGTCGTCGGCACGGTGCCGAAGCTGGCGCAACTCGCCATCTGGGACGGTCTTCTGGGCTACTGAAGTGGCTCAGGCGCACGGCCCTCGGGCCGCACGGCGCCGCAACCGTCAGTCAGCCCGCATTCAACGCCGAAGTGCCGTCGTAGATGTAGCGGCGCGACCAGGGCAGCGTCTTCGCCGACCTGCCCGCCTTGCGCCCGACGATCTGGTAGATGGCCACGTCGTCGTTCTCGAAGGCATAGGCACAGCCCGCGAGGTAGATGCGCCAGATGCGGAATTTCTCCTCGTCGACGAACGCGTGCGCCTTCTCGCTGTTGGCTTCGTAGGCATCGCTCCAGCAGCGCAGCGTCTGCGCGTAGTGGCGGCGCAGGTTCTCCACGTCGAAGGCTTCGAGGCCGCCCTGCTGCATGGCCTGCAGCGCCAGGCTGATGTGCGGCAGTTCGCCGTTGGGGAACACGTAGCGGTCGATGAAGTCGCCGCCGCCGTAAGAAACGCCGCCGCCCTCGGGGTCGGACGAGGTGATGCCGTGGTTCATGACCACGCCGTCGTCGGCCAGCAGCTCCTGCACGCGCTTGAAGTACGCGGGCAGGTTCTTGCGGCCCACGTGCTCGAACATGCCGACGCTGGTGATGCGGTCGAACTGGCCGGTCACGTCGCGGTAGTCCTGCAGGCGGATCTCGATGCGGTCCTGCAGGCCGGCGGCCTTCACGCGTTCGGTCGCCAGGTCGAACTGGTTCTGCGACAGCGTGACGCCCACGCAGCGCGCGCCGAACTTCTGCGCCGCGCGGATCACCAGCGCGCCCCAGCCGCAGCCGATGTCGAGCAGGGTCTGGCCGGGCTTCAGTTCGATCTTGGTGAGGATGTGGTCGATCTTTTTCAGCTGCGCGGTGGCGAGGTCTTCGTCGCCGTTCTCGAAGTAGGCGCACGAATAGACCATGTTCGGGTCGAGCCACAGCCGGTAGAAGTCGTTGGAAACGTCGTAGTGGTACTCGATGGACTTCTTGTCCGACGACTTGGTGTGCGCGAAGTAGCGCGCCATGTGCCGCAGCGCGCCGCCGGGCTTGTCCATCGATGTCTTGGCCAGCCCGTAGGCAATGTCGATGACGTCGCTGAGCTTGCCTTCGATGTCGATCTTGCTCTTGACGTAGGCCTCGCCCAGGTTGTCAAGCGTGGGCTGCAGCATCAGCGACAGCGCCGCGGGCGACTTCACGTGCAGCGTGACCGAAGGCCCGCTGAAGGTGCCGAAGTCATAAGACTGGCCGTCCCACAAGGTGAGCCGCGCAGGCAGGTTGGCGCGTGCACGAACGGCGGCGCTCCACTGCGCCAGCTTCTTTTCCCAAAGCATGCATTTCTCCGTGTTGTTTGGTTCTCCCGATCACATGAACGGGCTGCTGCAGCGAACAAAACAATAGCGAAATTTTGCAAAACCTGCATGGTCGGGACGACGCAAGAAATTGCAGCAAGTGCTACAAGGCGGCCGGCCGGCCCGTACCAGCTGTAGCCCTCAGGCTGCTTCCATCGACTCCGCGCCCATCGCGTCGTTGCCCGCCTCGCCGAGCCAGCGGCGCTTGTCGCGCAGCGGCGGTGCGCCGAACATGCGGCCGTACTCGCGCGCGAACTGCGACGGGCTTTCGTAGCCCACGTTGTGCGCGGCACTCGCCACGTCGGCGCCGGCAATCAGCATCTGGCGGCGCGCCTCCTGCAGGCGCAGCTGCTTCTGGTACTGCAGCGGGCTCATCGCTGTGACGGCCTTGAAGTGATGGTGGAACGACGACACGCTCATGTGCACTGCCCGCGCCATGTCTTCCACCCGCAGCGACTGCGCGTAGTTGACGCGCAGCGCGCTGATGGCCTTGGCGATGCGCTGGGTGTGGCTGTCCTGCAGCGCGATCTGCCGCAGGCGCGCGCCTTCGCCGTTCACCAGCAGGCGGTACATGATCTCGCGCTTGATGAGCGGCGCCATGATCGGCACGTCTTCCGGCGTGTCGAGCAGCCGCAGCAGGCGCAGCACCGGCTCCAGCACCGGCATGGCGATGCGGTTGACGTACATGCCGCGCGAGGCCGGCGCGTTGGCCTTGGCCGGCAGCTTCTCGTCACCGATGAGGTCGCCGATTTCGTCGAGGGCCAGCTCCAGCCGCACGCCGAGGTACGGCTCTTTCTCGCTCGTGACGCACACCTGGCCGCACACTGGCAGGTCGACCGAGGTGACGAGGTAGTGCATGGGGTCGTACACGTAGATGTCATCGCCCACGATGATCCGCTTGGAGCCTTGTGCAATGAGGCCCAGCGCCGGCGACGCAAAGCCGTGCTTGGGGCCTTCGGGCTTGCTGATGCAGAACACCTGCAGGCCGAGCACGGCGGTGATGACTGTGCCGTCCTGCCCCTGGGTGATGTGCTCGATCAGCGCCACCAGTTCCTTGCGGGCTTCGTCGAGTTCGGGTTCCAGCGGCATCGGCTGTGCGATGACGGCGGCGATTTCGGGTGTTTCGTCGGACATGTTCGGGGCCTTGTCGCGGTGGGAGGCCAGGGAATGGCCACCATGGAGGATTGAGCGGTTTTGTAGCTTAGCGCGCCTCCCTTGGATTCGCACCTGCCGGCGGGGAGGTCTGGAGAATCAGGCAAATACTTTGCAGGAACGCGCTCGCCACGCCGGGGGCGGCAGCCGGATACTTTTTGCAGTCGCCCGGGCTTTCCGGCCCTTTCGGCCTCCCTCGGGCGCCTCCACCGCAAAGGATTCCTCCATGCAATACCGCAAATTCGGCCGCACCGGCCTCTTCGTTTCCGAGCTGTGCCTCGGCACCATGACTTTCGGCGGCTCCTCCGGCATCTGGGGCCAGATCGGCAACCTGCAGCAGTCCGAGGCCGAAGGGCTGATCGGCAAGGCCATGGACGCCGGCATCAACTTCATCGACACGGCGGACGTGTACTCCGACGGCCAGTCAGAAATCATCACCGGCCAGGCACTGAAGAACCTCAAGGCGCCGCGCGACAGCTTCGTGCTGGCCACCAAGGTGCTGGGCGAAACCGGCAGCAAGGGCGTCAACTCGGCCGGCGCCTCGCGTTTTCACATCATGGATGGCGTGAAAGCCAGCCTGCAGCGCCTGCAGCTCGACCACATCGACCTGTACCAGATCCATGGTTTCGACCCGGCCACGCCCATCGAGGAAACCGTGCACGCACTGGACAACCTCGTGCGCCAGGGCCACGTGCGCTACGTGGGCGTGTCGAACTGGGCGGCCTGGCAGATTGCGAAGGCGCTGGGCATCGCCGAGCGCGACCGGCTGGCGCGCTTCGAATCGCTGCAGGCCTACTACACCATCGCCGGGCGCGACCTGGAGCGCGAGCTGGCGCCGATGCTGCGTAGCGAAAACGTCGGGCTGATGGTCTGGAGCCCGCTCGCGGGCGGCCTGCTGAGCGGCAAGTTCGGCCGCAATACCGAAGCGGAAAAAGGCAGCCGCCGCACCACCTTCGATTTTCCGCCGGTGAACGTCGAGCGCGCCTACGACTGCATCGACGTGATGCGCCAGCTGGCCGAAGCGCGCAAGGTGTCGGTCGCGCAGATCGCGCTGGCCTGGCTGCTGCACCAGCAGGTGGTGACCAGCGTGATCATCGGTGCCAAGCGCGCCGAGCAGCTGGACGACAACATCGCCGCCACGGCCATCAAGCTCACGGCCGATGAACTCGCCACGCTGGACAAGGTGAGCGCGCTGCCGGCCGAGTACCCGGGCTGGATGCTGGAACGCCAGGGCGGCGTGCGCGGCAAGCGGCTGGTGGAATCAAACCAGCGCGGCTGAGACTTCCGACGCAGCAGCGCGGCGCGCGGCATGCGCTGCCGTCGCGCGCAGTGCGCGCAGGTCGATGTGGCGGGCAGCGCTGGCCGCATCGGGGTGTTCGAGGTGCGGCACGATGCCGAGCAAGGGCGCACCGAGACGCGCGCGCAGCGTCTGCAGATTGGCCTGCGGCGCGAGCATCGACGGATCGACCATGCTCGCCACCCAGCCCGCCAGCACGAGGCCACGGGCGCGAACGGCCTCGGCGCTCAGCAGCGTGTGGTTGAGGCAACCCAGCCGCAGCCCGACCACGAGGATCACAGGCAGGCCCAGTGCCACGGCCAGATCGGCGCTGTCGAGGTCGTCGCCGAACGGCACGCAGAAGCCCCCCACGCCTTCGACCACCACCGCATCCGCACGCGCCGACAGTTCCGCGAAGGCCGAGAGCATCGGCTGCAGCGCGATGTGCACGCCCTCTTCCCTGGCCGCCAGGTGCGGCGACATCGGTGCGCGCAGCAGATATGGGCAACGCAGCGCCAGCGGCGCATCGACGTTGCCGGCCGCGTGCAGCTGCTCCACGTCTTCGTTGCACCATTCGCCATTCATGTCTTCCAGCCCCGCGGCCACCGGCTTCATGCCGACCGCGCGCAGGCCAGAGCCGGCCAGCAGGCTCAGCATGGCGCTGCTGACCAGCGTCTTGCCGATGCCCGTGTCGGTGCCGGTCACGAACCAGGCCCGGCGCGTCATGCGGCTTCCTTCAAAGGCTGCGCGAGGGCTTCGCCCAATGCATCGACCAGCCGCGCGACATCGGCTTCGCTGTGGCTGGCCGACAGCGCGATGCGCAACCGCGCCGTGCCGGCAGGCACCGTCGGCGGGCGGATCGCGCCCACACGCAGGCCGCGTGCATCGAGCTGCGCCATGACTCGCATCGCGCGTGCGTTGTCGCCGACGATCAGCGGCTGGATTGCGGTGGGTGACTCCGGCAGCCACGCGCTTCTATCTGCTGGCAGCACTTCCTTCAGGCCGCGACGCAACTGCGCGATGCGGGCCTGCAGCCGCGCACGGCGTTCCGCGCCCTCCTCGCCCTCGATCAGCGTCAGGCTCGCGAGCAGCGCATGTGCGACGGCTGGCGGCGCGGCGGTGGTGAAGATGTAGGGCCGCGCACGCTGCACCAGGTAGTCGATGACGGTACGGTGCGCCGCTACGAAAGCGCCCGACACGCCAGCCGCCTTGCCCAACGTGCCCACCAGAACCAGTCGCTCAGAGCGCAGGCCCATGGCTTCGGGCACGCCGCGCCCCGTGTCGCCCAGCACGCCGAAGCCGTGCGCGTCGTCGATCACCAGCCAGGCGTCGTGCCGCTCGGCCAGTGCGAGCAGCTCGGCAACCGGCGCGATGTGGCCGTCCATGCTGAACACGGCATCGCTCACGATGAGCTTGACCGGTGCGTCGCAAGCGGCGAGTTGCGCATCGAGCGCGGCCACGTCGCAATGTGGATAGCGCTCGACGCGCGCCTTGGCCAGTCGCGCGCCGTCGATCAGCGAGGCATGGTTGAGCGACTCCGAGAAGATGACAGCCTCGGCTCCGCCAAGCGCCGACAGCACCGCGAGATTGGCCATGTAGCCGGTGCAGAAGAACAGGCTCTGCGCCTCGGGAATGAAAGGCGCCATCCAGCCGGCCAGCCGCTCTTCGAGCTGTGCGTGCGCGCGCGAGTGGCCGAGGATCAGGTGCGAACCGCCGCTGCCGGTGCCATACAGCGCAGCGCCTTCGGCCCACGCAGCAGCCAATGCGGGATGCGCGGCGAGGCCGAGATAGTCGTTGCTGCTGAAGCCGAGCATGGTGCGCGGTGCAATGGCGCCTGCCAGCGTCAGGGTCTGTTCGGGTGCGCAGGCGGTTTCGGCGATCTGCCGGCGGCGGCGCAGCGACTGGGCGTCGAGCGCATGGATCTCGCCCTGCAGGCGGTCAAGCAAGCGCGACATTGCGGGCTCCTTCCTTTGAACTCGTGGCCATGACGGCTTTCAGCGTGGCCAGCGTGCCGTCGACCAGCTGGTCGATCTCGCCATCGTTGATCGCATACGGCGGCATGAGGTAGACGGTGTTGCCGATCGGCCGCATCAGCAGCCCCTGCGCACGCGCCGCCATGTGGAAGCGCTCGGCAAAGCGCGCGCCGGGCTCACGCACGTCGAAGGCCGTGATCATTCCCCGCTGCCGCAGGTGATCGACCGGCTGGCCCTCGAGCCCGTCGTGCAGTCGCTGCAGCAGGCGCGCCGCCCGGCCGCGGTTGCGCTGCAGCGCGTCTTCGCTCTTGAACAGCTCCAGCGTGGCCACCGCCGCACGGCAGGCCAGCGCGTTGCCGGTGTACGAATGCGAATGCAGAAAGCTGCGCGCCACGTCGTCGTCGACAAAGCCTTCGTAGATGGCGTCACGCGTCATCACCAGCGCTAGCGGCAGGTAGCCGCCGCTGATGCCCTTCGAGAGGCACAGGAAGTCAGGCCAGATACCGGCCTGCTCGCACGCGAAGAAGCTGCCGGTGCGGCCGCAGCCCACCGCTATCTCGTCGGCGATGAGGTGAACTTGGTAGCGGTTGCACAAGGCGCGCACGAGCCGCAGGTATTCAGGGTCGTGCATCGCCATGCCGGTGGCGCATTGCACCAGCGGCTCGACGATCACGGCGGCGATGGTGTCGTGCTGTTCGGCCAGCAGAGCTTCGAGTTCGGCTGCGGCGCGGCGGGCGGCGGCGGCCGCGTCTTCGCCCGGCTTGGCGTTGCGTGCATCAGGTGAAGCAACGAGGTGCGCATTCGCGAGCAAGGGGGCGTAGGCGTCGCGGAACACCGGCACGTCGGTCACGTGCAGGGCGCCGAGCGTCTCGCCGTGGTAGCCCTGCTTCAGCGCGACGAAGCGCTGCTTGCCGCCACGGCCAGCGTTGCGCCAGGCGTGGAAGCTCATCTTCAGCGCGATCTCCACCGCAGAAGCGCCATCGGAGGCGTAGAAGCAATGGCCCAGCGCGTGCCCCGTCAGCGCGGACAGGCGCTCGGCCAGTTCCACGGCCGGGGCGTGCGTGCAGCCCGCGAGCATCACGTGCGAGAGCTTGTCGAGCTGGTCTTTCAACGCAGCGTTGAGCGCGGGGTGTGCGTGGCCAAAGAGGTTGACCCACCACGAACTGGTGGCGTCGAGATAACGGCGGCCTTCATGGTCGAAAAGCCAGACCCCCTCGCCTCGCGCGATGGGCAACGGCGGCACCGCTTCGAGGCGAATGCTCTGCGTGCACGGATGCCAGACATGGCGCCGGCTGCGTTGCTGCAAAGCGGCATTGGGAGATGAGGAAGAAGCAGTCGTAGAAGGCACCCGCGCATTCCTTTCGTGAGGGCAAGGCGCGGGATCGTATCGATGGGTTCGCCGTGCGGCAAACCGCTGGACGGCTTGCGAAATGACGGACGAATCAGCGACGTTTGCAGGCGTAGAAGCCGCGTTCGGAGCAACGTCAACGAACAAGACGGCTTCTCGCGCCCGGGCCGCCATGGCGGGAAAACGCAAGTTGTCCGGCTGCCGCCAGAAACAGGTCACGAATGTCCGGTTTTAGCGGCTTCACGGCCTGAGGCCCGGATATCGGACAGCATGTTGGCGGGTTTCAGCGGTCCGGACTCTTCTTCACAAGCGCGGAGATGTATTCGCCCAATGAAATCGCGCCGCGCTCCGGCTTGTCGGGCGGTTCGTAGTGCTGGTCCAGCGTGACGCGCGTCATGGCCGCGTACGACCTGGCGGCAGCGTCGGAAAAGCCCAGCGACTTGAACGCCTGCTCCCACTGCTCGCGCGGCGTCTCGACCACCTCCACCGGTCGCCCCAGCGCTTGCGAGAAAGCCCTCGC
This sequence comes from Variovorax sp. GW821-FHT09D05, assembly GCF_059416325.1. Lineage (NCBI taxonomy): Bacteria > Pseudomonadati > Pseudomonadota > Betaproteobacteria > Burkholderiales > Comamonadaceae > Variovorax > Variovorax sp. GW821-FHT09D05. The sequence continues at coordinate 749,612 of NZ_JBWKOZ010000001.1, read as the reverse complement.
CACGTCGCCCGCCGAATAGCGCTCCGGCCCCTCGACGTGATGCGGTCCCGAGGACTCGGGCGGGCCCAGCATGAGCCTGGCGGCGAACTGGCCGAGATCGTGCGGCGCCACCATCGGCAACCTGAAGTCGGCGGGGTACATGCTGTACACCTTGCCTTCCTCACGCGCGGTCTTCAGCGAAGCGTCCCAGTTGCTCATGTAGTACGCGGCGCGAATAGCGCAGAACGGCGTCGGGCCGGCGCGCAACGCCTGCTCCATGTCGTACAGCACGCCCAGGTCGCCCAGGCCCTCACCGGGCTGCGCGCCATAGGTCGACTCGGCGACGATCTTCTCGAGCCTGCAGCCTTCGAGCGCCGAGAGAATGGCGCGCAGGCTCCTGTGCTCTTCGGCCACCGTGTCGGTCGAGGGCGCTGCCGGCGGGTTCAACACGAACAACCGATGGCCGCCCTTGAACACACGGTGCAGCGCATGCGTGTCGAACACGTCGACCACGGCCACGTGCGCGCCCTTGGTTCGCAGGGCTTCGGCCTTGTGCGCATCGCGCGTCACCACTGTCACCGGCTCGCTGCGCGCGAGCAGGTCTTGCGCCAGGGCCGAGCCGACGTGGCCCGTCGCTCCCAGAATGATGTGCATCGTCGGCTCCGTGTCAGCCGCGCTTTTCGGCGTTGCGCCTGCGCGTGGCGGCGGCCTTCATAGCGGAAGCCGAGCGTGCGGCCGCTGGGCGATGCGCGGCGGCAGCGCCACCCATGCGCCCACCCTTGCGTGCCGGCGCATGGTTCTCGGCCTTGCCGCGCCCGGAGCCCGACTTCTTGCCGCCGCCGGTCTCGGCATTCACCGTGGCCCAGGCGCGGCGCTCGGCTTCGGCCTTGCCCACGCCGCGGTGTTCATAGCCTTCCTCGATGTGCTCGGCCTGTCGCTTCTGCTTGTCCGTGTAGGACGACTTGTCGCCTCTAGGCATGGCATTGCTCCTGCTCGATGAGAAGCCTCCATGCTGGGCACGCGAGGCGCGCCGTGGGTCGGAAGACGCGCGGGCTGCGCGTCAGCCTTGTCTGTCGTGCGTGTCAGGAGCCCGGCTTCATGCGGCGCAGGTGCGCCAGCATCTCTTCTCGGACCACGCCGGTGATGTGGCTGCGCCGCCCGTTCTCCAGCATGCCCAGCCGCCGCGCGATCGGCCGGCCGGGCAGCTGCAGCACGCACAGCGCGGGGTCGCTCTCCCAGTCGAAATTTTTCAGCAGCGGCGCCATGGTGAAGCCCACGTTCTTGCGCACGAGCTCCGCAATGGCCAGCAGCGAGTTGAGCTCCAGGAACTCTTTCGGCACCAGCTGCAGCCGCCGCAGGATGCGGTCGATGCGCGCGCCGGTCGGTGTGCGCCGGTCGAAGCGAATGAAGGGCTGGCTGGCGAACAGGCTCGCAATGCTCGTGTCGGGCGCGGCGATGCCCGAGTTGGCGATGACGGTGAGCGTCTCGTCGTAGCACGGCGTCCACAGCAGGCCCGGCACCTCGGGCCATTGCCGCTCGACGACCACAGCCGCGTCGAGCTCGCCGCTCACCACGTCCTGCATCAGCTGAGTCTGCTCGCGCACGCGCAGTTCGACTTCGAGGTTCGGATGCAGCGACTTGAGCTGCGCCAGCGTGCTCGACAGCAAGCCCATGGCCGAGATCAGCGAGCCGAGCTTGATGGTGCCGGCGATCTGCCGCTGGTCTTGCAGGTCGCGCCGCATCGACTCGTATTGCGCCAGCAGCTCTTCGGCGCGCGGCAGGAGCAGATGGCCTGCGGGGCTCAGCACCATGGTGCGGCCGGTCTTGTCAAACAGCGTCTTCTTCATTTCCGCTTCGAGCGCGCGCATCTGCTGGCCCACGGCGGCCTGCGTCAGCGCGACCTGGTCGGCAGCCGCGGCAAAGGAGCCGCCACGGGCGGCGGCCACGAAGGTGCGAAGAAAGCGGATGCTGCTCATGGCGTGTTGCGTGCCGCGGTGAAAGGAAAAGAATTTATTTACTAATTCTAAATAATTTTTAAATTTATTTTTTCCTGTACCTGCCAAAGAATGCGGGCCATGGTCATTGCCCTAGCGCCTTCAGGCGGCAGGCCGATGACAGGAACACCCCAGCCCCTTTCACCTCATGACCACCCCTGAATACTTTCCCCTCGTCGATGTTTCCGGCACGCCGCATGCGCGCGGCCTGCAGCACGGCCGCGCCGTGCCCGAGCGCGTGGCCGGCGGCGTGGCGCTCTACCGCGCCCAACTCGGCCGCCGCGGCCTGGACGACGCCACCATCCGCCAACTGGCGCAGTCGATGCTGCCGCTGATCGAGGCCTACGACGTGAGCTATCTCGAGGAGATGCGCGGCATCGCCGAAGGCGCGGGCGTACCGCTCGAAGACATCGTGATGCTCAACTGCCGCACCGAGATGCTCTTCGGCTATGCCGACATGAAGCGCCCCGCCGAAGCTTCTGTCGACGCGGCACCCTCCGAAGACGGCGACTGCACCGGCCTCGTCGTGCTGCCCGCGCGCTCGGCCACCGGCCGCCTGATGCACGCCCACAACTGGGACTGGCGCCAGGAATGCGTGGACACCGGCATCGTGCTGCGCATCCGCAATGCAGGCGGCCCCGACATGCTCACCTTCACCGAAGCCGGCGCGCTGGCCCGGCACGGCTTCAACAGCAACGGCGTGTCGCTCACCGGTAATTCGCTGACCTGCCATGAAGACTTCCAGAAAGGCGCCGGCGTGCCGCTGGTGCTGCTGCGCCGACGTGTACTGGAGGCCACCAACCTCGCGCAGGCGATGAAGACCATCTGGGCCTCGAAGCGCTACTGCGCCAACAACATGATCCTGGCGCAGGCCAGCGGCAACGACGGCTCGGGCATCAGCCTCGAGACCTCGCCCGGCGAGATCTTCTGGACCCTGCCCGAAAACGACCTGCTCGTGCATGCCAATCACTGGATGTCGCCCTCGGCCGTCATCAAGCTGCGCGACCCGGGCCTGCCGCAGCGCCCTGACAGCATCTACCGCCAGCACCGCGTGGAAAACGCGCTGCGCCGCGTGGAGGGCCGCATCGACTGGACCGACGTGAAGGCCGCGCTCGCCGACGAATTCGGCAAGCCCGACGGCGTGCTGCGCACCCCGAAGCCGGCCGACTTCAGCAGCATCTCGGCCACCGTGGCCACCACGCTCATGGACGCGGCCAACCGCGTGATGTGGGTCGCGCGCAAGCCTTACGAGGCCCGCAATTTCCAGGAATACACGCTTTGATCGCCCCGCTCCCATGACCCAGAACACTTCCACCGAAGCCCCCACGGCCCTGGCCGACCAGCGCGCCCGCTCCATCTACGACCTGGGCCCCAGCACCATCTACGCCTCGCGCAGCGACCCGCGCTTTTCTTACTGCACCTACGTGCCCGAGCACATCGGCAAGCCCGGCGCGCGGCCGATGCAGCTGGTGGTGGTGATGCACGGCACCGGCCGCGGTTTCGTCAACTACCGCGAGGCCTTCAGCGGCTTTGCCAAGTGGAACGACTGCATCGTGCTGTGCCCGCTGTTCCCGGCCGGCGTGCGCGGCGACGGCAATCGCGACGGCTTCAAGCACCTGATCGAGGCCGACATCCACTACGACCGCGTCCTGCTCGACATGGTGGCCGAGGTGGGCGAGAAGTTCGGCTGCGACTTCAGCCAGTTCGCGCTCTTCGGCTACTCGGGCGGCGGCCAGTTCGCCAATCGCTTCGCAATGCTGCACCCCGAGCGACTGTGGGCCGTGTCCATCGGCGCGCCCGGCTCGGTCACGCTGATCGACCCCGAGCAAGGCTGGTGGGTGGGCACGAAAGATTTTGCCGGCCGCTTCGGCAAGCCGATGAACCTCGAAGCCCTGCGCGAAGTGCCGGTGCACATGATTGCCGGCAAGGCCGACATCGAGACCTGGGAGATCACGCACCGCGAAGGCGGCAAGTACTACATGCCCGGCGCCAACGATGCCGGCCGCACCCGGCCCGAGCGGCTGGAAACGCTGCGCCGCTCCTTCGAGGCGGCGGGCGTGAAGGTCACTTTCGACCTGCTCGACAACGTGCCGCACAACGGCCTGGCCTGCGTGGGCCACGTGCAGGACTTTTTCGCCGACGCACTGCACGCACTGCGCGAGCCGCGCGCCGCATAACAAGGAAGACGGCCCATGTTCCGTTTCGCAGCGTCCCGCATCGCCATGGCGATACCCACACTGCTCATCGTGGCGGTGTCGGTGTTCGTGTTGATACGGCTGATTCCCGGGGACCCCGCGCAGTTGCTGCTGGGCGACCTCGCCACGCCGGCCAGCCTGGCCGAGCTGCGTGCCCGCCTCGGGCTCGACCGCTCGCTGCCGGCGCAGTTCGGCATCTGGTTCGGCCACGTGCTGCAGGGCGACCTGGGCACCTCGATCAACAGCGGGCAGGACGTGCTCTCGCTGGTGACCGACCGCTTTCTCATCAGCGGCCGCATCGTGCTGGTGGCCGTGGCGCTGGCCGCGATGGTGGCGGTGCCCGCCGGCATGATCGCCGCGTGGAAGCAGAACCGCGCGCCCGACCTGCTGCTGGTCGGCACGGCCACGCTGCTGGTCTCCATTCCGACCTTCTGGCTGGGCCTGCTGTTGCTGCTGCTGTTCGGCCTGAAGCTGGGCTGGCTGCCGATGGTGGGCTACGTGGGCATCGCCGAAGACTGGAAGAACGGCCTGCTCTACCTGGTGCTGCCGGTGCTCACGCTGTTCCTGCACGAGATCGGCGTGCTGATGCGCATGGCGCGCGCCAGCACGCTCGAAGTGCTGCGGCTGGACTACATCACGCATGCGCGCGCCAAGGGCCTGTCGGAGCGCGCGGTGCTGATGCGCCATGCCTTCAAGAACGCCTTCGGGCCTACGTGGACGCTCATCGGCCTGGTGCTGGGCAATCTGCTCGGCGGCATCGCGGTGGTGGAAACGGTGTTCACCATTCCCGGACTGGGCCGGCTGCTGGTCGATGCGATCTTCGCGCGCGACTACCCGGTGATACAGGGCTGCCTACTGTTCGTGGCGGTTATCTACGTGGTGGTGAACCTCGTCATCGACCTTTGCTACCCCTTCTTCGACCCGAGAGTCGCCGTCGAATGAGCACGATGAAACGCAAGAAGCGCATTCCCCTCAACGCCCTGATCGGCATCGTCATCGTCGGTTTGATCGCGGCCGCGGCGCTCGTCAGCCTCGTGTGGACGCCGCACGATCCGCTGCGCATCAACTTCGGCTCGCGCCTGAAGCTGCCGGGCGGCGCCTTCCTGCTGGGCACCGACGAATTCGGCCGCGACGAGCTCTCCCGCCTCATGGCCGGCGCCGCCACCAGCGTGTGGATCGCAGTGTTGACTGTCGGCTTCTCGATCGTGGTGGGCAGCATCGTCGGCGTGCTGACGGGCTTTCTGCGTGGCTGGACCGACCGCATCGTGATGGCCTTCAACAACGCACTGCTGGCCTTCCCCGGCCTGCTGCTGGCGCTGGGCCTGCTCGCGGTGGTGGGCGCGAACCAGTACGGCATCATCCTGGCGCTCGGGCTGGCCTACACGCCCTCGGTGACGCGCATCGTGCGCGGCACGGTGCTGTCGCTGCGCGAAAAGGAATTCATCGAATCCTCGCGCGTGCTGGGCAACTCCGAGCTCTACACCATGGTGCGCCACGTGCTGCCCAACTGCACCGCGCCGCTGACGGTGCTGGCCACTTCGATGTTCGGCTGGGTCATATTGGCCGAGAGCGCACTGTCGTTCCTCGGCCTTGGCGTGCCGCCGCCGGCGCCCACCTGGGGCAACATGCTCGCCTCGGCCCGCCCGTTCATGGCGCAGGCCAGCTACCTTTCAATTCTTCCGGGCCTGTGCATCGCACTGACGCTGCTGGGCATCAACCTGCTGGGCGACGCGGTGCGCGACTGGCTCGATCCGCGCATGAAGGGCGTGCAATGACGATCACAACAAACGGCCCGCTGGTCAGCGTGGAAGGGCTGACGCTCGCCGTCGGCATGGGCGGGCGCGAGATCGTGCGCAACGTGTCCTTCGACATCGCACCGGGCGAGATGGTCGGCATCGTGGGCGAATCGGGCAGCGGCAAGACGCAGGCGGCGCGCGCCATCATGGGCCTCACGCCCCCGCCGCTGGTGCGCACCGCCGGGCGCATCCTGTTCGAGGGCGAAGACCTGGCGCTGGCCAAGCCGGTGCGGCTGCGCGAGCTGCGCGGAGCGCGCGTGGGCATGGTGTTCCAGGAGCCGATGACTTCGCTGAACCCGTCGATGACCATCGGCAAGCAGCTCGGAGAGGCGCTGGCGCTGCACCGGCGCGAGCTGCCTGCGGCCGCGCGACAGGCGCGCATCCTCGACATGCTGGCGCGCGTCGGCATCCGCGAGCCCAAGGGCGCCCTCGATGCATGGCCGCACGAGTTCTCGGGCGGAATGCGCCAGCGGATGATGCTGGCCTCGGTGATGCTGCTGGAGCCCGCGCTGCTGATTGCCGATGAGCCGACCACCGCGCTCGACGCCGTGGTGCAGCGCGACGTGCTGGAACTCATGGTGGGCCTTACGCGCGAACACAACACGGCCGTGCTGATGATCAGCCACGACCTGCCGATGGTGGCGCGCTTCACGCAGCGCATGGTCGTGATGCGGCACGGCGAGGTGAAGGAAACCGGCCGCACCGACGACATGCTCGAACAGCCGAAGCACGAATACACCCGCGAGCTGCTGCAGGCCATGCCGCGCCGCCTGCCCGCGCGGCAGGTGGCCGACGAGGCTCCGGTCGTCGAAGTGCGCAACCTGGTGGTCGACTACGCGGGCCACCGCCGCCTGTTCACCAAGGCTGTACCCAAGCGCGCGCTGCACGGCATCGACCTGGTGGTGCGCCCGCGCGAGGTGGTCGCGGTGGTCGGCGGCTCGGGCTCGGGCAAGACCACGCTGGGCCGCACCATCGCCGGGCTGCTCAAGCCCAGCAGTGGCGACATCCTGTTCCGCGGCCGGCCCATCCTGCGCTCCGATGCGGGGTGGTCCGACTACCGGCTGCAGTGCCAGATGGTCTTCCAGGACCCGTATGCCTCGCTCGATCCGCGCATGACCATCGACCAGCTGGTGGGCGAAGGCCTGCGGCTCATCAAGGGCATGTCGGCGACCGACAAGGCGCGCCGCGTGCAGGAAGTGCTCGACGAGGTCGGGCTCGGCGCGTCCTTTGCGTCGCGCTATGCGCACGAGCTCTCGGGCGGCCAGCGCCAGCGCGTGGCGATCGCGCGCGCCATCGTGCGTCGGCCGGCTTTCGTGATTGCCGACGAACCGGTGTCGGCGCTCGACGTGACGGTGCGCGCGCAGGTGCTGGAGCTGTTCGCCGAGCTGCAGAAGCGCCACGGCTTCTCGTGTCTTTTCATCAGCCATGACCTCGGCGTGGTCGAGCAGATCGCCGACCGCGTGATCGTGATGCAGGACGGCCGCATCGTCGAGCAAGGCCCGCGCGACGCGGTGTTCGACGCGCCGCAGCAGGAATACACGCGCAAGCTGCTGTCGGCCATCCCGGCGCTGGAGCCGACCGCCAGTGGCGGCGTACGGCTGCGCTGGCGCTTCGGCGCCGAAGCCCCGGCCTTCGCCTGATTTTTCTTTTTGCAATCGCACCGCAGGAGTCCTTCATGCACCGCTTCACCTTCCGCCACGCTGCCATCGCCGCTGCCTGCCTGGCCGCCTCGGGCGCCTTCGCCCAGACCACCGTCACCGTGGCCCAGCCCGCGGACATCCGCTCCACCAACCCCGGCGTGAACCGCGACAACACCACCGACGGCGTGGTGCTCAACATCGTCGAAGGACTGGTCGGCTACCGCATGGACGGCAGCGTGGGCCCGCTGCTGGCGCAGTCGGTCGACGTGTCGAAGGATGGCCTGACCTACACCTTCAAGCTGCGCAAGGGCGTGAAGTTCCACAACGATGCGCCGATGACCTCGGCCGATGTGGCGTGGAACTGGAAGCGCTACATGGACCCGAAGACCGACTGGCGCTGCACCAGCGAGTACGATGGCCGCAACGGCCTGAAGGTGGTCGAGACCGCAACGCCCGACGACAGCACCTTCGTGATGAAGATCAACAAGCCCTCGGCCGTGTTCCTCGACACGCTCGCGCGCACCGACTGCGGCATGACGGCCATCCTGCACAAGAGCTCGGTGAAGGCCGACGGCAGCTGGGACAAGCCCGTGGGCACCGGCCCCTTCAAGTTCGGCGAGTGGAAGCGCGGCGAATACGTCACTGTGACGGCCTTCAAGGGCTACACCTCGCCGGCCGGCGCCACCAAGTCAGACGGCTACACCGGCCTGAAGGCGCCGCTGGTGGACACGGTGAAGTTCCTCGTCGTGCCCGACGCGGCCACCGCGGCGGCCGGCCTGAAGTCGGGCGCCATCGATGCGGGCCAGATCACGTCGAGCGACGCGCAGGAACTGAAGAACGACCGCAACCTCGTGGTGCAGGCTCCGCCCGAGGCCATCAAGAACGTGCTGCTGATCCAGACGCGCGACCCGCAGTTGAAGAACCAGAAACTGCGCCAGGCCATCGCGGCCTCGCTCGACATCGAGCAGATCGTGGCGGCCGCCTCCGAAGGGCTTGGCTCGGTCAACAACTCCGCGATCCACAAGGGCTCGGCCTTCTACAGCGCCGCGCAGAAAAAGGGCTGGCACTACGACCCCGCGCAGGCCGCCAAGCTGCTGCGCGAAGCCGGCTACAAGGGCGAGAAGATCACCATCCAGACCAACAAGCGCGCCCATGTGCCCAGCTATACGGTGGCGGTGCTGGCGCAGGCCATGATGCAGGCGGTGGGCATCAACGCGCAAATCGAGGTGCTCGAATGGGCCACGCAGCTCGACCGCTACAACAGCGGCAACTACCAGATGAGCTCGTTCAGCTACTCCTCCCGCCTCGACCCGGCGCTGAGCTACGAACAGTTCTCGGGCCCGAAGGACAAGCAGGCGCGCAAGGTGTGGGAAGACCCGCAGGCGCTGAAGCTGATCGACGACGGCTTCGCCGAGTCTGACCCGAAGAAGCGCCAGGCCCTTTTCGACCAGATCCATGCGCTGATGATCCAGCAGGTGCCGATGGTGATGCTGTTCAACGGCCTCGACGCCTGGGCGGTGCGCAAGCGCATCAGCGGGTTTGCGGTGTGGGAAGGCAAGCCGCGCATGTGGGGCGTTTCAGCTGCTGCTGCGCGCAGCTAGCCGAGCGCTAGGCCGTCAGGACCTTCGCGAGGTCCGCCTTCAAGGACGTGGCCCGTTCCGGCGCGCGCGCCAGCCCGGCATCGACCAGGGCCTGCGCTCGTGCCCGATCGCCCAGGTGCACTGCGATCCGCGCGAGATGCAAAGCCGTTCGCGCATGGATCTGGTTCGGGTCGGTCTCGCGCAGCATCTGCTCGAAGCTTTGCGGGTAGCTGCCATGCCGTGCAAAGAAAGCTCGCCCCGGGCCCGCCCATTCGCTCACGATGAACTCGACGTTCTCTTCCGCCTGCTCTTTCGTCGCGCCATAGGCCCATCCGAAAGCGGCGCCGGGCGGCGGCTCCATCCGGTCGCGAAACACGCAATGCGATTCCTCCAGCGCATCGGGCGCCACCTGGGCACCGCCTTCGGTCGGCAGGAAGTCGAGATGCGCGCCGAGGTTCAGGTAGCACGCCTTCCCCCCGTTCGCGCCCTGCACGTTGAACACGTGGATCAGCGGCCCGTCGATGCGCCGCAGCGTCTGGCCCGAACCCTCGAAGCCTTCGGCCTTCAGGACAGGAAAGAGTTTTTGCGTGAGCAGCTTGAGGAAGGTGGTGCGGTTCATGGGGCGCGAATTCTCCGTGTGCGCAAGGTGATGGAATAGCGCAAGGCCTCGGTCGGTGCAATGGCATGTTGCCATGCCCAGCGCGCCGGGCCGCGCAGCAGGTACACGGAGCGCGGCTCGATCAGGAATTCGAGCGTGGCGGGGCCTGAGGCCGGTGTGCCAGGCACGTACGGCCTGAACTGCATCACCGCGTCGCTGCGCAGCGAAACGCCGACGATGTCCTCGAAGTCCGGCACGTCGCGGTGCCAGCCCAGCGGCGTGCCGGGCCGGTACTCGGCGATCAGCATGTGAGTGAGCTCTTCGGGCGCGAAGCCGGCCCATGCGGCCGCCTCCGCGCGCAGCGGATGCAGCGCTTCGGGCAGCGGCGCGCCGGGCTTGAGGCGGTTGTTCTCGAAGTCGTAGCTGCCGCCGAAGCTGGTGCCGCGCCGCCGTGCCGTGTATTCCTTGTAGCGCATCTCCTTGAGCGGCAGGCCCTGCACGATGTGCAGCAGGTTGGCTTCTTCCTCGGCGGACAGGAAGTCGCGCTCGTAGCGCAGGCCTTCGATGGCGGCCACGGGCGCTTCACCGAACAGGTCCGGCTGACCTGCGTGTTCGATGCGTCTAGCGGAGCGCATCTTCGTTGCCCCCGGCCAGTTGCACATGCCACCAGCGCGGCAGCAGTTCGCGGATCTCGGCGCGCGCGAAGCGGTCGTCGAGCAGGTGCAGCACGCCGCGGTCTTCCTCGGTGCGGATCACGCGGCCGGCCGCCTGCACCACCTTCTGCAGGCCGGGGTAGAGATAGGTGTACTCGTAGCCCTTGCCGAAGCGCGTCTGCATGCGCTCGCGCGTGATCTCGTTGAGTTCGTTGTATTGCGGCAGGCCCAGGCTGGCGACGAAGGCGCCGATCAGCCGGCTGCCTGGCAGGTCGATGCCCTCGCCGAACGCACCTCCAAGCACCGCGAAGCCGATGCCCTGCCCGCCCTCCTCGAATCGTGCGATGAAGCCGTGGCGGTCGGCCTCGCGCATGCCGCGCGTCTGCGTCCACACGGGCACGCCGGGGTGCCGCAGCGAGAACGCGGCGCAGGCTTTCTCGAGGTAGTCGAAGCTGCTGAAGAAGGCCAGGTAGTTGCCCGGCAGGCGCTCGAACTGCGCGCCGATGATGTCGGCCACGTTGCGCAGCGACCCCGCGCGGTCGCGAAAGCGCGTCGACACATGCATCGCCACTTCGACGCGCAATTGATGGCTGTCGAAGGGCGAGGCCACATCTAGCAGCGCGGTGTCTTCCGGCAGCCCCAGCGCATCGCGGTAGAAAGCGAAAGGCGACAGCGTGCCCGAGAAGCACGTGACCGACACCGCATCGCCGAAGCGCGCTTCAAGGAACGGCGCAGGCACGAGATTGCGAATGGCCAGGCTGCGATCCTGCTGCGTGGCCCCCAGCGTGCGCTCGAACACCGAGTGGTCACCGAAGGCCTCGGCCAGCCGGGCGAAGTGCAGCGCGTCGAAAAAGAAGCGCTGCAGCGGCCCCTGCGAGGCATCGGGCGTGGCCGCGAAATACTCGGCCATGGCGGTGTTGGCTGCCTGCAGTGTTCGCAGGAAACGCTCGGGGATCTCGTCGGCGGTTTCGTAGTCGGCCACCTGCGACTGCTGTACCGTATCCCACTCGCGAAACAACCGGGCCAGCGGGCCGCGCAATGCAGCGGGCGCCAAGCGATGCGCCTCTTCGAGCGCCGCGCCTTCGAGTTGCGCGGTGTACATGCCGCGCGAGCGCTCCAGCAGGTTGTGGGCCTCGTCCACCAGCACGGCCACGCGCCAGTCGGCGTCGCGCATGGTGGCGTAGAGGAAGGCGCTGCTGTCGAAGTAGTAGTTGTAGTCGCCGACGATGGCATCGGCCCAGTGCGCCATTTCCTGCGCGAGGAAATAGGGGCACACCTCGTGCGCGAGCGCGATGTTGCGCAGCGCCTCGCGGTCGAGCCACGCCACCTGCGCGGCCTGCTCGCGCGCGGCGGGCAGGCGATCGTAGAAGCCCCTGGCGAGCGGGCAGGCATCGCCGTGACAGGCGCGATCGGGGTATTCGCAGACCTTCTCGCGGGCCGCGAGTTCGAGCACGCGCAGGCGACCCTGTCCCCTGCCCTTGTCGAGCACGCGAAGCGCGTCGAGCGCCACCGGCCGGCCGGAGGTCTTGGCGGTGAGGAAGAAAAGCTTGTCGATCTTGCGCGCCGCGCGGGCCTTGAGCAGCGGGAAGATGGTGGCCAGCGTCTTGCCGATGCCCGTGGGCGCCTGCGTCATCAGGCAGCGTCCGCCCACGGCTGCGCGGTAGACGGCTTCGGCCAGTTCGCGCTGGCCGGTGCGAAAGGCGCGGTGCGGAAACTCGAGCTGGCCTAGCGTGGCGTCGAGCGCGGCGCGATGGCCGGCTTCGCTGTGCGCCCAGGCGCTGTAGCGGCCACACAGCTGCTCGAAGTGCTCCCGCAGCGCTTCGCGGGTGTGGTGCTCTTCGAGCACGGTTTCGTCGCCAGTGGCCAGGTCGAGGTACACCAGCGCCACGGTCATCTCTTCGTGGCCGTTGAGTTCGCACAGCATCCAGCCGTAGGTGCGGGCCTGCGCCCAGTGCAGTGCGCGGTGGTTGCCGCGGATGGCGTCGAAATCGCCGCGGAAGGTCTTGATTTCTTCGACGCGGGATGCGCGGGCCTCGTAGCCGTCGGCCCGGCCGCGCACGCGAACCGTGCCGCAGGTGGCTTCGAGCCCGACCTCGCAGGCGTAGTGCTCGGGATCACGCCGGTGCTGCACCATCGCGTGCCCGGCCATGCCTTCGAGCGCGCTGGGTGCGGGCACGAAGCGCAGGTCGAGGTCGCCCGCCTTCGCGCCGAAGGCGCACAGGGCCTTGACGGAAACTACATGCGCGATCATGGAGGCCGCATCCTGCTGGTTGGAGGGTTCGGAGCCCATCTGGGAATGCTGTATGAATTTACAGTATAGCCACGCCAATACGCCGCTTGCGGTTTCCCTATCCGCATCAAGACCGTGACGGGGCCTTCTCCGACAGGGCGTCTTCGATTTATCGACAAAACTTGACAAGTTTTGCCTACAACTGCGACCGATGAACACTCCCACCGCGATCGACCCCGACGACTTCGAGCGCCTGCTCAGCCGGAACATCAAGCTGCCCCTGATCGGCGGCGTGTTCGGCGCCGTGGTGTTCGTGGGGTTGATCCTGTTCCTGCTCAACACCATCGGCTGGGTCGAGCACACCGACCGTGTCACCCGCGCCGCCAGCGAGTTGCAGCGCCGCACCATCGACATGGAAACCGGCGTGCGCGGCTTCCTGATCACCGGTGAGCGGAGCTTTCTGGAGCCCTACCAAAGCGCCCTGACCCGCCTCAAGGGTGATACGGTCGGGCTGCGCAACCTGGTGTCGGACAACCCCCAGCAGGTGGAGCGCATCGATCGCCTCGCCACGCTGCAGACAGCCTGGCTCGAATTTGCCAACGGCATGATTGCCGCGCGCGATGCCAGCAGCGGCACACAGACCGCCGTGCGCCTCGGCGACGAAAAGCGGCTGATGGACGACATGCGCGCCGAGTTCACCGCCTTCATGGAGACCGAGCAGGCCCTGCGCTTCCAGCGCAACAACGCGGCCAACAGCACTGCCTGGTGGGTCGTCGGGCTGTTCCTGCTGTTCACCTTGAGCTTCACCGGGTTGATGGCCTACTTCGGGCGGCGCCAGCTGGTGCTGCTGTCCGACAGCTACGACGTGGTGCTGAAGGAACAAGCTGCGCACGCCGAGCGGCTCGCTCACGAAGCGTGGTTGCGCAACGCGCAGACCGGGCTGGTGGGCGAGCTGGTCGGCGAACTCAGCGCGCCGGACATGGGCCGCAAGGTGCTCGCGTTCTTCTCGCGCTACCTGGGCGCCTCGGTCGGCGCCATGTACGTGCGCGAGCGCCATGGCCCGCTGCGTCGGGCGGCGAGCTACGGCTTTTCGAGCGCGGCCGAGGCCACGCCGCAGGTTTTCTCCCCTACCGAAAGCCTGGTGGGCCAGGCGGCTGCCGAGCGCCGGCGCATGCTGATCGACCCGGTCGATGCCGACTACCTGAAGGTCAACTCGGGCCTTGGCGAGATGGCGCCCAAGGCCGTGCTGCTGGTACCCGTTGCAAGCAGCGGCATGGTCAACGGCGTGGTCGAGCTCGGCCTGCCAGGCGCGCTGGACGACCGCGGCAGCCAGTTGATCGACCTGGTGGCCGACGACATCGGCACCTCGCTGGCGGCAGCGCGCTACCGCGAGCAGCTGCAGGAGGTGCTCGGCGAAACCCAGCAGCTCAACGAGGAACTGCAGGTGCAGCAGGAAGAGCTGCGCACCGCCAATGAAGAACTGGAAGAACAGTCGCGCGCCCTGCGCGCCTCTCAGGCCATGCTGGAGAACCAGCAGGCCGAACTGGAGCAGACCAACAGCCAGCTCTCCGAACGCACCGAGGCACTGGACCAGCGCAACACCGCGCTGCGCCGCGTGCAGCGCGACCTCGAAGACCGCGCCGACGAACTGCAGCGCGCAAGCCGCTACAAGTCGGAATTTCTCGCCAACATGTCGCACGAGCTGCGCACGCCGCTCAACAGCGCGCTCATCCTCGCCAAGCTGCTGGGCGACAACCCGCAAGGCAATCTCTCCCCGGAGCAAGTGAAGTTCGCGGAGTCGATCTACTCGTCGGGCAACGATCTGCTGGTGCTGATCAACGACATCCTCGACATCGCGAAGGTCGAGGCCGGCAAGCTCGAAGTGGTGCCCGAAGACGTCACGCTCGCCAAGCTGGGCCGCAGCCTGGAGAGCACGTTCAGTCCGCTTGCGATGCAGAAGAACCTGGGCTTCAGGCTCGAAGTGCGGCCCGATGCACCGGCCTCGCTGGTCACCGACCGGCAGCGGGTCGAGCAGATCCTGAAGAACCTGCTGTCGAACGCGATCAAGTTCACCGAGCGCGGCGAAGTGGCGCTGACCGTCTCGCCGACCGCGGACGGTGGCGCCGCTTTTGCGGTGTCCGACTCGGGCATCGGCATCGATCCGCAGCAGCACGAGCTGATCTTCGAAGCCTTTCGCCAGGCCGACGGCACGACCAGCCGGCGCTACGGCGGCACCGGGCTGGGCCTGTCGATCTCGCGCGACCTCACGCAGCTGCTGGGCGGCACGCTCACGGTGCAGAGCGAGCCGGGCCAGGGCAGCACCTTCGTCCTGCAACTGCCGGCGAAGGCACCACAGGCTTCGCCGGCAGCGCTTCAGCCATCGGCGGTCTACACGCCCCGGCCCGCGCAGGCGCCATCCGTTGCCTCGCTGGCGCCGAAGCCCCCTGCCCCGGTGCCCGCACCGCAGTTCGCCGACGACCGCTCCATCCCGCGCGACCAGGTGCGCCGCGTGCTCGTGATCGAGGACGAGCCGCAGTTCGCGCACATCCTCTACGACCTGGCGCACGAGCTGGGCTACCGCTGCCTGGTGGCGCACGGCGCGGCCGATGGCTTCGAACTGGCCACGCAGTTCCTGCCCGACGCGATCCTGCTCGACATGCGCCTGCCCGACAGCACCGGCCTCGACGTGCTGCAGCGGCTGAAGGATTCGCCGCACACGCGCCACATTCCGATCCACGTGGTGTCCGCCGCCGAAGGCGTACAGGGGGCGGCGCTGCAGATGGGCGCCATCGGCTATGCGCTGAAGCCGGCCACGCGCGACGAACTGATGAAGGTGTTCGGCCGGCTGGAAGAAAAGCTCACGCAGAAGGTCAAGGTCGTGCTGCTGGTGGAAGACGACGAGCTGCAGCGCGAGAGCGTCATCAGGCTGATCGGCGACGACGACATCGAGATCGTTGCCGTCGGCTCCGGCGAAGAAGCGCTGGAGCTGCTGCGCACCCGCGTGTTCGACTGCATGATCACCGACCTGAAGCTGCCCGACATGCAGGGCAGCGAGCTGCTCAAGGCCATGGCGGCGGAAGAAATCGTGTCGTTCCCGCCGGTCATCGTCTACACCGGGCGCAACCTCACGCGCGACGAAGAAGCCGAGCTGCAGCGCTACTCGCGCTCGATCATCATCAAGGGCGCGCGCTCGCCCGAACGCCTGCTCGACGAAGTGACGCTGTTCCTGCACAAGGTGGAGGCCGAGCTTTCCAGCGAGCGCCGGGGCATGCTGAAGACGGCGCGCGGACGCGACCGCATCTTCGAGGGCCGCACCATCCTGCTGGTGGACGACGACGTGCGCAACATCTTCGCGCTGACCAGCGCGCTGGAGCAGCGCGGCGCCATCGTGGAGATCGGCCGCAACGGCCGCGAGGCGCTGGCGCGGCTCGACCAGGTGAGCGAGATCGACCTCGTGCTGATGGACGTGATGATGCCGGAGATGGACGGCCTGGAAGCCACGCGCCGCCTGCGCGGCGACCCACGCTTCGAGAAGATGCCGGTGATCGCCATCACCGCCAAGGCCACCAAGGACGACCGCGAGCAATGCCTTGCCGCCGGCGCCAACGACTACCTTGCCAAGCCGGTGGACCTGGAGCGCCTGTTCTCGCTGCTGCGCGTGTGGATGCCGAAGATGGAGCGCCTGTGACAACACGCCACGGCACCTCGAAGACCGCCACGCACACGCCGCCGCTGCATCCGCTGAGCGACACGGAGATCGAACTGCGCCTGCTGATGGAGGCGATCTACCTCAAGTACAGCTACGACTTCCGCAACTACACCGTGGCCTCGCAGAAGCGCCGCGTGCTGCACGCGCTCGACCAGCTCGGGCTGCCGAGCATCTCGGCGCTGCAGGAGCGGGTGCTGCGCGACCCGTCGCTGTTCGGCCGGCTGCTGCAGTTCCTGACGATCCCGGTGAGCGAGATGTTCCGCGACCCGGCCTACTTTCTGGCTTTGCGCCAGCACGTGGTGCCGATTCTTCACACCTACCCGTCCGTCAAGGTGTGGGTGGCGGGCTGCAGCACGGGCGAGGAAGTGTTCTCGCTGGCCATCCTGCTGCGCGAAGAGGGCCTGCTCGCGCGCACGCAGATCTATGCCACCGACATCAACCCCGCCTCGCTGGAGAAGGCGCGCCAGGGTATCTTTCCGCTGGAAGCGATCCGCGGCTACACCACCAACTACCAGCGCGCGGGCGGACGCGGCGAGTTCTCCGACTACTACACCGCCGCCTACGACGCTGCGCGCTTCGACCCCTCGCTGTGCGCCGGCGTGATCTTTGCCGACCACAGCCTGGCAACCGACAGCGTGTTCGCGGAAACGCAGCTGGTGTCGTGCCGCAACGTACTGATCTACTTCAACCGGGAGCTGCAGGACCGGGCGCTGGGCCTGTTCCACGAGTCGCTGTCGCACCGCGGTTTTCTCGGTCTGGGCTCGAAGGAGAGCATCGACTTTTCGGGCTACTCCGACCGCTTCGACACGCACGCGCGCGTCGAGCGCATCTACCGCAAGAAGGCCGCATGACGAGCCACATGCAGCGCCACCTTCGCTCCCCCGTTCGCAAGCGCATCGACGCCGTGGTGCTGGGCGCCTCGGCCGGCGGCATCGATGCGCTCTCCACGCTGCTGCACGACCTGCCCGCAGGCTGGCACATTCCGATGGCCGTGGTGCTGCACCTGCCCGGGGATCACGAGAGCCATCTCGCCGAGATCTTCGCGCAGCGACTGCCGATCCCGGTGCACGAGGCCAACGACAAGATGCCGCTGGCGGCCGGCAGCCTGTACTTCGCGCCGCCCGGCTACCACCTGTCGATCGAGCGCGAGCGCACCTTCTCGCTGAGCTGCGAGCCGCCGGTGCTGTTCTCGCGGCCGTCCATCGACGTGCTGATGGGCTCCGCCGCCGACGTCTACGGCCCCGCCCTTGCCGGCTTCTTGCTGACCGGCGCGAATGACGACGGCGCCGAAGGCCTGCACCGCATTCATCTGGCCGGCGGACTCACCGCCGTCCAGGAACCGAAAGAAGCTCTTATTCCAACCATGCCCCAAGCCGCCATTGCGCGCCACATTCCCGACTACGTGCTCCCCCTGCGCGAACTGCGCACGCTGCTGCTCCAGTTGGAGGCCGCCCATGAACATTGACATCGAAAGCAAGCTGCTGATCGTCGATGACCTGCCAGAGAACCTGCTGGCACTGGAAGCGCTGATCCGCGCGCCGGGGCGCCTCGTGTACCGGGCCGACTCGGCCGATGCGGCGCTGGCGCTGCTGCTGGAGCATGAATTCGCGCTCGCCATCGTCGACGTGCAGATGCCGGGCATGAACGGCTTCGAGCTGGCCGAGCTGATGCGCGGCACCGAGCGCACGCGGCACATTCCCATCATCTTCGTGAGCGCAGCCGGGCGCGAGCTGAACTACGCCTTCCAGGGCTACGAGAGCGGCGCGGTCGACTTCCTGCACAAGCCGCTCGACCCGCACGCGGTGGTCAGCAAGGTGAACGTGTTCGTCGACCTGTACCAGCACCGCAAGGCGCTGCGCCACGAAATGGAATCGCTCGCGGCCGCGCACAAGAAGCAGGAAGAGCTGGTGCAGCAGTTGCAGCAGACGCAGCACGAGCTGGAACGCGCCGTGCGCATGCGCGACGACTTCATGTCGATGGTGTCGCACGAGTTGCGCACGCCGCTCAACACGCTCTACCTCGAAGCGCAGCTGCGGCAGTTGCATCTGTCGAAAGGCAACCTCGCCAACTTCACGCCCGAGCGGCTGCCCACGATGATCGAGCGCGACCAGCGGCAGATCCGCAACATGGTGCGGCTGATCGACGACATGCTCGACGTCACCCGCATGCGGCGCGACGCGCTGTCGATCAAGACCACACCGGTGGACCTCGCGACGCTGGCGCAGGCGGTGGTCGAGAGCCTGCGGCACCAGGCCGAGGCCGCGGGCTCGGTCATCACGCTCGCGGCGCCGGCCGAACTGCGCGGCGAATGGGACGAGTTCCGCATCGAACAGGTGCTGACCAACCTGCTGACCAACGCGCTGCGCTACGGCGGCGGCAAGCCGGTCGAGATGGTCGTGCAGCAGGTGGGAAACACCGCGCAGGTGGCCGTACGCGACCAGGGCATAGGCATTGCGCCCGAAGACCAGGGCCGCATCTTCGAGCAGTTCGAGCGCACCGACGACAGCCGCAAGCACGCCGCGGGGCTGGGGCTCGGGCTCTACATCACGCGCAAGATCGTGACCTTGCACGGCGGGCAGATCGGCGTGGAAAGCGCGCCGGGCGAAGGCTCGCGCTTCGTGGTCGACCTGCCGCTGCAACCACCGGCCCCCCCGGCCGACACCCAAAAGGAGACACCTCTGTGAACGTGCTGATCGTCGACGACAACAAGGCCGCGGCCGATCTGCTGCAGGAGCTGCTGAGCCTGCACGACCACACCGCCCGCTGCACCTACACCGCGCAGCAGGCGCTCGACGCGGCAGCGGCCGAAAGCTTCGACGCCGCGCTGATCGACCTCACGCTGCCCGACTTTCCGGGCACCGAAGTAGCACGCCGGCTGCGCGCGAGCACGGCGGAAGGCACGCCGAAGCTGCTGGTCGCGATCTCGGGTTTCTCGGCGCAGGATGCGGGCGGCAAGGCGGCCGAGGGGCTGTTCGACCACCATCTGCAGAAGCCGATCGACATCGACGAGCTGGGGCGAATCCTGGCACAGACCTGAGCCTGGCGAGTCACTTCGCCGGAGCGAGCTCTCCGTACCAGTAGGCCGCGGTGACGCCGCCGTCCATGAGGAAGTCGCTGCCGGTGATGAAGCCGCCGTCTGGCCCCATCAGCAGCGCGCCGACGTTGCCGACCTCGTCCGGTGTGCCACCGCGCTTGGCGGACGACGCTTCGATCATGCGCCGGTAGCCTTCGCCGCGAGGGCCTGTCAGTTCGTCTCTTGCGAGCGGCGTGAAGATGATGCCGGGGCTGATGGTGTTCACCCGGGCGCCACGCTTGCCCCATCGCACGGCCTCCGCCATGACCCGCAGGGAATTTCCGCGCTTGGAAAGTTGGTACGCGTGCAGGGAGTCTTTCACCTGCTCGGGCTGAAGCATCGGCAGCGCAAGCAAGTCTTCTGTCGGCGTCGTCGCGAGAGCCGCATTCTGTTCGGGGCTCAACGCTGGCAAGCGGTGTCCTGACTGCGACGCGATGACGACGCCAGCGCCTCCCTCCGCGATAACGTTGCCGAACTCTTCCAGGACGAGCGCGGTGCCGTACAGGTCGACCTTGAGGATCGTGGCCGGCGATGCCTGCGAAGGAGAAACGCCCGCGGCGTGGATCAGGCCGGTGACACTGCCAAGCGCGGTGGCCGCCTCCACGAGCGCATGGACCGAGGCGCGCGAAGACACGTCCACGACTGCCGTGCTCACTTCGAAGCCTGCATCCGCGAGCACCTTGGCCGCTGCGTCGGCCCCCTCCTGCCGCAGGTCGGCGAGCAGAACGTGCTTGCCCGCGCTGACACGGCGGGCGATGGCCTGGCCAATGGACCCAGCTCCGATGACAACAACTACTTGGGTCATGATCAATTCCTTTTGCTCGGCGTCAGTCGTCATCGCTCAGCGGCCGACGAGCTTTTGTCGATCCGCCGAATAGCGGTCGCCCTGGACCTGGACACCCGAGACGGCCGCCTCGATTTCCTTCAGGTCTTCCGGCAACAACACGACAGAGGCGGCGCCGGCGTTTTCCTCGAGGCGGAGCAACTTCGTCGTGCCGGGAATCGGCACGATCCACGGCTTTTGGGCGAGCAGCCAGGCAAGTGCAAGCTGGGCAGGCGTAACCTGCTTGCGCGCGGCGATCTCCGCCAGAACATCGACCAGGGCGCGATTCGCCTGGCGCGCCTGCGGTGCAAAACGAGGCACTGTGCTGCGGAAATCTGTCGCGCCGAACGATGTCTGCGCGTCGATCGCTCCCGTCAGGAAACCCTTTCCGAGCGGACTGAATGGCACAAAGCCGATGCCCAGTTCCTCCAGCAGCGGAAGAATCTCTTTCTCCGGCTCGCGCCACCACAGGGAATATTCGCTCTGAAGGGCGGCGACCGGCTGAACCGCGTGCGCGCGGCGAATGCTGTCGACGCCGGCCTCGGAAAGACCGAAGTGCTTCACCTTGCCTTCGCGGATCAGGTCTTTCACGGCGCCCGCCACGTCTTCCATCGGAACCTGCGGATCGACACGGTGCTGATAGAACAGATCGATGCGGTCGGTGCGCAGGCGCTTCAGCGCCTCGTCGGCCACCTGCCGGATGCGTTCCGGCCGGCTGTCGAGGCCCTTGCCGGCGTCACCCTCGCGAAACCCGAACTTGGTCGCGATCACGACCTGGTCACGCACAGGTTCCAGCGCTTCCCCGACCACGCTTTCGTTGACGAAGGGCCCATAGACTTCCGCCGTGTCGAAAAACGTGATCCCGCGTTCGAAGCCCGCGCGGATGAGCTTGACCGCTTCGGCCGTGCCGGTCGCCGGCCCATAGCCGAAGCTCAGGCCCATGCAGCCGAGACCGAGGGCCGAAACGGTGAGGCCGCCGCGGCCCAGTTGACGTGTTTTCATGGTGTGTGTCCTTGTCGCTAACCGATCCCAAGAACTTTAGGCAGCCTGCTTGCCAATGACTAGACTGCTGGATCGACATGTACCTAGAAGACAGGCTAATCAATGGCACGCTTCGACGACTTGGCCAGTTTTGCGGCCGTGGTGCGCGCAGGCAGTTTCACGCGCGCGGCGGCCCAGCTTGGGGTGACGCAGTCCGCGCTCAGCCAGACCGTCCGCGCGCTGGAGCGCCGCCTCGACCTGAAGCTGCTCAACCGGACCACGCGCAGCGTCGCGCCCACGGAAGCGGGCGAACGCCTGTACCAAGCCGTCGGCCCGCGTTTCGAGGACATCGAAGCAGAACTCGCCGTTCTGGGCGAGATGCGCGGCAAGCCCGCCGGCATGGTCCGCATCACGGCGACCGAACACTCGATGCGAACCTTGATCTGGCCCAGGCTTCAACCATGGCTGCCCCTGTACCCCGACATCAAGGTGGAGATCAGCGGCGACAACCGCTTCACCGACATCGTTGCCGAGCGCTTCGACATCGGCGTGCGACTGGGCGGCGACGTGGCCAAGGACATGATCGCCGTACGCATCGCGCCCGACATGCGCATGGCCGTGGTGGGCAGCCCCGACTACTTCTCGCGCCACCCCCGGCCGTCTACCCCGCAGGATCTGACCCTGCACGACTGCATCGGATTGCGCCTGGCATCCCACGGCGGCCTTCTGAAATGGGAATTCACGCGGCGCCGGAAAGGCGTCAACGCGCACGTCACGGGCCGGCTCGTCTTCAACTCGAGCGAGCTGATCGTCGCCGCGGCGCTGTCCGGGCACGGGCTGGCATGGCTGCCCTCCGACCTCGTCGAGAAACACATCGAGGCAGGCCGGCTGGTGCCGGTACTCGACGATTGGGCGGCAACCTTTGACGGGTATCACGCCTACTATGCCGGCCGACGCGCTTCGCCAGCCTTGATGCTCGTCGTGGAGGCGTTGCGGCCTCCGGAAACTCAGCGCCTCTTGCTGCGCCCCTTGTAGCTGCGCATGGCCTCGTAGCGATACACGCGGAATCCGTCCTTCTGCAAGAAGCTGACCGGCTCCCAGCCGCGTGCGAGCGCGCAGTCGGTGATCTGCGCCATCTGCACGCCCAGGTAATCCTGCAGGCTGTCGGCCACCGCGAGCTCGAACTTCTTGAGCTCGCGGTCCAGCGATTCCAGTGCCGCGATGGCAGCCTCGACGCTGGTGAAGGGACGCACGTGCGTCACGGCCTTGCTGCGCGCCAGCGCGGGCGCCTCGGGAGGGTCCGCGCTGAAGTTCACGCTGGCCCCACCTTCCATGCCGTTGAGGCCGCCGATGGCGGTCATGCTGCTCATTGCGTTCATGTCATGAACCCCATATCGCGCGGATAGCTGATGCCACTCGGCGCAGTCACGTTGTTGAAATTCTTCAGGTTGGGCAGGATGCCGTTGAGGTCCGCGTCAGGCACGCCGAACCACTTGGCCAGCGTGGCCGCGTATTGGTCGACCGAGGTGGTCGGCAGCAGCCGGCCCTGGCCGACGTGCCACTGGTCGTCGTCGGCAGCAGTGTTGCCGATGCTCACCGGCGGTGGCGTGCCGTAGAACGCCTTGCCCTTCACGGCATTGACACCGCCGACCACGAAGTGATGGCTGCCCCAGCCGTGGTCGGAGCCATTGCCGTTGCTCGAAAGCGTGCGGCCGAAGTCGGAGGCGGTGAAGGCCGTCACCTTGTCGTCGATGTCCAGAGCTTTCATCTGCCGCTGGAAGGCAAACATGGCCTCGGACAGCCGCAGCATCAGGCCGCCCTGCTTCGTGTCGAGGTCGTCGTGCAGGTCGTAGCCGCCCATGGAAACGAAGAACACCTGGCGCTTCACGCCCAGCGAGACGCGCCCTCGAATGAGGCGGGCCACCATCTTGAGCTGGTCGGCCAGGTTGTTGCCGGTAGGAAAGTTGCCGTTCAGGTCGTCGGGCTGGATGGCGGCGGTGATCTTGCCTTCTGCCTCGACCGCGCGCAGCGTGACCTTGTTGTATTCGTTCTCCAGCGTGTGACTGCGCGCCTGCTGCGCCAGCTGCTGCATGGCCGCCTTGACCGCGGACGAGCCGTAGACGTTGCCCGTGGCGCTGCTCACGCTGTTAATGCGCACCGCGCCGCGCGTGCCGACCTGGTACTGCAGCGCTTCATCGCCCGACAGGAACACCGCGTTGCCCGCCACCGAGACGCAGGTGAAGAGCGACGCGTTGCGCTGCCCGGCCAGCATCAGGTCGCCGAGGTTGCCACCCCAGCCGATGGTGGAGCCTTCGGGCGAGGACGACTGCCAGATCGACTGCTGGTCGTTGTGCGAGAACAGCTTGGGCGGAATCGGGAAGTCCTTGCGGTTGGAGCTGTTGAACTGCGCGCGCGTGAGTGGCTTGACCAGCGGGCCGACGTTGAGCTGCACCGCCATCCTGCCTTCGTCGAACAGCGTCGCGAACTTGGTCATCGCCGGGTTCAGCGCGTACTTGCGGCCGTTGGCCAGCGAGACGGCGGGCTTGAGCTCGGTGGCTGCGAGCGCGGCATCGGACGGCAGCGCGATGGCGCCGCGGATGGCGCTGTACTTCGCGTAGCTGTCGGCGTCGTAGTTGACGAGGGTGTTGGCGTAGTCGTTGCCGCCGAACAGGAAGACGCAGACCAGTGCCTTGTAGTCGTCACCGGGCGCGGCCTGCGCAGCGGCTTCACCCATAGCGGCGAGGTTGAGCGCGAACGGCAGCGCGGTGCCGGCCATCGCGAGCTGACCCGTGCGGCGCAGGAAGGCGCGGCGCGAATGCTGGGCAGGATTTATCAGGTGCATGGTCGGTTCGCTCCGGCTTCTTCTTTACTTCTGGATGAGGTATTCGGGCGAGCCCATCACCAGCAGCACGCCGGCGCAGATGAGGTCGAGCTTGCGGGCGTCGGTGGTGGGGTTCAGCAGCGGCGCCTTGGTCAGCGCGTCGGTGATCAACGCCACGGTGGCGGCCGAGAGCTGGTTGCCCGTGAGCAGCAGGCTAAGCCTGCGCACCAGCGCGGCGGGATCGGTCACGAGCGCTTTCTCGGCCGTGTAGGTGGCGATCACGTCCTTGCTGTTGTTGAAGCCGTTCTGCAGGCTGCCCTGCAGGAAGTTGAGATAGCCCCCCACGCTGGTCTCGTTGACCAGCTGGAACTCGGGCGCCACCAGCTTGTTGCTGGCGATGGCGGTAGAGGGCGGCACGTAGCCGGGCCGGAAGAAATTGAACACCGAGGGCGAGCGCAGCGGGCACTGGCCCAGGCTCTGGCTCGGGTCGGAGGTGTTGCCGATGTTCCAGTTGTCCGACGCCGAGCCGATGCCGAAAGTGCGGCCCCATTGCACGAGCCGCAGCATAGGTTCGCGCAGGTGGCCGAAGTTCGGGTCGGAAAGACCGGTGGGGCCGCGTGCCTCGTCGTCGAGCAACACAGCCGCGAACACGCTCTTCATGTCGCCGCGCACGCCCGCGCCGTTGTTGGCGAAGATGTCGGCCACGCGCTTGACGTAGGCCGCGCTGGGGTTGCTGGTAACCAGCCGCTGGATGAGCTGGCGACCGATGAAGGGACCGACGTTCGGGTGGTTGAAGAGCGCGTCGAGCGCGATCTTCAACGCCGCCGGGCCGGGTGTGCCAGCGGGCACGGTGGCGCCGAGAAAGCGCGCTTCGAGCATCGAGTGGTTGCCCGCCGTGTAGGCCATGGGGCGCGTGGTCCAGGCGTTGGTCTCGATGCGGCTGCTTGCAGCGGGCGGAAGAAAGGCGTTGCGCTCCGCGGAGCGGATGTCGAGGTCGTAGCCGGTGAAGACGCGCGCGAGGTTCGACACGTCGCTCTGCACGTAGGTTTCGAGCGGCTGGCCGTCGGCGCCGGTCTTCACCGTGCCGTCGGCTTCGAGCTGGTACAGGCCGATGGTCATGAGCTGCATGACTTCACGCGCGTAGTTCTCGTCGGGCTGCCGGCCCGAGGCGTCTTCCTTGCGGTTGCCGCGGGTGTTGAGATAGAAGCCCATCGCGGGATTCAGCGAGACGTCTTCAAGCAGCTGGCGGAAGTTGCCGGTGACGCCGTTGGCCAGCGTGTCCCAGTACTGGGCCATCATGGCGGTGGGCCAACTCGACCCGATCTCGGTGCCCGAGACCACGAAGATTTCGCTGAGCGCCAGAGCCATGCGCTTGCGCACCGGGTCGGCTGCGACCATGAGCTGGCGCCAGATCATCGCGTCGGTGTCGACGGTGCCGTAGGTCTTGCCGTTGACCCATTCCCAGGCCGTGGGCTCGCGCGCCGCGCTGAACTGCTCGCTGAGCCATGGCATGTAGCCCTTGGCGCGTACGGCGGCGATCTCTGCGTCCGAGGCCGAGAACTGCGCTTGCAACAGGAAGCGCGCGGCCTCCGCGTCGTTCTGCGCCTGGGTGTAGTGATAGGGGCCGGTGTCGGGCTGCTCGCCCGGATTGGGGCTGCCGCCGATGGGGAAGCCGAAGCCACCGGAAGAGCCGCCTCCTCCGCCACCACCGCATGCGGCCAGTGCCGCCGCGATGGAGAACGCAGCCGCGGCCTTCAGGGGCCGCGTTGTTTCATCGATTGCCGCCGCCGTTCTTGTTGCTGCATACGCAGGCGGCGCAGTAACGCGCACCACCTCATCGACCGGGCTTGCGCAGCCGGCCTCGAACTGTTCCACCATGTTCCTCGCTCCTGCGGCGCATCAACGCCGGTCGAGCAATCAAGGCAAGCGGCATGCCCTGCGGAAAACAGCTGGACGGGTGTCTAAAACTGGCGAAGTCGCCACATAAATGTGTGCCAATGTGACTTTTTGGTCACCCCTTGAAACAAAATTGGCATGCCAGCGCGCATGCCAATGTTTCAGCAAACATTCAGGTGACAGTGCCAGTCGTCAATCGCGCTCGTCGTCCCAGCCGTTCGGCGGACGATAGGGATAGCCGGGGCCGTAGTAGATGCGGCCGGGCGGCGGGCTGTAGATGGGCACCGGGCGGTAGTACACCGGTGGCGGCGGCCGGTAGTAGACCGGCGGAGGTGGCTCGTAATAGATGGGGGCCGGATACGGATAGACCGGCGGGGGTGCGTAGTAAGGCGCCGGGTAGCCGCCGGCGACATAGCCGGGCGTGCCGATCTGCACTGACCAGCTTCCGCGCGCGTTGGCGGCACCCGCCGCCAGCAATGCACCGGCAACGACGGCACCGATTGCGGCCCACTTGAAAACAGAAGATTGATGTTTGAAGTTCACTGAGGCTCCAAGGCCAAGGGCGGACAGCGCCCAGGTTGATACGCAACGCCCGACGTGTACCCGTGGTGCACCCGTCACCGCGACGGCTGGTTGCCAAACGTCACTGCCGCGCGGTGCGTTGCAACCAACGCTCAACCCGCGATTTCGCGGCGCGACAACATCACGTCGCCGCTGTTCGTGTTGAAGGCGATGGTCGGCGCGCTGAAGTCGCTGAGCGGCGCGCCCAGGCCGATTTCACCGCGGCCGTGCAGCACGCACTCTTCACGCCGCAGGGCAATCTCGGTGCTCGGCCCGCCGTTGCCATGGAAGCGCACCCAGGTGCCATAGGTGCTGACGTCGATCAGCACGCAACTGCCCTGCCGCAACTCGATGCGCGCATGCAGCCGCGAGACGCGGGGGTCGTTGACCACGAACTGTGCGTCGTCGACGCGACCCAGGTGAATCGGGAGCTCTTCGGTGCGGAACATCGACCGCACGTCGAGCCAGGCCAGCTCGATCTGGCCGAAGGAAGAATCCGGCATCCGCAGCGGGGCGAGCGCGGCGGGCACGGTGAGGAAGCTCGTCACCTCCTCCTGCCAGTCGATCCGGTGCACGACCGACATCTCGCTCCGACCCCGGATGTTGATGAGGCCCAGGTCGCGGTGTTGCACCGCGCCTTCGCGCAATTGGGAAATGACGGCGTCGGTCACCCAGATCTGGCCGGGGCCGGCCAGGTCGCTCAGGCGCGAGGCCAGGTTGACGGCGTCGCCGTAGCAATCGCCCTCGACCTCGACCACCTCGCCGCTGGCCACGCCGATCTGCAGCGCCATGCGCAACGGCGCCGGCCATGCGAGCAGGCGCTTCTGGTGATAGCGCTGCAGCTCGACGACCGCGTGCGTGGCGGCGGCGCCGCTGGTGAAGATGGCGAACACACCGTCTCCGAGCGACTTCACCACCCGTCCGCCGTGCGCCTGGCACACGCCGCCGATCCATTGCGTCAGCCGCGTCACGGTCTCGGTGGCTCGAGCATTCCCCATGGCCTCGAAGACCCTGGTGCTCCCCGTCAAGTCCGCGAATACGACTGTGGAATTGACACCCATACTGTTGTGATTCTCGATTTCTATCGCTGGTTGTAAATGCTCAGGGCATACGTTCATTTACGCACGGGAGAAACGGTCTTCGCACCTATCGTGTTGACCATATAGGTATACGCCGCGGGCAACGGAGCAGATGCAAGAGGGGCATTCCTTAATTTGTAGTACTTTGGATTACAAAATACAACATCTGTTAAATACGCTAAGTAAAGCGTGTTGTTTACAGACAAGAAACACCGTTTCAGATCTTGTGAAATGGTTAACTGAGGCTTAAGGTAGCGGCCGTTCTGGCTTCCGGCAATACGCTTTTCGTCCCCATGCTCTTCCGCCGCATTCTTCGTCTGCTGAACGTACCCGGCTTCGGATCCCGCCAGGCGACGGAAAGTCAGCTGGGGCGCATTCGCACGGCGATGCTGTCGGTGCTCCAGGGCCATGGCGGCCACTCGGTGCAGCGCGTGAGCCAGCGCGTGCGCTTTGCGGCCGACGTCGAAGCCCTCTGGTACCTGCGGCAGGACGTGATGATGGCGTTGAGCGCCATCGACGGCGAAACCGCCGCACGCCGCCAGATGAAAACCATCAACAGCATGTTCAAGGGCGGATTGCCCGGTTCGATGGGGCCTCGCGCGCATCAGCGCTTTACCAACAACAACGGTTGAAGTTGCGACGGCCCTTCGGGGCCGTTTTATTTTTCCTGCGTTCTTCCCCCATGGCCGGGTCAGTGGCCGTGATGATGATGGTCATGGCCGTGATGATCGTCATGCGCTGGCGTGTGACGATGACCCCAGACGAGAAAGACATCGCGCCCCTCCGCCGCCATCGACACCTTCGCACCCACGGGCAGTAGCACCTTCGTGGGCACATGGCCGAACGGCAGTCCCGCCAGCACAGGCACCTTGAGCGATGCGCGCAGCCGGTCGATCACCGTGTTCAGGCCAAAGCCCCGGTCGTAGCCCGGCGCCTTGCGAATGCCCGTGAATTGCCCGAACACGATGGCGCGCTGACGCGCCAGCACACCGGCCATCTTCAACTGGTCGAGCATGCGTTCGATACGGTACGGGTGCTCGTTGATGTCCTCGATGAAGAGCACGCCCTTGTCCACCACGGGAAAGTACGGCGTGCCGATCAGGCTGGCCAACACGCAAAGGTTGCCGCCCCACAGCACCGCGTCTTGCACGGGCTTGAACTTCAGGTCCGCATCGCGCGCCGGCATGCGCCAGCCGGTGCCTTCGCCCTGCCCCGTAACGAGGTCGTCGAAGCAGGCTTCCATGATGTCGTCAGCCTCGGCCTCGGCACCGAAGTCTTCGCCGACCGCAGGGCCCGACCAGGTCACGGCGCCGGTCTTCACCAGCAGCGCGTTCTGCAGTGCGGTGAAGTCGCTGCAGCCGACGAACTCTGTGCCCTTGTCGATCGCCTTGGCCACGGCCTTGTACGGAATGGCGTCGAGGATGCGCGTGAGGCCGTAGCCACCGCGTGAAATGAGCGCCACGTCGGCGCCACTCGCGGCCGCGCGTGAAATCGCGGCGAGCCTCGTGGCGTCATCGCCCGCAAAGCGTTGATGCACCGAGAGTGCCGCATCGTCGACTTCGACTTCATGGCCCAGTGCCTTGAGCCGCTTCACGCCGCGCCGGAAAGCGGCCTTGTCGCGCACCGCGCTGGAGGGGGAATAGATGTAGATGTGTTTGGTCACGTGTTCGAGTATCCCATTGCGTTTCGCGCCTGCGGCACGAACGTTCGGGCTTGCACCAGCGTTGGTCCCGACGATGTGGCGATGGGGCCGAGCGCGCGCAGCGCGGCTTCGTAGCCACGGTCGGGGAAAGGTGCGCGCCATGCGTCTTCGGTGTGCTCATCGCCCTCGGGTACGGCGAGCGCCGCCGCGAAGCGTTCAGGTGCCGCGGCCATCAGCAGCGCGGCCAGGTCGGCGGCGGCCGCGCTGTGCGCGAGCACCATGGTCGCCGGTGCGGGCTGCACGCGGGCCAGCCATTCGAGCAGCACATCGCGGTGCCATTCGAGGCGATGCGGTGCTTCGCGCTTTGGCTTGTCGCTCTTGCCGAAGCCGATCAGGTCGGGCACGAGCGTGCGCAACCCGGGCAGGCCCACGAGATGCCGGAAGAAGTAGCCCCATTCGCCGGGGCCGTGCAGGCACAGGCAGCAGGCGGCGTCGCCACCTTCATCGACATAGTGCATGCGCCAGCCCTTCTGGCTTGGCAGGTCCTGCACGTACTGCGGTGCGAAGCCGTAGCCGGCCAGTGCGTCGAAGCGCTCTGGCGGTGTGCGCAACGCGTCGTCGCGCAAGGGCTCGGCCTGTGCGCGCGCGGCGCTTCGGCGTTGCTGGAAGAAGGTCTGCAGCACTGCAGCGCATTCCTGCGCCAGCACGCCGCCCTGCACCTGCGTGTGATGGTTCAGGCGCGGCTCGGCGAAGAGATCGAGCACCGAGCCGGCCGCGCCGGTCTTCGGATCGGCCGCGCCATACACGACGCGCGCCAGGCGCGAATGCAGCATGGCACCCGAACACATCGCGCAAGGCTCGAGCGTGACGAACAGCTCGCAGCCGTCGAGCCGGTAGTTGCCGAGCGCCGTGGCACCGGCGCGCAGTGCGTTGATCTCGGCATGCGCGCTCGGGTCGTGCTGCGCGACCGGCGTGTTGCGCCCCGTCGCGATCAGCTGGCCATCCTTGACCAGCACCGCGCCGACGGGCACCTCGCCCGCCTCGGCGGCAAGCCGCGCCTGGGCGAGCGCGAGCGCCATCCAGTGCTCGTCTTTCGCCGCCGACGTTGTAAGGGCCTCAGTTGTCATCCGGCATCTGCCGCGCCTTCGCCGCCGCGTCGAGCGCTTCCTTGACTTGCTGCTGCACCTGCTGCGCCTGATCGCGCGCATTCGCAGGCGCTTCGCCGGCGGCCGGTGCGGCAACGCCGGGCACGGCCGGCCGCGTGGAAGAAGCCATGCTCGTCATCTGCTTCTTCGCGACCAGCCCGGCGATCACCAGCGCCAGCACAAGGCCGATCAGCCCGAACGCGCGCATCTCAGCGTCCTTCCGCCACGGTTGCCGCGGCGTTCATGCCGAGGCGATCCATCCACACGGCAAGCGCCTGCTCGTCCGGCGTGCCTGCGCTGTAGACCGCATGCATTGCCGCATGCGACTCGCGGCGATGCTGGTTGAGCTTGATCTTGCATTGCAGCGCCGTCACGCGCAACTCGAAGCCGACGATGCCGGCCAGCATCTTGAGCTGGAATTCCTCGCCCAGGTCGCGCCATTGCTGCGCGTAAGCGGGCTCGTGTTCGCCGATGAGCTTCTTGAGCAGCACGTCCTTCTCGGACGGCTCCTCGATCAGCCGGGTCTCGACGGTGCAGTGCACAGCCAGGTAGTTCCACGTCGGCACGCGGGCCAGGTCGGGGTAGACCGAGGGTGACAGGTACGAGTGCGGACCGAGAAAGGTCACCGCCGCCTTGGGCCGCGCCTGCAAGTAACGCCAGTGCGGATTGGGCTTGGCGCAATGGCCCCACAGCACAAGCTCATCGCCCTCTCGCTGCTCGGCCACCAGCGGCAGGTGCGTGACGTACGGCAGTCCGTCGTCATCGTTCGAGATCAGGCTCGCGAACGGGTGCGAGCGCATCAGTTCCAGCGCGATGGCCGGGTCCTTGGCATTGAACTGCGGGGGCATGTACATGGGACGGTTTCCTCGTGGAGAAACGCCATTGTCCCCGAGCCGCCTATCTTGCGCGCGGAGCTTCCAGCAGTTTCACCATGGCGATGTAGCCACGCGCCTTCGCCAGCTGCAGCGGCGTGTTGCCCTGGCGGTCGGCCAGCTTGAGATTGGCGCCAGCATCGACCAGCGCGGCCAGCGTGCGCTGATGGCGCGGGCCGCCATCGCCGAGCACGATGGATTCGATCACTGCCGTCCAGTGCAGGTTGTTGACGTGGTCGAGCGGCGCGCCGGCGGCGATCAG
The DNA here is from genome assembly GCF_059416325.1 of Variovorax sp. GW821-FHT09D05. NCBI lineage: Bacteria > Pseudomonadati > Pseudomonadota > Betaproteobacteria > Burkholderiales > Comamonadaceae > Variovorax > Variovorax sp. GW821-FHT09D05. The sequence goes on along the minus strand of NZ_JBWKOZ010000001.1, from coordinate 718,083 downwards.
CCTGCGCACCACTTCGTCGTGCCCGAGGTGCGCGGCCGCGATCAGCGCGGTGCCGTCGTAGCGGCTCGTCGTCTGCCCGGCCTTGGCGCCGAGCGACAGTAGCAGCGAGAGCGTCGCGGCATCGTCGGCCACGGAGGCGATGGTGACCGCGTCGTAGCGGTCGTCTTCGAGCAGGTCGAGGTTGGCGCCGGCCTTGGCCAGCAGCTTGATCGCCTCGCGCTGCCGCGCATGCGTGGCGACATGCAGCGGCGTGCGGCCGCGCGTGTCGCGCACATCGAGATTGGCGCCCGAGGCGATCAGCGCCTTCAGCTTTGGCAGGTCGCCATGCCACGCAGCCTGGTGCAGCCCTTCGTAGGCCAGCACCTCGGCCGCCAGCGGCGGCACCTGGGCGAGCGCGCCTACCGTCACGCCCAACCCGAGCGCAGCCGCCAGCACCCCCGACCAGATACCGCGTGCCGTCATCAGAGCAGGCCCTTGACCTTCTCGAGCGCCGCGTTGGCGCACTGCTCGTCGAGGTGGCCGCCGGGCGCGCCGCCCACGCCGACCGCGCCGATCACTTCATTGCCCGACTTGATCGGCACGCCACCGCCCAGCACCAGGAAGCCCGGCAGGTACACCAGGTTGGCGGCGGCCGGGTTCTTCTGTGCGCCTTCCATCATGGCCTGCGTCGGGCTCTTGGCCGAAGCCGAAGTCCAGGCCTTGCGCTCGCTCGATGCCAGCGTGTGCGGGCCGGCGCTGTCGGCGCGCTGCACGGCACGCACGGTCCCGGCGCGGTCGACCACGGTGGCCGCCACGTTGTAGCCGTTGGCAGCGCAGGCCGCCACGGCTTCGGCCGCGATCTGGTTGGCCAGCACGAGCGACATGTTCTTTTCGGTGCGCACCGCAGGTGCGGGCGTCTGGGCCTGGGCGACGGAAGCGGCGAGCAGAACGGCGAGGCCGCCGAGGCGAAGGATGGATTGCATTGTTCGTTTTCTCCAGTGAAACGGGTGGTTGCGCCGGCTGTTGCCGACGGCTGCGCCACTGTAGAAAACATGCGCCGCCGCAACCATTCGTACGGCTACGCCCGGCGCTCCGTAGAACTACGGAGCGCTGTCCACCAGCACGGCATAGCGCCGGATCAGCTGCGCGAGCGAATCGCAGTCGAGCTTGGCGAACAGGTTGGCGCGGTGCGTCTCGACCGTGCGCGGCGACAGCGTCAGCGTGCGCGCGATCTCCTTGTTGGTGAGCCCCTGCACGATGAAGGCCAGCACCTCGCGCTCGCGCTCCGACAGTTGCGCCACCCGCTCGCGCGCCGCGTTGTCGGCCTGCGAGCGTTGGCGCGAGCGCACGTGCTGCCGCACCGCCTGCTGCAGCGCCTCGAGCAGTTGCTCGTCGTCCACAGGTTTTTCGAGGAACTCGGCTGCCCCGGCCTTGAAGGCGCGGCGGCACATCTCGACCGTGCCGTGGCCCGTCAGCATGATCACGGGCTGGTCGACGCCCTGCGCCACCAGCCGGTCGAGCACCGTAAGACCGCTGATACCGGGCATACGCACGTCGAGCACGATGGCGCCCACGCTCGCGCGATCAAAACCGTCGATGAAGACCTGCGGATCGGCCCAGGCCTGCACGCGCAGGCCGACCGTGCCGATCAGCAGCGACAGGCTGTCACGCACCGCCTGGTCGTCGTCGATCAGGTGGACCAGCGGGGATTGCGGCTGATGGGTGCTCGGTATGTTCATTGAGACGGCGCAACAAGCGGAAGCAGCAAGGTGAAGCGCGCGCCGCGCGGCGAGGCGTTGGCCGCGCTCAGGCTGCCGCCCATGCCGCTGGCCAGCGTTTCGCTGAGGCTCAGGCCGAGGCCCAGCCCGCCTTCGCGTGTGCTGAAGAAAGGTTCGAAGAGGCGCGGAAGGGCTTCGGGGGCGATGCCGCGTCCGTTGTCGGTCACGGTCAGCACGCCCTCCTGCCCATTGCGGCCGACGGATACGACGAGGCGCCGCTCGGCCGCCGGCACGAGGTCGAGCGCCTGCAGCGCATTCATCAGCAGGTTGTGCACGATCTGTTCGAGCGCCACCGCCTCGGCCTGTACACGCACCGGCGCCTGCGCGGTGGCATCGAACTGCGCGTTGATCGCGTGTTTGGTGAACTCCGGCACCAGCAGGTGCATGGCGCCGCGCACTACCTCCTGCAGCACCAGCGGCTTCGCTTCTTCGCCACTCGCCTCGGGCCGCTCGATGACGCGGCGAAGGCGCCCCACCACACCGGCCGCGCGGCGCGCCTGCTCCACGGCCTGCCCCATCGCATCGCGTGCCGTGGCCAGGTCAGGAGGATCGTCGTCGAGCAGGCGTCGCGCGGCTTGCGCGTTGGCCAGCACAGCCGTGAGCGGCTGGTTGAGTTCGTGCGCCAGGCCGGCTGACAACTCGCCCAGCGCATTGAGCCGCGCGACCTGCCCGAGCCGCAGCAATTCTTCGGCCCGCCGCCGCGCAACCCGCTGGCGCTGCGCGGCCCGCAGGCCCGCCAGCAACACCGCAATCGCCACGGCCCAGCCGGCGATGCCACGCCACGGCAGTTCTCCCCAGCCCACCTGCCGCTCGGCAACGAGGTCGAACGGCTGGCTCGGCGACGCCAGTGGCTTTGTCAGGTCGAAGCGCCAGCCGTTCGCGGCCGGCACGCCCGGTTGCAGCACCAGTTGCTGGCCGTCGCGCTGCAGGCTCAGCCGCACGGGGCTGTGCTGCGGGTTCATAGGCCAGTCGCGCCACGGCACGGAGCCGGCCAGGTCGATGTCGAGTGCATAGCTGAACGGCGTGGCGCCGATCACCAGCACGTAGCGGCCGTGGACCAGGTCGAGAACCGCCAACTCTGCGCGCTGCTGGCTGCGCGAGCGCGCCTCCGCCGCGGCCAGTGCAGCGGCCTGCGCGCCGTCTGACCAGGGCTCGTCGCGATCGCGCCGCTGCACGCGCAGGATCGACGAGTACACCGAGGGCAGGCGCTGCTCCGGATGGTCCGCGCCGGTGCTTGGCTCCAGCAGCGCAAGCGTGGCCAGCACCGCGTCGTACTGCACCATCTGCTGGCTCATGAGCCGGTGCGCGATGCGCACGTCGGTCTCGAAGTCCTGATGCATCTGCGCCAGCTCTGCGCGCGCGACCCACACCGCGCCCACGGCGGTGAGCGCCAGCCATGCCAGCCACCAACCACCCTGCGTACGCAACCACTGTTTCATGGCGCGGATTGTGCCCGGCGCGGCAGGCGTGTTCGATGTTGGCCCAGAATGCGAGCCCAGACATGGCTGAAGTACAGGACTCCCTTTTCCCCGAACTGCCGCGCCCTCAAGAGGCGGCTGCGGCCCCCGCCCCCGAGCCACCCGCGAAAAAGAAATCGCGCACCGGCACGGTCGAGCCTGCGCCTACCGACCCGGAGCTGGTCGAGCTAGCCGCAGCACTGCCGCCCAAGCTGCGGCTAGGCACCTCGTCGTGGAGCTATCCGGGTTGGGCCAACCTGGTGTGGGACGGCGAATACGCCGAGACCGTGCTGTCGAAAAACGGCCTCTCCGCACTGGCGAAGCACCCGTTGTTCCGCACCGTGAGCCTGGACCGCAACTTCTACCGCGCCCTCACAGCCAGCCAGTACGCACGCTACGCGGCCATGGTGCCCGACGACTTCCGCTTCGTCGTGAAAGCGCCGAGCCTTGTCACCGATGCCACCGTGCGCGATGAAAGCGGACGCGGCATGCAGGCCAACCCCGTCTTCCTCAGCAGCGAGATCGCGCGGCAGGAATTCGTGCTGCCCGCGCTCGAAGGCCTGGGCCATCGCATCGGCGTGCTGGTGTTCCAGCTGAGCCCGATTCCCGGGCACATCCTCGCCGACCAGCCCGCGCTGCTCGCGCGCATCGCGGCAATGCTCGAATCGCTGCCCGACCTCACATCGGTCGCGCCCGATGCGGTAGTAGCCGTCGAGGTGCGCGACCCGCAACTGCTGAACCCCGCCTTCGCCGAAATGTTGCGCAGCGTGCGCGCCACCTTCTGCATGGGCCTGCACGCCAAGATGCCTCCCATCGAAGAGCAATTGCCGATGCTGCGCGCGCTGTGGCCCGGGCCGCTGGTGTGCCGTTGGAACCTGCACAGGCGCCACGGCCGCTTCGGCTATGAAGACGCGGAAAAGCTCTACGGCCCTTTCGACAAGATCGTCGACCCCGATCCCGAGACGCGCGAGGCACTGGCCAAGGTGATTGCGGGCACCACCCGTGCAGGCCAGAACGCCTTCGTCACCGTGAGCAACAACGCCGAAGGCTGCGCACCGCTGACCATCGCACAGCTGGCGCGCGACCTCACCGGCTTGACGTCGCGTTAGCCGATGTTCTGCTTGGCAGCGACCGTCATCTCGACTTCGACCGTCGCATTCTTCGGCAGCGCATAGACACCGACCGCCGTGCGCACATGCACGCCGGCATCGCCAAACACGCGGTGCAGCAGGTCGGATGCGGCATCGGCCACTTCGCTCTGCTGGGTGAAGTCGGCCGTGCACTGCACGAACACCCCGACGCGCAAAACCTTCTCTACCGCATCGAGCGAACCGAGCGCGCGCCGCAGCAGCGCGAGGCTGCGCAGTGTGCTGATCTGCGCGCCTTCGCGGGCCTTGTCGAGCGACACCGCGTCGCCGACGCGGCCGGTAACCACCACCGTGGTGCCCACGCGCGGTACCTGGCCGCTGAGGTAGATCGTGCGGCCGTCGCGCACCAGCGGCACGTAGTGGCCGCCGGCAATGATCTCGCCGTCGAAGCTGTGGCCGAGTTCGGCGGCAATCTGGTCGGCGATCTGGTCCCGGGTCTTTTCTGCTGTCATGGCTGTTCCGTGAAAGGGAGCGTCATTGTCGCCAGCCCTTTCGCGGCAGAACAGATACAGACGGTGCGGACAAGAGGCAGAACAGATCAGCCCTCGAACGCGAGAAACACCCGCCCGCCTTCGATCTTCACCGGGTAGCTGCGCAGGTCTTCCGTGAGCGGCGCGCACATCGCCTTGCCCGTGCGCACGTCGAAGCGCCCCTGGTGCAGCGGGCATTCGATCTCGTGGCCTTCGAGAAAGCCGTCGCACAGCCGCGCGTGGCCGTGCGTGCAGATGTTGTCGGTGGCGTGAATGCCGTCCTCGGTGCCGTAGAGGGCGATGTCCCTCCCCTGCACCTCGATACCCACCACGTCGTCAGAGGGAACGTCGTCGACTGCCGCGGCGTCGACCCAGGTCATCGTGCTCATGGTTGCTTTCAGATGGGGTAGATGATGGAGTTCGGGATCATTTCGCTGTCGAACACGCACAGGCGCGTGGCGAACTTCAGGCCCTCGGGCGTGGGCACCACGGTGTCGAGGTAGCGCCCCACGTTGAACACGGTCGAGGCCTGGTCAAGCTTGGTGCGGAACACCGCATAGTTGGCCTCGCTATGAATCGTGCCGTTGTCATCGACCTTGTGCACCAGCGGCAGTCCGACGACGTGGCGCTGGTAGTACGGGTCGTGGAACAGCGTCTCCTTGATGCCGTAGACCCGGTCTTCCAGCATGCCGCGGCTCTCGAAGGAGAGCGTGGCCAACGGCAGGTTGCGCTCGTGGTTCTCGCGCGGCTGCAGGCGGTAGCTGCATTGCTCGATGAAGAACGCAGGCCACAGGTCCCAGTTGCCGGAATCGACGGCATGCGCGTAGGCCGCGTAGAGCCGCGACAGATCGAGATAAGTGTTGGCGTCGAGGTTCGTCATGCTTCCATCACCTCGCGCCAGTAGCGATACATGCCGCGGATCAGCGTCTCGGTCACCATGTGATCGGTGTTCTCGACCTCGCGTCCGCCGAGCTCGGCCAGCGTGCGGTGGAAGGGCTTCTGCTCGAAGCCTTCCTGCGAGAACTCGATCACCTCGCCGTCGTCGGCCGAGACGAAGCCGGCTGGCCCGAACAGATTGGCCTGGCGCAGGCGTCGCTGCGTCATCTCCTCGGTGTCGTCCTCGAAGCCGAAGTGCGTCCAGACGAAATCGAAGGCGTCGTGCCCCACCGGCTGGATGTGCCGCGTCGACACGCTGTTGACCTGCTGCTGCAGGATCAGGCTCGGAAACAGCGTCATCATCACCGCGGTCGGCCCGCCCCACCAGGGCTCGGGCACGATGTCGAGAAAGCGCGGATCTTTCAGCTGCATGCTCTCCTTGAAGCTCGACACCTGCGTGACCTGCGCAGCCTTGCCGGCGTTGCCGCGCGTGGAAATCATGGCGGCGTGGCGGCCGCGAGCGTCCATCTTCAGCTCCGACTTGTTGTCTGCGCGCCAGAGCCCGAAAGTGACGAACCAGGTGTGCAGCAGGCCCGGGTGATACGGGTCCTTGATGTTCTCCTGCATGAGCTTCCAGTTGCCCGGAATGCGCTGGCGGTTGTAGCCGAGGATGGTGAGCTTGCGCCCATCGAACAGGCGGTCGAAGTAATGAAGGATGTCGGGGCCGAGGAAGTCTTCGAACGACTCGATTTCATGGTCGAATGACGCGAACACCACGCCGCCGCGCGTGGCCACCTTGAGCTTGGTGAGGCCGTGCTCCTCGGTCTTGAAGTCTGCCGGCATGCCGCCGTTGACCTTGCCGTCCTGCTTCACGCCGCGGCGAAACGGCACGCCCTGAAGGTCGCCCTTGAGCGTGTAGTTCCACTGGTGGTAGGGGCAGACGAACTCCTTGCGGTTGCCCTGGCGCTCGCGGCAGAACTGCATGCCGCGGTGAGCGCAGACGTTCTCGAAGACGTGGATGGCGCCCTCTTCGTCGCGCGACATGACGACCGAGCGCTCGCCGATGGTGGTGCGCTTGAAGTCGCCCGGGTTCGGGATCTCGGCTTCCAGCCCGACGTAGCACCAGTGCTTTTCATAGAAGAAGCGCTGCAGCTCTTTCTTGTGCAACGCCTCGTCGGTATAGGCCATGAAGGGAATGCGGCTGCTCTTTTCGCTTTCCCATTTCAGCTCGATGGGGAACACGGCTTGCGTGGTCATCGCGGGTCTCCTTTTCTTTTCTCGTGGATCTTCGCTTCAGGTGCCTTGCAGGTAGAAGGCATCGGCATGGGTTTGCTCGGGGGCAAGGCCGCGACCGCGCACCAGTTGCGTCACGGCCTCGACCATCGGCGGCGAGCCGCAGAGGTAGGCGCGCCAGCCATCGAGGCTGCCGGGCCAGTCGGCGCGAATGGCGTCGGTGATAAGGCCGATGCGCTGGCCGTCGAGCGCTGGGCCGGTGACGACGACCACATGCACGTTCAGGCCAGGGTGCTGCGCCTGCAGCTCGCGCAGTTCCTGCAGGCCGTAGACGTCGGCATCGGAGCGCACGCCCAGGTAGAGGTGAATGGCCTGCTTGAGCCCCGCCGCGATGGCGCCCCGGACGATCGACAGGATGGGCGCCAGCCCCGTGCCACCCGCTGCGCAGAGCATCGGCCCTCGATGCTTCGTGCGCAGGTAGGCCGTGCCCAACGGCCCGCTCACCCGCACCGAATCGCCTACGCACAGTTGCTCGAAGATGTGCGCCGTGACTCGCCCGCCGGGCACCCTGCGCACGTGGAATTCAAGCTCCGAGTCGTGGCTCAGCCCCGCCATCGAATACGGCCGCGCCAGGTCGGGCGCGAATTGCAGCTGCGCATACTGGCCTGGAGAAAACTCCAACGGCTTGTTCGGCTTCAGGCGCAAGCGCCGGATGTCATGCGTGAGCACGTCGATGCCCGTGACAGTGGCCTTGAGGATGCGCGCCGGGTGTACCACCACTTCGTCGGGCTCCGGGATCTCGATGGCGCAGCTTTCGGTCAGCGTGCTCTGGCAGGCCAGCACGTAGCGCTCGCCTTGCCCGTCGGGCCGGATCGCGTCCTGGCCAGCGTCGAGCACCTGGCCCGAAACCACCTTGCAGCGGCAGGTGCCGCAGCGCCCCGACATGCAGCTGTACGACACCGGCACATGGTGCTCGCGCAGCACTTCGAGCAGGTTCGCGCCGGGGCGAACTTCGAGGGTGCGGGCAAGGGGGTGAATATGCAGGTCCATCGTGGGGTTCTCTTACGCCGGCGTCATGGCCGGCTTGTCTCTGGGGCCGGATGATGCGCGGCCGCTGCCGATTCACCAATAGAATTTGGTGAATCCTCTGCATCACCACGATGAATAAAGGTGCGCCATGCAACTCAAGGACATCGACCTCAACCTGCTGCTCGTGTTCGACCGCATGCTGGCCGAGAAGCGCGTGTCGGCCGTGGCCGAGTCGCTCGGGCTCTCGCAGCCGGCCATCAGCAATGCGCTGGCGCGGCTGCGCAAGCTGCTGGGCGACGAACTGTTCCTGCGCACCGCGCGCGGCATGGAGCCCACGCCCTTCGCGCTGCAGCTGGCCGAGCCTGTCGCCTACGCGATGGGTGCGCTGCATACTGCGCTCAACCAGCAGGTGGTGTTCGACCCCGCCACGAGCACGCGCGGCTTCACGCTCGCGATGACCGACATCGGCGAGATCTACTTCACGCCACGGCTGATGGAGGCGCTGTCAGTGGCAGCGCCCGGCGTGACCATCAGCACGGTGCGCAACAACACCGCGGCCAGCCTGCGCGATGAGCTGGAAGCCGGCCACGTCGACATCGCCATCGGCCTGCTGCCGCAGCTGAAAGCCGGCGTGTTCCAGCGCCGGCTGTTCCTGCAGCGCTATGTGTGCATCTTTTCAAAGGAGCATCCGCTCGCACGCAAGCGCAGCGTGTCGCTCAAGGATTTCAGCGCGGCCGACCACGTGCAGGTGCAGGCGGCCGGCACGGGCCATGGCAAGGCCGACGACGTGATGGCGGCTCAGGGCATTCACCGGCGTATCAAGCTCAAGGTGCCGCACTTCGTGGCCATCGGCCACATCCTGCGCTCCAGCGACATGATCGCGACCGTGCCCGAGCGGCTCGCGCAGAGCATCGCCGAGCCTTTCGGGCTGGTGTGGCGCCCTCACCCGGTGGCACTGCCGCAGATTGCGATCAATCTGTTCTGGCACGCGAAGGCGCACCGCGACCCGGGCAACCAATGGCTGCGCGGGCTGCTGTTCGACAACTTCGCGGACGGCGATTGATCGCGACTGGCAGGGAGCCCCCGCACGCTCGCCTCAGGCGACCGCAGTGTTGTCAGGCCACCGGCCCAACACCTCGTGCACGCCCTCGCCGACGTGACTGTCGATCAGAACGAGTGAACCTGCGGTCCACCGGACTGGCGCTTCGAGCGCGTGCTTCTCGAGCTTGCGCCGCGCGTAGGCGACGGTCATGTGCGGCGCGAATGAGCGCGAGGGTTTCAGGCCGGCATCGGCCAGTGCCTCGCCCAGACGCTGCCTGAAAGCCCGCAGGGCTGAGACGCTCTCCTCATCATCGGCGCACAGCACCAGCGCGCCTTTCGCGTAGCTCATGGATTTCTCGAAAGCGACATCGAATGCCGGCATGGGCACCGAGGCAGCAGCGTTCGAAGCCTGCGCCACCTTGTCGGCCGGCACCTGCACGTAGTCGCCGAGATCGAACAGCGTGACATGCAGGCGATGCGCCTCGACCAGCGTTCCCTTCAGGGCGTGTTGCGAATTCATGCGCTCGCCGAGCGCGGCGATCATCGCGGCGTCTTGCATGTCGGGGAGCAGTGCGAAAAAGAGTGCGTGCGGCAGTGGTTCCTTGCGGAGCACCTTGCTTCGTGGACGCGGCAGGGGCCGCGGCGGGGGATCGATTCCGGGAAGAAAAAGCTGTTCTGGCATTGCTCCGATCATCGCGCATCGAGAGTGCGCTTCATGAGCCCTTCAGCAAGCACAAAGCTCTTCTTCAGATTGGAATTTGAGAATCGTCGCACGCCGGTGACCGGGTCAAACAGCCGGTCACGCGTCGCACAAATCTCAACAGATCCAACCAGGAATTTCATCTTGAAGCATTCGCTTGCCTGCTCTGCCCTCGCCGCACTTTTGCTCGGCACCACTGCCATCGGCGCGCACGCCGCCGCTCCGAACGCAGATACCGGACTCTATGTAGGCGGCGCCATCGGCCGCTCGAGCTACAGCCTGCCGTCGTCCAACCGCGTGCCCGTGCCATGGGGCGGCGAGAAGAGCAGCAAGGCCGGCACGGCCTACAAGCTCTACGGCGGCTACAGGCTGACGGAAAACTTCGGCGTCGAAGCCGGCTACGCGCGCCTCGGCCGCGTAAGCCAGTGGAGCTCGGGCGGCGCCTACTCCCGCCTGCAAAGCGGCACGGGCCAGGTCTTCTACGCAGCCGCCACCGCGCGCCTGCCGCTGGGCGATTCCTTCGCCATCAACGGCCGCCTCGGTGTCTCGCGTGGACGCATTTCCGGCGACAACAACTGGGTGCCGATCAACCAGCGCATCTCGGGCAGTTCGACCGGCGTGATGGCGGGCTTCGGCGCGGAGTACCGCGTGACGCAGAACCTTGCCATCACCGCGGACTACGACTACTTCGGCAAGCTGTCGAAGCAGGCCAAGGGCGGGATGCTGACGGTGGGTCTGAAGGCGAGTTTCTGACCGAAGTGGTAGGCCGGAAGCCCGGCCTACCTATGGCAGACGCATGTCCGCGAAATGCGGCAAATCATTCCCACTCGATCGTCGCCGGCGGCTTGCTCGACACGTCGTAGGTCACACGATTGATGCCCCGCACTTCATTGATGATGCGCCCCGACACCTTCTTGAGCAGCGCGTACGGCAACTCGGCCCAGTCGGCCGTCATGAAGTCGCTGGTCTGCACGGCGCGCAGTGCCACCACGTAGTCGTAGGTGCGGCCGTCGCCCATCACGCCCACGCTCTTCACGGGCAGGAACACGGTAAAGGCCTGGCTCGTGAGGTCGTACCAGGTCTTGCCCGTTTCGGCGTCGGTGAAGTTGCGCAGCTCTTCGATGAAGATCGCGTCGGCGCGGCGCAGCAGGTCGGCGTATTCCTTCTTCACTTCACCGAGGATGCGCACGCCCAGGCCCGGGCCAGGGAACGGATGGCGATACACCATCTCGGGCGGCAAGCCGAGTGCCACGCCCAGTTCGCGCACTTCGTCCTTGAACAGGTCGCGCAGCGGTTCGAGCAGCTTCAGGCCAAGCTGCTCGGGCAGGCCGCCCACGTTGTGGTGACTCTTGATGGTGACGGCCTTCTTGCTCTTGGCGCCGCCAGACTCGATGACGTCGGGATAGATAGTGCCCTGCGCCAGGAAGGTCGCACCCTTGTGGCCACCGTCGCCCGCCTTGAGCTTGGCGGCCTCCTGCTTGAACACGGTGACGAACTCGCCGCCGATGATCTTGCGCTTGGCTTCAGGGTCGCTCACGCCTGCGAGCTTGCCGAGGAACAGGTCGCTGGCATCGACGCGGATCACCTTCGCGTGCAGCTTGCCTTCGAACATCTCCATGACCATGTCGCCCTCGTTCAGGCGCAGCAGGCCGTGGTCGACGAACACGCAGGTCAGCTGGTCGCCGATGGCGCGGTGGATGAGCGCGGCTGCCACGCTCGAATCCACACCGCCTGAGAGGCCCAGGATGACTTCTTCGTCGCCCACCTGCTCGCGAATTTTCTCGACGGCTTCGGCGATGTGGTCGCGCATGACCCAGTCGGGCTTGGCTTCGCAGATGCCGAGCACGAAGCGCTCGATGATCGCCTTGCCCTGCACGGTGTGCGTCACTTCGGGGTGGAACTGCAGCGCGTAGTAGCGGCGCGCCTCGTCGGCCATGCCGGCGATGGGGCAGCTGTCGGTGCTTGCCATGAGCTTGAAGCCCGGTGGCAGTTCGGTGACCTTGTCGCCGTGGCTCATCCACACGTTGAGCATGCCGTGGCCTTCAGGCGTGGTGAAGTCGGCAATGTCCTTCAGCAGCGCGGTGTGGCCATGGGCGCGTACGGCCGCGAAGCCGAACTCGCGCTTGTGGCCGCCCTCGACCTTGCCGCCGAGCTGGTGCGCCATGGTCTGCATGCCGTAGCAGATGCCGAGCACGGGCACGCCGAGGTCGAACACGGCCTGCGGTGCCTTGTCGGTGGTCTCTTCGTACACGCTGGCGTGGCTGCCGGAAAGGATCACGCCCTTGAGGTGGCCGTCGGCGGCGTATTGGCGCACCCATTCATCGGTAACGTCGCAGGGGTGCACTTCGCTCAGCACGTGCGCCTCGCGCACGCGGCGTGCGATGAGCTGCGTGACTTGCGAGCCGAAGTCGAGGATGAGGATCTTGTCGTGTTGCATGGCGAAAGGACTCAGAGCGTTGAAATGTCGAACAGCTTGACGCCCGCTTGCGGCGCCGCCTGGATGAGGTGCTCGTCGAAGGTGGCGAGCGGGAGATTGAGCGACTTGGCGAGCCAGAGGTAGCCCGCGTCGTAGAGAGAGACGCCGGCATCGATGGCGACCGCGAGCACAGCCTTGTGCTGGGCCGGCGCGAGTTCATGCAGCTCGACGCGATGGCGGATGGCGTCGAGCACGCTCCACAGCCCTTCGACCGCGGACGCCGGAATGCGGCCGCTGCGTACGCCATTGGCAAGAATGTTGGCGCACTCCCACTGCCAGGCGTTGGGCGCCTGCGGCTCGACCTCGTCGCGGCGGATGGCGGCGTAGAGCTTGCGGGTGTGTTCGCTGGCCATGTCGGGCAGCAGCCAGGCGGCGGTGACGGAGGCGTCCATGACGAAGGCTGTCACGATTGGCGCCCTTCGTCGAGCAAGGCGCGCAATGGCAGGCCGGGTTGGATGGTGGCGTGCAGCGCGTCGATCTGGCCGAGTTCGCGCTCGATCTGCTCGTCGGTGATGACCGGCTTGCGGCGCACCGGCAGCATGCGCACGACTTCCTTGCCGTGGCGGGTGATGCGAACCTCCTCGCCCTTTTCGACCAGGTCGATCAGGGCCGAGAAGTTGTTCTTGGCTTCAGCGATACCGATGGATTGCATTTGGGCCAGAAAATTTGAATCTGGCCCAAATTCTAAACCCATTCTGGCCTGACTTTCAAGGTCTGGCCAGAATGGGCTTCAGGCCGGCGCCGGGCCGCCCCAAGGCGGCCTGCGGCCCCCTCGGGGGCAGCGACCCACACGCAGTGGGGGAGCGTGGGGGCCAGACTACTCAGCGCGGTAGTTCGGCGCTTCCTTCGTGATCTGCACGTCATGGACGTGGCTCTCACGGATGCCGGCCGTGGTGATCTCGACGAACTCGGCCTTGTTCTGCATGTCCTCGATGGTCGCGCAGCCGCAGTAGCCCATGCTGGCGCGCACGCCGCCGGCCATCTGGTAGACGATGGAGACGATCGAGCCCTTGTAGGGGACGCGGCCTTCGATGCCTTCGGGCACCAGCTTGTCGGTGTTGGGGTTGCCGGTGGTCGATTCCTGGAAGTACCGGTCGGCACTGCCCTGCTGCATCGCGCCGATGGAGCCCATGCCGCGGTAGCTCTTGTAGCTGCGGCCCTGATACAGAACGATTTCGCCCGGTGCCTCTTCGGTGCCGGCGAACATGCTGCCCATCATGACGGTGCTCGCGCCGGCCGCGATGGCCTTGGCGATGTCGCCCGAGTAGCGCACACCGCCGTCGGAGATCAGCGGAATGCCCGTGCCCTGCAGCGCGGTAGCGACGCTGTCGACCGCCATGATCTGCGGCACGCCCACGCCGGCCACGATGCGGGTGGTGCAGATGGAGCCCGGGCCGATGCCGACCTTGACCGCGTCGGCGCCGGCGTCGGCCAACGCGCGCGCGGCGTCGCCGGTGGCGATGTTGCCGCCGATGACTTCGACCTGCGGGTAGTTTTTCTTGACCCAGCGCACGCGCTCGATCACGCCAAAGCTATGGCCGTGGGCGGTGTCGACCACGATGGCGTCGACGCCGGCCTTCACCAGGGCTTCGACGCGCTCTTCGGTACCGTCGCCCACGCCGACCGCAGCGCCCACGCGCAGGCGGCCGTTGGCGTCGCGTGCTGCATTGGGGAAGCTGGTCTGCTTGGTGATGTCCTTGACGGTGATGAGGCCCTTGAGCTCCCAGTCGCCGTTGATGACGAGCAGCCGCTCGAGCTTGTACTTGTTGAGCAATGCCTTGGCTTCGGCCAGCGTGGTGCCGTCGGGCACGGTGATGAGCTTCTCGCGCTGGGTCATGATTTCGCTGACCGGCACGTCATAGCGGTTCTCGAAGCGCAGGTCGCGCCCCGTCACGATGCCAACGACCTTGCCGCCGTCAACCACCGGGAAGCCCGAGATGCCGAGCTGGTCTGACAGCGCCATCACCTGGCGCACCGAGTGCGTCGGGGTGATCACCACCGGGTCGCGCAGAACGCCCGACTCGTAGCGCTTCACGCGGGCCACTTCGGCGGCCTGCTGTTGCGCGGTGAGGTTCTTGTGAACGATCCCGATGCCGCCCTCTTGCGCGATGGCGATCGCCAGGCGGGCTTCGGTCACGGTGTCCATGGCCGCCGAGACGAGCGGCAGGTTCAGCGTGATGTTGCGGGAGAGTTTGGTGGCGAGAGAGGTGTCCTTGGGCAGGACCTGGGAGAACGCTGGCACCAACAACACGTCGTCGAAGGTGAGCGCTTTGCCGAGAAGGCGCATGGGTGAAGCTCCAAAAGACGGATTGTAACGAGGCGCCCGGCCTGTTCGCCGGCCCGGGCTTTTCATGGGCGTTGCAAAACTACCTAAGCGGGATGTTGCAAAAAGTAAGGCCCGGCTAAACTTCGGGGATGAAATTCGTGCACTGGCTGGTACTGGGATGTGTCGTTGCGCTGCCGCTTTCGGCAAGCGCGCAATGGCAATGGCTCGACAAGAACGGCAAGAAGGTCTTCAGCGATCAGGCGCCACCGCCCGATGTGCCCGAGAAGAACATCCTGCGCCGCGTGGGCCCGCCGCCAGCGGCGCGCTCCACTGCGAACCCCAACGTCGATGCGCCGCCCGCTGAAGGTACGCCGGCCGAGGCAACTGCACCGGCCAAGACGGCGGGCACGCCGAAGCCGACTGGTGTCGACAAGGAACTCGAGGAAAAGACCAAGAAGGCCGAGGCCGAAGCAAAGGCCAAGGAAGCCGCAGAAGCCGCCAAGGTCGCAAAGGCCAAGGCCGACAACTGCGCTCTCGCACGCCAGGGCAAAGCCACCGTCGACAGCGGCATGCGCATTGCCAAGGTCAATTCGCAGGGCGAGCGCGAGATCATGGACGACGCCGCGCGCGCCGCCGAGCAGAAGCGCCTTCAGACGGTCATCAACAGCGACTGCAAGTAGCCCGGCAGCTCGAGCTCAGTAGCCGGCCTTGCCGCCCTTGCGGCGATTCGCGAACAGGCCGGTTCCCTTCGAGCCCTGGCGCTGGAAGCGCTCCCGGCGCGCCACCTTGGGGTCCACTGCGAGAGGGCGGCACAGCTCGATGCGGTCGCCGTCCTTCAGGGCCTGGTCCCACTCGACCACCCTGCCCCAGATGCCCGGCGTCATCGCATGACGCCAATCCAGGTCCGGAAAACGCAGCGAAAGATCGCTGGCCCGTACCGCATCGGCCAGTGTTGTCTCGGGCAAGAGCTGCAGCACCTGCTCGAACACCTCGCGTGCCGCGGGCGAGCAGCTCAGCGTGACCTCGATGGTCATCAGGTTGCGCCGTAGACGTGCTCGGCGCGCTTGACGAAGGCTTCGACAAGACTGGAGGCGATGGTGTCGAACACCGGTCCGACCAGCGCCTGCAGCGCGAAATTGCTGAAGCCGTAGCTCATGTGCAGCTCGACGCGGCAGGCGCGCTCGCCCTGCTCGCCCACGGGCACGAACTTCCACTTGCCGTCGAGGTTGGAGAACGGCCCATCGACCAGCTTCAGCTGCACCTCGCGCCCCGGAACATGGGTGTTGCGGGTGGTAAAGCTCTGGTGCAAACCGGCAAAGGCCAAGCCGACCTCGGCCGTCATGCCGGCCTCGTCCTGCTCGATGATGCGGGCCTTGTCGCACCAGGGAAGAAACTGCGGATACCTCGCCACATCGGTGACGAGCGCATACATCTCTTCGGCGCTGTACCAGATGAGGACGGACTTGTTGACTGTTTTCATAGAATCGACACAGCGTGCGCGACGGATTGTATTGAAGCCATGCAGCCCCCACATTCCCGAGTCATGGCCACAAAGAAACAAGATACCTCCTCCCGCATCGCCGACAACAAGAAGGCCGCGTACAACTATTTCTTCGAAGAACGCTTCGAGGCCGGCATGGTCCTCGAAGGCTGGGAAGTCAAATCGCTGCGCGAAGGCAAGGTGCAGCTCACCGACGGCTACGTGGTAATCCGCAATGGCGAACTGTTCGTCGTGGGTTGCCAGATCAACCCGCTCAAGAGCGCATCCACCCACGTCAACCCCGATTCGGTCCGTACCAAGAAGCTGCTGCTGAAGAAGGACGAAATCCGTCGCCTGATCGGCAAAGTCGAGCAAAAGGGCTACACGCTGGTGCCGCTCAACCTGCACTGGAAGGCCGGCAAGGTGAAGTGCGAGATCGCGCTCGCCAAGGGCAAGGCCGAGCACGACAAGCGCGACACCATCAAGGACCGCGAAGGCAAGCGCGAAGTCGAGCGCGCAATGAAGAACCGCAGCCGCTGAATCTTTTTTGCGGGCAATGGAATAAAAGACGGGCTGCGGGCGTTTGTGCGGTTGTCACCGGACCACCGGTGTCGCCACACACAACCCAGGAGTCTTTCCATGTCGCCTTTTCGCGCATCTTCCGCCGTATTGCTGAGCGCCGTTCTCGCGCTCCCCGCCTTCGCCCAGCCCAAGCCCGCCGACGGCGCGCTAGTCGGTGCGAACGGCATGACGCTCTACACCTTCGGCAAGGACACGGCCGGCAACGGCAAGTCGGTCTGCAATGGCGGCTGCGCCACCAATTGGCCACCTTTCATGGCCGCCGACAGCGACAAGCCGAGCGGCGACTTCACCATCGTCACCCGCGACGACGGCAAGAAACAATGGGCCGCCAAGGGCTGGCCGCTGTACTACTGGGCCAAGGACACCAAGCCGGGCGACAAGACCGGTGACGGCGTCAACGGCACCTGGAAAACCGCCAAACCCTGACCGACCGATCCACGCCCCATGGACGCCCGCCTGCTGGTCGAGCACATCCCGAGCCTGCGCCGCTATGCGCGGGCACTCACGGGCAATGCGTGGGCGGCCGACGACCTCGTGCAGGACACGCTGGAGCGCGCCTGCAGCAAGTGGCGTCTGTGGGTGGTGGGCAGCGACCTGCGCGCGTGGCTCTTCACCGTCATGCACAACATCTTCGCGAGCCAGGTGCGCCGCACGCCACCACCCCATGCCGTGGTATCGCTCGAAGACCTGCCGCACGAACTGCAGGGCGGCGTCGATCCTGGTCACGACCAGGGCACCAGCCTCGACCTGCAGCGCTGCCTGATGCAGTTGCCGGACGAACAGCGCGCCGTGCTGCTGCTGGTGACGCTCGAAGACCTGTCGTATGCCGAAGTGGCCAAGGTGCTCGGCATCCCGGCCGGCACGGTGATGTCGCGCCTGTCGCGCGCCCGCGTCCGGCTGCAGGAACTGATGGACGGCGCATCGGCGCCCGTTCGCCCCGGCCTGCGCCGCCTCAAATGAAACCCGCCGCACCATGAGCCGCCCCGCCCCGCCCCCTACCGACGACGAGCTGCACGCCTGGGTCGATGGCCAGTTGACCGCCGATCGTCATGGCGCGGTCGAGGAAGCCATTGCCAGCAATCCCGCCGTGGCCGCCAAGGTCGCTGCCTGGCACACGCAGCGCGATGCCTTGCGCCGGCTGCATGGCGAACTGCTCGACGAACCGGTTCCCGCGGCCCTGATGGGCGCACTCGATCGGCATCTGCCGCGAACGGCGCGGCACGTCTCCTGGCTTCGCTGGGGCGGCATGGCGGCAGGTCTGCTGATCGCCTTTGCTGCCGGCTGGCTCGGGAATGCCCAATGGTCCGCGCCGCGCGGCGGCATGCAACTGGCCAAGGTGCCGGCGGTGCGCGAATTCGTGCACGACGCCTCTGTCGCGCACGCCGTCTACGCACCCGAGAAAAGACATCCCGTCGAAGTGGCCGCCTCCGAGCAGCAGCACCTGGTCCAGTGGCTCTCCAGGCGCCTCGACAGGCCGCTGAAGGTGCCCGACCTCTCCACCCAGGGCTACACCCTGGTCGGCGGCCGCCTGCTGCCCGGGGAAACCGGCGCGCGCGCCCAATTCATGTTCGAAGATGCGGCCGGCGAGCGCGTGACGCTCTACATCGGCACGCTGGACGCCAATGCCGCCGGAGCCACCGCCGCACGCGAAACCGCCTTCCGCTTCGCCTCCGAAGGCCCCGTGCCCAGCTTCTACTGGGTCGACCAGGGCTTCGGCTATGCCCTCGCCGGCAAGCTGCCGCGAGAAGTTCTGCTCAAACTTGCGACGCTGGCCTACCGCGATTTGTCGTAACGACCGCATAAACTGCCGGTCGCGCAATCACATTGCCTGGCTTTCCGTCACCTGGCTTGTTTTCGCGATTTTTCAACTGAAGGAGAAACTGCATGAAATTGCTCAGCGCCTCGATCCTCGCGGCGGCCCTGCTCGCCGGCTGCGGCGGCATGTCCAACAAGACCGCCAGCGCCCCCGACACGCCAACCCGCACCGCCGACGGCGTGCTGGTCGGACCGAACGGGATGACGCTGTACACCTTCACCAAGGACACCGCCGGCTCCGGCACCTCCGCCTGCAACGCCCAGTGCGCCGCCAACTGGCCCGCGCTCAGCGTGGCCGACACCGCCAAGCCCATCGGCGGCTACACCATCATCATTCGCGAAGACGGCAAGCGCCAGTGGGCCTACAAGGGCTGGCCGCTGTACTACTGGGCGAAAGATGCCAAGCCCGGTGACAAGACCGGCGACGGCGTGGCAAACGGCGCCTGGAAAGTCGCTCGTCCCTGATCCATCACGGATCTGACACAAGAACGCCGGCGCCTGCCGGCGTTTTCTTTTATCGGCTTTTCCCGGCGTTTCCCGGTGTAGAGGCCGCACCACCCACGGCAGAATCCCCGCATGAGCCCTGACGCCAATCCGGATGCGTTCCTCGCCCTGCTGACCCAGGGCCTGATCAGCGACGCACAGCACGACGCCGCGCGCGCCCACCCCGAAACCGCCGCCCTTCCCCCGCTCCCGAGCCCGGCCCATGCGCTGGCCTGGATGCGCGTACGCGGCCTGGTCACCGAGGAAGAACAGAACGCGGCGCTCGACAAGATCGGCGACGACGCCCCGCACGCCGACGACGCGGCGGATACCGCCATCGATGCCGACGACCTCATCGAGTTGGCCGGGCAAGGCATCACGCACGAGGCAATCGAGGTGCTCTTCAGGGACAGCCTCATCGACGCCGAGACGCGCGACATGGCGCTGACGGAAACGCCGGTCGTGGGCACCGTGGCTGCGTCACCCGTGGCCACGCTGGCCTGGCTGGCAACCGAAGGCCCGCTCGAAAAGGAACGCTTCGACGCCCTGCGCGCCCAGGTCGCCGCCGAGCCGGCCTTTGCCATGGCCGCCGAGCGCACGCGCATCGTGAACGAGGCACAGGCCCTGATCGAGGCCGACGAGCAGGCCATCAAGGCATGGCAGGCTCGCGCGCAACGCAGCCGCCGCATCGGCGCGTGGAAGTTCATCCTGGCCGTGGCGGTGATCGGCGGCGGCCTCGGCTGGTACCTGTTCGCCCCGGCGAGCGTGCCCGCCTGCGACGCCGCCTCTACGCGCAAGACACTCGACAGCCTCATGCGCCGCGTGACCATGGACGTGCGCATGCGCCACCTCGACCCGAACGCCGGCACCGTGATCGAAACGCCCTCCGTCGGCAGCATGCGCGAAGTCGGCTACCGCAAGCCGGAGCGCGTGCGAGGCTGCGTGGCGGTCATGACGCGGGGCGACAGCAAGGAACCCATGGCGTACACCATCGGTCCCACGGAGCCGAAGAGCGACGAGATGGTGGTGCGCGGCGCGGACGTAGCCATCGTCGAGGCACGCTTCGGGCACCTCGACGCCGATGGCAGACCGCTCTACAACGCCGAGCCCATCGGCCGCGAGGCGATGGAAAAAGCCTTCCGCGAAGGCGCAGCGCCGTTGAGCGCGGCACGGTCGGCTTCGGCCATGCGCATGCGCCCGCGCACCGACTCGGGCCTGGTGCGCAAGGACCCGAACCGTTCGCGCGAGATCGCCGAGATCGAGCCCACGGGCCCCTGCCGCAAGCTGGACGACGGTGCGGGCCACGCCTGCCCACTGGTCATCGAATACAACGACAGCCTGCTGGGCGCCCTCTCGGGCAGCGACACCTCGTTGCCCGTGACCGGAGAATTCACCTTCGTGGAAGACAACGGCAACTGGCGCGTCAGCGACGACTTTCCGAAGACCTTCGTGCGCAAGGTGCTCGAAGCGCGGCTGAGCAGCATGGGCGTCACCGACGCGGCCATGCCGCAGTAGGCAGAAGCGCCAGTCGATCAGTGCGCGCCCGGCACCGCGGTGTCGGCGACCGTGGTGCGCCGACCGCGCAGCGCCAGCAGTTCGTTGAACACCAGCGCGCCAATGACCAGCGCCCCGCCGGTCAGTACGCTCGCTGCGGGCTGCTCGCCCGCACCGATCCAAGCCAGCGCGATGCCGAAAATGACTTCCAGCAAGGCCAGCAACGCGACTTCAGGCGCCTTCAGCACCTGGGCGCACAACACCGACAGAACGCAGGGAATGGCGAGCTGGAACACGCCCAGAAAGGCCAGCAGTCCAAGGTCGTGCGCGCTCGCCTGGAACGGCCATGCAAAGGGCAGCGTGAAGAGCGCCGTGAGCACTGCGCCGATGAGCACCGCGGGCACCAGATCCACCTTGTGGCCCTTCGCCTGCGCGTGCTGAACCACGGTCCAGTTGGCCGCGCCCGCCAGCGGCACGCACAGCGCGAGCAGCGTGCCGGCCAGCGATCCGCCCCCGCCCTGCATGAGCTGCGTGCCGTACATCCAGCCGATGCCCGCACCCGCGACCACGATGGCCAGCCAGGTGCGCGCGGGCAGCTTATGGCCGATGAAGAAGCGCGCCGCCAGCGCGGTGAGCAGCGGCCCGAGCGACATGGTGACGAGCACGCTGGCCGTCGAAGCCAGCGTGAGCGCGACCATGAAGGCCGTGAACATCACGGCCCAGCACACGCCCGAGATCCAGAGTTCGCGCCCGCCGCGGCGTAGTTGCGAGAACACGGCGCGGCCTCGCCAAAGCGGCAAGATCACCAGCAGCGCCAGCGTCGTGAAGAGGCTGCGCCAGAAGGTGATCTCGAAACTGTGCGCCTGCGCCAGGTGGCGGGTGACGACGCCCGCCGTGCCCCACATCAGGGTCACGACGACCATCAGCCAGACGGCGCCGCCGTGCGTCAGGCGCATGGCAAATCGACGGAGTCGATCAGCCTTGCGACGTATCGCGGCCGGCGCGCTTGCGCTCGTGTTCCTTCAGGTAGCGCTTGCGCAGGCGCACGCTCTTGGGCGTGATTTCGACCAGCTCGTCGTCCTCGATGAATTCCACGCCGTATTCGAGCGTGAGTTCGATCGGGGGCGTGATCTTGATCGCGTCTTCCTTGCCCGAGACGCGGAAGTTCGTCAGCTGCTTGGTGCGCGTGGCGTTCACCACCAGGTCGTTGTCGCGGCTGTGGATGCCGACGATCATGCCTTCGTACACCGGATCGTTCGCCTTCACGAACATGCGGCCGCGGTCGTCCAGCTTGCCCAGGGCGTAGGTGAAGATTTCACCGTCGTCCATGGAGATCAGCACGCCGTTCTTGCGGCTGCCGATGTCGCCCTTGTGCGGCTCGTAGCTGTCGAAGATGTTGCTGATGAGGCCCGAGCCGCGCGTCAGGTTCAGGAATTCGTTCGTGAAGCCGATCAGGCCGCGCGCCGGAATGCGGTATTCGAGGCGCACGCGGCCACGGCCGTCCGGTTCCATGTTGACGAGTTCACCCTTGCGCTCGCCCAGTGCCTGCATCACGCCGCCCTGGTGCTGGTCTTCGATGTCGGCCGTCACCAGTTCGATCGGCTCGTGCTTCTCGCCGTTGACGGTGCGGAACACCACGCGCGGCTTCGACACGGCCATTTCATAGCCTTCGCGACGCATGTTTTCCAGCAGGATGGTCAGGTGCAGTTCGCCGCGACCCATCACTTCGAAGATGCCTTCTTCGTCGGTTTCGTTCACGCGCAGCGCAACGTTGTGCTGCAGTTCTTTCTGCAGGCGGTCCCAGATCTGGCGGCTGGTGACGAACTTGCCTTCGCGGCCGGCCAGCGGGCTGGTGTTGACGCAGAAGTTCATCGTCAGGGTCGGTTCGTCGACCTTGAGCATCGGCAGCGGCGCGGGGTTCGCGGGGTCGGTCACGGTAACGCCGATACCGATGTCGGTGATGCCGTTGATCAGCACGATCTCGCCCGGGCCGGCTTCAGTGGCCTGCACGCGGTCCAGGCCCTGGAAAGTCAGCACCTGGTTGACGCGGCCCTTGATGGCCTTGCCGTCCGGGCCTTCCATCACCACCACGTCCATCATCGGCTTCAGGGTGCCCTGGCTGATGCGGCCCACGCCGATGCGACCGACGAAGGTCGAGAAGTCGAGCGCAGAAATCTGCAGTTGCAGCGGCGCGGCGGGATCGCCCTTTTGCGCCGGCACGTGCTTCAGGATGGTGTTGAACAGGGCCGACATGTCGGGGCCCCACTGCTCGCCCTGCGCGCCTTCTTCCAGCGACGACCAGCCGTTGATGCCCGAGGCGTACACCACGGGGAAGTCGAGCTGTTCGTCGGTCGCGCCGAGCTTGTCGAACAGGTCGAAGGCGGCGTTGACCACCTTGTCGGGGTTGGCGCCCGGCTTGTCGACCTTGTTCACCACGAGGATGGGCTTCAGGCCGAGGGCCAGCGCCTTCTTGGTCACGAAGCGCGTCTGCGGCATCGGGCCTTCCTGTGCGTCGATCAGCAGCACCACGCCGTCGACCATCGACAGCGCGCGTTCCACTTCACCGCCGAAGTCCGCGTGGCCCGGGGTGTCGACGATGTTGATGTGCGTGCCTTCCCAGGTCACGGCGCAGTTCTTGGCCAGGATCGTGATGCCACGTTCCTTTTCGATGGCGTTGTTGTCCATCACCGTGTCGACCACTTTCTCGTGCTCGGCGAAGGTGCCGGACTGGCGCAGCAATTGGTCGACCATCGTGGTCTTGCCATGGTCCACGTGGGCAATGATGGCGATATTGCGAATTTGCTTGGTACTCATGGTGTCGCTTCGGTCTGTTGTGCGTTCAAAAGAATTTGCTGGATTTCGATGGGGTTCAGCAAGCGCCCCGGGATCAATTCGCCGGCCGTTACATGGGCTGTGCCCAGGAACGCCTGCGGGTCGGAGCCGAACACGGCCACCTCATCGGCATCGGCCCAGCCGCCACGGCGGCGCAGACCCGAAAGAAAACGTGCCGCATCTTCCGCGCCGAGCGTGACGCGGCTGTGGCCGTCCACCAGGGCTTCGGCAGGCAGGAGTTGTGCCAGGCGCTCTTC
Source organism: Variovorax sp. GW821-FHT09D05 (assembly GCF_059416325.1). NCBI lineage: Bacteria > Pseudomonadati > Pseudomonadota > Betaproteobacteria > Burkholderiales > Comamonadaceae > Variovorax > Variovorax sp. GW821-FHT09D05. Next base: position 694,687 of record NZ_JBWKOZ010000001.1, on the reverse strand, counting down.
CTCGTCCATGGCTTCGAGCGCTTCGAGCGTGATGCACTGGGCCTCGACGAAGCCGCCCGTGGCGGTCCGGCGCAGCGAGCTCAGGTGTGCACCACACCCAAGCGCCTCGCCGATGTCTTCGCCGAGGGTGCGGATGTAGGTGCCCTTGCTGACGGAGGCCAGGATACGGATGACGTCGTCGCCGATCGCGCTGAGTTCGAGCTTGTGGATCACGACGTCGCGCGGTGCCCGCTCGACTTCGACGCCTTCACGCGCGTATTCGTACAGCGCCTTGCCGTCCTTCTTGAGCGCGCTGTGCATCGGGGGCACCTGGCGGATCGGGCCGGTGAACTGCGCCTCGACGCGCGCCAGGTCTTCAGACGTGACGTGCACCGGCCGCTCGGCGATCACTTCGCCCTCGGCATCGCCCGTGGCAGTCTTGATGCCCAGGCGAGCCGTGGCCTCATAGGTCTTGTCGGCATCGAGGTGCAACTGGCTGAATTTGGTGGCCGCGCCAAAGCACAGCGGCAGGACACCGGTGGCGAGCGGATCGAGCGTGCCGGTGTGGCCTGCTTTTTCCGCGCGCAGCAACCACTTGGCCTTTTGCAAGGCCTGGTTGCTGGAGAGTCCCAGCGGCTTGTCGAGCAACAACACCCCATGCACAGGGCGCCGCTGCACCCTTGTGCGTGGCGCGTTCATGGCTAGTCGTCTTTCGAGCGCGAAGCGACGGCTTGCGCGATGAGCGCGTTCATGTCGGCTGCACGCTCGGTGGTGCGGTCGAACAGGAAGTGCAGCGTGGGCACGGTGTGGATGTGCAGGCGCTTGAACAGGCCGTTGCGCAGGAAGCCCGCGGCCTGGTTCAGCGCTTCGGTGGTCTCGGCCACGTCGCCCGTGAGCAGGCTGAAGAAAATCTTCGCGTGCGCATAGTCGGGCGTGACCTCGACGGCCTGGATCGTGACCATGCCCACGCGCGGGTCCTTCAACTCGCGCGCGATCAGCTCCGTCAGATCGCGCTGGATCTGATCGGCAACCTTGAACGCGCGGTTGGGGGCGGCGGCTTTTCTCTTCGGCATGGACTTTCTCGCATGGAACGCTTACAGCGTCCGGGCGATTTCCTTGATCTCGAAGAATTCGAGCTGATCGCCCTCTTTGATGTCGTTGTAGTTCTTGAGCTTGATACCGCACTCAAAACCTTCGCGGACTTCGCGCACATCGTCCTTCATGCGCTTGATCGAGTCGATTTCGCCCGTGTAGACCACCACGTTGTCACGCAGCAGGCGGAAATGCGCAGTGCGGTTGACCGAGCCCGAAGTGATGTAGGAACCTGCAACGGTACCGATCTTCGAGGCCACGAACACCGTGCGGATTTCGGCCGAGCCGATGATTTCTTCGCGGCGCTCCGGTGCCAGCATGCCCGACATCGCGACCTTGATCTCGTCCACGGCGTCGTAAATGATGCTGTAGTAGTTCAGCTGCACGCCGTTGTTCTCGGCCAGCTTGCGCGCACCGGCATCGGCACGCACGTTGAAGCCGATCACGACCGCCTTGGAGGCGATGGCGAGGTTGATGTCGCTTTCGCTGATACCACCCACGCCGGCGTACACCACCTGCACCTTGACTTCGTCCGTCGCCAGCTTGAGCAGCGATTGCGCCAGAGCTTCCTGCGAGCCCTGAACGTCGGCCTTGATGATGATGCGCAGCGTCTGCACTTCGCCCGCCGACAGGTCGGTGAACATGTTCTGCAGGTTCGCGGCCTGGGCCTTCGCCAGCTTGGTGTTGCGGAACTTGCCGGCACGGTAGGTGGCGATTTCGCGCGCACGGCGCTCGTCGCTCATCACCATGAACTCGTCACCCGCTTGCGGCACTTCGGTCAGACCCTGGATTTCGACCGGGATCGACGGGCCTGCGGTCTTGGTCGACTTGCCGTCTTCGTCCAGCATGGCACGCACGCGGCCATAGGTCGAGCCAGCCAGCACCACGTCGCCGGTCTTGAGCGTGCCGGACTGAACCAGCACGGTAGCAACCGGGCCGCGGCCCTTGTCGAGCTGGGCTTCGATGACCAGGCCCTTGGCGGCGGCATCCACCGGCGCCTTGAGTTCCAGCACTTCGGCCTGCAGCAGCACCTGTTCGAGCAGGTCGTCGATGCCCTGGCCCGTCTTGGCGGACACCGGCACGAACGGCACGTCGCCGCCGTACTCTTCGGGGACGACCTCTTCGGCCACCAGTTCCTGCTTCACGCGGTCCAGGTTGGCGTCGGGCTTGTCCACCTTGTTGATGGCAACCACGATCGGCACACCAGCCGCCTTCGCGTGCTTGATGGCTTCCTTGGTCTGGGGCATGACGCCGTCGTCGGCCGCCACCACCAGGATCACGATGTCGGTAGCTTGCGCACCGCGAGCACGCATGGCCGTGAAGGCCTCGTGACCCGGGGTGTCGAGGAACGACACCATGCCGCGATCGGTTTCCACGTGGTAGGCGCCGATGTGCTGCGTGATGCCGCCGGCTTCGCCGGCTGCGACCTTGGCGCGGCGGATGTAGTCGAGCAGCGAGGTCTTGCCGTGGTCGACGTGACCCATGACGGTCACGACCGGTGCACGCGGCAGGGCTTCGGCGGTTTGCGCCGACACGTCCTCGTCGGTGAAGGCTTCCGGGTCGTCAAGCGCGGCAACCACCGCGTTGTGGCCCATTTCCTCCACCAGGATCATTGCGGTGTCCTGGTCGAGCGACTGGTTGATAGTCGCCATCTGGCCGAGCTTCATCAGTTGCTTGATGACCTCTTGCGCCTTGACGGCCATCTTGTGCGCGAGCTCGGACACCGTGATGGTTTCGGGCACATGCACTTCGAGAATGCGCGCCTCGACCGGTGCGGCCGGCGCATGTTGCTCGTCGTGACCGCCGCGGTCGTTGCCACGGCGACCGCGCGGGCCTCCGCGCCAGTTGCCGCGACCGACACCACCGCTGGCATCGCCGCGGGTCTTGATTTCCTTCTTCTTGGCAGGATCGCCAGCCCAGCTCGACGAGAGCTTGGCGGACTTGACTTCCTTGCCTGCGGCACCGGCAGCGCCGGGTGCAGCTGCTGCAGCGCCGGGAGCGGCAGGTGCGCCGGCACGCGCTGCGGGCGCGGTCGGCTTGTGCAGCGTGCCCTTGACCGCGGCCTTCTCGGGCTGCGGCTTCTCGGGTGCCTTGTGCGGCACCAGCACGCGGGCCGGTGCGTTCATCATGGCGCGGATGGCTTCGGCTTCGGCAAGGGCCTTGCGGCGACGCTCGTCGAGATCCTTGGCGCGTGCGGCTTCTTCGTCGGCGCGGGCCTTCGATTCGGCGGCGGCCTTGGCCTTCGCGTCTTCCTTGGCCTGCGTCGCAGCAGTTTGCGCGGCGAGCTTGGTGTCGGCAGCCTTCTGCTCTGCAGCAGCAGCGGCGGCCGTCACGGCGGGCGCGGGGGCAGCCGCCGGCTTGGTGGCCGTGGTGCTGTCCTTTGCGCTCGCGGCGGCGGCAGCTGCTGCGGCAGCGGCCTTCTTCTCGGCGGTTTCGGCGGCGACACGTGCGGCTTCCTGCTCAGCCTTCTCAGCCTTTTCGGCCTGCTCGCGTTCGCGGGCTTCGGCTTCTTCGCGCAGGCGGCGCTTTTCAGCCAGCTCTTCTTCCTGGCGGCGGATCAGCTCGGCCTGGCGGCGCGCTTCTTCCTCGCGGCGGGCCAGTTCGGCTTCGTCGATGCGGGGAGCGGCGGGCGCGGCGGCAGGTGCCTCGGCCACTTGCTGCGCCGTCTCAGGCGTGGCGGGATGGCCGTCTTCGCGCTGGATGAAGGTGCGCTTCTTGCGCACCTCGACCTGGATGGTGCGGGCGCGGCCGGTGGCGTCGGCCTGCTTGATCTCGCTGGTCGACTTCTTGGTCAGCGTGATCTTCTTGCGCTCGGGCTCGACGGTGCCGTGGCTGGCCTTCAGGTGGCCGAGCAGGCGCTGCTTGTCAGCCTCGGTGAGCGCATCGGTGGCGGCCGCTTTGGGCACACCTGCGCTCTTGAGCTGGTCAAGCAAGGTTTCGGGAGTCTTCTTGAGCTCGTTCGCGAACTCGGCGACAGTGGTACTGGACATATTGGTTTCGTGCCTCCATGACCGTCACTCTTGGCCGGCGAACCAGTGTTCGCGGGCTTTCAAGATGAGGGCTTTGGCGTCATCGGCGCTTTGGCCGGTGATCTCGGTGAGTTCATCGACCGCGAGGTCGGCAAGATCGTCACGGGTGTTCACACCCGCTTCGGTCAGCTTGGGAATCAGCTCGGGGTCCAGGCCTTCGAGGTCGTGCAGGTCTTGCGACACCGTCGACTGGGCCTCGACGCCCTCTTCCTTGGCGATTTCCATGGTCAGCAGCGCATCCTTGGCACGCGAGCGCAGCTCATTGATGGTGTCTTCGTCGAAGGCCTCGATTTCCAGCATTTCGGAAATTGGCACATAGGCCACTTCTTCGAGGCTGTTGAAGCCTTCCGAAATGAGGATGTCGGCGATTTCCTCGTCGACGTCGAGCTTTTCCATGAAGAGCTTGCGGCTGGCGTCCGTTTCGGTCGCCTGCTTCTGGGCCGACTCGTTGGCGTCCATGATGTTGATCTTCCAGCCGGTGAGGTCGGAAGCCAGGCGCACGTTCTGGCCGCCGCGGCCGATGGCGATGGCGAGGTTTTCCTCGTCGACCACCACGTCCATGGCGTGCTTTTCTTCGTCCACCACGATCGACGACACGTTGGCCGGGGCCAGCGCACCGATCACGAACTGGGCCGGGTCTTCGCTCCACAGCACGATGTCCACGCGCTCGCCAGCGAGCTCGTTGGTCACGGCGTTGACGCGGGTGCCGCGCACGCCGACGCAGGTGCCGATGGGGTCGACGCGCTTGTCGTGCGATAGCACGGCAATCTTGGCGCGCGAACCCGGGTCACGGGCGCAGCTCTTGATTTCGAGCAGGCCCTGCTCGATTTCGGGCACTTCCTGGCGGAACAGCTCGATCATGAACTCGGGGGCCGAGCGCGACAGGATGATCGGCGCGCCGCGCAGCGTCAGGTCGACTTCCATGATCATGGCGCGCACGCGGTCACCGTTGCGCAGGTTTTCCTTGGCGATCATTTCGCTGCGGCGCAGGCGCCCTTCGACACGGCCGGCCTCGACGATGATGTCGCCCTTGTCCAGGCGCTTGACGGTGCCCACGAAGATCTTGTCGCCGCGCGACATGAAGTCGTTGAGCAGCATCTCGCGCTCGGCGTCGCGGATCTTCTGCAGGATGACCTGCTTGGCGGCCATGGCGCCGATGCGGCCGATCGGCACCGAGTCCACCGCTTCTTCGATGTACTCGCCGACTTCGATGTCCGACATTTCTTCCTTGGCTTCGAACAGGAGGATTTCCTGGTCGGGCAGCTGCAGGCCGGCCTCGTCGGGCACGACGTGCCAGCGGCGGAAGGTTTCGTAGTCGCCGCTGTCGCGATCGACCGCGACGCGAATGTCCACGTCGCCCTGATGGAGCTTCTTGGTGGCTTGCGCCAGAGCGGACTCGACCGCACCGAAGACCACGTCACGCTCGACGTTCTTCTCGCGCGAGATCGCATCCACCAACATCAACATTTCGCGATTCATGCCACCACTCCTCTAGTCAGTCCGGAACCTGCGTTCCGTCGTCAATATCCGAAAAACCCGGTTGGGTTTTGGCCTTGCGGCCCTTGAAATCCACAATAGGCGCGAGCCGCGCCTCGCGCAGCTCGTCCAGCACGAAGCCCAGCGCCTGCAGCGTTGCAGGCACGCGCTTCTTGCTCACTTTTTGACCCGGCTTGGGCTCCGGCGCATCGCTCCAGACGATTTGCCAGCCCTGGGCGCCGACAGCGCCCTCAACCTGTGCAACACGCTCCAGCGTGCCGCGAAACTTCTTGCGAGTGGCCGACACCTGGCCCGCCGCCGCAGCACCCATGGGCGCCTTGAGCGTGATGTCGATCACCTCGCCCACGAAACGCTCGAAATCCTGCTCATTGCGTAGCGGACGGTCAATACCGGGCGAGGACACCTCGAGCCGCTTGTAATCGACACCATCGACCTCGAGCGCAAATTGCAATTGGCGCGTTACCTTCTCGCAGTCTTCGACCGTCACGAAGGGCTCGGGCACGCCGGCAGCCGCATCTTCCAAGGTGGGGGCCGTCCAGGGCAAATCAATCGTCACGCGCAGCAATCCCCCGGCCGAGCGTTCGATCTCGACCAGGTCATAGCCGAGACCGGCCACGGTTTGTTCCACTATTTGCTGCAATGCCACGTGTTCGAAGGTGCCTTTTAAATACTGGGTTCATGCCATCCGCCCGCCACAGATGCCAGATCGCCATGAATGCTCAGAATGCATAGACCAAAAAAAACGGGCGGTTGGTACCCGCCCGTTTGGTCGTGAGCCTCGAATTATATGCTATTTGTGTAATAAATGAAGGGGCTTCGAGGCTCAGCCACCTATTGATTGGCGCGATTTGAACCAAACCAATGCGAATAGCACCGCGCCGAGCGCCAATGCCGCCGCCGCGACCAGCAACGGCAGCTGAAAAGACCCCGTCCGCTGGGCCAGTGGCGCCGCAAACAGCGGCCCGACGATCTGCCCTACTCCATAGGATGCCGTCGCGTAGCCGATCAGCCCGGCAGCCGCATTGCCGCGCAGCCGGCGCGCATCCCGCATGGCAAAAAGAGTGATCGCGGTAAACGGCATGCCCAGCAGCAGGCTTCCGAGCGCGAATCCGGCAATGCTCGGCCATGCCACCGACAGCACGACGCCCAGCGCCTGCAACGCGTAGGCGCAAGCCAGCAGTAGCCGGTTGTCCCAATGCGTCGGCGCGCGGGCCCCGATCAGCGCGCCCGGAATGATGGCCAGCCCGAACAGCGGCCAGAAGAAGTCCGGCCAGGGCGATCCCGGCAGCGCCTGCCGGGCGATCACCGGCAGGAAGGTGGCGGTAATGATGTAACCGAAGCCCGCCAGCCCATAGAGCGCGACCAGCCAGATCGCATCGCTACGGTCAGCCGGACCGGCCACGCGAACCGCCGCAGCAGGCGCCGGAGCGGCACCACCACCTGCGGATGCCCGCTCGCCGTCGTCGAACACCCGCCAGATCACCGCGATCAGCACGACCGCCAGGATGCCAAGGCCGATCCACCCCGCCTCGGAACCCCAGCGCCCCAGCGCACCACCGAGCAGGCCCGTCATCGCGATGCCGATTCCCGGCCCGGTGTAGATCACGCCGGCCAGCGTCGGCGCGTTCGTCTCCGCCAGCCGGCGCAGGCCCCAGCCTGAGGCGAAGACGAAGACCCAGGCGCTCATCACGCCTGCCGCCGTGCGCAGCACGCCCCAGCTCGTGAAGCTGTGCAGCAAGCCCATGCCGATCAGCAGAGCGGCCGTGGCCACCAGCCCGCCCCGCACCATGCTCGACGCCTTGATGCCAATGGCGGCACAGCTCACCGCACCGAGGAAGTACCCCAGGTAGTTGAGCGACGCCAGCACCCCGCCCGCCGCCAGCTCCAGCTTTCCCTCGTGCAGCATGATGGGCAGCATGGGTGTGAAGGCAAAGCGCCCCAGGCCCATCGCCACTGCGAGGGTGACCATGCAGGCCAGCGCCGCGCGCCAGGCTCCGCGCCGGTCGCGTCCGATTTCCGACATTTCTTGCAGTCTCCGTTTATTCCAGCAGCGCGGCGGCCACCAGCTTCTTTGTATAGGGGTGCTCGGGCGCGTCGAGCACGCGCTCGACCGACCCTGTTTCGAGAATGGCCCCGTCCTTCATCACGATGACGTGGTGCGCCATCGCCCGGATCACCTCCACGTCGTGCGTGATCAGCAGATAGCTCAGCCCCCGCTCGCGCTGCAGGCGCTGCAGCAAGCTCAGCACCTGCTTCTGGATCGTCACGTCCAGCGCGCTGGTGGGCTCGTCGAGCACCAGCAACTGCGGGTCGACGATCAGCGCGCGGGCAATCGCCAGACGCTGCCGCTGACCGCCCGAAAACTCGTGCGGATAGCGGTCGAGCAGCGAGGGGAACTGGGCCTCCGTCAGCCCGACATCGGCCAGCGCGACGAGTGCACGGGCACGGCGCGCCGCGGTGTCGAGTTCGGGCGCATGCACGCGCAGCCCCTCGCCCACGATCTGCTCCACCGTCATGCGCGGCGACAGCGACGAGAACGGGTCCTGGAACACCACCTGCATCACGCGTCGCAGGCCGAGATCGGAGGCGCGGTCGACCGCCCAGCCCTTGCCCGCGACCGTCAGCGCGCCCTGGTGCTTCAGCAGCCCCAGCGCCGCCAGCGCCAGCGTCGACTTGCCCGAACCCGACTCACCGACCACGCCGAGCGTCTCGCCCGGCACGATGCGGAAATCCGCCCCCTGCACCGCCACGAATTCGCCCTTGCGGAACCAGCCGGCGAAGCCCGGCTTCGGCACGGGATAGATCACGCGCAGGGCCTTGGCCTCGATCACTGGCGCCGCGTCGGCGCGCGCAGCGACGGCCGCCACGTTGCGCTCCGGATGACTGTCGATCAGCTTGCGCGTGTAGGGATGCTGCGGGGCATCGAACACAGGCGCCACCGCGCCATGCTCGACGATGTGGCCGTTCTCCATGACCACCACGCGATCGGCAAAACGCCGCACCAGGTTCAGGTCATGCGTGATGAGGAGCACCGCCATGCCGTACTTGCGCTGCAGGTCGGCCAGCAATTCGAGGATCTGCGCGCGCACGGTCACGTCGAGCGCGGTGGTCGGTTCGTCGGCCAGCAGCAGGCGCGGCTTGCAGGCCAGAGCCATCGCGATCATCGCGCGCTGGCGCTGGCCGCCCGAGAGCTGGTGCGGAAACGCCCTCGCCCGTCGCGCCGGCTCCGGGATGCCGGTGTCAGCCAGCAGCTGGACGGCCGCCGTCTGCGCGGCGCGGGCCGACAGCCCTTCGTGCAGCTCGAGCACCTCGGCGATCTGGTCGCCGACGCTGTAGAGCGCATTCAGTGCAGTCATCGGCTCCTGGAAGATCATCGCGATCTCCTTGCCGCGGATGCCGCGCAATTCGCGCTCGGGAATCGACAGCAGGTCGCGCGCGCCCTGCGAGCGCTCCCCACCGAAAAGCCGGGCAGTGCCGGACAGATCAGCGTTCTGCACCAGCCGCAGCAGCGACAGCGCCGTGACCGTCTTGCCCGAACCCGATTCGCCGACGAGGGCGAGCTTTTCGCCAGTGGCCATCTGGAAGTCGATGCCGTGCACGACCTCCTTGCCGCTGAACGCGACGCGCAGGCCCTTCACGTCGAGCAGGGGCTGGTTGGGTTGTTGTGAATCGCTCATCACTTGTCGGCCTTGCGCGGATCGAGCGCATCGCGCAGCGCGTCGCCCATGAAAGTCAGCAGCATCAGCGTGACGACCAACACGACGAAAGTGGACAGCGAGATCCACCAGGCGTCGATGTTGCCCTTGCCCTGGCTCAGCAGCTCACCGAGCGACGGTGTGCCTGGCGGCACGCCAAGGCCGAGAAAGTCCAGAGAGGTCAGCGCCAGAATGGCCGCGCTCATGCGGAACGGCAGAAAGGTGACGACCGGCACCATGCTGTTGGGCAGGATGTGGCGCCACATGATCTGCAGATTGCCCACACCGAGCGCCCGCGCCGCACGCACGTAGTCCATCTGCCGGTTGCGCAGGAACTCGGCGCGCACGTAGTCCGACAACCCCATCCAGCCGAACAGGCTCAGCAGGATCAGCAGCAGCGCCACGCTGGGCGTGAAGATCGCACTGAAGATGATCAGCAGGTACAGCTCGGGCATCGCTCCCCAGATCTCGATCAGCCGCTGGAAGGTCAGGTCGATCTTTCCGCCGAAGAAGCCCTGCACCGCGCCGGTCGCGATACCCAGCACCACCCCTATTACCGTGAGCGCCAGCGCGAACAGCACGCTCACGCGAAAGCCGTAGATCAGCTGGGCCAGCAGGTCGCGGCCACGTTCATCCGTGCCGAGCAGGTTCTCGCTCGAAGGGGCCGCGGGGTTCGGAGGCTTCGAGAAATAGTTGAGCGTGGCCGGGCCGTAGCGGTTCGGCGCATAGATCGCCCAGTTGTCGCCCTGGGTGATGCGCTGCTCGATGAACGGATCGAGGTAGTCGGCCGGCGTTTCGAAATCGCCGCCGAAGGTTTTCTCGGAATAGTCCCGCAGCACCGGGAAATAGGTCTTGCCTTCGTAGCGCACCACGAGCGGCTTGTCGGTGGAAAGCACGTCGGCGAAAAGGCTCAGCACCACCAGCGCCGAGAAGATCAACAGGCTCCAGAATCCCAGCGGATTGCGGCGAAAACGGCGCCAGGCGCGGCGGCCGGGGCTCACGGACACGACAGGCGCTTTAGTCAAACTTCACCCTCGGATCGACCCAGACATAGCAAAGATCGGAGATGAGCTTGGTCACCAGACCGATCAGCGTGAACAGATAGAGCGTGCCCAGAAACACCGGGTAGTCGCGCCGCAGCACGCTTTCGTAGCTGAGCAGGCCCATCCCGTCGAGCGAGAACAGCGTCTCGATCAGCAACGCGCCCGAGAAGAAGGCGCCGATAAAGGCTGTCGGGAAGCCCGTGATGATCGGAATCAGCGCGTTGCGGAACACGTGCTTCCAGAGCACCTGGCGCTCGGCCAGTCCCTTGGCACGCGCCGTCAGCACGTACTGCTTGCGGATCTCTTCGAGGAAAGAGTTCTTGGTGAGCATCGCGGTGATCGCGAAACTGCCGAGCACCATCGCCGTCACCGGCAAGGTGATGTGCCACAGGTAGTCGACGATGCGCGCGCCCCAACTCAACGACTCCCAGTTCGGTGAGGTCAGCCCGCGCAGCGGAAACCATTGCAGCTGGCCGCCGAAGATCACCAGCAGCGCCACGCCCAGTACGAAGCCCGGAATCGCGTAGCCAACGAGCACCAGCAGCGTCGTCAGAAAGTCGAAGCGCGAACCGGCGCGAACCGCTTTCGCAACGCCGAGCGGCACCGCTATCAGGTAGCTGATGAAGAAGGTCCAGAGCCCCAGGCTGATCGAGACCGGCAGCTTCTCCTTGATGAGCTGCCACACGTCCTTGCTCTGGAAGAAGCTCTTGCCCAGGTCGAAGCGCGCGAATTGCTTGAGCATCTGCCAGAAGCGCTCGGGTGCCGGCTTGTCGAAGCCGTAAAGGGCCTTGATCTCCGCCACCTGCTTGGCGTCGAGGGAGCGCCCCGTGGGGCCGCCCGAGAGGCGGTTTTCCTTGTTGGTCAGTTGCGACAGCAACTGCTCGGCCGGACCGCCCGGAACGAATTGAACGATGGCGAAATTGATCAGCAGCACCCCGAACAGCGTGGGAATGATCAGCAGAAGGCGTCGGAGCAGGTAGGCGGCCATGCGGTCTGTCTGTGTCTGTCGTCTACTTCGCTGCCGCGTCGATCCACCACGTCGTCAGCATCGCCGAGCCGGCGAGAAGACGTTGCGGCAATGGCGCTTCGGGGCGGCGCAGCTTGCGCTTGTGGGCAATGAAATATTGCTTGCCGTAGTACATCGGGATCACGTAATGCTGGTGGAGCAAATAACGGTCCAGCAGCCGCGCGCCTGCTGCGAGCGACTTGCGGTCCGGGCTGTTGACGATCACTTCGAGAATCTCGTCGATCACCGGATCGCTGATGCCGCTGAGGTTCTGGCTCCCCTTTTCATTGGCCGATTTCGAGCCGAAATCGTCGTACAGCTCGTTGCCCGGACTCGATGAGCCACCCGCGATGTTGATGACCATGTCGAAGTCGAGATCGTCCTGTTTCTTCTTTATCAGGCTCGGGTCGCGCAAGCGATAGTCCAGCGCGATTCCCAGCTTGGCGAGGTTGCGCGCGTAAGGCGCCAGCACCACGCCCAAACTGCGATCCCCAATGTCGAAATTGATGACGAAAGGCGTTCCGTCCTTGTCGCGCAAGGCGCCATCCCTGTATGTCCAGCCCGCCTCTCTAAGCAGCTCCTGCGCGCGGACCAGGTTGCGCCGCAGGCCTTCGGCGGTGTCTCCGCTGCTGGCGGGGCGCGGCAATTCGCCCTTCGTGTTGTCGATGTATCGCTGCTTGTTCTTCAGGTGCTCGATCAGCACCTGCTCCTCGGGGCTGATCTCGGGCTGGGCCATGAGGTCATCGCTGTTCTGGAAGTAGCTCATCGTCCGGGCCCTGCGCCCGTAGAAGAGATGCTGGTTGAGCCAGTCGAAATCGAAGGCCAGCGCCAATGCCTGTCGCACGCGCATGTCCTGGAAGCGAGGCTGCCGCAGGTTGGGCGAGAGGCCCTGCATGCCGGTGAAGCGGCGGTGCGAAATCTCTTCCTTGACCAGCTCGCCGGAATCGAAGCGCCGCCCCTTGTAGCGGCGCACCCAGGCGATGATCGAACGCTCTTCCATCGCGTCGAGCGAGCCGGCCTTGAGCGACTCTTCCTCTCCGAGTGCGTCCTTGAAGTATTGGTACGAAACCTCGCCGAAATTGAACATCCCCTTGCGCACCGGAAGATCGGCGGCCCAGTAGTCCGGCCGCCGGCGGTACGAGATGTACTTCCCGAAGTCGACCTTGTCCACCACGTACGGCCCGCTGGCTATGGGTGGCTCGCTCACGATCTGGTCGAAGGGCTTGCCCTTGCCCCAGGCACTCGAGAAAACCGGCAGCTGGCCGATGATCATGTGCAGCTCGGAGTTCTGGCGCTTGAAGTCGAAGCGGATCGTGCGCTCCCCCACCACCACGGCGCCCTTGATGTCAACCCAGTACGAGCGGAAGGTCGGCCCTACCTGCTTGCTCATCAGGGTGTCGAAGGAGTACTTCACGTCCTTCGCGAGCACCGGGGAGCCATCGGAGAACTTGGCTTTCGGGTTCAGGCGGAAAGTGACGCTCAGGCGGTCTGCGGCAAGCTGCACGTCTTCGGCCAGCATGCCGTAGTTGGAGAAGGGCTCGTCTTCGCTCGGCGTCATCAGCGAATCGAAGATCAGGCCGTACTCGGAGAACACAAAACCATTGGCGCTGTAGCCCATGCCCTGCGGCGGCACACCCCGCAGCGTGAAGGGGTTGAGCTTGTCGAACGTTCCGCTGGCCGAGAGGATCAGCTCGCCGCCCTTGGGGGCGTCGGGATTCACGTAGTCGAAATTCTTGAACGACGCCGGGTACTTCGGCTCGTAACCCATGCCCAGACCATGCGCTGCCCACGAGGGGAGCGCCAAGAGAGCCAATATCAGAAGCAGCCAACCTCGCATGCGAGAATTCTGCCCAAGATTTTCACGAGGCAACTTCATGGGCTTTCTTTCCGGCAAAAAACTGTTGATCACCGGTGTGTTGAGCAATCGCTCCATTGCTTATGGCATTGCCAAGGCCTGTCATGAACAGGGCGCGGAGCTCGCCTTCAGCTATGTCGGCGAGCGATTCAAGGACCGTATCACCGAATATGCCGCAGACTTTGGCTCGAAGCTGATTTTCGATTGCGACGTGGGCGACGACGCGCAGATCGACAAGCTCTTTGCAGACCTCTCGCAGACCTGGCCGAAGTTCGACGGCTTCGTGCACAGCATCGGCTTTGCGCCGCGCGAGTCCATTGCGGGCGACTTCCTCGACGGGCTCTCGCGCGAAGGCTTCAAGATCGCGCACGACATCAGTGCGTACAGCTTTCCGGCCATGGCCAAGTCGGCCCTGCCCTACCTCAACGACAAGTCGGCCCTGCTCACGCTGACCTACCTGGGCGCCGAACGCGCGCTGCCCAACTACAACACCATGGGCCTGGCCAAGGCCTCGCTCGAAGCCTCGGTGCGCTACACCGCCGCCTCGCTCGGCCCGAAGGGCATGCGTGTGAACGGCATCAGTGCGGGCCCGATCAAGACGCTGGCAGCCAGCGGCATCAAGGGCTTCGGCAAGATGCTGGCGGCCGTGGCCGACGCCTCGCCCATCCGCCGCAACGTGACCATCGAGGAAGTCGGCAACGTGGCCGCCTTCCTGCTGAGCGACCTGGCCAGCGGCGTGACCGCCGAGATCACCTACGTGGACGGCGGCTTCAGCAATGTCGTCGGCGGGATGGCCGAGTAATCCTGCCATCGAGTCCCGACACGGCCACAAGATGGCCGTGCTGCGCTATTCATTTCATAGCATCGTGCTGAACCGACGCTCCCTCCTGCTTGCCGCTTTCGGCGTGATCGCCGCGCCTGCCGCGTTCGCGCGCGAGGCGGCGCCCTCGCTGATGCTGGCCGACGTCTACCGCCCCGGCATGTCGCTGCACGACTACTGGGTCAGCGAGAAGTACGACGGCGTACGCGGCTACTGGGACGGCAAACAGCTCTGGACGCGCGGCGGCGAGCGGATCGTGGCGCCGGCATGGTTCACCGCACCGCTGCCGAAGCAACCCCTCGACGGCGAACTGTGGGTGGGCCGCGGCCAGTTCGCACGCGCCGTCTCCACGGTGCGCAGCCAGACGCCCAACGACATCGCCTGGCGCGAGATGCACTTCATGGTGTTCGACCTGCCTGCGCAGGGTGGCGACTTCACGACGCGCCTCGCCGTGCTGCGCAAGCTGCTGCCGATTACCGACGCACCATGGGTCGTCGCGGTCCCGCAGGAACGCGCGACCACGCACGCCGCATTGCAGGCGCTGCTCGACAAGACGGTAAAAATGGGCGGTGAGGGCCTGATGCTTCACCGCGGCAGCTCCCGGTACCGTGGGGAGCGGAACAGCGACCTGCTGAAGGTCAAGCCCTACGAAGACGCCGAAGCCCGCGTGGTCGAGCACGTGCCCGGCAAGGGCAAGCACAGTGGCCGGCTCGGCGCGCTGGTGGTCGAGACGGCCGACGGCAAGCGCTTCAAGCTCGGCACCGGACTGACCGACGCCGAACGCGAGAACCCGCCCGCCGTCGGCAGCTGGGTGACCTACCGCTACAACGGCACCACCGCCAAGGGCCTGCCGCGATTCGCGCGCTTCATGCGGGTGCGCGAAGGTTAGGCCGGCCCGTCCAGCCGGCCCGCTTCCTTACTTCACTTCCCTGACGCAGTCTGCGTAGTAGCGCTTCTTGCCCGTCTCGTCGACGCGCGCAACCAGGCCGTGGATGTCGGTCTCGAAGCCCGGGCACTGCGTGTTGAACTCGCGCGAGAACTTGAGGTAGTCGACGATCTTCTTGTTGAACACCTCGCCCGGAATCAGCAGCGGAATGCCCGGCGGGTAAGGCGTGATCAGGCTGGTGGTGATGCGGCCTTCGAGCTCGTCGATTTCCACGCGCTCGGTCTTGCGGTGCGCGATGTGGGCGAAGGCGTCGCTGGGCTTCATCGCCGGCGTCAGGTCGCTCAGGTACATCTCGGTCGTGAGGCGGGCCACGTCGTAGCGCGCATACAGCTGGTGGATGTGCTGGCATAGGTCGCGCAGGCCGAGGCGTTCGTAACCCGGATGCTGCTGGCAGAACTCGGGCAGGATGCGCCACATCGGCTGGTTGCGCGCGTAGTCGTCCTTGAACTGCTGCAGCGCCGTCAGCAGCGTGTTCCAGCGGCCCTTGGTGATGCCGATGGTGAACATGATGAAGAAGCTGTAGAGCCCGGTCTTCTCCACGATCACGCCATGCTCGGCGAGGAACTTGGTCACCACGCTGGCCGGGATGCCGGTTTCAGCAAAGTTGCCTTCGAGGTCGAGACCCGGCGTGACGATGGTCGACTTGATCGGGTCAAGCATGTTGAAGCCGTCGGCCAATTCGCCAAAGCCGTGCCAGTTGCGCGGCGACTTCTTGTTCTTGGGCTTACCGTTCTTCTCGCCCTGCATGATCCAGTCGTCGGCGCGGCCGATGCCTTCTTCGACGAGCTTCTCGGGGCCCCAGACCTTGAACCACCACTCGTCCTTGCCGAACTCCGCCTCGACCTTGCGCATGGCGCGGCGAAAGTCGAGCGCCTCGAGGATGCTTTCTTCCACCAGCGCGGTGCCACCGGGCGGCTCCATCATGGCGGCAGCCACGTCGCAGCTCGCGATGATCGCGTACTGCGGGCTGGTCGACGAGTGCATCAGGTAGGCCTCGTTGAAGAGGTCGCGGTCGAGCTGACGGTTCTGCGAGTCCTGCACCAGCACATGGCTGGCCTGGCTGATGCCGGCCAGCAGCTTGTGCGTCGACTGCGTGGCGAACACCAGCGATTCCTTCGGGCGCACGCGGCGCTTGCCCATCGCGTGATAGGCGCCATAGAACGGGTGGAAGGCCGCGTGCGGCAGCCACGCCTCGTCGAAGTGCAGCGTGTCGACGTAACCGTCGAGCATGTTCTTGATGGTC
This sequence comes from Variovorax sp. GW821-FHT09D05, assembly GCF_059416325.1. NCBI lineage: Bacteria > Pseudomonadati > Pseudomonadota > Betaproteobacteria > Burkholderiales > Comamonadaceae > Variovorax > Variovorax sp. GW821-FHT09D05. The sequence continues at coordinate 678,482 of NZ_JBWKOZ010000001.1, read as the reverse complement.
TCGGTGTTGTAGATCACGCCGTCGTAGGTCGACTGCGTGAGCGTCATCACGCGCGGCTTGACCGTTTCGGGGTCCACGTCGGCCAGCAGCGGGTTGGCCTTGATCTTGGCCTTGATGGCGCTCTGCTCGAACTCGCTCTTCGGGATCGGGCCGATGATGCCGAAGTGGTTGCGCGTGGGCTTCATGAACACCGGAATCGCGCCGGTCATGATGATCGCGTGCAGGATCGACTTGTGGCAGTTGCGGTCGACCACCACCACGTCGCCCGGCGCCACCGTGTGGTGCCACACCATCTTGTTGCTGGTGCTGGTGCCGTTGGTCACGAAGAAGCAGTGGTCGGCGTTGAAGATGCGCGCCGCATTGCGTTCGCTGGCCGCCACCGGGCCGGTGTGGTCGAGCAGTTGGCCCAGCTCTTCGACTGCGTTGCAGACGTCGGCACGCAGCATGTTCTCGCCGAAGAACTGGTGGAACATCTGGCCCACCGGGCTCTTCAGGAACGCCACGCCGCCCGAGTGGCCCGGGCAGTGCCACGAATAGGAGCCGTCTTCCGCGTAGTCGATCAGCGCCTTGAAGAACGGCGGCTGCACGCCCTCAAGGTAGCTCTTGGCCTCGCGGATGATGTGGCGCGCCACGAATTCGGGGGTGTCCTCGAACATGTGGATGAAGCCGTGCAGCTCGCGCAGGATGTCGTTCGGGATGTGGCGCGAGGTCTTGGTCTCGCCGTAGATGTAGATCGGCACGTCGGCGTTCTTGCGCCGCACTTCGCCGATGAAGTTGCGCAGGTTCAGCACGGCCGGATCGAGGTCGGGGCCGACCGTGAACTCCTCGTCGTCGATCGACAGGATGAACGCGCTGGCACGGCTTTGCTGCTGGGCGAACTGGCTCAGGTCGCCATAACTCGTGACGCCCAGCACCTCGAAGCCCTCGCTTTCGAAGGCCTGCGCGAGCGCGCGAATGCCGAGGCCCGAGGTGTTTTCGGAGCGGAAGTCCTCGTCGATGATGACGATGGGAAAGCGGAATTTCATGAGCGGGGCTCCGGACGGGCTGACAGACAGGCAATAAGGCGAGGCGCGAAGTGTACGGAATTCGGATGACGAATCTGGTCAGGCTCGTGCAAGCCATTCGGGCCTGTCCGGCATGGTCCCTTTCGTCGGCTCGGGCGCAGTACCCCTACGCAGGGCAAGCGCTTGGAGCAGATGCATCAGAATGGCGCGCATCGAATAAGGAAAAGAGGAGTCGACATGGCGAATTCCACCGTCTGGTGGCTGATTGCGGGGGTAGCCATCGTGGTCGAGTTGCTCTCGGGCACCGTCTATCTTCTGCTGCTGGCCGCCGGCTTTGCGGCCGCGGCAATTGCGGCGCACCTGGGCTTCGGCACCGTCACCCAACTGATCGTGGCCTCGGTCATCGGCGTGGGCGCCGTGCTGACCTGGTACTCGATCCAGCGCAAGCGCCCCCCTGCCCCGCCCACCGGAACCAACCGCGACGTGAACCTCGACATCGGCGAGACCGTTCACGTCGACGCCTGGAATGCCGACGGCACGGCAACCGTGCGCTACCGGGGCGCGCAATGGACGGTGGTCCAGCGCGCGGGCCGCACGCCGTCGACCGGCGAGCACCGTGTGGTCGAAGTCATCGGCAGCCGGCTGGTCGTCGACAAGGTTTAGTCAATACGTAGAACTCAGAAAAGGAAGCGCACCATGGAATTTTCGGTCCCACTCATCATCCTGGTCATCGCGATCATCTTCATCAGCCAGTCGGTGAAGTTCGTGCCGCAGCAGAACGCCTGGGTGCGCGAGCGCCTCGGCAAGTACCACGGCACCATGACGCCCGGCCCCAACTTCCTGATTCCGTTCATCGACCGGGTGGCCTACAAGCACAGCCTGAAGGAAATCCCGCTCGACGTGCCGAGCCAGATCTGCATCACGCGCGACAACACACAGCTGCAGGTCGACGGCATCTTGTACTTCCAGGTGACCGATCCGATGCGCGCGAGCTACGGCTCGTCGAACTACATCGTGGCCGTGACGCAGCTTGCACAGACCTCGCTGCGCAGCGTGATCGGCAAGCTGGAGCTCGACAAGACCTTCGAGGAACGCGACGTTATCAACGCCCAGGTGGTTGCCGCCATCGACGAGGCCGCGCTCAACTGGGGCGTAAAGGTGCTGCGCTATGAAATCAAGGACCTGACGCCGCCGAAGGAAATCCTGCTGGCCATGCAGGCGCAGATCACGGCCGAGCGCGGCAAGCGCGCGCTGATCGCGGCCTCGGAAGGCCGCCGCCAGGAGCAGATCAACATCGCCACCGGCGAACGCGAGGCCTTCATCGCCCGCTCCGAAGGCGAGAAGCAGGCGCAGATCAACAACGCCCAGGGTGAAGCCGCCGCCATTACCGCGGTCGCCACCGCGACGGCGGACGCCATCGAACGCGTGGCCGCGGCCATCCGCCAGCCGGGCGGCGAACAGGCCGTGCAGCTGAAGGTGGCCGAGCGCGCCGTCGACGCCTACGGCAAGGTCGCGGCCGACTCCAAGACCACGCTGATCGTGCCGAGCAACATGAGCGAGACCGCCGCGCTCATCGCGTCAGCGATGCGCATGGTCCAGGCAGGCAAGCCGTCGAATCCGACCTGAACTGACTGCTACAATCGTGGGCTCAGGAGCGGTGGATGAGCGGTTTAAGTCGCACGCCTGGAAAGCGTGTGAGGGTTAATAGCCCTCCGCGGGTTCGAATCCCGCCTGCTCCGCCAGAGATTGATTGTTCGTAACCGTTCACGAACATGAAGACAAAGCAAGAAGCCCAAGTTGCCACAAGCACTTGGGCTTTTTTGTCGTCTGGCCCAGCCGGAGTTGAAAGGCAGTGCGTTGCTTTGCAACAACTTGACTCCCGAACTCAGACACTTTCTTCTGGCAGTACCATCCAAAGGTTTTCATTTCAAGCCCACAAAGGAGCCTCGATGGCCGGACAACCGAAAACCCAGCCGCGTGGCAAGACACCGCTGGACCGCACCCTCGAAAAGAGCGAGCAGGTGGCTGCCGACGTGCAACGGGCGTCGGACAACCTCGCCGTGGTGAACACGGTGCTCGAACAGGAACTGCCCGAAGAAGTGCAGGTTGGCGAGGTGGCACAGGCCATCGAACACACCAGCCAGCTGGAAGAGAAGCTGGCCAAGTCCGCCGAGAAGCTGGCCGAGGTCAATGCCGCGCTGAGCGAGGAAATCGAGAAGCGTCTCGAGGTCACGGCTGAGCGCGACGAAAGCCAGGCTCTGGCCGAGAAGCTCAAGGCAAAGATCCGCGCCGAAAGCTCCGACTGACCGGCGCGCAATACGCCGTCCGTATCCTTTCTCCTACGCTGCATCAGCGTCAGGCACGCTACGCTATTGGTTCTCAAAGCGAAACCACGGCATGGCCCTCATCACGTTCCTCGTCGAGGACAACAAGACCATCAGGGATAACCTGGTCCCGGCACTCGAGGACTTGGTCAACGGCCGCGTGGTCGGCTTCGCCGAAACCGAAACGGAAGCCCTTGCATGGCTCGCGGCGCATCCCGACGACTGGCAGCTCCTGATCGTCGACCTGTTCCTGAAGGAAGGCTCCGGCCTCGGCGTGCTGGGCGGCTGCAAGACCCGCAAACCCAGCCAGCGGGTGGTCGTGCTCAGCAACTACGTGACGGCGGATATCCGGGCGCGCTGCACGGCGCTCGGCGCCGATGCGGTATTCGACAAGTCACGCGACCTCGATGCCTTCATCGAGTACTGCAATGCCAACCGCCCATCGGGCCTTGCTCCGCTCTGAGCTCTGAATAAGCCGCCTTCGAAGCGGCCATGAAAAAAGGGCCCGAAGGCCCTTTTCTCTTTTGCGGATAACCGCAGGTTTGCCGAAATGAATCAGCGCACCACGGCGATCTGCGTGCGTGCACCACCCTTGTAGGTGTACAGCGTCAGGGCACCGTTCTTGATGTCGCCCTTTTCGTCGAAGGCGATCGGGCCGGTCACGCCCTTGTATTGCACCTTGCCAACTTCAGGCAGGTACTTGGCGGGGTCGGACGAACCGGCCTTCACCATGGCTTCGGCCAGCACGTTGACCGCGTCGTACACGTACGGTGCATAGATCTGCACTTCGACGCCGTTCTTGGTCTTGAACTTGGCCTTGAAGTCTTCCAGCGGCTGCTTGAAGTCGCCGTCCACACCGCCGGCTTCGGCGCAAACAACCATCTCTTCGCCGATGGCATCGCCAGCCAGCTTCGGCAGTTCGCTGGTGCACAGGCCGTCGCCGCCCATGAACTTGACGTTCAGGCCGAGTTGCTTGACCTGCTTGAGCATCGGGCCGCCGACGGCGTCCATGCCGCCGAAGAACAGCACGTCGGGCTTGGAGGCCTTCAGCTTGGTCAGGATGGCGTTGAAGTCGGTCGACTTGTCGGTGGTGAACTCGTGGCCCACGATGGTGGCGCCAGCGGCCTTGGCTGACTTCTCGAACTCTTCGGCAACGCCTTGGCCGTAGGCGGTACGGTCGTCGATCACGGCAATGTTCTTGCCCTTGAGCGTTTCGACTGCGTACTTGCCCAGCGTGCCGCCGAGTTGCGTGTCGTCAGCCACCACGCGGAACGTGGTCTTGAAGCCTTGACGCGTGTACTTCGGGTTGGTGGCCGAAGGCGAGATCTGTGGAATGCCGGCGTCGCTGTAGAGCTTCGAGGCGGGGATGGTGGTGCCCGAGTTCAGGTGACCGACCACGCCGTTGACCTTCTCGTCCACGAGCTTCTGGGCCACAGCCGTGCCCTGCTTCGGATCGCCTGCGTCGTCTTCGGCGATCAGTTCGAACTTGGCAACCTTGTCGCCGATCTTGAGGCCCTTTGCATTCAGGTCTTCGATGGCCATCTTGGCGCCGAACTCGTTGTCCTTGCCGAGGTGGGCGATGGCACCGCTGGTCGGTCCCACGTGACCGATCTTGACGACCAGGGTTTCTCCGGCAGGTGCGGGTGCAGGTGCAGCCGGGGCCGCAGCCGTTGGCGCGGGCGCTGCAGCGGGAGCAGCAGCTTCTTCCTTCTTGCCGCAAGCCACGAGCGTGATTGCAGCCAGTGCGACCGCAGTCCATTTCAATTGCATGAGAACCTCCAGAACTTGGATGAAAAGAATAAAAAACCGGTCGTGTGATCCGGGCGCGCTGACCTCGCAAGTTTCGCGCCGCGGACCAGCGGCACCCTCACGCCCTTCCGACCTGCGGCGCAGTTTAGCCGAGGATTCAGACTCCGGAAGCTGGCGTAGACCCTGTGTTTTCGCTGAGTTCGGCGGCCATGGCCTCGATCACCAACGCACGCAAAACGGCTTCGATTTCATTGCGCAAACGCGGCACCATCGCATCGAGTTGATGCTGAACGGCAGCTGACACGGTGTCGCTCAAACGCTCTTCCAGAGACAGGTCGACGCGCTGCAGAACGCGGTGCAGCAACTGCTCTTCGAGGCTGACGATTTCCGCCTGCGAAAGCTGCGCGGCCGGCGGCAATGCCATGGCACTCGCCGGGTCGGGCTGGGGCGTCGGTGCGGCCTGCGGCTCGGGGATCGCGGGCTCCTCCGGGATCTCGAGCACCGTGGTCAGCGTGGGAACGAACCGGGGCGGCGTGCGCAGTGTGCTGGCCATGTCAGAGACTCTTTGCGAAGTCGTGCGGCTGGATGGTGTAGCCACGATCGGCATAGTGGCGCCAGCGCGAACGACCGACCTGGCGGTCGTTGTCCTCGTCGCTCACGATATCGATCATGCGTTCATAGCGCTCGAAGCCCGCAGGCACTTCGAGGCCCAGATTCACCAGCATTTCGCGGTGCGGCAGCGAGGCCGCATCAGCGCCCTGCGCCGACAGAACGACGGGCGAACGCGCGACCACATGAGCCGGCGCATCGCCTCGGCAGTGCGCGACGAAGTCCACCGGCGACAGCTGCCAGAGCGCAGCATCCACCGCGTCGAGCGCCTGCGCATCGCCCACGACTACCACGCGCAGGCCGCGCGCGTTCACGGCCTTGCGAACCAGCCGGCAGGCGTAGTTCAGCTTGTCACGCGCGTTGTAGTGAAAGCCGATTTCCGTCACTTCGTGGCCCGAGCCTTTTTGGCCGGAACTCCAGGGGTCTTGGTTTTCTTGGCCTTGCCGGTCTTGGCGTCGCCGCTGGCCGCGCGACTCGTCAGGTACGACACCAGCAAGCCCACCGGTCGACCGGTCGAACCCTTTGCCGCTCCGCTCTTCCACGCAGTGCCCGCGATATCCAGATGCGCCCAGGCGAAGTCGCCCGCGAAGCGCTGCAGGAACTTGGCGGCAGTGATGGCGCCACCCGCGCGGCCGGCGATGTTGGCCACGTCGGCGAAGTTGCTCTTGAGGCCTTCCGCGTAGTCGTCATCGAGCGGCAGGCGCCAGCAGCGGTCTTGCGAGGTCTCGCCAGCGGCTTCGAGCGCCGCGGCCAATGCTTCGTTGGTCGAGAACAGGCCGCTGCGCACGCCGCCCAGGGCCACCACGCAGGCGCCCGTCAGCGTGGCGATGTCGATCACTGCCGCCGGCTCGAAGCGCTTGGCATAGGTCAGCGCGTCGCACAGGATTAGCCGGCCTTCTGCGTCGGTGTTGAGCACCTCGATGGTCTGGCCGCTCATGCTGGTCACCACGTCGCCCGGCTTCACCGCGCGGCCGTCGTTCATGTTCTCGCACGAAGGAATGAGGCCGACGACGTTGATGGCGGGCTGGATGTCGCCGAGCGCGCGGAAGGTGCCGAGCACGCTGGCCGCGCCGCACATGTCGAACTTCATTTCGTCCATTTCGGCAGCGGGCTTGAGCGAGACGCCGCCGGTGTCGAAGGTGATGCCCTTGCCGACCAGCACCACGGGCGCCTGGTCCTTGGGCGCCCCGTGGTAGCGCAGCACGATGAAGCGCAGCGGCTCCGCCGAGCCCTGCGCCACTGCGGCGAAGGAGCCCATGCCGAGCTTTTCGACTTCCTTCGGACCCAGCACCTCGCACTTGATGTTCGGCAGCTTGGCCAGCCCCTTGGCGGCCTCGGCCAGCAGCGTGGGCGTGGCGTGGTTGGCGGGCCGGTTGCCCCACTCCTTGGCCAGTTCGATGCCCGCGACAGTGGCACGGGCGGCGTCGAAGGCGCCGGTGACGGCGGCGGCATCAGCCACGCCGACGGTCAGGTGGCGAATGCTGCGGGGTTCGGCCTTCGACTTGGTGGCGGTGTAGACGTAGCTGGCGTCAGCCGCCGCCGTGACGGCGCTGGCCACCGCCGCGCCCTCAGCAGGCTGGGCGAACACCACGGTCACGCGCTTGGGGGCCTGGGCCTTGGCCGAATTGACCGCCGCGACCACGCCGCTGCGAACCGAGGCGGGCTTGCCGTCGCCGATGGCGGCGAGCACCACGCGGGACGCCACGACGTCTTCCGGACGGTAAAGCCCCAGCAGCTTGCCGGCCTTGTCAGGCAGGTCGCCGGCCTTGCGGGCACTGGCGGCGAGCACCGACAACGGGTCTTTGGAGGTAAGAGGAGCGCTGCCGACGAGCACGATCAGGACATCGGATTTCTCGGCTGCGGCCTGGGCGACGGTGAGGGTCTTGAGTTGAAAGTCCATAATCCTTTTTTTCCTCGAACGATGTTATTCCATTCTTCCCTACGCAAGGAGCTGTCCCGCAGCTTCGGAGCGACCCTCGTGGTACTGGTCACCATCGTGATGACCATGATGCTCATCCGTACCCTCGGGCTCGCGTCCAAGGGCAGTGTGAACCCGCAGGAGGTGTTCCTGGTGATGGCCTACACGGTGCTCGGCTACATGCCGACCATCCTGAGCCTGAGCCTGTTCATCGCCATCGTCGGCACCCTGTCGCGCATGTACCGCGACAGCGAAATGGTGATCTGGTTTTCCAGCGGCCGCGGCCTGACCGACTTCATCAAGCCACTCTTCCGCTTCGCCTGGCCGGTGCTGATCCTGATCGCGGTGATGGCGCTGGTGGGCTGGCCGTGGGCCAACTCGCAGACCATCGGCATGCGCAAGCAGTACGAGCAGCGCAGCGACATCGAGCGGGTGGCGCCTGGTGAGTTCCGCGAATCCGCTGGCCGGGTGCGCGTGTTCTTCATCGACAAGGAGACGCCGGACAACTCCAAGGCTACCAACGTCTTCATCTGGTCGATCGAGCGCAACATGCAGATCACGACTTCGGCGCGCAGCGGCAGCATCGAGAACATCGGCGATTCGCGCTACCTGCTGCTCAACAGCGGCCAGCGGCTCGAGCAGCCCATGACCAACACCGGCCTGAAGATCAGCGAGTTCAAGACTTACGGCACCCGGGCAGGCGGCAACAGCGGCCTGGTCAACGACGCGACACCGCCGCGCGCGCGCAGCACGCTGTCCCTGCTGCCCGACACCAGCGCCCCCAGCCGCGGCGAACTGGCCTGGCGCATCGGCATGCTGCTGACGGCCATCAACTTCGTGCTGTTGGCACTGAATGTATCCAGCGCCAACCCGCGCGTCGGCCGAAGCGGCAACCTGCTTCTCGCGCTGTTCGCGTTCGTCGTGTACTACAACATGCTCAACCTGGGCCAAAGCTGGATCAGCTCGGGCAAATACAGCATGGGCAGTTTCATGCTGCTGTTGCATGGCGGCGTGCTGCTGATCAACCTGGCATGGCTCGGCGTTCGCCAGAACAACTGGGGCCGGCGATCAAAGCAAAGCCCGTCCGCCGCCGTGCTGCCCACACCCAAGATCGAACCCACGTGAAAACGATAAGACGCCTGATCTACGTGGAGGTGCTGAAGGCCGTTGCGTTCGTGACGCTCGGCTTCCTGAGCCTCTTTTTCTTCTTCGACTTCGTCGACGAACTGCAATCCATCGGCAAGCCGGACAGCCTCAACTACGGGCCCGCACAGGCGCTGGCCTACGTGATGCTGCTGGTGCCGAGCCACCTCTACGAACTGCTGCCGATCACGGTGCTGATCGGCTCCATCTTCGTGATGGCCCGGCTGGCGCAAAGCTCCGAATACACCATCCTGCGCACCAGCGGGCTGGGGCCCTGGCGCGCGCTGCGCACCCTGCTGCTGCTGGGCGTCGGCTTCGTCGTGCTGACCTTCGCCGTCGGCGACTATGTCGCCCCGGCCTCCGAGCGCACGGGGCAACTGCTCAAGGCCAAGTACCAGGGCATCTATTCGCTGGCGGGCAACACGGGCGCCTGGCTCAAGGAAAAACGGGGCAATGTCTCGTACGCGGTGAACGTGCTGTCCATCGACCGCAAAGGCGCGCTGAAGAGCCCGCGCATCTTCGAATTCGACGACAACGGCTACATCAGCACCCAGATCACCGCAGGCTCGGCCCGCATTGGCGACGGGCACTGGATGCTCACCGACGTGGAAGAGCAGAAGTACGACACGCGCGGCGCGGCCGACCAGGCCCGCATCGCCACGACCAAGACTCCGCAGCTGAACTGGGCCACCTCGCTGACCAGCGAAATGGTCTCGGTCGCGCTCCTGCGCCCCGACCGCATGAGCACGATCGACCTGTTCGACTACATCCGCCACCTCGACGCCAACGGCCAGACCGCGCAGCGCTACGAGATCGAGTTCTGGCGCAAGGTGTTCTACCCGCTCTCGTGCCTGGTGATGGTGGTGCTCGCCCTGCCCTTCGCCTACCTGCACTTCCGCCAGGCCGGTATCACCACCTACGTGTTCGGCGGCGTGATGATCGGCATCAGCTTCTTCCTGCTGAACAACGTGTTCGGCTATCTCGGCAACCTCAGCAACTGGTCGCCATGGCTCACGGCGGCGGCGCCGGGCATGATCTATTCGGTGATGTCGTTGACGGCCTTCAGCTGGCTGGTCTTGCGACGATGACCCAGGGCATTGTTTTGCTGGCGCACGGTTCGCGCGACGAGCGCTGGCGCGAGCCCATCGAGGCCGTGGCCGAACGCGTGTGCAAAAACGAGCCGAATGCCCGCGTGGCCTGCGCCTACATGGAGCTGGCAACGCCCGACCTGCCCACGGCGACGGCGGCGCTGATTGCCAGTGGCGCCACCGCTATCCGCGTGGTTCCGCTGTTCCTGGGCATGGGCAAGCACGCTCGCGAAGACCTGCCGCACCAACTCGAGGCACTGCGCCAGAAATGGCCCGCCATTGACTTTTCGCTCGCGCGCATCGTCGGCGAAGAGCCCGAACTGGTCGATCTCCTGGCCAGAATTGCGGTCAAATAGTGAACATCCGGCAATTTCGATAGATTCCGAAGGCATAATGAATTCCGCAATAAGACGGAATTTGATATGAATCTGCATCAGTTCAAGTTTGTTCAGGAAGCCGTGCGGCGCAACCTGAACCTCACCGAGGCGGCCAAGGCGCTCCACACCTCGCAACCCGGTGTCTCCAAGGCCATCATCGAGCTCGAGGAAGAACTGGGCGTTGAAATCTTCGCGCGTCATGGCAAGCGGCTCAAACGCGTTACCGAGCCGGGCCAGCACGTCATCGCCAGCATCGAACTCATCATGCGCGAGGTGGGCAATCTCAAGCGCATCGGCGAACAGTTCAGCGCGCAGGACAGCGGCACCCTCTCCATCGCCACCACCCATACGCAGGCGCGCTACGTGCTGCCCGTGCCCGTGGCGAACCTGCGCGAGGCCTATCCCAAGGTCAACGTGAGCCTGCACCAGGGCTCGCCCGATCAGGTGGCTCGCATGGTGATCGACGAGATCGCCGAGATCGGCATCGCCACCGAATCGCTCGACGGCTACGCCGAGCTGGTGACCCTGCCCTGCTACGAATGGCAGCACGTTCTGGTTCTGCCCAAGGACCATCCGCTGGCCGCCAAGGAGCGCATTTCGCTCGAAGACCTGGCGAGCGAGCCGATCATCACGTACCACCCCTCGTTCACCGGCCGCACGCGCATCGACCATGCGTTCGCACAGAAAAAGCTCACGCCGCGCATCGCGCTCGAAGCCATCGACTCCGACGTGATCAAGACCTACGTGCGCCTCGGGCTGGGCGTGGGCATCGTGGCCGAAATGGCCGTGCGCGACGAGTCGAACGCCGACCTCGTGGTGCGCCCGATGGGGCATGTGTTCGGCCAGAATATTGCGCGTGTCGCGTTCAAGCGCAGCGCCTATCTGCGCAACTTCGTCTTCAAGTTCGCCGAGCTGCTGTCCGACCGCCTCGACCGCAACCTGATCGCCAAGGCCCTGAGCGGCCACCAACAAGACTACGAGCTATGAGCACAGTTCAATCCCCACGCACGCCCGACATCGTCACCAAGCTGCCGGCCGTCGGCACCACCATCTTCACCGTGATGTCGGCGCTGGCCGCCGAGAAGAACGCGGTCAACCTGGGCCAGGGCTTTCCGGATTTCCACTGCGATCCGAAGCTGCTCGAAGACGTCACGGCCGCCATGGCCGCGGGCCACAACCAGTACCCGCCGATGCCCGGCATCCCGGCGCTGCGCGACGCCATCGCCGCCAAGATCTCGGCGATGTACGGCTACAGCTACAGCGCGGCCACGGAAATCACCGTCACCGCCGGCGCCACGCAAGCCATCATCACTGCCATCCTCGCCATCGTGCGCCCGGGCGACGAAGTGATCGTGCTGGAACCCTGCTACGACAGCTACGTGCCCAACATCGAGCTGGCCGGCGGCAGCGTGGTGCGCGTACCGCTCACGCCGGGCACCTTCCGCCCCGACTTCGACAAGATCGCCGCAGCGCTCACGCCGCGCACGCGCGCCATCATCATCAACACGCCGCACAACCCGAGCGCCACGGTCTGGACAGAAGCCGAGATGCGGCAGCTCGAAGAACTGCTCGCCCCCACCGACGTGTTCGTGATCAGCGATGAGGTCTACGAGCACATGGTGTTCGACAACGCCCGCCACGAAAGCGTGGCCCGCTTTCCGGGCCTGGCAGCGCGCAGCTTCATTGTCAGCAGCTTCGGCAAGACGTACCACGTCACCGGCTGGAAGGTCGGCTACGTGGCCGCGCCGGCCCCGCTGATGGCCGAATTCCGCAAGGTGCACCAGTTCAACGTGTTCACCGTGAACACACCGATGCAGCATGCGCTTGCGCAGTACATGGGCGAGCCGAAGCCGTACCTCGAACTGCCGGCCTTCTATCAGCGCAAGCGCGACTTGTTCGCGGCGGGCCTGGCCGAAAAAACCCGCTTCAAGCTGCTGCGCAGCGAAGGCAGCTACTTCCAGTGCGTCGACATCTCGGCGGTGAGCGACCTGTCCGAAGCCGAGTTCTGCCTGTGGCTCACGCGCGAGATCGGCGTGGCGGCGATCCCGCTGTCGGCTTTCTACGGCGACGGCTTCGACCAGCGCGTGGTGCGCTTCTGCTTCGCCAAGAAGGACGAGACGCTGCTCGCCGCGCTGGAGCGCCTCGCGCGGCTCTGACGCCTGCGGCAGCCGCACGTCGATGACGAAACAGCCCACCACCATCATCAGGCTCGTTTTCAGCGTGGTCGGCGCGCTGCTGTGCGGCATTGCCCTGCTGCTGTACCAGCATACGTCGGCCTTCATCGCGTCGGCCAGCCGCACGCAGGGCGAAGTCCTGCGGCTGCTCCACGTGGAAAGCTCGAAGAGCAACAGTTCGGGCACCTGGAAGCCGCTGGTGCGCTTCAAGGCGCCGGGCGGCGAGATCATCGAGTTCACGCCGTCGAGCAGCAGCAACCCGCCAGCCTACGACGTCGGCGAGAAAGTCGACGTCTTCTTCGATCCACGCAACCCGCAGGACGCCATGCTGAACGGCTTCTTCTCGCTGTGGGGCGGCGCCGTCATCACCGGTGGCATTGGCCTCGTTTTCCTGCTCGTCGTGGTGGCGATGCTGTTCCTGCCTGCGCAGGCGCCGGCAACGCGCCGACGGCCAGGGTAGGACGTTCACCGACCACCGAAGGGGCGGCTCTCCGGCGATCCGCGCGACATGTCAGGGGGAGCATGAAAGCTCGTCACAACAACCGCCCTGGAGAAAACATGTCGCTCTCGTTCATTCTGCTGATCGTCCTGATCCTGATATTGATCGGCGCGCTGCCGAGTTGGGGATACAGCCGGGCCTGGGGCTATGGTCCCAGCGGCGGTGTCGGCCTGGTCGTGCTGATCGTCGTGATCCTGGTTCTCATGGGACGCATATAGGCCCAGGCACGCCGCAAAGAAAAAGCCCGCTCAAGCGGGCTTTTTTTCGTCCACTGCGGCCAGCGGATCAGGCCTGCAACTGCGCCCAGGCCTTGTCGAGCCGCTTCACGCTCACCGGCTGCGGCGTGCGCAGCTCTTGTGCGAAGAAGCTCACGCGCAGTTCTTCGAGCAGCCAACGGAACTCGAGCATGCGGTCGTCCACCACGCCCTTGCGTTCGGCCACAAGGCGCCAGTAGCGCTGGTCCTGCGGCTTCAGCTCCGCGAGCTTGGCGGCGTCGCGCGCCGGGTCGGCGCGCAGCTTGTCGAGCCGCAGCACGATGGCCTTGAGGTAACGCGCGAAGTGCTGCAGCTGCGTCCACGGCGCATCGGCGATGAAGCGCTTGCCAACGAGGCGCTGCAGTTGCTGCGCGGCGTCCTGCACGGCGTCGGGCTGGATCTTCGTGTCCTTGATCTTGCGCGCGGCCGCCGCGTATTCAATGAGGATGGTCGACGCGAGCCGGGCCACCTCGTTGGCAATCAGCGTGAGGCGGCCACGGCCCTCCTCCAGCCGGCGCTTGAACGCGAACTCGTCGGTCGGCAGCGGCTCCTGCAGGAAGGCGCGGTCGATCGCGACATCGATGATCTGCGTGCGCAGCTCTTCGGAGGTGCCTAGCGGCATGTAGGCCACCGACATCTTCTGCAGGTCGGGAATGTTCTTCTCGAGGTACTTGAGCGCGTCTTTCAGTTGCAGCGCGAACAGGCGGCGCAGGCCGGCGCGGTGCTTGGCGGCTGCCACGGCGGGCTCGTCGAACACCTCGATGGTCACCGCGTCGCCTTCGTCGCGCAGCGCCGGAAAGCCGATCAGCGATTGCGAGCCGCGGCGCACTTCCATCAGCTCGGGCAGCTCGCCGAAGGTCCAGCCTGTGTAGCGCTGGCCGGCAGGCAATGCGGCGGGTGCGGGCTGGCTCGCGTCCTTCGCGGGCGCCCCGGACTTGCTTTCGGACACAGCCGCCGCATTCTTCTCCGGCGACGCCTTGACGTTGAGCCCAGCCAGCGCCTGGAAGGCACCACGCGCCTGCGCACCAAGCTCGGCCTTCAGCGCACCGAGGTTGCGCCCCATGCCCAATTGCCGGCCGTGCTCGTCGATCACGCGCAGGTTCATGAACAGGTGCGGCGGCAGCATGTCGAGCTTGAAGTCGGCGCGCTTGACGTCGATGCTGGTCATGTCGCGCACGCGCTTGAGCAGCACGTCGGTCAGCGAGCCGGTGCCGAACAACTCAGGCTCGGACAGTTCTGCCGCCAGCTTCGAGGCCGACTCGGGCAGCGGCACCAGCCGCGAGCGCGGACGCTGCGGCAGGCTCTTGAGCAGTGCCTGGATCTTGTCCTTGAGCATGCCCGTCACCAGCCACTCGCAGCGCTCCTCGCTCACCTGGTTGAGCACGAACAGCGGCACGCTGGCCGTGAGGCCGTCCTTCGCGTCGCCGGGCTCGTGCAGGTATGTCGCGGCGCAATCCACGCCGCCGAGCCGCAGCGTCGGCGGGAACGATTGCGTCGTGATGCCGGCCGCCTGGTGGCGCATCAGCTCGTCGCGCGTCAGGAACAGCAGGCGCGGCTGTTCCTTGGAGGCATGGCGGTACCAGTTCTCGAAAGTGATGCCGCTGGCCACGTCGACGGGCAGCTGTGCGTCGTAGAAGGCGAAGATCAGTTCGTCGTCGACCAGTACGTCCTGCCGGCGCGACTTGTGTTCCAGCCCCTCGACCTCGCGCACCAGCTTGCGGTTGGCCTGCAGGAACGGAAACTTGCTCTCCCACTGCCCGGCGACCAGCGCTTCGCGGATGAAGATCTCGCGCGCCGCGACCGGATCGACCTTGGTGAAGTCGACACGCCGTCCGCTGTAGACCACGAGGCCGTACAGCGTTGCCCGCTCCAGCGCAGACACCTGCGCGCCCTTCTTCTCCCAGTGCGGATCGAGCAACTGCTTCTTCAGCAGATGCTCCGCCACCTGTTCGAGCCACTGCGGCTCGATGTTGGCGATGCCGCGCCCGAAGAGCCGCGTGGTCTCGACCAGTTCGGCCGCGACGATCCATCGGCCCGGCTTCTTCTTCAGGTGCGCGCCGGGGTGCTTGTAGAACTTGATGCCCCGCGCGCCGAGGTAGGCCTCGTCGTCTTCGAGCTTCCAGCCGACGTTGCCCAGCAGGCCTGCGAGCATCGACAGGTGCAGCGGCTCGTAGCCGGCAGGCTCTGCGTTGAGGCGCCACTTGTGCTCGGTGACCACCGTGAGCAGCTGCGAATGGATATCTCGCCATTCGCGCACGCGACGGATGTTGATGAAGTTCTGCCGCAAAAGCTGTTCGTACTGCCGGTTGCTGAGCTTATGGGTGTCGCCATGGCCGCCGCGCGCGTCGGCGATCCATTTCCACAGGCGAAGGTAGCCGCTGAACTCGCTCTTCTCGTCGTCGAACTTCGAATGCGCCTGGTCGGCCTGCTGCTGGGCTTCCATCGGGCGGTCGCGCACGTCCTGCACGCTGAGGGCCGACGCGATGATGAGCACTTCTTCGAGCGCGCCGCGCGAGCGGGCTTCCAGGATCATGCGGCCCACGCGCGGGTCCAGCGGCAGCCTCGACAGCTCGGCGCCGGTGTGCGTGAGCTCGTTGGCATCGTCGACCGCGCCCAGCTCGTTGAGCAACTGGTAGCCGTCGGCAATCGCGCGCGGCGACGGTGCCTCCAGGAACGGGAAGCGCGCCACGTCGCCCAGGCGCAGCGACTTCATCCGCAGGATCACGCCGGCCAGCGACGAACGCAGGATTTCCGGATCGGTGAAGCGCGGGCGGCCTTCGAAATCTTTCTCGTCGTAGAGCCGGATGCAGATGCCGTTCGCCACGCGCCCGCACCGACCCGCGCGCTGGTTGGCCGCCGCCTGGCTGATCGGCTCGACCAGCAGCTGCTCGACCTTGCTGCGGAAGCTGTAGCGCTTGACGCGCGCCGTGCCGGTGTCGATCACGTAGCGGATGCCTGGCACCGTGAGCGAGGTTTCGGCCACGTTGGTGGCCAGCACGATGCGCCGTCCCGTGTGGCCGTCGAAGATGCGGTCCTGCTCGGGGCCCGAGAGCCGCGCGAACAGCGGCAGCACCTCGGCATTGCGCAGCAGCGGCTGGTGGCTCAGGTGGCGGCGCAGGTGGTCGGCCGCCTCGCGGATCTCGCGCTCGCCGGGCAGGAAGACGAGGATGTCGCCTGCGTTGTGCGGATCGCGCCAAAGTTCGTCGACGCCATCGGCAATGGCGTCGTTCAGATCATGCTCGCGCGATTCTTCGAAGGGCCGGTAGCGCTGCTCCACCGGGAAGGTGCGGCCCGACACCATGATGGTCGGCGCCGGCCCCTTGGCCGAGGCGAAATGCTGCGCGAAGCGGTCGGCATCGATGGTGGCCGAAGTGACGATCACCTTCAGGTCGGGCCGGCGCGGAAGAATCTCGCGCAGGTAGCCCAGCAGGAAGTCGATGTTCAGCGAGCGCTCGTGCGCCTCGTCGATGATGAGCGTGTCGTAGGCCTTCAGCAGCGGATCGGTCTGCGTCTCGGCCAGCAGGATGCCGTCGGTCATCAGCTTGACCGAAGCGTCCCGGCTCAGGCGGTCTTGAAAGCGCACCTTGAAGCCGACCACGTCGCCCAGCGGCGTCTTCAGCTCTTCGGCGATGCGCTTGGCCACCGAGCTCGCGGCGATGCGGCGCGGCTGCGTATGGCCGATGAGCCGGCCCTTGCCCGGCTCGGCGTTGAGCTTGCCGCGGCCCAGCGCGAGCGCGATCTTTGGCAGCTGCGTGGTCTTGCCCGAGCCCGTCTCGCCGCAAACGATCACGACCTGGTGCGCCGATATGGCGGCCATGATTTCGTCGCGCCTGCCCGAGACAGGGAGCGATTCGGGAAATTCGATGCGGAGAGGTGTCGTGGTCGTCAAGGGAAGGCAGTCGTCGGGCTGGCGCGGCGGGCAAACCATCGATTATCGGTGCGCACCGCGGCTGTTGCACGGCATCCACAGCGCGCTGCTTCGTTGCAACACGATCCGTAAATAGTCTTTACTCAACTGCAAACCGCTACTACGATCGCGTCCCATGTCCTATCGCCTTGCCCCCACCACCTTGCGCCGTCGCTGCGCAAGCCATGCGCCCGCCGCGCATGGGAGGGTCAAGTTGCCTCGCCCGGCCTGAAGCCCGCGCCCTCGCTCATGTCGGCACGCTTCGGACACTGAAGCGCCGCAACCGACACCCACAGCGTCTTGCCTGCCGACTCCTTCATTTCGAAGGAGCGGCCGCCTTTGTCGTACCTGCTCGATTCAAAAGAATCAAAAAAAGAAAAACACCATGTCCAAAGACATCCATTCCCGTCTGCACGCCGAGCTCGCAGAGCGCACGCGCCACCTGCAGACCGTTGCCGAAGCCCTGAAGACCGAGCTCTTCGGCATCGACGACATCATCGACCGCGTGATCGATTCGCTGCGCGCCTGGTATGTGCTGCCGCAGATCATCAGCCGCCCCGTCATCGTCTGCCTCTGGGGCCTCACCGGCACCGGCAAGACGCAGCTGGTGCGCAAGCTCGCGCAGCACCTGGGCTTCTACGACCGCTTCATCGAAGTGCAGATGGACGGTTTCAGCCACGGCTCGGGCTACCACAGCCGCGGCTCCATCTCGGCCATGCTGGCCGAATCGGGCATCGCCGAAGGCACGCCCGGCATCCTGGTGCTCGACGAGTTCCAGCGCTTTCGCACGGTCGACGGCAACGGCAACGACGCCAAGGTCGAGCGCTACCAGGACGTGTGGGCGCTGCTGTCCGACGGCCGCCTGCCGCCCGCGCTCTCGATGCTCGGAGAGATCGAGTCGTCGCTCGCGCATGCCGAGTTCGTGCAGGACCGCGACGGCACCGACAAGAAGAAGTTCGACAAGAAGCGCAAGCTGCACCTGTCGCCCTGGGAGGCGCGCGAAGTCAAGCGCTGCCTGAAGCTCTCCGAGACCCTGCTGCAGATCATGGCGTGGAAGCCCGCCGAGGTGCACGCGCGCCTGCGCGCCTTCCGCGACACGCAGCAGAGCTGGGAGACCGACTACAGCAAGCTGCTGGTGTTCGTCTCGGGCAACCTCGACGAGATGTACGCCGAGACGGCCCAGCGCGTCGAAGACTGCGACACCGACGCCGACATCTTCCACGCGCTGACGAAGAAACTCTCCGTCATCGACGTGAAGAAGGCGCTGGCCGAGCGCTTCCGCCCTGAGCAGATCGCCCGACTGGGCAACAACCACGTGATCTACCCCTCGTTCAACCGCGCGACCTACGTGCGCCTGATCCTGTCGATCTGCGACCGCTATGTGGGCGAGATCCAGGAAAGCTCCGGCGTGCGCTTCGTGCTCGACGCGAGCGTGTACGAGCAGATCTACGCCAACGCCGTGTTCCCGGCGCAGGGCACGCGCCCGCTGTTTTCGTCGATCCACGCGATCCTGAGCGCGACGCTGGTCAATGCCGCGCTGTGGGCGCTGGAGCAACGCGCCGACGGCAGCGAGCCGGTTTGGCTCACGCTGGACGCGGGCGCATCCTGCATCACGGCCAAGTACCGCAAGGCGCGCCGCCAGTTTCCGGTCGCGCTGGAGCTGAACCGCCTCAAGCAGCGTTCGAGCGAAGACTTCCGCGCCCTGCTCGCCGTGCACGAGGCAGGCCACGGCGTGGCCTACGGCCTGCTGTTCGCCCGCGCGCCGCAGGAGATCAAGATCAACGTGGCCTCGTTCGAGGGCGGCTACAACAGCTACGAGCAGCGCAAGGCCTGGTCGAAGGAGAACCTGCGCGACCGCATCTGCGTGAGCCTCGCGGGCCGCGCCGCCGAACAGCTGGTGTTCGGCGAGCAGGCCTGCACCTCCGGCGCCACGCAAGACTTCATGCAGGCGACTGCCTATGCCGCGCAGTACGTGCGCCACTTCGCCTTCGGCACGCGCCTGAGCCGCACCGACGTCGCGAACGACCCGGGCGACAACGTCAACACCGACATCGAGGTGACCAACCCCGAGATCGAGGCCCTGCTGGCGCAGGAGCACGCACGCGCACTGGCGCTGCTCGACGCGCATACGCCTGCGCTGATGGCGGTGGTCGACGCACTGCTGCGCGAGGGCTCCATCGCGCCGGCCGAACTGGCCGCGATGCTCGAGCTGCCGGACCCGGCGGCCGGCGCGGCTACGGACGCCTACGCGGGGCTGCTGGCGACCTTCCGCGCCCACAACGCCGGCCTGCCACTGCCGACGCCTCCCAAGAGTGCAGGAGCGGCCATTCCCGCCAGCGCAGCCCGCGTGCTGCGCGCGATCGCCTGAGTCAGGCAAATGACGCTTCATGAATGCACAATCACGCCCCATGTCCACCGTCTTCAATTTCACCTTCGTGCCCTGGTTCCGCTCGGTCGCGCCCTACATCCACACGCACCGCGGTAAGACTTTCGTGGTCGGCCTGGCGGGCGAGGCGATTGCGGCGGGCAAGCTGCAGAACATTGCGCAAGACCTGGCACTGATCCAGAGCATGGGCGTGAAGATCGTGCTGGTGCACGGCTTCCGGCCGCAGGTCAACGAACAGCTCGCGGCCAAGGGCCACGAGGCGCGCTATTCGCACGGCATCCGCATCACCGACGAAGTGGCGCTCGACTCCGCGCAGGAAGCCGCCGGCCAGTTGCGCTATGAAATCGAGGCCGCCTTCAGCCAGGGCCTGCCCAACACGCCGATGGCGGGCTCGACGGTTCGGGTGATCTCGGGCAACTTCATCACTGCGCGCCCTGTCGGCGTGGTCGACGGGGTGGACTTCAAGCATTCGGGCCTGGTGCGCAAGGTGGACGCGGCCGGCATCCGCCGCACGCTGGACTTCGGCGCGATGGTGCTGATGTCGCCCTTCGGCTTCTCGCCCACCGGCGAGGCCTTCAACCTGACGATGGAAGAGGTGGCCACCAGCGTCGCCATTTCCATCCAGGCCGACAAGCTGATCTTCCTCACGGAAATCCCCGGCATCCGTATCGACAGCGAACTGCCCGAGAGCGAAGACAACCCGATCGACACCGAGCTGCCGCTGGACGCCGCCGAAAAGCTGCTGGCCTCGCTGCCGCCGGCCCAGAAGCCGACCGACACGGGCTTCTACCTGCAACACTGCGTGAAGGCCTGCAAGGGCGGCGTGGAGCGCAACCACATCCTGCCCTTTGCGCTCGACGGCTCGCTGCTGCTGGAGGTGTACGTGCACGACGGCGTCGGCACCATGGTGATCGACGAGAAGCTCGAAAGCCTGCGCGAAGCCACGGTGGACGACATCGGAGGCATCCTGCAGCTCATCGAGCCCTTCGAGCGCGACGGCACGCTGGTCAAGCGCGACCGAAACGAGATCGAGCGCGACGTGGGCCACTACACGGTGATCGAGCACGACGGCGTGATCTTCGGCTGCGCGGCGCTCTATCCGTACCCCGAGGCGCGCACCGCCGAGATGGCCGCGCTTACGGTGTCGCCCCAATCGCAGTCGCAGGGCGACGGCGAGCGCATCCTCAAGCGCATCGAGCACCGCGCCAAGGCCATGGGCCTGGACAGCATCTTCGTGCTCACCACGCGCACCATGCACTGGTTCCTCAAGCGCGGCTTCCAGCAGGTCAACCCCGACTGGCTGCCCGAAGCGCGCAAGCGCAAGTACAACTGGGATCGCAAGAGCCAGGTGCTGGTCAAGAAGATCTGACCGCCCGCTGAAAACCCACGAAGGAGACTGCCCCGATGACGCTCGCCACCGCCCTTCTCTTCGCCATCGTGGCCTTCGCGGCCATCGCCACGCCCGGCCCCACGGTGCTGCTGGCGCTCAGCAACGGTTCGCGCCACGGCGTGCGCCGGGCGCTGCCGGGCATGCTCGGCGCGGTGCTGTCCGACTTCGTGCTGGTCGGCGCCGTGGCGCTCGGCCTGGGCGCGCTGCTGGCGGCGTCGGAGTTCTGGTTCTCGATGCTGAAGTGGGTCGGTGCGGTGTACCTGGCCTGGCTCGGGCTGCGCATGCTGCGCTCCAAGGGCGGTTTTCACCTGCCGGCGGCCGATGCCGCGCCTTCGGTCACGGCGGGCGAAAGCCGGCGCATCTTCTTCAAGTCTTTCCTGGTGGCGGTGACAAACCCCAAGGGCTACATCTTCTGCTCGGCCCTGCTGCCGCAGTTCATCGATCCCTCGGCCGCGCAGGCGCCGCAGTACATCGTCATTGCCCTGATCTTCGCGGGCCTGGACATGGCTGTGATGCTGGCCTATGCCTTCGTCGGCGCCCGCGCGATCCGGCTGCTGACGGTGTCGGCCACGCGCTGGATCGATCGCGCCTGCGGCGGCATGCTGCTGGCGCTGGCCGGCTCGCTGGCCTTCTACCGGCGCAGCGCGGCCTGACGCCTGCCAGCCGTCATGGCTGCCAGTAGCCGCTTCGGCAGGAGCGGTAACACCTGTCACCGATAATCCCGGGCATGAATCCCCTGCTTTCCCGGTTGCAACCCTATCCCTTCGAACGGCTGAAGCAACTGTTCGCGGGCGTCACGCCCAACCCCGAGTTCCCGGCCATCAGCCTGGGCATCGGCGAACCCAAGCACGCCACGCCGGGCTTCATCAAGGACGCCCTGAGCGCCAGCCTCGGCGCGCTGGCCGCCTACCCCGCCACCGCCGGCGACCTGGCGCTGCGCACCGCCTTCACCGACTGGCTGAAAACCCGCTACAGCCTCGCCCTCGACCCAGCCACGCAAGTGCTGCCCGTCAATGGTTCGCGCGAAGCCCTGTTCTCGCTGGCGCAGACCGTGGTCGACCCCACCGTTTCGCCGCAGCCGGTGGTGATGTCGCCCAATCCGTTCTATCAAATCTACGAGGGCGCGGCCCTGCTCTCGGGCGCCGAGCCGTACTACGCAGCCAGCGTGCCCGCGCGCAATTTCGCAGTCGACTGGGACAGCGTGCCCGAGGACGTCTGGGCCCGCACGCAGCTGGTGTTCGTCTGCTCGCCGGGCAACCCGACGGGCGCGGTGATGTCGCTGGACGAGTGGAAGAAGCTCTTTGCCCTGTCTGACCGCCACGGCTTCGTGATCGCCGCCGACGAGTGCTACAGCGAGATCTACTTCCGCGACGAGCCCCCGCTCAGCGGCCTCGAGGCCTCGGTGAAGCTCGGCCGGCCCGACTTCCGCAACCTGATCGCGCTGACCTCGCTGTCCAAGCGCAGCAACGTGCCCGGCCTGCGCAGCGGCTTCGTGGCGGGCGACGCGACCATCATCAAGAAGTTCTTGCTCTACCGCACCTACCACGGCAGCGCCATGAGCGGCACCGTGGCCGCGGCCAGCATCGCGGCCTGGGGCGACGAGTCGCATGTGGTCGACAACCGCGCCCAGTACCGCGCCAAGTTCGCGGCCGTCACGCCGCTGCTCGAACCCGTGCTCGACGTGCGGCTGCCCGACGCCAGTTTTTACCTCTGGGCCGGCGTGCCCGAAGTGTGGGCTGGCGACGACGAAGCCTTCGCCCGCGCGCTCTACGCTCAATACAATGTGACGGTTCTGCCGGGGAGCTATCTCGCGCGCGAGACCGCGCACAGCGCCAACCCGGGCCGCGGCCGCATCCGCATGGCACTGGTGGCCGAAACAGCCGAATGCGTGGAGGCCGCCGAGCGCATCGTCCGCTTCTGCAAGGACACCCGCCGCTGACCCGCTTTCCTGCCCCGATTTTTCACCCGAGACCTTCTCAATGACCCAGCAACTGCAACAAATCATCGACGCCGCGTGGGACGACCGCGCCAACATCTCGCCCACCGCCTCGTCGGCCGAAGTGCGCGACGCCGTCGAACACGTCATCACCGAGCTCAACAACGGCAAGCTGCGCGTGGCAACCCGCGAAGCCGTCGGCCAGTGGACCGTGCACCAGTGGATCAAGAAGGCCGTGCTGCTGTCGTTCCGCCTGAAGGACAACGAGCAGATGCAGGCCGGCTCGCTCGGCTTCTACGACAAGGTGCCCACCAAGTTCTCGCACCTGTCGGCCGGTGAGCTGAAGGAATCGGGCGTTCGCATCGTGCCGCCGGCCGTGGCCCGCCGCGGCAGCTTCATCGCCAAGGGCGCGATCCTGATGCCCTCGTACGTGAACATCGGCGCCTACGTGGGCGAAGGCACCATGGTCGACACCTGGGCCACCGTGGGTTCGTGCGCACAAATTGGCGCCAACGTGCACCTGTCGGGCGGCGTCGGCATCGGCGGCGTGCTCGAGCCGCTGCAGGCCGGCCCCACCATCATCGAAGACAACTGCTTCATCGGCGCGCGCTCGGAAGTGGTCGAAGGCGTGGTGGTCGAAGAAAACTCGGTGCTGTCGATGGGCGTGTTCATCGGCCAGAGCACCCCCATTTACGACCGCGCCACCGGCGAAACCCATTTCGGCCGCGTGCCCGCCGGCTCGGTCGTCGTGGCAGGCAGCCTGCCCAAGGACAACGGCCGCTACAGCATGTACGCAGCCATCATCGTGAAGAAGGTCGACGCCAAGACGCGTTCCACCACTTCGCTGAACGACCTGCTGCGCGACTGATCGGCTCCTTCAAGGCCGAACCCTTTTCCCCTTAGAGAAAACAACAGCACCCGAGGAGAGAGACCGATGAACATGATGGAGCGAATTCTTCGTTTGATGGCCGAGCGCAAGGCCTCCGACATCTACCTCTCGGCCCACTCCCCGGTGCTGATCCGAATCAACGGCATCTGCGTGCCCATCAACGCGCAGGTGCTGCCTGCGACCGCACCGCTTGCGCTGCTGTCCGAAGTGGTGCCCGCCGCCCGCATCCAGGAGCTGGAAAGCACGGGCGAACTCAACATGGCCGTCGCCCTCGAAGGCGCCGGCAACTACCGCGTGAGCGCCATGCGCCAGCGCGGCACCTACGCGGTGGTGGTGCGGCACATTGCCGCCGACATCCCGAGCTTTGCCGATCTGAACCTGCCCGACATCCTGAAGACGCTGATCATGGAAAAGCGCGGGCTGATCCTGATGGTCGGCGCCACCGGCGCGGGCAAGACTACCACGCTGGCCTCGATGCTCGACTACCGCAACGAGCACGCCAGCGGCCACATCCTCACGGTCGAGGAGCCGATCGAGTTCACCTACACCAACAAGAAGTCGGTGGTGAACCAACGCGACGTGGGCAGCGACACCACCTCGCTGCAGACGGCGCTGAAGAACGCGCTGCGCCAGGCGCCCGACGTGATCCAGATCGGCGAAATCCGCGACCGCGACACCATGACCGCCGCCATCGCCTACGCGCAGTCCGGCCACCTGTGCGTGGCCACGCTGCACGCCAACAACAGCTACCGCGCGCTGAACCGTATCCTGAGCTTCTTCCCGGTCGAGGTGCGGCCCACGCTGCTGGGCGACCTGGGCGGCGCGCTGCGCGCCATCGTGTCGCAGCGCCTGCTGCGCACGCCGGCCGGCGGCCGCGTGCCGGCGCTCGAAGTCATGCTCAACACCGCGCTGGTGGCCGAGCTGATCGAAAAGGGCGACTTCTCCGCGGTGAAAGAAGCGATGGAAAAGTCGATGGCCGAAGGCTCGCAGACCTTCGAGGAAGACATCGCCCGCCTCATCACCGAAGAGCGCGTCACACGCGAGGAAGGCCTGTCGCAAGCCGACTCGCCCACCAACCTGATGTGGCGCCTGCAGAACCGCGCCGCGCCCAAGCCACAGGTCGACGACCGCAACCTGACCGACCAGGTCGACGAACCCACCTTCACCGACATCACGCTCGACGTGAAGTTCTGAACCAAGCCTTTTCCCGATGTCCCGTACGCTCCAGCTCGCCGAACAACTCATCTCGCGCCCCTCCGTCACCCCCGACGATGCGGGCTGCCAACAGATCCTCGGCGAGCGGCTGGCGCAACTGGGCTTCACGCTGGAAACCATCGAAAGCGGCCCGGCCGACTTCCGCGTGACCAACCTGTGGGCGGTGCGCCGCCCCGCGAACGCGGTCGCGACCAAGACGCTTGTGTTCGCCGGCCACACCGACGTGGTGCCCACCGGCCCCGTCGAGCAATGGACCAGCCACCCCTTCACGCCCACGCACCGCGACGGCAAGCTGTACGGCCGCGGCGCCTGCGACATGAAGACCTCGGTCGCGGCCTTCGTGACTTCGATCGAGGAATTCCTTCAGGCCGTGCCCGAGCCGAAGCTCACGCTGGCGCTGCTGCTCACCAGCGATGAAGAAGGCCCCGGCGTCGACGGCACCGTCATCGTCTGCAATGCGCTGGCCGCCCGAGGCGAGGTCATCGACTACTGCATCGTCGGCGAACCCACTGCCGTGGAGCGCTGCGGCGACATGATCAAGAACGGCCGCCGCGGCACCATGAGCGGCAAGCTCACAGTGAAGGGCGTGCAGGGCCACATCGCCTATCCGCACCTGGCGAAGAACCCGGTCCATTCGGTGGCGCCCGCGCTGGCCGAACTGGTGGCCATCAACGCCGCCGGCGGCTGGGACACCGCAAGCAATCCCTATTTCCAGCCGACCAGCTGGCAGATCAGCAATTTCCATTCGGGCACGGGCGCGAGCAATGTGATTCCGGGCAGCGCGGTGATCGATTTCAACTTCCGCTTCTCGACCGAATCCACGCCCGAGTCGCTGCAGCAGCGCGTGCACGCCGTGCTCGACGCGCACAAGATCGACTACACGTTGGCCTGGACCATCGGAGGCCTGCCCTTCCTGACCACGCCGGGCGAACTGGTCACGGCCGTGCAGGGCGCCATCCGCGACGAGACCGGCATCGAGACCGAGCTGTCGACCAGCGGCGGCACCAGCGACGCTCGCTTCATCGCCAAGATCTGCAAGCAGGTGGTCGAGCTGGGCCCGGTGAACGCCAGCATCCACAAGATCGACGAGCACATCGACGTGGCCGAGATCGAGACGCTGAAGAACATCTACGTGCGTACGCTGAAGCGGCTCGACGCTGCGCTTGCTGCATGAGCACCGTCATCGAACTGATCGAGTCGGGCGCCAAGCGACTTGAAGAGGCCGGCGTGGCCTTCGGCCACGGTACTGCCAACGCCTTCGACGAAGCTGCCTGGCTCGTGCTGTGGCGCCTGAAGCTGCCGCTGGACGACATCGACAGCGTGGCCGACAGGCCCGTGTCGCCCACGGACGCCGGCAAGGTCGCCGCACTCATCGACGAGCGCATCGCCACGCGCAAGCCTGCCGCCTACCTCACCAAGGAAGCGTGGCTGCAGGGCGTGCCCTTCTATGTGGACGAGCGCGCCATCGTGCCGCGCAGCTTCATCGCCGAACTGATCGCCGACGGCAGCATCGACTACTGGCTGGGCGAACACACGCAGCGCGTGCTCGACCTGTGCACCGGCAACGGCAGCCTCGCGGTGCTCGCGGCGCTGACTTACCCGGACGTGACGGTGGACGCAGCCGACCTGTCGGTCGAGGCACTTGAAGTGGCCGCAATCAACGTCACCCGCCACCAGCTGGACGCCCGCGTCACGCTGATCGAATCGGACGGGCTGAAGAACCTGCCCGGCCCGTACGACCTCGTGCTGTGCAACCCGCCCTACGTGAACAGCGCCAGCATGGCCGCCCTGCCCGCCGAATACCGCGCCGAGCCTGAGCTTGCGCTAGCCGGCGGCGCCGACGGAATGGATTTCGTGCGCCAGCTGTTCGCCGACGCGCCCTCGCGCATGAGTGAACAGGCCGTGCTGGTGCTGGAAATCGGCAACGAGCGCGACTATTTCGAAGCCGCCTTCCCGCAGCTCGAAGTCGTCTGGCTCGAAACCTCGGCGGGCGAGGACCAGGTCTTGCTTGTCACGCGTGACGCCCTGGTGGCCGGCGCCGGCGTGCGTTAGCGGCGCCCGCCGCAAGCCCCCCTTCAGCCGCTTTCTCGCAGCCATTGGCCGCGAAACCCCATTCACCGGGCCATTCCCGCGCCTGCCGCGCCTTTCCCCTGCGCTTTTGCCCCCTTTCGCCAGGCCGCAAAGGACGGGCGGGATAATCGCCCCTACGGTTCCTCTTTCATGATCACTCTCAAAAACGTCATTCTTCGCCGCAGCGCCAAGGTTCTGCTCGACGGCGCCACCGTCACCCTCAACCCCGGCGAAAAGGTCGGCCTGGTGGGGCGCAACGGCGCCGGCAAGTCGACCCTGTTCGCCCTGCTCAACGGCACGCTGCACGAAGACGGCGGCGATTTCTCGGTGCCCAAGCACTGGCGCATGGCCCAGGTGGCGCAGAACATGCCCGAAACCGAAGAGTCGGCAACCGACTTCGTGGTGGGCGGCGACACCCGCCTGACCGAGCTGCGCGAGTCGCTGGCCGCCATCGAGGCCGCCTACACCGAGAACCCCGACGACGCCGACATCGGCATGGAGCTGGCCCACGCCTACACCGACCTGGCCGACGCCGGCGAGCACGACGCCGTGCCGCGCGCACAGGCGCTCATCCTGGGGCTGGGCTTCAAGTCGCACGAGCTCGACGAGCCCGTCAACAGCTTCTCCGGCGGCTGGCGCATGCGCCTGCAGCTGGCCCGCGCGCTGATGTGCCCGAGCGACCTGCTGCTGCTCGACGAACCCACCAACCACCTGGACCTGGACGCGCTCGTCTGGCTCGAAGCCTGGCTGCAGAAGTACCCGGGCACCATGATCGTCATCAGCCACGACCGCGAGTTTCTCGACGCCGTGACCGACGTCACCCTGCACATCGCCAACGCCCAGCTCACGCGCTACGGCGGCAACTACAGCAAGTTCGAGGACATGCGCGCGCTGCAGATGGAGCAGCAGCAGGTTGCCTTCAGCAAGCAGCAGGACAAGATCGCCCACCTGCAGAAGTTCATCGACCGCTTCAAGGCCAAGGCCAGCAAGGCCAAGCAGGCGCAAAGCCGGGTCAAGGCGCTGGAACGCATGGAGCGCGTGGCGCCGCTGCTGGCCGAGGCAGATTTCACGTTCGAGTTCAAGGAGCCGGGCAACATTCCCAACCCGATGCTGTCGATCAGCAACGCGAGCTTCGGCTACGAGATCGAGAACGAAGAGCCGAAAACCATCCTGCGCGGCGTCAGCCGCTCGGTGCTGGCGGGCCAGCGCATCGGCATCCTGGGCGCCAACGGCCAGGGCAAGTCGACGCTGGTGAAGACCATCGCGCGCGAAATGGGCGCGCTGGCCGGCCAGGTGACCGAGGGCAAGGGCCTGAACATCGGCTACTTCGCGCAGCAGGAACTCGACGTGCTGCGCCCGCAAGACACGCCGCTCGAACACATGGTGCGCATGGCGCGCGAGCTTGGCAGCAGCGTGAAGGAAGCCACCGGCGAGCAGGCGCTGCGCGGCTTCCTCGGCAGCTTCAACTTCAGCGGCGACATGGTCAAGCAAGCCGTGGGCACCATGAGCGGCGGCGAAAAAGCCCGCCTCGTGCTGGCAATGATGGTGTGGCAACGCCCCAACCTGCTGCTGCTCGACGAGCCCACCAACCACCTGGACCTCGCCACCCGCGAAGCCCTGGCCGTGGCGCTCAACGAGTTCGAGGGCACGCTGATGCTGGTGAGCCACGACCGTGCGCTGCTGCGCTCGGTGTGCGACGAGTTCTGGCTGGTCGGCCGCGGCGTGGTCGGTGACTTCGACGGCGACCTGGACGACTACCAGCGCTACCTGCTCGACGAAGCCAAGCGCCTGCGCGAAGAGGCCAAGGTGGCCGTGCGCGAGGCCGTCAGCGCGGCGGCTGCGGCCGCTGCTGCGCCGCCGGTGGCCGCGCCCGCCGCCCCGCAGCAGCGCAAGCAGGACGCGCAAGAGCGCCAGCAGCGCAGCGACCAGGCCAAGCCGATCAAGCGCGAAATCGCCCAGATCGACGAGCGCCTGGCTGCAGCCGGCACCGAGCGCACCGCGCTCGAGGCGCGCCTGGCGCAACCGCTGCCTTCCGCCGAGATCGCCGAAGCCGGCAAGCGGCTGAAGGCGCTCAACGATGAAATCGGCCGCCTCGAAGAGCGCTGGCTGGCCCTGTCGGACCAGCTGGAAGCGCTCGCGGCCTGAGCCTGGAAGCCGACAACAAGGGAGCCGCTGGATGCCGTCTGCAATCGAACTGGCCCGGGGTGACGAAAAACTCATCGCCGCCGTGCACCGCAGCCGCCGCCTCATCACCCGCAAGGCGCTGATGGCGGCCGCGGCCAGCGCCGTTCCCCTGCCCGGCATCGACTGGATGGCCGACGCCGCGCTGCTCTCGCGGCTGGTGCCGCAGATCAGCGCGGAATTCGGCCTTTCGGTTACTCAGGTCGAAAAGCTCGCGCCGCACCAGCGCGAGCGCATCCAGAAGGCCGCGACCACGGTCGGCGCCCTGCTGGTCGGGCGGCTCGTCACGCGCGACCTGCTGATCCGGCTTGCAAAGCACGCGGGCGTGCGCCTCACCGCCAAGCAGGCGACCAAGTACGTGCCCATTGCCGGGCAGATCGTGTCGGCCGCGCTCGGCTATGCGGCGCTGCGGGCGCTCGGCGAGCAGCACATCAAGGACTGCGTGCGCGTCAGCTCCACCCTCGCTCTCGCGCCGCCCGAACCGCACGCGAGCGCCTGAGCGCCTCGCGGTCGAACAGCACCTGCGCCGCCCACGCCGCGCAGACCAGCCCGAAGCAGCCGCCGCCAGCGATGGCCGGGCGCGCCGCGATCAGCCCGACAACCAGCCCCGCCAGGGACAGCAGCGCCAACAGCACGCACAGCGCGCGGTCGAGCCACAGGCCCAACGGCAATCGTCTGCGGCGCACAGCCTATTCATTCATTGATCGATGGCTGGCGAAAGCCCTGCGGCGCGGGCTTGAGCGCTTCTTCTTTCATCCGCTGCTCGTAGGCGGCCAGTAGCGCGAGGTAGTGGCGCGACATGACGTCGCCCACCCTCCCCAGGCCGATCTTGCTGACCGTTGGCTGCGGAATACCGGTTCTCTGTTCGATCTGCTTCTGCGTGAGCCCCATGGCCCTCAGCGCCAGCACCAACTCGCGTGGCTTCATGGCATTACTCCCTTTTTTTAATATTCTAGAGTTTGGGAAGAATATTCGTTTGGGCTTAAATCCCCAACCGATGGAGAGCATTGCCACACGCGCATTGGCTGCGCGCAAATTCGCCAAGATGACGCAGAAGCAGGCCGAAGCGGCTTCCGGCGTCAAACAGTCCAGCATTTCCAAGATCGAGCGGGGGGACGTCAGCCGGTCGATGAGCGTGCTCGCGCTGGCACGCGCCTACCGCGCCGACCCGCACTGGCTCGACACCGGCGACGGCCCCGCCCCCTGGGACGAAGACCAGATCCGCCAGGCCCGCGACAAGGCCAACGAGCCGCCGGGCCCGTACCGGGTGACGCACATAGCGCCGTTGATTCCGTCGTTCTCGCCCCGCACGCCCGGCACCGTGCCCCTTATTTCCTGGGCGGATGCCGCCAACTGGGACAGCCACGAAGTCTCGCAGCAGCCGCGTGCCGAGCGCTGGATTCCCTGCATCGCCCACCACAGCCTCCAGAGCTACGCCCTGCGCGTGCGCGGCGACAGCATGACGGCGTCCAGCGGCCACCTGAAGAGCTATCCCGCAGAGTCGATCGTGTTCGTCGATACGTCGCTGAGGAAGCCCGAGGACGGCGAACGCATCATCGCGAAGCTCGAGGACAGCGGCGAAGTCACGTTCAAGGTCTACAAGGAAGACGACGGCCGACGCTGGCTGCTGCCGCTGAATCCGAAGCACGAGCCAGTGCGCGAGGCCTTCACCGTGCTGGGCACCGTCGTCGGCAAATGGGAAGACGAAGACTGAGCGCAGACGGTCTAAAAATTAGCGGGGAATGAGCCTGGAACAAGATTCCAGCGAGGTCAGGTTGCGTGCAGGTTCACAGGCGATATTCATGTCTCTCCCTGTGGCCTGCATCCTCTGATCCTCCCTCCTCCAGCAGGTCACCTTCAAGCCCGCCTCGTGCGGGCTTTTTTTTGGGCTTGCTGCTCGCCCCTAGGCTGCGCGCTTCGCGTCGCGTTTGTGCATTTCGCGCCTTGTAATACCAACTTCGTCGCATCGTCCTCGCGGCGTGGGGTGGCGGCCACGACACTGCACGAAAGTCAGGTATCCCGGGCGTTCCGGGTGTACAACCGCTGCCCCATGCCAAATCAAGAAAACAATGCGTTGGAGGGTCCCCCCAGTTCTCCGCGCGCGGCTTCCGCGCGCCGGCGGATGGGGCGGCCTGCCCAGGGTGCCGTGCTCGGTGCCGTCCTGCTGCTGTTGAGCGCCTGTGCGGTCGGCCCCGACTTCAAGACGCCCGACCTGCCGTCCGCCGCCAGCGGCGCCGACTACACGCCCGCGCCTACGCCCGCGCGCACCGCACAGGCCAACGTGCCGGCCGGCCAGGCCCAGGAACTGCTGCCGGGACGTGACATTCCCGCGCAGTGGTGGGACGTGTTTCACTCGGAGCCGCTCGACCAGCTGATCCGCGCCTCGCTCGCGCAAAGCCCCACGCTGGCTTCTGCGCAGGCCGCATTGCGCCAGGCCGAAGCCACGTACGACGCCAAGTCGGGCAACCTGCTCTGGCCGCAGGTCACGGGACAGCTCGGCGTGCAGCGCGAGCGCGCATCCGAAGTCAGCACGCAGGTGCCGGGCGGCCAGTTGCTCACGCTGTACAACGCCTCGGTCAACGTCAGCTACAACCTCGACGTGTTCGGCGGCTCGCGCCGGCAGATCGAAGGCGAACGGGCCGCGGTGGAAGCGCAGCGCTACCAGGTCGAGGCGGTCTACCTCACGCTGACCTCGAACCTTGTCACCACCGCCATCCGCGAAGCCTCGCTGCGCGCGCAGCTGCAGGCCGTGCGCGAGGTGCTGCAGGCGCAGCGCGAGCAGCTGAACGTGATCGAAAAGCAGTTCGACACCGGCGCGATCGCGAAGTCGATCGTGCTGCAGCAGCGCACGCAGGTCGCACAGACCGAAGCCACGGTGCCGCCCATCGAGAAATCGCTCGCGCAGACGCGCCACCAGCTCGCGGTATTCGCGGGCCGGCTGCCGTCCGAAGCGGGCCTGCCCGAGTTCGACCTGGCTAGCCTCTCGCTGCCGCAGGCGTTGCCGCTTTCACTGCCCTCCGAACTCGCGCGCCAGCGCCCCGACGTGCGTGCCAGCGAGGCTCAACTGCACCAGGCCAGCGCGGCAGTCGGCGTGGCCACAGCCAACCTCTATCCGCAGATCCAGCTGAGCGCCAGCTACGGCAACAGCGCCTTGCGGGCGCGCGACCTGTTCACCGGCCCGACCACCCTGTGGAACATCGGCGCCGGGCTCACGCAGCCGATCTTCAACGGCGGCGCCCTTCGCGCGCAGCAGCGCGCGGCAGTCGCGGCCTACGACTCGGCGGCGGCGCAGTACCGCAACACAGTGCTCGGCGCCTTCCAGAACGTGGCCGATGCCTTGCGCGCACTGGAACTCGACGCCAACGCCCTGCAGACCCAGGCCACGGCCGAATCCCTTGCAAGGCAGTCGCTCGACCTGTCGACCGCGCAGTTCCGTGCCGGCGCGGTGAGCTACGTCACGCTGCTGACCGCGCAACAGGCCTGGCTGCAGACGCACACCGCGCTGGTGCAGGCGCAGGCCGCGCGCTATGCCGACACCGCCGCCCTCTTCCAGGCGCTCGGCGGCGGCTGGTGGAACCGTGGCGCGCTGGCCGATGCGGTGATCGCACCGGGGCAGCAACCTGCGGCGCAGGCCGCCGCACAGAACTGACCGAACACCTCCATCAAATAACACGAAGAAAAGCCTACCTATGACCCGGAGAATGATCATCATGATCGGCTGCGTGCTGCTGCTGGTCGCCGCGCTCGCGCTCGGCAAGTTCCTGCAGATCCGCGCGCTGATCGCGGCCGTGCCCAAGCCGGCGCCGCAGACGGTGTCGACGGCCCAGGTGCAGAAGCTGCAGTGGCAGACGCAGTTCACCGCGGTCGGCACGCTGAACCCGGTGCGCGGCGCCGACCTCAGCACCGAAGTGGCGGGCCTGGTGCGCACGGTGCACTTCAAGTCGGGCCAGGACGTGAAGGCCGGCGCGCTGCTGGTCGAGCTCAACGCCGACTCCGACATCGCCCTGCTGCATTCGGCCGAAGCCGCCGCCGCGCAGGCCGCCACCGTGCTCAAGCGCGACCAGGCGCAGCTGGCTGTGCAGGCCGTGAGCCAGGCGCAGATCGACGCCGACACCAACGACCTGAAAGCCAAGCGCGCACAGGTCGAGCAACAGGCGGCCGTGGTGGCGAAGAAGTCGATCCGC
Organism: Variovorax sp. GW821-FHT09D05; assembly: GCF_059416325.1. Taxonomy (NCBI): domain Bacteria; kingdom Pseudomonadati; phylum Pseudomonadota; class Betaproteobacteria; order Burkholderiales; family Comamonadaceae; genus Variovorax; species Variovorax sp. GW821-FHT09D05. The sequence goes on along the minus strand of NZ_JBWKOZ010000001.1, from coordinate 645,185 downwards.
GCGCCCTTCTCGGGTCGCCTCGGCATCACCGCGCTGAACCCGGGCCAGTACGTGAACGCGGGCGACAAGCTCGTGACGCTGCAGACGCTGGACCCGATATACGCCGACTTCTCGCTGCCGCAGCAGCAGCTCGCGGGCCTCGCGGTAGGCCAGGTGGTAAACCTGACTGTCGACACCTTCCCGGGCCAGAGCTTCACCGGCAAGATCAACGCGATCAGCCCGAAGGTGGACTCCGCCACGCGCAACGTGCAGGTCGAGGCCACGGTGTCGAACCCCAAGCTGCTGCTGCTGCCCGGCATGTTCGCGAACGTGAAGATCGACATTGGCGGCGTGCAGGAACAGCTGACGCTGCCCTCCACCGCCGTCACCTACAACCCGTACGGCTCCACGGTGTACGTGGTGAAGGAAGCCGAGCCGCCAAAGGCTGGTTCTGCTGGTGCTGCCGGTGCTGCAGGTACGCCAGCCCCCGCGGCCAACCCGTCGGGCAAGCCGCAGCTCGTCGCCGAGCAGGTCTTCATCGAGACCGGCCCGACGCGCGGCGACCAGATCTCCATCGTCAAGGGGCTGAAAGCCGGCCAGGTGGTGGTGAGCAGCGGGCAGAACAAGCTGAAGAACGGCTCGCCCGTGACGGTGGACAACAGCGTGCAGCCCACCAACGATGCGGCGCCAACACCGCAGGAAAAGTGAGGCAGCCCGCATGAACTTCACCGACATCTTCATCCGCCGGCCCGTGCTGGCGATGGTGGTGAGCCTGCTGATCGTGGTGCTGGGGCTGCGCGCACTGGCCGGCCTGCCGGTCAACCAGTATCCGAAGACCGAGAACGGCGTGGTCACCATCAGCACCGCCTACTACGGCGCCGACGCGGCCACGGTCGCGGGCTTCATCACGCAGCCGCTCGAAGCCGCCGTGTCGCAGGCGCAGGGTATCGACTACCTGTCGTCGTCCAGCAGCCTGGGCGTGTCGACCATCACCGCCACGCTGCGGCTGAACTACGACTCGAACCGCGCGCTGACCGAGATCAACACGCAGGTGAACTCCGTGCGCAACCAGCTGCCGCCGCAGGCGCAGCAGCCGGTGCTCACGGTGGCCACGGGCCAGACCACCGATGCCATGTACATCGGCTTCTACAGCGACACGCTGCCCAACAACAACGTGACCGACTTCCTGGTGCGCGTGGTGCAGCCCAAGCTCAACGCCATTGCGGGCGTGCAGACTGCCGAAATCCTCGGTGCGCGCACCTTCGCGCTGCGGGCCTGGCTCGACGCGCAGAAGATGGCCGCCTACGGCGTGACCGCCACCGACGTGAGCACCGCGCTCGCCGCCAACAACTACCTGGCGGCCGTGGGCACCAGCAAGGGCCAGATGGTGAGCGTGCCGCTCACGGCCGGCACTTCGCTGCACAGCGTGGACGAGTTCAAGCAGCTCTCTGTGAAGAGCAGCAACGGCGCCATCGTGCGGCTGCAGGACGTGGCCAATGTCACGCTCGGCTCTGAGAACTACGACTTCAACGTGGCCTTCAACGGCGTGCGCTCGGTGTTCATCGGCATCAAGGTCGCGCCCGAGGCCAACATCCTCGAAGTGGCCAAGCAGGTTCGCACCGTGTTCCCCGACCTGCAGGCCCAGTTGCCCACGGGCCTGACCGGAAAGATCGTCTACGACTCGACCGACTTCATCAACACCTCCATCAGCGAAGTGATCAAGACGCTGGTCGAGGCGCTGATCATCGTGACGGTGGTGATCTACCTCTTCCTGGGCAGCTTCCGCGCAGTGGTGGTACCGGTGATTGCCATGCCGCTGTCGCTGATCGGCACTTTCTTCGTGATGCTGGTGCTTGGCTACTCCATCAACCTGCTCACGCTGCTGGCGCTGGTGCTGGCGATCGGGCTGGTGGTGGACGACGCGATCATCGTGGTGGAGAACGTCGACCGGCACATGCGGGAGGGCAAGTCGCCGATGCAGGCTTCGCTGCTCGCGGCACGTGAACTGGGCGGGCCCATTCTTGCCATGACGGTGGTGCTGGTTGCGGTGTACGTGCCCATCGGTTTCCAGGGCGGGCTGACCGGATCGCTGTTCACCGAATTCGCGTTCACGCTCGCGGGCTCGGTGGTGGTGTCGGGCGTGGTTGCGCTCACGCTGTCGCCGATGATGTGCTCGCGCTTCTTCAAGCCCGAGCAGGACACCGGCAAGTTCGCGACTTTCATCGAGCACACCTTCGAACGCGTGCACCGCCGCTACCAGCTGATATTGCGCGGCGTGCTGAAGACCTGGCCGGTGATGATCGTGATGGGCGCCATCCTCGTGGCGCTGCTGTTCGTGATGTTCAAGATGTCGAAGTCGGAGCTTGCGCCCGAGGAAGACCAGGGCATCGTGCTGTCGCAGGTGGTGGGCGCGCCCACGGCCACCATCAACCAGATGCAGACCTATGCGGACCAGATCTTCAAGGTTGCGCACGACACGCCCGAATACGCGCAGCTGTTCCAGCTGACCGGCGTGCCGAGCACCAACGCGGGCATTGCCGGCGTGCTGCTCAAGCCCTGGGACCAGCGCACGCGCAGTGCGCACGAGATCCAGGCCGATCTGCAGAACCGCTGGAACGGCATTGCGGGCGCGAAGGTCGTGGCCTTCCAGTTCCCGGCGCTGCCGGGTGCCTCGGGCCTGCCGGTGCAGTTCGTCATCAAGACGACCGAGCCCTTCGAGAACCTGAACACGCTCGCGCAGCAGATCATGGACAAGGCGCGCGCGGACGGAAAGTTCTACTACATCGATGCCGACCTGAAGATCGACCTGCCGCAGGCCACCGTGGTGGTCGACCGCGACAAGATCGCCACGCTGGGCATCACGCAGCAGGACGTGGGCAACGCGATGGGCGCGGCGCTGGGCGGCGGGTATGTCAACTACTTCTCGATCTCGGGCCGCTCGTACAAGGTGATCCCGCAGGTGCAGCAGGTCGACCGGCTCAACCCCTCTGACGTGCTCAACTTCTACATCAAGACCCCGAACGGCGTGGTGCCGGCAAGCACGGTCGCTAGCCTGAAGTACACGGTGCAGCCCGAGACGGTGAACCACTTCCAGCAGCTCAACTCCGTGACCATCCAGGGCGTGCCCAGCGGCACGCAGGGCGAAACGCTGGAGTACCTGCGCGGCGTGGTGCAGCAGCTGGCGCCCAGCGGCTACACGGTCGACTACTCGGGCCAGTCGCGCCAGTTCGTGCAGGAGTCGGGCAACTTCGCCATCACCTTCCTGTTCGCGCTGATCATCGTGTTCCTGGCGCTGGCGGCGCAGTTCGAGAGCTTCCGCGACCCGGTGGTGATCCTGGTGTCGGTGCCGCTGGCCCTCTTCGGCGCAATGATCTTCATCTTCTGGGGCTTTGCCTCGATGAACATCTACACGCAGGTGGGGCTGGTCACGCTGATGGGGCTGATCAGCAAGCACGGCATCCTGATCGTCGAAGTGGCGAACCGGCTGCAGAAACAGGGGCTGAGCAAGCTCGACGCCATCGTCGAGGCGGCCGGCACGCGGCTGCGCCCGATTCTGATGACGACGGCGGCAATGGTCTTCGGCGTGCTGCCTCTGGTCATTGCCTCGGGCGCTGGCGCGGCCGGGCGCAAGGCGATGGGCATCGTGATCTTCAGCGGGCTGTCGATCGGCACGCTGTTCACCTTGTTTGTCGTGCCTGCGATGTACCTGTTCATTGCGGCGCGGCATCAGAAGGAAGAAAGCGCGGAGAGCCCGCCGGAACAGCCGGCGTTGCCGGGGGCGGTGGCGCCGGAGGCCTGAGCCTTCGGGCCAGGTCGCACTGGTCGAGCCCGCTGCCGTGAAAGCAGCGGGCTTTTTCGTTTCAGAATTGCAGCAACGACTCTTGAAGGACTGAAGACGTGCCCCTCTTCCATCTCCCGGCAATGCGCGGCGGCCTGCTGGCCCTCGCGGCTGCGGCACTCTTCGGCATCAGCACGCCGTTGGTCCAGCGCGCGGGCGCGGGACTCGGCGCCTTCACCACCGCCGCCCTGCTCTACGCCGGCGCCGCGTTCATGGGCGCCTGGCTGCGCCAGCCGGTGGAACGCGAAGCAGCGCTGCGCCGCGCCGACCTGAAGCGGCTGTCGTTGATGGCACTGTTCGGCGCCGTCATCGGCCCCGTGGCGCTCGCCTGGGGCCTGCAGCACACCAGCGGCACCAGCGCCTCGCTCATGCTCGCGCTCGAAGCGCTGTTCACCGCAGTGCTGGCGCGCACGCTCTACCGCGAGGTGATGGACCGCCGGGTGTGGAGCGCGATGCTGTTGCTGCTCGCGGGCGGCATGGTGCTGGTGATCGACCGGGGCCTGAGCGGCGGCGTGCAGCTGCTGGGCCTGCTCGCGGTGCTTGCTGCCACGGCTGCCTGGGGCATCGACAACACCCTGTCGCGCGCGCTGGCCGAGCGCGATCCCGGCCAGGTGGTGCTCGGCAAGTCGCTGCTGGGCGCGGGCGCGACCGCCCTGCTCGCAATTGCGACCGGCGAACCGCTGCCTGGCTGGACCGCGGCCCTGGCTCTGCTCGCCATCGGTGCCAGCGGCTACGGGCTCAGCCTGCGGCTCTACCTGCTGGCGCAACGTGCCTTCGGCGCGGCGCGCACGGGCTCGGTGTTCGCCTTCGCGCCGTTCATCGGCGCAGTGGTCGCCATCGCGCTGGGGGACCGTGCCTTGAGCTGGGGCATGGCAACCGGCGGCTTGCTGATGCTTGCCGGCGTTGCCTTGCACCTGGCCGAATCCCACGGCCATGCGCACGACCACGAGCCGCTCGACCATGAGCACGCGCACCGGCACGACGACGGGCATCACGACCATATGCACGACCCGATGCCGGTAGGCGAGCACAGCCACCCGCACCACCACACGCCGCTGCACCACACGCATGCGCACGTGCCGGACGCGCACCACGCGCATCCGCACTGAAGAAGAACCCTCGGGCTCGATGAAGCGCATAGACCAGCCGGCCGCGCGCAGCTCCTCAGCGCAGCCCGGGCACCAGGGTCGCCAGCAGCCCGACGGCCGCGCAGGCGCCGAGCAGCGGCATCACGCCGACCTTGAAGCGAAAGAGCGCCACGGCCGCAGCCACCGCGATGAGCGCGGACAGCGCGTCGAAGCGCCCACCGAAACCCTGCGGCCACAGCACGTGGTACGCGAAGAACAGCGCGAGATTCAGGATCACGCCGACCACCGCGGCTGTAACAGCCGACAGCGGCGCGGTGAACCCGAGCCTGCCGTGCGTGGCCTCGATCAGCGGCCCGCCCGCGAGGATGAAAACGAACGACGGCAGGAAGGTGAAGAAAGTCACCACCGTGGCCGCCAACGCCCCGCCGACGAACAAGGCGCCCGGCCCCGCGATCTGCTGCAGCCAGCCGCCCACGAAGCCGACGAAGGCCACCACCATGATCAGCGGCCCGGGCGTGGTCTCGCCGAGCGCCAGGCCGTCGATCATCTGCGTGCCGTTGAGCCAGTGGTAATGCTCGACCGCCCCCTGGTACACATAAGGCAGCACGGCGTAGGCGCCGCCGAAGGTCAGCAGCGCAGCCTTGGTGAAGAACCAGCCCATCTGCGCCAGCGCGCTCTGCCAGCCCTGCGTGGCCACGAGCACGCCCATCGCCAGGGCCCACAGGCCGAGTCCCACTGCCAACACCTTGGCAAGGCGGCCGCGCGTGAAGCGGGCATGCGCGGGGGTCGGCGTGTCGTCATCGATCAGCGCCGGTCCGTAGCCCTGATTGGCGCCGCCATGGCCACCGCCCAGCGCGAACACGCCCGGCGCCCGGCGCGCCCCGAAATGGCCGATCAGCGCGGCCCCGATCACGATCGCTGGGAACGGTGTGTCGAAGGCGAAGATGGCCACGAAGGCCGCGCCCGCGATGCCCCACATCCACCAATTCTTCAGTGCCCGCGTGCCGATGCGATGGGCCGCGTGCAGCACCAGCGCAGTGACGGCCGGCTTGATGCCGTAGAAGATGCCTGCCACCGCGGGCACATTGCCGTAGGCCATGTAGATCCAGGACAGCGCGATCAGGATGAACAGCGACGGCAGCACGAACAGCGCGCCGGCGACGATGCCGCCCCAGGTGCGGTGCATCAGCCAGCCGATGTAAGTGGCCAGTTGCTGGGCCTCCGGTCCGGGCAGCAGCATGCAGTAGTTGAGCGCGTGCAGAAAGCGCTTCTCGCTGATCCAGCGCCGCCGCTCGACCAGCTCGGTATGCATGATCGCGATCTGCCCGGCAGGACCGCCGAAGCTGATGAAGCCGAGCTTGAGCCAGAAGCGGAATGCTTCGGCGAAGGATACGGGCTGGATTGGCGCGGAATGCGCGGGAGAGGAGTCAGGCAGTACGGTGTCCACGGATAGCTCCGTTATGAGTCGCCAGCGCTTGGACGGGACACCGTCTTACTTTGCAGACCGGGAGGCTGTTTCCCCGGGGCGGAAATCGTAGCAGACTCATCGGCGTGATGGTGGGGCGCGTATTGGGCGCGGTGCTCGGCAAGCGAGCGGAGATCATTGGCGGCCTGGTACTGATCGGGATCGGCATCTTGATCCTCTATGAGCACCTGAACGGTCTGGCTTGATCGCGCGCAGAAAAAATCCCCGCGCGCACAAGGCAGGCGGGGATTCTTGAAAGTTTGGTAGGACGTACTGGATTCGAACCAGTGACCAACGGATTAAAAGTCCGCTGCTCTACCAACTGAGCTAACGTCCCAAACCTTTTTTATTCTTGCTCTTGCCGACGTCGAATCCGGCAAAGCCAAAGATTATAGCGCGACGTTTGACGCGATTTTGTCGAGCACCCAACCTGCAGCACATTGACCGAAGGTTGCCGTCACGCTCACCACCGAGCCGTAGCCGTGACAGTTGAGCGAACCGTCGCCTTCGATTGCGCACGACGCATCCGGCGGCGCCACGCTTTCGCGGCTGAAGACGCAGGCAACGCCGATCTTGCGGCCTTCACGCGGGGCGCCATGCTCCTTGCGCAGGCGCTGACGCAACTGCGCAAGCAGCGGGTCGTGCGTGACGAGCGACAGGTCGTCGATGTCGACCTTGTGCGCCTGCCGCTTCCCGCCCGCCGCGCCCACCGTGATGAACGCCGTGCGCGACGATGCACGCGCCCATGCCGCCATGGCCACCTTGGCCTTCACCTGGTCGCAGGCATCGATGACGGCCGTTGCCGGCCCGTTCGCAGCCTGTGCCGTGTCGAGCAGCGAGAGCCAGTTGCCGGGCTCGACGAACTCGTCGATCGCCTGCACCTTGCACTCGGGGTTGATCTGCGCGATGCGGTCGCGCATGGCTTCGACCTTGGCCTGTCCCACGGTCGCGTCGAGCGCGTGGATCTGGCGGTTGATGTTCGACTCCGACACGTGGTCGAGGTCAATCATGGTCAGCCGCCCCACCCCGCTGCGCGCCAGCGCCTCGACCGCCCACGAGCCCACGCCGCCGATGCCAACGACCAGCACGTGCGCGTTGCGGATGTGCGCGGCACCAGCCACGCCATACAGCCGCTCGAGCCCGCCGAAGCGGCGCGCAAAGTCAGGCGCCGCAGTGTCGGTGACGACATCCGCGGCGGCAGGAGGAGTGGTGAACGCGGCAGCGATGATGGCGCTCAAGCGGAAAGCTCCGCCGGCATCAGCGCAGGCGCGAGAGGCGCTCGCGGCCGGCCTGTGCGGCTTCGGACTGCGGATAGGCCTTGGTCAGGTCTTCCAGCGTGCGGCGCGCGGCGCGCGTGTCCTTCAGCTCGATCTGGCAGTTCGCGATCGACAGCACGGCCTCGGGGGCCTTGGCATGGTCGGGCGCGAGCGAGAGCATGGAGCGGAAGTTCGCGATGGCCTCGTTGTAGTTGCGTGTGGCGTACTGCGCATTGCCGAGCCAGAACAGTGCCGAGGCGTTGTAGCCGCTTTGCGGGTAGCGCTTGACGAACTCGGCAAACGCGGTCTGCGCTTGCGCGAACTGGCCCGAGCGGAACACGCCGAGGGCGGCGTCGAAGTCGGCCTTTTCCTTGGGATCGGCGGTGAACTCGCGGCCGTCCACCGACACCTTCGAAGGCTCGCTCTGCTTGAGCTTGTCGTCGATGGTGGTCTGGCGCGACTGCATCTCGCTCACCGTGCGGGTGAGCTGCTCGTTCTGGCCGGTCATGCGCGCCAGGTCGCCACGCATCTGCTCGATCTGGTTCTGCAGGTCGAGCAGGCTGCGGCGAAGCTGGCCGTTCTCGTCGGTCAGCCGCTGGTCGGTCTGCTGGCGCATGGCCTCGACGCGCTGGCGCAAGTCGAGGATGGCGCGGCGAGCCTCGTCGTCCTCGAACAGTGCAGCCTGCGACCCCATCGAGACGCAGAGCAAGGCGGCAGCCAGCGCCGCGCCTCGCAGCATGGCGCGTGGCATCACCGGGTGTAGCGGATTTCGGCGCGGCGGTTCTGCGCCCACACTTCTTCACCCGAGCCCGTGACAGCAGGCTTTTCCTTGCCGAAGCTCACGGCTTCGATCTGGCTGTCGCTCACGCCCAGCAGGGTCAGCGCGCGGCGCACGGCTTCGGAACGCTTCTGGCCGAGTGCAAGGTTGTACTCGCGGCCGCCACGTTCGTCGGTGTGGCCTTCGATCGAGACGCGGCGTTGCGGGTTGGCCTTGAGGAACCTGGCGTGGCCGTCGATCAGCGACTGGAACTCGGGCTTGACCGTGTAGCTGTCGTAGTCGAAATACACGATGCGCTCGACGCCAATCGGACCTTGCGCGGTGCCCGCGGTCGGATCGATGGTGACAGGTGCCACGGTGCTGGCGCCTTGCTGGCCGCCGGCCGTGCCGGAACGGTCGGTCACCGGCGTTTCGTTGAGCTTGGTGCCCGACGAGCAACCGGCGATGAGAGCCACGATGGCCAGCGAATAAATCGTACGTTTCAACATATTTTCAAACTCCTCAAATAAACCTTGGTCATTGCTTTTGAAACGGACCCCAGTCCGGTTCCCTGATGTCTCCCGCCTGTCCCGCCAGTCGTGCCTTTATTTTTCCATCGAGCGTGGTCGTCATCAGGGCTTCGCGGCCCTGCAATTGCGTTGCATAGACGATCAGCTTGCTGTTCGGGGCAAAACTTGGACTTTCGTCCGCGGAGGTGTCGGTGATTGCGCTGACGTTGCCGGTTGCCAACTCCATCACATGGAGTTTGAAGGCACCGCCCACTCGGGAGATGTAGGCCAACCACCGGCCATCGCCGCTGACAGACGGAGAAATGTTGTAGGTGCCGCTGAAGGTCACCCGCGTCGGGTTGCCGCCGCCGGCGCTCATCTTGTAGATCTGGGGCGCACCGCCGCGGTCGCTCACGAAATAGATGGTGCCGCCGTCGGCCGAGTACACCGGCTCGGTGTCGATGCTGGAGCTTTGCGTCAGGCGGCGCGGTTCGCCGCCGCTGGCCGGAATGGAGAACAGCTGCGAGCCGCCATCGCGGCTGAGCGTGACGGCAAGCGAATTGCCGTCCGGCGCCCAGGCCGGCGCGCTATTGGAACCCTTGAAGTTGGCAAGCAGCCGGCGCTGGCCGGTGGCCACGTTGTGCACGTACACGACAGGCTTGCGCGACTCGAAGGACACATACGCCAACTGTTGCCCGTTGGACGACCAGCAGGGCGAGATGATGGGTTCGGGGCTGGCGAGCGCGGCCTGGGCGTTCTCGCCGTCGGCATCGGCCACCCACAGCGAGTAGCGGCTGCCGCCCTTGGTGACGTAGGCGATGCGGGTCGAGAAGATGCCCTTTTCGCCGGTCAGCTTCTCGTACACGTAGTCGGCAATGCGGTGCGAGGCAAGGCGCAGGTCACCCTGAGGAACGGTGTAGCTCAGGCCACCCAGGTCCTGCCCCTTCACCACGTCCCACAGGCGGAAGCGCACGTCGAAGCGGCCATCGGCCAGCCGGTTGACACTGCCCACCACGAGCGAATCGGCCGTGCGCTGGCGCCACAGCGACAGGTCGGGGCGCGAGGCCTCGTCCAGCGCCTGGCCCGAAGCGTCGACACCGCGGAACTGGCCACTGCGTTCCAGGTCGGCCTGGACGATGTCCGAGATCTTCTGGGGCGAGCCTTCCTGGCCCTTGAAAGGAACGAGCGCAATCGGCAGCTGCGTGAGCCCGACGCCCGACACCTCGACCCGGAACTGGGCCAGTGCAGGAAGCATGGGAGTGGCAGCGAGAGCCGCGATGAGCGTGCGGCGTGCAAATAACGATGAAGAAGGAGTTGGAATTAGAGTTGGCAACGGCTTGTTCATGCGGTTCGGAGAGGTTTCCGGGTAAAAAGTTCTCCCCGGCTGTAACGGGCCACATGTTACACACTGGCTTGAAGCCGCCGTCACAAAACGTTTATCCGGCGGCGCGGTCCTACAGAAGCACCTGCGGAAGGCCCTGAATGAGGGCCCCCGTAGAATCCGCCGCCATGCAAGCACCCCCCGGCGGCGAGAACGTACGCCCTCCCCTGATGCGCCGTATGGCGCGACTCATGACCTGGTTTGGCGGCTCCCGCCAATGGTGGGCCCTTGGACTGAGCGGAGCGATGCTGGCAGCAATCACCGAGCCGCTGATGGCCGCCCTGCTGAAGCCCCTGCTCGACCGGGGCTTCACGCGCGGCGAGATGCCCTTGTGGTTCGTGCCCGCCGCCGTGCTGCTGCTGTTTGCAGTGCGCGGCATCGCCCAGTTCATTTCCCAGTACGCGCTGTCGCGCATCGCCAACGAAGGCATGCAGAAGCTGCGGCGAGTGTTGTTCGAGCGGCTGCTCGGCGCCGAACTCGCGCTGTTCGCCCGGCAGTCGGCCAGCACCCTCTCGAACACGGTGGTCTACGAAGTGCAGACCGGCGCGATGCTGCTGGTGCAAGCGATCCTCGGACTCTCGCGCGACGGCTTCACGCTGATCGCGCTGCTGGGCTATCTGGTCTACCTGAACTGGAAGCTCACCCTCATCGTCGCCTTCCTGGTGCCCAGCATCTCCTGGATCATGAAGGTGTTCTCCAAGCGACTCTATCGCCTGACCCAGCAGGGCCAGCAGGCCACCGACGAGCTGGCCTACGTGGTCGAGGAAAACGTGCTCGCCCACCGCGTGGTGCGCCTGCACGGCGCGGAAGGCGCGCAGGGCCGCCGCTTCGAGCAACTGAGCCAGCGCCTGAACCGGCTGGCCGTGAAGTCGACCATCGCCCAAGCCGCCACCACGCCGCTCACGCAGATGATGGCGTCGCTCGCGCTGTCGATCGTGGTGATGATCGCGCTGTGGCAAAGCGGCAAGCAGGGCTTCACGGTAGGCGGCTTCGTCGCCTACATCACGGCCATGCTGATGCTGATCGCGCCGATCCGGCGCCTCGCCGAAGTGGCCGGCCCGATCACACGCGGCCTCGCCGCACTGGAGCGCGGACTGATACTGATCGACGACGTGGCCCCGGAGTCCCAAGGCACGTTCCAGGTCGAACACGCCGAAGGACGCATCGAACTGCGCAACGTGCAAGTCAGCTACCGCGGCGAAGACGAACAGCGCGCGCTCGACGGCGTGAGCCTGACCATCGAACCCGGCCAGGTGGTGGCCTTCGTCGGCCCTTCGGGCTCGGGCAAGACCACGCTGGTCAACCTGCTGCCGCGCTTCGTGCAGCCCAGCGGCGGGCAGGTGCTGCTCGACGGGCACGACACCAGCGAATGGCAATTGAAAAGCCTGCGCGCCCAGTTCGCCATGGTGAGCCAGGACGTGGTGATGCTCAACGAGACGCTGGCGGCCAACGTGGCGCTGGGCGGCGAGATCGACCGCGAGCGCGTGCTGCAGTGCATCGAGGCGGCCAACCTGAGTGCGCACGTCGAAAGCCTGCCCCAGGGCCTCGACACGGTACTCGGCCACAACGCCACGCAGCTTTCAGGCGGCCAGCGCCAGCGCCTCGCCATTGCCCGCGCGCTCTACAAGAATGCGCCCGTGCTGCTGCTCGACGAGGCTACCTCGGCGCTCGACACCGAATCCGAACGGCTGGTGCAGGACGCCCTGCAGCGGCTGATGCAGAACCGCACCACGCTGATCGTCGCCCACCGCCTGTCGACCATCCAGCATGCCGACCGGATCATCGTGATGGAGCAAGGCCGCATCGCCGAGCAAGGCAGCCACGAGCAACTCATGGCGCTGGACGGCCTCTACGCGCGGCTGCAGACACTGGCGGTGCGCAGCGCGCCGCCGGGGCAAGACCCGACGCTTTAGGCCTTAAAGCAGCACGATGTCGTACTGTCCCTGCCCGATCGCGGGCTCGGACTGCAGCGAAATCGGCTTGCCGATGAAGTCGCTCAGCCCCGCCAGGTGCTGGCTCTCCTCGTCGAGGAACAGCTCGATCACCTGCGGCGACGACACGATGCGGAACTCGCGCGGCGTGAACTGCCGCGCCTCGCGCAAAATCTCTCGCATCACATCGTAGGCCACGCTGCGCGCGGTCTTAACGATGCCCTGGCCGCCGCAGGCCGCGCAAGGCTCGCACAGCATGTGCGCCAGCGATTCGCGGGTGCGCTTGCGCGTCATCTCGACCAGCCCGAGCTGAGAGAAGCCGCCGGCCGTGGTCTTCACGCGGTCGCGCGCCAGTTGCTTGCGGAACTCCGCCAGCACCTGCTCGCGGTGGTCGTCGCGACCCATGTCGATGAAGTCGACGATGATGATCCCGCCCAGGTTGCGCAGCCGCAGCTGCCGCGCAATGGCCTGCGCCGCCTCGAGGTTGGTCTTGAAGATGGTGTCGTCGAAGTTGCGTGCACCGACGAAGCCGCCGGTGTTCACGTCCACCGTGGTCAACGCCTCGGTCTGGTCGACCACAAGGTAGCCGCCCGACTTGAGTTCGACGCGCCGGCCCAGCGCCTTCGCGATTTCCTCGTCGACCGAATACAAATCGAAGATCGGCCGCTCGCCCTTGTAGTGCTGCAGCTTGCCCGCCGCCTTGGGCATGAATTCGAGCCCGAACTTCAGCAGCACCTCGAACTGCTCTCGCGAGTCGATGCGGATGGTCTGCGTGTCTTCGCTGGTCATGTCGCGCAGCACGCGCTGCAGCAGGCTCAGGTCCTGGTGCAGCAACGACATCGGCGGCATGCGCATCGAGGCGTCACGGATGCGCGACCAGGTCTTGCGCAGATAGGCGATGTCTTCGGCCAGCTCGGGGTCGGTGGAGTCCTCGCCGTTGGTGCGCAGGATGAAGCCGCCGGTGTTGGCCGGCACCACGCCGCCACTGTCGGCCGCAGCAGCCGCCTCGATCAGCGCCAGCATGCGGTTGCGCAGCGACTCGCGCTGGTCCGACGGGATCTTCTGCGACACGCCTATGTGGTTGTCCTGCGGCAAGAACACCAGCAGCCGCCCGGCAATGCTGATCTGCGTGGACAGCCGCGCGCCCTTGGTGCCGATGGGGTCCTTGATGACCTGTACCAGCAGCGACTGGCCCTCGAACACCTGCTTCTCGATGGGCACCATCGGCCCGCCGTTGCGGTGGTCGCGCTCGGGCGCCGGCGCACTGGGCCGCGAGCCCGGAGTGAACGGCGCCACGATGTCGGCCACGTGCAGGAAAGCCGTGCGCTCCAGGCCGATGTCGATGAAGGCCGACTGCATGCCCGGCAGCACGCGCGACACCTTGCCGAGGTAGATGTTGCCGACCAAGCCTCGCTCCAGCGTTCGCTCGACGTGCAGCTCTTGCACCGCGCCGTGCTCGACCAGCGCCACACGGGTCTCCTGCGGAGACCAGTTGATCAGGATGTCTTGCATGGAATTCTCAAGTATTGAAACCGGCGTTTCGAAGCAGCCCTGCTGTCTCGAACATGGGGAGGCCCATGATGCCCGAATAGGACCCGCTGATGTGCTCGATGAACGCGGCCGCCGCGCCTTGAATGGCGTAGGCACCGGCCTTGCCCAGCGGCTCGCCGCTTTCCGCATAGCGGGCGATCTGGGCGTCTGTGATGTCGGCGAAGCGCACGCGCGACACGCTGAGCGCGGCGTGGCGTTGTGCGCCATGCTGCAGCGCAACGGCGGTCAGCACGCGGTGCGTGGCGCCTGAGAGCAATCGCAGCATGCGCGCCGCATCGGCCGCGTCTTCGGGCTTGCCGAGGATGGTGCGGCCGAGTGCGACCGTGGTGTCGGCGCAGAGCACCGGCGCGTCGGCAAGGTCTCGGCGTTGAAGCCGGGCCACGGCAGCATCGAGCTTCAGGGCCGTAACGCGCTGCACATACGTTGCAGGAGCCTCGTTGGGCAGCACGGCTTCGAGCGATTCGGCGTCTTCGTCGGCATCGGCCAGCAGCAGTTCGTGGCGCACGCCGAGTTGGCCGAGCAGTTGGGCGCGGCGTGGGCTCTGCGAAGCGAGGTAGATGAAGTCCGGCAAGGTTCAGTTCTCCTGAAGGGCCGGCTGCCCGCCGGCCACAGTACGGTTCCAGACCAGTCCGTGCGGCAGGCGCGCGGGTCCGAAAAGAAAGTGAAGGACTCGGCGACGAGCCGGTGACCGGGCGCGGGAGGACGCATGCAGCAGCAAGGGGCGCATCAGCAGGGCGTCGCCCCGTGCCGCCGTGCAGGCCGTCTCGCCGTGTTCGACGCGCAAGTCCTGCGCTTCGGCATCGCTCAGCCGTCCGGCGCGGTGGCTGCCCGATACGACGCGCAACGGCCCCGCATCCACGCCGCAATCATCCAGATGCACCCGCACGGCGAGCAGCGATCGCAACACGTCGACCGGCGGCTGCACATACGGCTCGCCCTCCTTGAGGACGGCAGGCATGCCGGCGCCCGAGGCGGGAATCGAGGTGTCCTGATGCAGCGCAACCAGCCAGTTCCTGTCGGCCGTCTTGTCGAAGAGCGTGCATTGCACGGCCACCGATGAAGCATCGAGCAGGCCCATGCCGACCAGCCGTGTTTTCAGCTGAACAGCAATCTCACTGCAGTGCGGCTGGGCCAAAAGGTTGCGGCTGCCTGCCGCCTGCCCCAGCCAATGGTCGAGCGACCGCGCGGTTGCGTCCAGCAGATCAAACGGCAACAGCGCCGGCAGCAGCGCATGGCCCTTCTCCTCGAGCAACGCGACCTGCCCGTCGGCGCTTGTCATTCGCGGTGGTAAGGATGACCCGCATTGACCGACCACGCCCGGTACAGCTGCTCGACCAGCAGCACCCGCGCCATCGCGTGCGGCAGCGTCAGGTCGGACAGGCGGATGCGTTCGTGGGCCGCGGCCTTGAAGGCCGGGTCGAGCCCGTCGGGCCCGCCGATGACCAGGGCGACGTCGTCGCCCTCGCCTTGCCAGGCCTGCAGGCGCGCGGCAAGCGCCTTGGTGGTCAGCGCCGTGCCGCGCTCGTCGAGCGCGACGACGCGCATGCCGCGCGCAATTGCGCCTTCGATGCGCTCGCGCTCCGCGGCGTACAGCGTTTCAAGCGACTTGGAGCCGCGCGGCTCGGTCTTGACTGCTCGCAGCTCGAGCTTGAGCTCGGGCGGGAAGCGCTTGGCGTAGTCGTCCCAGGCAGTCTGTGCCCAATCGGGCATGCGCTGCCCGACGGCGACCACCAGCAGCTTCATGCGCGGCGGGCTGGCGCCTTCCTGGCAGCCGTCGTCGTCTTCTTTGCAGCGGGCTTCTTGGCAGCGGGCTTGCCGACGACCTTGACCGGCACGCGCGCGGTGGTGGTCTTCCGGGCGGGCGCCTTCTTGGCAGCGGTTTTCTTGGCCGGGGTCTTCGCAGCCTTGGCTTCTTGTTCTGCCGCGCGGATCGCGGTCTTGGCAGCGCTGGAGCGGCGCAGCGTCGGCGTCTTGGTGGCCGGCTTCTTCTCTTCGGTGCCGACCTTCGATGCGGTGGCGACCGCGGGCTTCGCGCCGCCGAGCTTTGCACGCACCGGCTTGTCGCCCCAGATCTCTTCGAGGTGGTAGTACTGGCGGATGGCGGGCTGCATGATGTGCGCCACGGCCGCGCCGCAGTCCACGATGATCCACTCGCCGTTGTCCTCGCCCTCGATGCGCGGCTTGCCGAAACCGGCTTCGCGCACCGCGTCGCGCACGCTGGCGGCCAGCGCCTTCGTCTGGCGGTTGGAGGTGCCCGACGCCACGATCACGCGCTCGAAAAGCGGTGAAAGATGTTCTGTGTCGAATACCTGGATGTCCTGCGCCTTGACGTCTTCGAGACCATCGATGATGGCTCGCTGGAGTTTCTGGGTGTCTTTCTTGGCGGCGGCTTCAGTGGTCATCAGGCAGAGCGGTAGAGGTGGTGTTGGTCAATATAGCGTGCAACCGTGGGCGGAACCAGCGAGGAAATGTCCACGCCAAGCTCCGCGCGCCGCCGAATCTCGGTGGCGCTGTTGTTCATAGGTGGCAGTTCGAGCGCCTCGAAACGCGCGCCAGCCGGGAGGCCGGGAAGCATTTTCGGATCAAAACGAGCAGCGTTGCTCGTCGATAGTGCGCGATACGCTACAGAAACGATAGCAATGCCGAGTATATCCTGCCAGCCGTGCCAGGTCGGCAACGCGCTCGCCTGGTCGGCGCCCATGATCAGGACCAGCTGTGCGCCGGGCTGCTCGCGCTGCAGTTCGTGCAGGGTGTCGAGTGTGTAGGTGGGCCCGTCGCGCAGCACTTCGCGGCTGTCGATGACGACGGTGCCTTTCAGGTCAGCGAAGGCCAGCCGCGTCATCGCAAGGCGGTCTTCCTTCGGCGTGAGCGCCCTGCTCTTGTGCCATGCCTGCCCCGTGGGAATGACGTGCAGTTCGGCAAGATCGAGTTGCGCCAGCGCGGCTTCGGCTAGCGCGACATGGGCGTTGTGCGGCGGATCGAACGCGCCGCCGAAAACGCCGATGCGACGCACCGCAGTGCCGGAGCGGTTCACAACCAGTCGCGCCGCACGATGAAGTCGCTGTACAGCGCGGCTTCGGGGCTGCCCGGCTCGGGCTGCTGCTGGTAGGCCCAGCTGGCCAGCGGCGGCATCGACAGCAGGATCGATTCGGTACGCCCGCCCGACTGAAGGCCGAAGTGCGTGCCGCGGTCCCACACGAGGTTGAACTCGACGTAACGGCCGCGCCGATAGAGCTGGAAGCTGCGTTCGCGCTCCGAGTAAGGCGTGGCGCGGCGGCGCTCGACGATCGGCAGATACGCCGGCAAAAAGCCATCGCCCACCGAGCGAATCAGCGCGAAGCCGTTCTCGAAACCGCCCTCGGAAAAATCGTCGAAGAAGATGCCGCCGATGCCGCGCTGCTCGCCGCGATGCTTCAGGAAGAAATATTCGTCGCACCAGGTTTTGAAGCGCGGGTACTTGTCGTCGCCGAAAGGGGCGAGCGCGTCTCGGCACGTGGTGTGGAAATGCACCGCGTCTTCCTCGAAGCCGTAGCACGGCGTGAGGTCCATGCCGCCGCCGAACCAGCAGACCGGCTCGCCTCCTGCACCCTCTTTGGGCAGCGCAGCCAGCATGCGCACGTTCATGTGAACGATCGGCACGTAGGGGTTGCGCGGATGGAACACCAGCGACACGCCCATCGCTTCGAAAGGCGCGCCCGCCAACTCGGGCCGGTTCTGCGTGGCCGAGGGCGGCAGCTTCGGTCCGCGCACCTGCGAGAAGCCGCAGCCCGCGCGCTCGAACAGTTCACCGCCTTCAAGGATGCAGGTCAGCCCATGGCCCTGCAGCGGTTCGCCGGGCGCCTTCTGCCAGGCGTCTCGCACGCAGATGCCGCCGTCGGCCTTCTCGACCGCCGCGATGATCGACTGCTGCAGTCCGCGCAGGTACTCGCCGACCGCTGCCGGGTTGGTTTGCTGCATCAAGCGCCGTGGGTGTTGCGCGCGTGCACCGCGCGGAATCCGATGTCCTTGCGGTATTGAGCGCCGTCGAAGTTGACGCGCGCAGCAACCTCATAGGCCCGCTGCTGCGCCTGCTTCACGCTGTCGGCCAGCACGGTCACGCAGAGCACGCGCCCGCCGCTGGTCTTGAGCTCGCCGTTTTCCAGCGTCGTGCCGGCGTGGAACACCACGGCATCGGGCGCCTCGGCCGGAATGCCGGTGATGCGGTCGCCCTTGCGCGGCGACAGCGGGTAGCCGTGCGCGGCCATCACCACGCCCAGCGCCACGCGCCGGTCCCATTGCAGCTCGACCTGGTCGAGCGTGCCGTCGGTGGCGTGCCAGAACACCTCGAACAGGTCGGACTTCAGGCGCATCATGATCGGCTGCGTCTCGGGGTCGCCCATGCGGCAGTTGAATTCGAGCGTCTTGGGGTGGCCCGTGGCGTCGATCATCAGGCCGGCGTAGAGGAAGCCGGTGAACGGAATGCCGTCTTTCTCCATGCCGCGGATGGTCGGCAGGATGATCTCGCGCATGGCGCGCGCATGCACCTCGGCCGTGACCACCGGCGCGGGCGAATACGCCCCCATGCCACCGGTGTTGGGACCTTCGTCGTTGTCGAGCAGGCGCTTGTGGTCCTGGCTGGTGGCCAGTGCAGTGACGTTCTTGCCGTCGCACAGCACGATGAAGCTGGCTTCCTCGCCCTGCAGGAATTCTTCGATGACGACGCGCGCGCCGCCTTCGTTGTGCGACACGCCGAACTTGTTGTCGACCAGCATGAAGTCGACGGCCTCGTGCGCTTCCTCTGCGGTCATGGCAACCACCACGCCCTTGCCAGCCGCCAGGCCGTCGGCCTTGACGACGATGGGCGCGCCCTTGGCGTCGATGTACGCATGCGCCGCGGCGGCGTCGGTGAAAGCCTCGTACTCGGCGGTCGGGATCTTGTGGCGCTTCATGAAGGCCTTGGAGAAGGCCTTCGAGCTTTCGAGCTGGGCGGCCGCCTGCGTGGGGCCGAAGATGCGCAGGCCGTGCGCGCGGAACTCGTCCACCACGCCGGCAGCCAGCGGCGCCTCGGGGCCGACCACGGTCAGCGCGATCTTTTCTTTCATCGCCCATTCGCGCAGCGCGGCGGGCTCGGTGATGTCGACGCAGTCGTAGCGCTCGTCGGCTGCGGTGCCGCCGTTGCCCGGCGCCACGTACACACGGCTCACCCGGGCAGCCTGTGCCAGCCGCCATGCCAGAGCGTGTTCACGGCCCCCTCCCCCAATTACCAGTACCTTCATTCGCGGGCCTTCATTTCTCGCTGTGATTCAACAAACAACATTCATTCGGACAGCGAGGCGTTGTGATAAACGTCCTGCACGTCGTCCAGGTCCTCGAGCACATCGAGCAACTTCTGCATTCTTGCGGCGTCTTCGCCGGTCACGTCCACCGTGTTTTCGGCGCGCATGGTGACTTCGGCGGCGTCGGGCTTCAGGCCCGCGGCTTCGAGCGCGTTCTTCACGGCTTCGAAGTCGGCGACGGCGGTGATCACCTCGATGGCACCGTCGTCGTCGGTAACGACGTCTTCGGCGCCCGCCTCGAGCGCCACTTCCATCACCTTGTCTTCATTGGTGCCCGGCGCAAAGATGAACTGGCCGCAGTGCTTGAACTGGAAGGCCACCGAGCCCTCGGTGCCCATGTTGCCGCCGTGCTTGGAGAAGGCGTGGCGCACTTCGGCCACGGTGCGCACGCGGTTGTCGGTCATGGTGTCGACGATGATCGCCGCGCCACCGATGCCGTACCCTTCGTAACGAATTTCTTCGTAATTGACGCCTTCGAGGTTGCCCGTGGCCTTGTCGATGTTGCGCTTGATGGTGTCGATGGGCAGGTTCACCGCCTTGGCCTTTTCAACGGCCAGCCGCAGCCGGGGGTTGGAGCCCAGGTCGGCGCCACCGGCGCGGGCGGCCACTGTGATTTCGCGGATGGCGCGGGTCCAGAGCTTGCCCCGCTTCTCGTCCTGGCGGCCCTTCCGGTGCTGAATATTCGCCCACTTGCTATGTCCGGCCATGGCTTTCTATCTCGCTGTCCTGTGTTTTCTAAGCAGGCTCCGAGTTTACTGTCCGGCGCACACAACGCCCGCCCTGGGGCCCCGGAATTCGGGCCGGGGCTTTTGGTGATAATCGTTCGATGACGCCATCGCCTTCCGTCGGGCCCGGGAATCCCGACATCCTGCCGCCGCACGCCCCTTTGCCGCTGTACTACAAGACCGAGGCCGAGCATCAGGCGTTCCTGCTGCGCATCTTCGACAGCACGGCCGCGGACTACGACCGCATCGAGAGCGTGCTGGCCTTCGGCACCGGCCCCTCGTATCGCCGTGCTGCGCTGCGGGAAGCCGGCCTCTCGGCGGGCATGCAGGTGCTGGATGTGGGCATCGGCACCGGGCTCGTGGCCCGCGAGGCGCTGAAACTCATCGGCTCCACCGGCCAGCTCGTAGGCATCGACCCCAGCCCCGGCATGTTGGGCCAGGTCAAGCTGCCCGGCATCGAACTGGTGCGCGGCGTGGCCGAAGCCCTGCCCCGGCCCGATGCCAGCAGCGACTTCGTGAGCATGGGTTACGCCATGCGCCACATCAGCGACGTGGCGGCAGCCTTCAGCGAGTTCCATCGCGTGCTGCGCCCCGGCGGGCGGGTGGCGGTACTCGAAATCACCAAGCCCGAGGGCCGCTTCGCAACCGCGCTGCTCAAGGGCTACATGCGTGCCGTGGTGCCGCTGATCGCCCGCGTGGTCGGTCGCCAACGCAACACCTCGGAACTGTGGCGCTATTACTGGGACACGATCGAGGCCTGCATTCCGCCCAAGCGGGTGATGCAGGCGCTGGCCGACGCGGGTTTTCGCGACGTGCGCCGGCATGCGAGCCTCGGTGTCTTCTCTGCCTACACCGCCATCAAACCCGAACACACCGTCGAGGCCAGCTGATAGTGCGAGCTCAGGACGAAACCCCTTCTTCCCATCTGCGCGTCGAGCGCCTGTCGCTGCCGGCCAGCCTTGCGCTGGCTGTTGACGGCAAGGCGCCCTTCGCGGCGCTCGGCTACGGCACGCCGCACGGCGTGGCCTGGATGCCGACCGTCAACGCGCGCGTGCTGTCGGCAAACGGCGCCATGGCCGATGTGTGGCACGTGAGCCGTCCGCAACACGTCAAGTCGGGCACCACCGGCATCGCGCGCTGGCGCACCGACGGGCACTGGCTGCTCGGCGCCATCGACCTGGACGAAGCCACCGAAAAACAGGGCCTCGCCGAACTCGCGCACCGCGCCTACCGCGACCTCTTCAAGACGCTCGACCAGGCCGGCACGCCGCACCTGCAGCGCATCTGGAACTACCTGCCGCAGATCAACGCCGACGGCGGCGGGCTGGAGCGCTACCGCCAGTTCAATCTCGGCCGGCAGGAAGCGTTTCTCGAAGCCGGCCGCGCCGCCTTCGAGGGCGCGCCTGCGGCCTGTGCACTGGGCATCCACCAGGGCGCCCTGTCGATCCGCTTCCTGGCCGGCCAGCAGGCGCCGCTGCCGGTCGAGAACCCGCGTCAGGTTTCGGCCTACCGCTATCCCGAAACCTACGGCCCGCGCTCGCCGACCTTCTCGCGCGCCGCGCTGGCGGACATCGGCGACGGCAACATCGCCCTCTTCATCTCCGGCACTGCGAGCATCGTCGGCCACGAAACCGTGCACCACGGCGACGTGCTCGAGCAGACGCGCGAAACCCTGCGCAACTTGCAGGCGGTGATTGCCGCCGCCAACGAACGCGGCACCGCGAAGTTCTCGCTGGCCGAGCTCGATTGCGTGGTCTACGTGCGTCACCCGTCGGACACCGAAGCTGTACGCAGCATCATCGAAGGCACGCTCGGCGCCGACGCGCCGATGGCGCGCCACGCGGTGTACCTCGAAGCCGACATCTGCCGCAGCGACCTGCTGGTCGAGATCGAGGCCCACACGGTCGCAGCCGGCCTGCTACGGGCATGACCGGTCGTTGTCCGACCGCGCATTGCCCGATTGACTGATTCAATGACTCGCGTGCTGCGAATTCTCACGTCGATTCCGCTCGCGTTGATGCTCTACGCGCTGCTGCTGTTCCTGGGCCTGATCTCGCTGGTCTGGAACGTCGTCGCCATGCTGATCCACCCGATCATGCCGGCGGCGCCCGCGCGCGTGCTGGGACGCACGACCATCGCCTTCGCCTACCGCATGTTCTGGTGGCTGGCGTCGGTGACCGGCATGATGCGCATCGACGCCGCCTGCCTCGACCCGATGCGCAAGGAGCCCGGCGTGATCTTCGTGGCCAACCACCCGACCATGCTCGACGCGCTGCTGCTGGTGGCGCGGCTGCCCCGCAGTGCCTGCATCATGAAGGCCGACCTGATGGGCAACATCTTCCTGGGCGCGGGCGCCCGGCTGGCGCGCTACATCAGCAACAAGTCGGCCCGCACCATGGTGCGCCTTGCCGTGAACGACCTGCGCAACGGCGGGCAGCTGGTGATCTTTCCCGAGGGCACGCGCACGGTGACGCCGCCGCTCAATGCGTTCCGCCCCGGCACCACGCTGATCGCCAAGCTGGCGCAGGCGCCCATACAAACGGTGTTCATCGACACCGACTCGCCCTACCTCGCCAAGGGCTGGCCGCTATGGCGCGTGCCACCGCTTCCCATCGTCTTCACCCTGCGGATCGGCAAGCGCTTCTCGCCCACGCAGGACAGCGACGTGCTGCAGGCCGAGCTCGAACAATACTTCCGACAAAACCTGGAGCAGCGCGCCACCGACGCGTCCCCCGAATGCCAGACGCCTCGCGCACCCACCTTGTCCTGATCCCCAGCTACAACACCGGCGAGCGCCTGTTCTCGACCGTCACCGCGGCGCGCGCGCAGTGGAACCCGGTGTGGGTGGTGGTCGACGGCAGCGACGACGGCACGGGCGAGCGGCTGCAGCAGATGGCGGCCGGCGACCCGGGCCTGCGCGTGTGGGTGCTGCCGCAGAACCAGGGCAAGGGTTCGGCCGTGCTGCACGGCCTGCGCGCCGCGAAGGAAGCCGGTTTCACCCATGCGCTGACGATGGATTCCGACGGGCAGCATCCGGCGGACCTGATCCCCGAGTTCATGAAGGCCTCGCTGGCCCGCCCCGAGACGATGGTGCTCGGGCGACCGGTGTTCGACGCAAGCGCACCGCTGCTGCGCGTGCGCGGGCGGCGTGTGTCGAACGGGTGGACGCAGCTCGAAACGCTGTTCGCCGGCGTGGGCGATTCGCTCTACGGCTTTCGCGTGTATCCGGTGACGGACCTGATCGCCGTCATGGAGCGGCAGCCATGGATGCGGCGCTTCGACTTCGACACTGAGGCTGTCGTGCGGCTGGCATGGCGCGGCGTCAAGCCCGTGAACATCGATGCGCCGGTGAAGTACCTGACGGCGGAGGAAGGCGGGGTTTCGCACTTCCGCTATGGGCGCGACAACGTGCTGCTTACCTGGATGCACGCGCGGCTGATGGTCGAGTTCGTGTTGCGGCTGCCTGGGCTGGTGTTTCGCAAGCTGGCGAAGAAGGCGCCGTTTCAGGACTGACGACGCTTGCTCGCTGATTTGGGTAGACCCCACTCACCCTACAGCGCGATAGCTGCCCCGCCCAGCGCCTTGTACAAGGTCATCGTCGCATTGAGCTGGTTCAACCGGTTCTGGGCCAGCGACACCTCGGCCGTGCGGCGCCGGTCCTTGGCATCAAGTACCGGCTGCAACGCGGTCGCCCCAGCACGGTAGCGCACCTCCGACAACCGCTCCGCACGCTGCGCCTCGTGCAGGGCCAGCACCAGTTTTTCGCTCTCGTCGCGCAGTTGCGTGCGTGACGACAACGCGTTCTCGACCTCCGACAACGCCGTGTAGAGCGACTGCCGGAAACCCACCACCGCCTCTTCGTACTGCGTCTGCGACACGGCCACAGTCAGCCGCGCAGTGTTCCATTGCAAGAACGGCAACGCCAACCCTGCGCCAAGCGTGGCCACAGGGTTCTTCAGCAATTCGCCCAGCGCAGTGCTCGACGTGCCCAGCGACCCCGTCAGGCTCAGCGCCGGATAGAACCCGGTGCGCGTGGCGTCGACATTCGCCAGTGCACCGCGCAGCCGTTGCTCGGCCGCGCGCAGGTCCGGGCGGCGACCCAGCAGGCTCGCGGGTACGCCGGCATCGATGACCGGCAAGGCTATGTCTGGCAACCGCGCGGGCTCGACGGCCATCGACTCCGGCGGCTGGTCGAACAGAATCGCCAGCGCGTTGCGCGCCTCGACACGCTGCTGAAGCAATTGCGTATGCGCCGCCTCCTGCGTCGCGAGGTTCTGACCTGCCTGCGCCACGTCCAGCCCCGACACGGCGCCCGCCGCGTACTTCACCCGCACCAGTGCGAGGATGCGTCGGCCGTCTTCCATGCCCGCTTCGCTCAGCGCGATGCGCTGGTTCAGGTAGCCGGTCTGCCAATAGAGCCCCGCCGTAGTGCCGACGAGCGCCAGCGCAGTGGCCTGGCGGTCGGATTCGGTGGCCTTCAGCTCCCAGTCGGCGGCGCTGCGCTGCGCCGAGAGTCGGCCCCACAGGTCGAGCTCGTAGCTCAGCGTCACCAGCGAGCTCGATGCGGAACCGGCCACGCCGCCGCGCTTCAGGTCATAGCTGCGGCTGGTGCTGGCCTGCCCCACCACGCTGGGCGTGAGGTTCGTGTTCGCCAAACCAGCCTGCAATTGCGCACGCTGCACGCGAATGCCCGCCGCCGCCAGGTCGTTGTTGGTATGCAGCGCGCTGTCGATCAGCCGGTCGAGCTGCGGATCGTTGAACGCCGTCCACCAGTTGGCGGACAGCATCGCCGCCGCACTCCCCGCTCCCGGCGACTGCTGCCAGCCCTGCGGCACCTCCAGCGGCCGCTGCGCCCGCTGCTCAGGCTGGAACAGGGTGCACCCGCCGAGCACCAGCACGGCAACAGCCATCGCGGAAAGAACGCGTGCCCTACTCACGAGCCAGCGCCTCGATCGGGTCCAGCCGCGCCGCGTTGCGCGCCGGCAGATAGCCGAACAGCACGCCGATCAGCGACGCGCACAAGAACGCCGACACCACGGCGCCCATCGAAAAGATCATTTGCCATTGCTTGACGAAAAGCGAAAACAGAAAGCTGATGCCATACGACAGCGTCACGCCGATCAACCCGCCCACCAGGCACACCAGCACCGCCTCGGTCAGGAACTGTTGCAGCACGTCGCTCTGGCGCGCGCCCACCGCCATGCGAATACCGATCTCGCGGGTGCGCTCGGTCACGGACACCAGCATGATGTTCATCACACCGATGCCGCCCACCACCAGCGAGATCACGGCAATGAGCGACAGCAGCAGCGTGAGCGACTGGCTGGTGCGCTCGGCCGTCTTCACGATGCTGTCCATGTTGAAGGTGAAGAAATCCTTGCTGCCGTGGCGCAGCGTGAGCAGCTTGACCACGCTGTCTTCAGCGGCCTTGGTCGGCTGGTCGTCGCGGATGCGCACCGTGATGTTGTCGAAGTGCTGCTGCCCGAAGAGCCTGCTTGCGCCCGTGCTGTAGGGCAGCCAGATGTTGAGCGACTTGTTCTCGCCGAACATGCTCTTCTTTTCCTGCGATACGCCGATCACCGTGCACGGCAGGTTGCCCACCAGGATGATCTTGCCCACCGCCTCGGCGCCGTCAGGGAACAGCTTGCGCCGCGTGTTCTGGTCGATCACCACCACCTGCGACTGGTGGCGCACGTCGCTCGCCGTAAAGGCTGCGCCGCTGGCCATCTGGATGTCGCGCACACGAAAGAAACTGTCGCTCACGCCGTTCACCGTGCCGTTGATGTCGACGCTGCGGTAGCGCAGCCGCAGGCTGCGCGAGGTCGAGGGCGTCACGCTGTGCACATAGGGCTGCGCGGCGAGTGCGTCGAGGTCGGACGGTATCAGCGTGCGGATGCTCGAGGCCTTGTCGTCGCCGAAGTCGCGGCCCGGGTACACGTCGAGCGTGTTGGTGCCGATGGCACGGATGTCCGACAGCACGAAGCGCTTGGCACCCTCCCCGATGGCCACGATCGACACCACCGAGGTAATGCCGATGACGATGCCCAGCATGGTGAGCGCGGTGCGCATGCGGTGCGCCATCATCGAACGCCAGGCCATGCGGAAGGCTTCTGCAAAGCGGGCCCAGCTGGTGCTGAAGCGCGCAATGCCCAGCTTGGGCTTCGTCATCGCCTCGGGAATTGGCGCGTCGGGCTGCACGGCCTGCGCAGGCGCCACCACCGTGGGCACGTTGGGCCGGTCGCCCACGATCACGCCATCGGCAATCTCGATGATGCGTTCGGTGCAGCTCGCCACCTGCATGTCGTGCGTCACGATGATGATGGTGTGCCCTTGCGCATGCAGCTCGCGCAGGATGCCGATCACCTCCTGGCCGCTCCTGCTGTCGAGTGCACCGGTCGGCTCGTCGGCCAGGATCACCTGCCCGCCGTTCATCAACGCGCGCGCAATGCTCACCCGCTGCTGCTGGCCGCCGGAGAGCTGGCTTGGCCGGTGCTCGGTGCGGTCGCCAAGTCCGAGCCGCACCAGCAACTGGCGCGCACGCGTGTCGCGCGCCTCGCCGTCGGTGCCGGCATACACGGCGGGCACCTCGACGTTGCCGGTCGCCGTCAGGTGCGGCATCAGGTGGTAGCGCTGGAAGATGAAGCCGAAATGCTCGCGCCGCAACTGGGCCAGCGCATCGCTGTCGAGCGTGCCCACGTCCTGGCCCGAGACGATGTAGGTACCGGTGCTCGGCCGGTCGAGGCAACCGAGGATGTTCATCAGCGTCGACTTGCCCGAGCCCGAGGCGCCGACGATGGCCAGCATTTCGCCGTTGCCGATGTCGAGGTTGACGTCTTTCAGTACCTGCACTTCCTGTTCGCCCGAAGGAAAGCTGCGGCCGATGCCGCGCAGGGTCAGCAGCGGCTGCTTTTCCTGCGTCATGGGCGCTTGCCCCGTCCGCCGCCGCCGTCTCCGCTTTCGCCCCGCTCCAGAACAGCCGAGGCATCGCCCGTGATGACGTTGTCGCCCTCTTTCAAACCTTCGAGCACCTGGGCCTGGAAGTTGTTGGAGATGCCCACGCGCACCTGCCGTTTTTCCACGGTCTGGTCGGCCTTGAGCACGCGCACTTCCTGGCGGCCGTCCTTGTCGCGCGGACCCAATGCGGTCAGCGGCACTGTCAGCGCCTGCTTGGCCTCGCCCAGCAGGATGGCCACCTGCGCCGTCATGTCCACGCGCAGCGTGCGCTCGGGGTTGGGCACGTCGAACAGCGCGTTGAAGAACACGGCGTTGTTGATCTTCTCAGGCGAAGGCTGCACCGCGCGCAGCGTGCCGTGGTAGCGCTTGTCGGGGTCGCCGAGGATGGTGAAGTACACCGGCTGCCCTGGCTTCACACGCACCACGTCGGCTTCGGACACCTGCGCCTTCACGGTCATGGTCGACAGGTCGGCCAGTTTCATCAGCGTGGGCACCTGGAAGGCGGCGACCACGGTCTGGCCTTCGAGCGTGCTGATGGAAACCACGTCGCCGTCGATGGGCGCGATGATTCGCGTGTACGAGAGATTCGTCTGCGCCGAGGCCACGGCCAGCTTCTGCTGGCGGATCTGCGCTTCGAGCGACACCAGGTCGGCACGCAGCGCGCGCAGCTCGGCGTCGGCGCTTTCCATGTCCTGCTTGGCGGCGGCGTCCTGCGCGAGCATTTCCTGCTGCCGCGTCCAGGTGAGCTGGGCCTGCCTGATGCGCACTTCCTTCGCGAGCTTCTGCGCCTGCAGGTTGTCGAGCTTGGCCTGCTCCTGCGCGAAGGTGTTCTGCGAGATGACGGGGTCGATCTCGGCGAGCCAGTCGCCCTTCTTCACGGTCTGCCCCAGCACCACCTTCAGCGACTTGAGCTGGCCGCTGACCTGTGCACCCACCTCGACCTGCTTGAGCGCCTGCAGCACGCCTGTGGCGAGCACCGCGTTTTCGAGGTCGGTGCGTTGCACGGCGGCGGTGAGGTATTCGGCCTTCTTGCCCGGGCTGAGCCAGAAAGAGGCGACGACCGCCAGCACGACGAGAACGGCAATGCCGATGACTAGTTTGCGTGATCGCCTGGGTTGTGTAGTGGGCATGCGGGGGAAATCAGGAAGACGCTGCGCGGCGAGTCGACTGCGCGGAAGGGGCACGGAACCACGAGGTCCGGTGTCATCCTAGCCGCGTTTACTGAAGATTCTTTAAAGGCCCACGGGCGATCGACAAACCGATTCGCAGCGTTACGAGCGCGTGACTTTCGGCACTGGCACGACAGCTTTGGGCGTCCTACATTTTTTCGGATGCGTGGCGCGTTGCCACGCATAAACCGATAGTTCTAGGAAGGGAAAACGACCATGAAATTCCAACAGTCGAACACTCTGCGCCACGTGGCACTGGCCGGTGCGATCACCGCCGCGATGGCCTTCAGCTGCGCGGCCGGTGCCGCCAACACGAAGGCAGACACACCCGAGGCGCAGTCGCCGCTGACGTTCACCACGCCAGTGCGCAGCCCCGAAGCCAGCGCCCCGCTGGGCCTTGCGAGCATCAGCAGCGACGTCAAGCCGACGGCGGCTCAGCCGGTGAACATGGCGATGGTCAGCAGCTGCGCCGAACGCTGGTACTGGCGCAGCCTGCTCGAAGAAATGGGATGCGGCTTTTCGGGCCAAGGCTGGTTCAACTGACGCGAACCCGCCCTCTTGGGCACGCTGCCCGCGGTGGGGCGGCGTTGCCTCTTTCGCCACTCAGCGCGCGCGGCGCGAGCGCACGAGCAGCGTGATGAGCAGCAGCGAGAGAACCACGAACGCGATAAACGACCAGTTCGCCAGCGTCAGGCCGAACAGCGACCAGTCAATCTTCGAGCAGTCGCCGCCGCCGCGAAAGATCATCGGCAGCGCACGCTTCAGCGGAAAGGTTTCGATCATCCCGTAGAGGTCGCGCCCACAGGAAACGACTTCAGGCGGATACCACTGCAGCCAGCTCTGCGAGGCCGCCGTGTAGGCGCCGCCCACCGCGGCCACCAGCGCCAGCAATCCACCCACGACCCGGAGGCCCACGTTGCGGAACACGCCGGCCAGGCCGGTGAAGAGTGCCACCAGCACCAGCGCATACCGCTGCACGATGCACATGGGACAGGGTTCGAGCCCGACCACGTGCTGCAGGTAGAGCCCGAAGGCCAGCATGAGAACACAGGCCAGGCAGATCAGCCCGAACGCGCGGCGCGGCGCGCCGAAGTACCAATCGATCAAGGAGATACCCAATCTTCTTCTACGAACACCCTGGCCTTGCGCGGGTTGGCGACGACGGTGTCGCCTTCCTTCAAGCCCAAGTCACGGAACTGTTGCGCAGGGAGTTGCGCCTCGATGATGGTTCCGGAGCCCGGATTATCTGGATTCGATTCGGTGGGCTCAAGTTCCAGCCGCGCGATGGGTCCGACGACGATTGCCCGCGACAGCGTGGCAACGATGCCCGAAGCGCCGGCCACATAGCGTGTCACATCGATGTCATGCGGGCGCACATAAGCGCGCGCCTTGGCGTCGCGCGCGCCGCTGTGCTCGGGTGAATCGAGGCGCATGCCGTCGAGCTGCACCGCGCCGTTGTCAGCCCGGCCATGGAACAGGTTCACGTCGCCCAGGAAGCCGTAGACGAACGGGCTGGCCGGCTGGTCCCACACTTCCTGCGGCGAGCCGACCTGTTCGATCTGCCCCTTGTTGATGACCACCACGCGGTCGGCCACTTCGAGCGCTTCTTCCTGGTCGTGCGTGACGAAGATCGAGGTCACGTGCAGTTCGTCGTGCAGCCGGCGCAGCCAGCGGCGCAGTTCCTTGCGCACCTTGGCGTCGAGCGCACCGAAGGGCTCGTCGAGCAGCAGCACCTTGGGCTCCACCGCCAGTGCGCGAGCCAGCGCAATGCGCTGCCGCTGGCCGCCGGAAAGCTGCGAAGGATAGCGGTCGGCCAGCCAGTCGAGCTGCACCAGCTTGAGCAGGTCGGTCACCTTCTGCCTGATCTGCGCGTCGCTCGGGCGCTCCTTGCGCGGCTTCACGCGCAGGCCGAAGGCCACGTTCTCAAACACGGTCATGTGACGGAACAGTGCGTAGTGCTGAAACACGAAGCCCACCTGCCGCTCGCGCACGTGCACGTCGGTGGTGTCCTCGCCCGAGAACAAAATGCTGCCGGCGTCGGCCGTTTCCAGCCCCGCGATGATGCGCAGCAGCGTGGTCTTGCCGCAGCCCGAGGGGCCGAGCAGCGCGACCAGTTCGCCCGACTCCACGTCGAGGTTCACGTCGCGCAGCGCGCGGAAGTCGCCGAACTGCTTGCTGATGTTGCGGATTTCGATGCTCATGATCTTGTTCTTTCTCTCTCAGGCCGCCGCGGCTTCCGGGGGACGCTCGGGGGGCAGTTCGGCAATGGCCTTCATCTCGCGCTCGTGGCGCCATTCGATCACCGACTTGATCACCAGCGTGACCAGCGCCAGGATGGCCAGCAGCGAAGCCACGGCGAACGCGGCAACCGACTGGTATTCGTTGTAGAGCACTTCCACGTGCAGCGGCATGGTGTTGGTCTGGCCGCGGATATGGCCTGACACCACCGACACCGCGCCGAATTCGCCCATGGCGCGCGCGTTGCACAGGATCACGCCGTACAGCAGGCCCCACTTGATGTTGGGCAGTGTCACGCGCCAGAAGGTCTGCCAGCCGGTCGCGCCGAGCACGATGGCGGCCTGCTCCTCGTCGGTGCCCTGCGCCTGCATCAGCGGCACGAGTTCGCGCGCGATGAACGGGAAGGTCACGAACACGGTCGCCAGCACGATGCCGGGTACGGCGAAGATGATCTTGATGTCGTGCTCAGCCAGCCACGGACCGAGCCAGCCCTGCGCGCCGAACACCAGCACGTAGATCAGGCCCGCCACCACCGGCGACACCGCGAACGGCAGATCGACCAGCGTGGTGAGAAATGCCTTGCCGCGGAACTCGAACTTGGCAATGGCCCAGGCCGCCGCCACGCCGAACACGAGGTTCATCGGCACCGCGATGGCGGCCGTGATCAGCGTGAGGCGAATCGCGCTCCAGGCGTCGGGCTCCTTCAGCGCGTCGAGATACGCGCCCACGCCCTTGCGCAGCGCCTCCGTCGCAACAGCGGCCAGCGGCAATACGAGGAACAGGAACATGAACGCGAGCGCAATGCCGATCAGCGTCCAGCGCACCCAGGCGGATTCAGTAGTGCCGGCTTGCGCGCGGCGGATGACTTTGGAAGGTGCGCTCATGTCAGGCTCCTGCGCGGCGACGCTGCCAGGCTTGCAGGCCATTGATGACCAGCAGCAGCAGGAACGAAATGACCAGCATCACCAGTGCGACCGCCGTGGCGCCCGCATAGTCGTACTGCTCCAGCTTGCCGATGATGATGAGCGGCGTGATCTCCGAGATCATCGGCATGTTGCCAGCGATGAAGATCACCGAGCCGTACTCGCCGATGGCGCGTGCGAAGGCCATGGCAAAGCCGGTGAGCAGCGCAGGCGCAATCGACGGAAAGATCACCTTGGTGAAGGTCTGAAGCCGCGTCGCGCCGAGCGAGGTGGCTGCTTCTTCCAGCTCTTTCTCGGCGTCTTCGAGCACCGGCTGCACCGTGCGCACCACGAAGGGCAGCCCGATGAATATCAGCGCGATCACGATGCCCGCTGGCGTAAAGGCCAGCTTGATGCCGTGCGGTTCGAGCAGTTGCCCGACCCAGCCGTTGCCCGCGAGCAGCGCGGTCAGCGAAATGCCCGCCACCGCCGTCGGCAGCGCAAACGGCAGGTCGACCAGCGCATCGACGATGCGCTTGCCCGGAAACTTGTAGCGCACCAGCACCCAGGCCACCAGCAGGCCGAACACCGCGTTCACCACGGCCGCGATCAGCGAGGCGCCGAAGGTCAGCCGGTACGAAGCCATCACGCGCGGCGCAGTCACGGCCACCCAGAACTGGTCCCAAGTCAGCGTGAAGGTCCTGAAGACCAGCGCCGACAGCGGGATCAGCACGATCAGGCTGAGGTAAAGAATCGAGAAGCCGAGCGTGATGTGGAAACCCGGCAGCACGCGCTTGGCGCCCCCTGCCCGGTTGGCACGCGAAAAAGGCGCTCCCGCGGACGGGAGCGCCGAAGAAACAGCGCCGCTCATTTACTTGCCGCCGGGCGTGTAGAGCTTGTCGAACTGGCCGCCGTCGTTGAAGTGCACCTTCTGCGCTTCACCCAGGCTGCCGAACAGTTCTTGCACCGTGAAGAGCTGCAGCGGCTTGAAGGTCGAGGCGTACTTCTTGAGCACGGCCGGCGAACGCGGACGCAGCGCGTGCTTGGCCGCGATTTCCTGCGCTTCTTCGGAGTACAGCCAGTCGAGATACGCCTTGGCGAGCTCGCCCGTGCCCTTCTTGGCGACGGTGCGCTCGACCACGGCCACCGGGTTCTCGGCCACGATGCTGATCGAGGGGTACACCGAGTCGACCTTGCCGGTGCCGAATTCGCGGTCGATCGACACCACTTCCGATTCGAAGGTGATCAGCGCATCGCCGATGTTGCGTTGCAGGAAGGCGGTGGTCGCGTCGCGACCGCCGCGCGCCAGAACAGGCACGTTCTTGAACAGCTTGCCGACGAACTCGGCAGCCTGGGCGTCGGTGCCGCCCTTCTTCTTGATGTAGCCCCATGCGGCCAGGTACGCATAGCGCCCGTTGCCGCCGGTCTTGGGGTTGACGATCACGACCTGCACGCCCGGCTTGACCAGGTCGTCCCAGTCCTTGATGCCCTTGGGGTTGCCGTTGCGCACGAGAAATAGCATGGTCGACGTGGTCGGCGATGCGTTCTCGGGGAATTTCTTGTTCCAGTCCTTCGCGACCACGCCGGCATTGGCGAGGAAGTCGATGTCGGTGGAGGTGTTCATGGTCACCACGTCGGCATCGAGGCCGTCGGCCACCGCGCGGGCCTGCGCGCTGGAGCCGCCGTGCGACTGGTCGATCTTGACGTCCTTGCCTGTGGCCTTCTTGTAGTGCGCCACGAAGGCCGCGTTGTAGTCCTTGTAGAACTCGCGGGCCACGTCGTACGAGGCGTTCAGCAGCCCAGTGCCTTGGGCAAAGGCGCTGCTGCCGGCGAGTGCGGAGGACGCCAGCGCGAGCACGGCGACGAAGGTCTTTATTCTGGAAGTCATGTGGTTGCCAAGGTTTCTGAAAATTCACGGCCCGCCGGCCAGGCGGCGGGCTCGTCGGTCAAGGACTGGAGCAGGGCAAGGCCCAGCGGCCAATCCCCATGCCCCGAGTCGACGTTGATGTGGCCCGCATTCTGCATGCGCACGAACTCGCTGCCCCAGGCGCGCGAATATGCACCAGCCAGACGGATCGGGCAAAAGGGGTCGTTGCTGCTGGCCACCACGATGCTGCGGTACGGCAGCGCAGCGTAGGGCACAGGCGCGAAATCGGACAGCACGGCGCGGCGCTCAGGGTCGGCAGGCGCCACCAGCAGCGCGCCCTGGATGCGGGCCGCGGCATCGGGCGGCAGGTGCGCCGTGGCGATGCAGCCCAGGCTGTGCGCGGCGATCACCACCGGCCCGTCGCTCTCCAGCACCAGCTTCGCCAGCGTAGACACCCACGCCTCGCGCTTGGGCGAGGCCCAGTCGTCCTGCACCACCCGCGCCGCACCCGGAATGCGCTCTTCCCACAGGCTCTGCCAGTGGCCGGGCCCGGAGTCGCGCCACCCCGGCACGATGATCACTCGGGTCTGCATGACGACGCTTGCCCTGCCCGCTTACTTGTTGGGCTGCGGCGTGATGCGCAGGTAGGGGCGCACGGCCTTGAAGCCCTTGGGGAAACGCTCCGCCAGTTCGGCCGGATCCTGGATGGCCGGGATGATGACCACGTCGTCGCCGTCCTTCCAGTTCACGGGCGTGGCCACCTTGTGGCTGTCGGTGAGCTGCAGCGAGTCGATCACGCGCAGGATCTCGTCGAAGTTGCGGCCGGTGGACGCCGGGTAGGTGATGGTGGTGCGGATGACCTTCTTCGGGTCGATGATGAACACGCTGCGAACGGTGGCCGTGGCCGAGGCGTTCGGGTGGATCAGGTCGTACAGGTCGGCCACCTTGCGGTCGGCATCCGCAATGATGGGGAAGTTGACCGTGGTGTTCTGCGTGTCGTTGATGTCGCTGATCCATTCCTTGTGCTTGGTGGCCGGATCGACGCTCAACGCGATGGGCTTCACGCCGCGCTTGGCGAATTCGCCCGACAGCGCCGCGGTCTTGCCCAGTTCGGTGGTGCACACGGGCGTGAAATCGGCGGGATGCGAGAAGAACACGACCCACGAATCGCCGGCCCACTGATGGAAGTCGATGGTGCCTTCGCTGGAATCCTGGGTGAAATTGGGGGCTGTGTCGCCGAGTCGCAGAGTAGCCATGGACGCTCCTGGATGGATGGGAGCCTCGGATTGTGCGAACCCTTGCTTCAATGCCAAACGAATATCTGCTTGTTTGGATATGACGTTTTTCGCATAACGAGCCTAGAACATCCGCATATCTTCGCTCTGGAGATGCTCCATCAGGAAGTCGATGAGCTTCCGCACAGCCGGCACCAACGCCCGCCGTGCCGGAAACACCATGTGCGCAATCACCGGTGGCGGCCCCCAACCGGGTAGCAACCGCACCAATCGGCCGGCATCGATGTCGGCGCGGCACATGTAGTCAGGCAGCATGGTCGCGCCTATGCCGCCCAGCGTGCCGAACTGCAGCGTCGCGAGGTCGTCCGCCACGTAATGCGGGGTGTGGGAGTGCACGTAGCTCTCTCCCTTGGGGCCCTCCAGCCGCCAGTCGCTGCGCCCTTCCCCGTTGACCGACATGGCCGCCGTCGGCAGCTTGCCGAGGTCGGCCAGCGTTTCCACCGGCCCGTAGCGCGCCAGCAGCGCCGGGCTCGCCACCAGCACGCCGCGGCTGTGGCCGAAGGTCTTGGCTACCAGCACAGTGCTGTCCTCGATGACGAGCCGCACACGCAGCGCGATGTCGATGCCCTCCTCGATCAGGTCGACCGGCCGGTTGATCACCCGCATGTCGATGCGCACCGCCGGGTAGCGCGCCATGAACACCGGCATCAGCTGCGCCAGGCCGCTGTGCGCGATGGTGACGGGGCAGCTCAGCCGCACCAGCCCGCTGGGCTCGTTCTGCACCTGCGCCACCGCCTCGGCTGCCGCCTGCGCCGCGTCGCGCATGGCGGACGAATGCCGCAGGTAGATCTCGCCCGCCGGCGTGAGCGACAGGCGCCGGGTGCTGCGCTGCATCAGCTGCACGCCGAGCCGTTCTTCCAGGTCGGCGACGCGGCGCGAGAGGCGCGACTTGGGGATGCCGAGCGCCCGGCTGGCGGCTGCGAAGCCGCCGCGTTCGGCCACTTCGGCGAAGAAAACCATGTCGTTGAGGTCTTGCATGGTGGTGATTGTCCTGCAGGTAGAACGATCTAGGCAATTTTTGGGTACTTATCGATCACTAGATCCAAAAATAGAATTCTTCCATCCGCCGGCCACTTTGAGCGCCGACAGCCAACACAGAAAGTGATTGATTGAAATGAAGCTGCTCCACATTGACTCCAGCATCCTCGGCGCCCACTCGACCTCGCGCCTGCTCTCGGCCGAAGTCGTGACCGCATGGCGCGCCGCCCACCCCGACACCACCGTCGAATACCTCGATCTGGCCGTCGACACCCCCTCGCACTTCAGCGCCGACGCGCTGGGCATCAAGACCGGCTTGCAAGAACAGCCGACCGAAGCCCAGCAGCGTGAAAACGCCGTGTCCGAAAAGCTCGTGAGCCAGTTCCTGGCCTCGGACGTGGTCGTCATCGGCACGCCTTTCTACAACTTCTCGATCCCGACGCAACTCAAGGCCTGGATCGACCGCCTGGGACAAGTCGGCCGCACCTTCAAGTACACCGAGAAGGGCCCCGTGGGCCTGGCCGGCGGCAAGACCATCATCGTGGCCTTGTCCCGCGGCGGCATCTATTCGACCAGCGAAGGTGGCCAGGCCATGGAGCACCAGGAAAGCTACCTCAAGGCAGTCTTCGGCTTCTTCGGCATCACCGACGTGCGCGTCGTGCGCGCCGAAGGTGTGGCGATGGGCGACGAAGCCCGGAACAATGCCCTGGCAACGGCCCGCGCCGACATCCTGGTAGCGACGGCGGAAGCCGCGAACCAGCGCGACGCTGCTATCGCAGCCTGAGTTCTGCTCCGGCACCAGCAAAAAAGCCGCCCATCGGGCGGCTTTTTTTCGTCCGCGGACGCAGCGGATCGATCAGGCCGAGTGGCTCTTCACCCAGGCCACGTACTTGTCCATCCAGCCCTGCAGAAACTTCTTCGAGCCTTCGTTGCCGACGTGGCCCTTGTCGTCGAACAGGTCGTCCTTGGCCTGCAGGAACACTTCGGGCGCGCCCATCGTGGGCACGTCAAGGTAGGCCAGGATGTTGCGCAGGTGCTGCTGCGCCAGCGCGGTGCCGATGGCCCCCACCGAGATGCCGACCACGCCGGCCGGCTTGCCCGCCCAGGCGCTCTGGCCATAGGGGCGCGAGGCCTGGTCGATGGCGTTCTTCAGCACGCCGGGAATCGAGCGGTTGTATTCGGGCGTAACGAACAGCAGGCCGTCGGCCGCCGCGATCTCGGTCTTCAGGCGCTTCACCGGCGCGGACTGGTTGCCGTCGTCGTCCTGGTTGTACAGCGGCAGATCGTCGATGCGCAGGGTTTCGAAGGTGAAGTCCGAGGGCGCGAGGTGCGCCAGCGCGAGAGCCAGCTTGTGGTTGAACGAATCCTTGCGCAGGCTGCCGACAATGACAGCGATCCGGGTCTGGGCCATGGGTGAAACTCCTTGAGTGAGAGGGGTCGGAATGACGAACGCGATTATGCGAAGCGCCCAAGACCTTTTCGGGAAAAGTTCATGCAGAGCCGGACGAACGGCGGCAAGATAAACCGCATCCCCCAACCCCATCGAAGCGCAGGACGCTCCCGTGACCCAGTCTCAGTCTTCCTCTTCATCCCCTTCTTCCCATTACGACGTCATCGTCGTCGGCCTTGGCGCCCTCGGCGCCGCGACGCTCTACCAACTCTCGCAGCGCGGCGCACGCGTGCTGGGCATCGACCAGTTCGCGCCGCCGCACGACCAGGGCTCCTCGCACGGCGATTCGCGCATCACGCGGCTGGCCGTCGGCGAAGGCGACGAGTACGTGCCCTTCGTGCAGCGCTCGCATGCCATCTGGCGCGAACTCGAGGCCCGCACCGGCAAGCCGCTGATGACCACCACAGGCGGCCTGATCCTCGCGCCGCGCGATCGCGCGGCGGAGCACCACGGCAAATCCGATTTCGTGCGCCGCACCATCGCCTGCGCCGAGCGCTTCGGCATCGCGCACGAAGTGCTCGACGCAGCCGGCATCCGCGCTCGCTTTCCGCAGTTCCACCTGCAGGGCGACGAAATCGGCTATTACGAGCACGACGCCGGCTTCGTCCGCCCCGAAGACGCCATCGGCGCCCAGCTGGCCGTGGCCCGCGCCTCGGGCGCTCAAACACTCACCGGCGAGCGCGTGCAAGCCGTCGAGCCCATCGGCAACGGCGACACGGTGCGCGTGCGCACAGGCTCCGCAAGCTTCACGGCCGACCGCGTGGTCGTCGCGGCCGGCGCGTGGCTCCCCGCCTTCCTTGGCGCGCAGGCGCGAGCCGACTGGCAAGCCGACTTCTCCGTGCACCGGCAGGTGATGCACTGGTTCGACACCGGCAGCGCCACAGCCGACTTCGCACCCGGCCGCTTCCCCATCTTCATCTGGATGTTCGGCGACGGGCCGGAAGACTACATGTACGGCTTTCCGTCTTCCGACCCGTCGCAGCCCGCGCTCAAGGTGGCGACCGAGCAGTACGTGGCCGCCACCACGCCGGATACCGTCGACCGCACCGTGAGCGCGGAAGAAACCGCCGCCATGTATCGCGACCGCGTGGCCGGCCGCTTTCCGCAGATCGGCGGCCGTGCCCTCAAGGCGCGCGCCTGCATGTACACCGTGACGCCCGATCGCCGCTTCGTGATCGACGCGCTCGACGGCCTGCCCCGCGTGCTCATCGCCTCGGCCTGCTCGGGCCACGGCTTCAAGCACTCGGCCGGGCTTGGCGAAGCCATCGCCGACCACGTGCTGGACCGCCCGAGCGAGCTCGACCTGCGGCCCTTTGCCCGCCAACGCCTGCTGGAGAAAGCGCCAGCCTGAAGCAGGCCCGGGCGATCCCGGGCATCATGCCTTCGATCTTTTTTGTCTGTCTGTCTGACTCAGGAGCGAAGCGCGATGAGATTTCTGGTGGTGGGTGCCGGCGCACTCGGTGGTTACTTTGGCGGCCGTCTGCTGGAGGCGGGGCGCGACGTCACCTTCCTGCTGCGCCCGCGCCGCGCGGCGCAACTCGCGAAGACCGGGCTGGTGGTGCAGAGCCCCTTCGGCAACCTGCAGCTGCCTGCCCCGAAGCACGTGCTGGCCGACGGCATCGACGGCCCGTATGACGTGGTCGTGGTCGGCAGCAAGGCCTACGACCTCGATTCGACGATGGACTCGTTCGCGCCGGCAGTCGGCCCCGACACCGTGATCCTCCCGCTGCTCAACGGCATGAAGCACATCGACCGGCTGGCTGAACGCTTCGGCAGCGAGCGCGTGCTGGGCGGCCTTTGCATGATCTCCGCCACGCTCGACGACGACGGCCGCGTGCTGCATCTGAACGACATGCACGGCCTGAGCTATGGCGAACGCGCCGGCGGCCGCTCGGCGCGCGTCGATGCAATCGCAGCCCAGTTCGCGGGCGCGAAGTTCGACGCCACGGCCAGCGAAAACATCATGCAGGACATGTGGGAAAAGTGGGTCTTCATCGCCTCGGCGGCGGGCCTAACGAGCCTGATGCGCGCGTCCATCGGCGACATCGTGGCCGCTGGCGGACAGGACGTGGCGCTGTCGATCTTCGACGAATGCTGCGCCATCGCCACGCACAACGGCTTCGCGCCGCGGGCCGCAGCCGTGCAGCGCGGTCGCGCCATCATGACGACTGCCGGCTCGCCAATGACCGCATCGATGTACAAGGACATGGTGCGCGGCGCGGCGGTCGAGGCCGACCACATCGTCGGCGATCTGCTGGGCCGCGCGGCGCCGAGCAACCTGCCAGTGCCGTCGGTGCTGCGCACAGCGTACGTCCATCTCAAGGCCTACGAGGCACAACGCGCCCGTACGGCAGCCTGAGCGTCATGCGCGACGCGCTGGCGTTCCTGCACACGGCACAGGTGCATGTGCCGACCTTCGAGCAGCTGGTGGCCGAGATGGCGCCTGGCCTGCGTGTGCGACATCTCGTGCAAGCAGACCTGCTGGCCGACGCGCGTGTCGTGGGCACCGACGACACAGGCCTGATCGCCCGCGTTCACCGCGCCATGCACGAAGCCGCCTCCAGCGGCGCGAAAGTCGTGGCGTGCACCTGCTCGACCATCGGTGCCATCGCCGAACAAATGCCCACAGGCGATACCTTCAAGGCCCTGCGCATCGATCGCGCCATGGCAGACCGCGCGGTACGCACCGGGCCGCGCGTGCTGGTTGTGGCAGCGGTCGAAAGCACGCTCGCTCCGACGATGGAACTGGTGCGTTCCGCCGCGGCAAACGCAGGCATCGCGGTGCAGCCGAGCACGTTGCTGGTCGAAGAAGCGTGGCCCCATTTCGAAGCAGGCGACAACGCTCACTACATCGAAACCCTGGCCCGCTCGATCCGCGCTGCGGCAGGCGAAGCCGACGTCATCGTGCTGGCCCAGGCCTCGATGGCCCCCGCGGCCGCCCTGCTCGCGGACCTCGGCATCGACGTGCTCAGCAGCCCCGCGCTGGGTGCCCGACACGCCGTGGCGCTGGCGCTAGTCTGACTTGAGGATCGTCTCCCCCTTCAGCATCCCCATGTCCCGGATGTTGAAGCGGTGCCGCTTCCACCCCTCCCAGGTACGCCGCATGTGCGTGACCGAGATGAAGTAGTACAGAAACTTGAACATGCCGAGTGGCCCGCGCGTCGGCGTGCCGCGGTAGATGTCGCCGGCCAGCAGCGACATCAGCCCCTCCTTCACGCGGAACGGATTGCCCGGGTGCATGAACATGTCGCGGATGGTCGGGTTGGTCACGCGGTAGATGAACCACGAGTACTCGCGCGGGCCCTTGCGCATCATGGCCTCGAAGTCCTTGCGCGCGGCCGCCAGCTCGGTGGGCCGGTCGAGCGCCTTTGCCACCAGTTCGGCGCCGTCGAAGGCGCTGTGCATCGCGAGGTACACGCCCGACGAGAACATCGGGTCGATGAAGGTGAAGGCGTCGCCCAGCAACAGGTAGCGGTCGCCCGTGGCGTGCGTGCTGGAGTACGAGAAGTTGCCGGTGGCGTGCACCGCGTCGTCGACCAGCGTGGCGTTCTTCAGGCGTTCCACCAGCACCGGGCAGGTGGCGATGGTGTCGTAGAAGAACTCCTTCAGCGGCTTGTCGCGCGTCTTCAGGTAGTACGGCCAGCAGACCGCGCCCACGCTGGTGGTGCCGTCGGCCAGTGGAATGAACCAGAACCAGCCGTGCGGAAACCAGCAGATGCTGATGTTTCCTTCCTTCTTGCCTTCGAGCCGTTCGGCATTCGTGAAGTGGCCGAACAGCGCGGTGCTGTTGTGGTCGGGGTTCTTTTCCTTGCAACGGAATTTGTTGGCCAGCAGCGTGTCGCGGCCGGTGGCGTCGACCACGAAGCGGGCGCGCCAGCTGCGACGCGCGCCGTCGTCCATTTCGGCCTGCACCGTGGCGCCGTCGGCATCGAAGGCCACGTCGCGCACCTTGCAGCCTTCGATGGTCTGCGCGCCGCGCGTGGCCGCGTTGCGGAACAGCAGCTCGTCAAGTTCGGAGCGGCGCACCTGCCAGGCGGAGTCGAGCGACTTGTCCATGCCCTCGGCAAATTCCACATAGCTGCGGTGCTCGTGTTCGGGCGAGACGAACTCGATGCCGAACTTCGGCATGCCGATCTTGTCGACCTGGTCGCGCACGCCAAGCTTCTCGAACAATTCGACGTTCCCGGGCAACAGTGATTCGCCGATGTGAAAGCGCGGGTGATGTGCTTTTTCGAGCAGCACCACCTTGCGGCCCTGCTGGGCCAGCAGCGCGGCGATGGTCGAGCCGGCGGGGCCACCGCCCACAACCATCACGTCGCAGGATTCATCGGCCATCTGGGGGGCGGAGGAAGAAGCTTGGGGCAAGGACATGCGTGGACAAGCGACATTGTTAACAAAGGTCAAGCATAGCGCGCCAGCCGCTCGAAGAAAGATAGCAAAGTCGGCTAAGCGGCGTCCGCCGGGCAGCAGCACACTGCAGACCGACTCCCATCCTCATGCAGGACCGACTCGCCATGCCCATTCTTCGCTTCCTCTTCCTCGCCGTCTTCTGCCTTTCGGCAACGCTTGCCCAGGCCGCAGGCTTCAGCACCATCGACATACCTGCCGACCAGAAAGGCCCGGCGCTGCACGGCGCCGTGTGGACGCCCTGCGCCGCGCCAGCTGGCGAAATCAGGCTCGGCCGCTCCACCATCTCTGGCGTACGCGATTGCCCGATCGACGGCAGCCGGCTGCCGTTGATCGTGCTGTCGCATGGATATGGAGGCTCGTTCCTCGGCCACTACGACACGGCACAGGCGCTGGCCGACGCGGGCTTCGTGGTCGCCGCCATCAGCCATTCGGACGACAACTCCCAGATCCGGGGCGGCCCGGGCGACAAGATTTCGGCACTCGCAACGCGCACGACCGACATCGCACGACTGATCGACCACATGCTCCAGCAGTGGCCCGCGCATGACAGGCTTGCCGCCGGGCAGATCGGCTTCTATGGGTTTTCAAGGGGCGGCTATACGGGCCTTGTGCTCAGCGGTGCACGTCCGAACTTCGAGCGGCTCCCGCCGTTGCCGTCGTCCCCCTGCGCATTGACGCCGGAAGGCCCGGCGTGCGCGCTGATGCGGCAGAGATTCCAGGAACTGCTCGCCTCGCCGCTGACTCGTGACACCCGCATCAAGGCCGCCGTGATCGCCGACCCGCTCAGCATGGTCTTCGATGCCGACAGCCTGAAGAATGTGACGATACCGATCCAGCTCTGGGCTTCCGAGTACGGCGGCGATGGCGTCACGCCCGAGAACGTGGCCGCGGTTCGCCGCAACCTGCCTGCG
Source organism: Variovorax sp. GW821-FHT09D05 (assembly GCF_059416325.1). Classification (NCBI taxonomy): domain Bacteria; kingdom Pseudomonadati; phylum Pseudomonadota; class Betaproteobacteria; order Burkholderiales; family Comamonadaceae; genus Variovorax; species Variovorax sp. GW821-FHT09D05. The sequence goes on along the minus strand of NZ_JBWKOZ010000001.1, from coordinate 603,216 downwards.
CCGCCCGAATGGCATGTGGCAACCGGCGCCGCGCACTTCGCTTTCCTCGCGCCGTGCTCACCTGCCATGGCCAGCGCACTGCCCGAGATCTGCCGCGACGGGCCGGGCTTCGACCGCGTGGCGTTCCATGCCGGGCTCAACGCCGAGGTGCTTGCCTTCTTCAGGCAGCACCTGGCGTCAAAGCCCTAGCCCGCGCGCCGCTGCGACGACAGCCGCCGCACCACAGCCACCAGCCGATCAACCTCGTCGAAGGTGTTGTAGAACGCCAGCGAGGGCCGCACCGTCGTCTCGACACCGAAGCGCCGCAGGATCGGCTGCGCACAATGGTGCCCTGTGCGCACCGCAATGCCCTCGTCGTTCAGCGCATGCCCCACCTCCTCGGTGGTGTAGCCGTCGAGCACGAAGGACATCACGCTGGCCTTATCGGCCGCCGTGCCGATCAGCCGCACACCCGGAATCGCGCCGAGCTGCCGCATGCCGTACACCAGCAAGTCATGCTCGTAGCGCGCGATGTTCTCGATGCCGATCTTGTTGACGTAGTCGATGGCGGCGCCCAGCCCCACGGCGTCGGCGATGTTGCCGGTGCCGGCCTCGAACTTGTTCGGGATCGGCTGGAACACGGTCTTCTCGAAGGTCACGTCGGCAATCATGTTGCCGCCGCCCTGCCAGGGGGGCATGTCTTCGAGCACTTCGCGCTTGCCCCACACCACGCCGATGCCGGTGGGGCCGAACACCTTATGGCCGGAGAACACGAAGAAATCGGCGCCGATGTCCTGCACGTCCACCCGCATGTGCGAGACCGACTGCGCGCCGTCGACCAGCGCCTTCGCGCCCGCACGGTGCGCCAGCTCGACGATCTCCTTCACCGGCACCACGGTGCCCAGCGCGTTCGAGACCTGCGTGACTGCGACGATCTTCGTGCGGTCATTGAGCAGCTTGCGGTAGTCGTCCAGCAGCACCTGGCCCGAATCGTCCACCGGAATCACGCGCAGCTTCGCGCCCTTGGCGGCGGCGAGCTGCTGCCACGGCACGATGTTGGCGTGGTGCTCGAGGTTCGACACGATGATCTCGTCGCCCTCGCCCACGTGCTGTCCGCCCCAGCTCTTGGCCACGAGGTTGATGGCCTCGGTGGTGCCGCGCACGAAGATCACCTCTTCGACTTCCGGCGCGTTGATGAACTTGCGAACGCGTTCGCGCGCGCCTTCATAGGCGTCGGTCGCGCGCGCGGCCAGCTCGTGCGCCGCACGGTGGATGTTCGAGTTCTCGTGCTCGTAGAAGTACGCAATGCGGTCGATGACCGACTGCGGCTTGTGCGTGGTGGCCGCGTTGTCGAACCACACCAGCTGCCTGCCGTTCACCCGCTCCTGCAGGATCGGGAAGTCGCGCCGCACGGCGTTGACGTCGAACGGCGGGTGCTGGCCGCTGCCGGCCAGCGGCACGGCATCGGGGCCGCGCGGATCGGGCTTGGCCGGCGTGACGAAGCCGTTGGGCAGGCGCACCGCATCGACGAAGTAGAACTGCGCATCGCGGCCGGCCGGCGCCGATGGCGGGCTCGGTGGCGAGACGGGCGCGGCCGTTGGCGGCAACGCAAGACCCGCGAACGGATCGTGGATCGCAATGCCATCGGTCGCACCCGCCGACGGATGGCCGTAGCTGTTGCCCACGAAGTAGAACGGCGAGGCCGCGGCCTGCGGCGTCGCGGGCGCATTCACCTGTGGCACGCCTTGCACCGTGCCACCCGAGCGCGGCTCGAAAGCCGGCGCCACAGACAGCACCGTGTCCGGCACGCCATTGCCCGCCACCGCGTGCGGCAGCAAGGCCGGCGCGCGGTTCGCGAGCGAAGGCAGTTGCGTGGGCGATGCCGGCAGCACGTTGGCGCCGGGAATCTGCCCTTGCGGAATCGGCGTGCCCGGCACGCTCGGCCCGAAGCCGGCAGGGCTCGCCAGTGGCGAACCCGGCGGCGCAATGTTGGCGGGAAACTGCGCGCCCGGCACCAGCCCGCTCGCCACACCGGGCAGCGAACTTGGCGGCGTGCCCGGCAGTGCGGCGAACATGGCGCTCGCCATGCGCGCGAGGATGGCCGGATCGAACGGCGCCTCGCCCGGAATCGATGGAGTGCTGCTCACCGCGGCTTACTTGTAGGTGTCGGTGTAGTCGTGGTACTTGCCGATCTCGACGTCGTCGAGCACCGCCAGCGCATCGGTGGTCAACACCGCGAGCGAGCAGTACAGCGAGATCAGGTACGACGCGATCGCATGGTTGTTGATGCCCATGAAGCGCACCGACAGCCCCGGACCCTGCTCACCCGACAGACCTGGCTGGAACAGCCCCACCACGCCCTGGCGCTTGTCGCCCACGCGCAGCAGCAGGATCTTGCTCTTGCCGTCAGCCACCGGCACCTTGTTCGACGGAATCAGCGGAATGCCGCGCCAGGTGATGAACTGCGAGCCGAACAGGCTCACCGTCGGCGGCGGCGTGCCACGGCGCGTGGCTTCGCGGCCGAAGGCGGCAATGGCCAGCGGGTGCGTGAGGAAGAACGCGGGCTCCTTCCACACCTTGGTCAGCAACTCGTCCAGGTCGTCGGGCGTGGGTGCGCCGGTCAGCGGAAAGATGCGCTGCTCTTCCGTCACCTGGGCCAGCAGGCCGTAGTCAGGGTTGTTGATGAGCTCGCTCTCCTGGTTCTCCTTGATCGTCTCGATCGTCAGGCGCAGCTGCTCCTTGATCTGGTCGTGCGGGCTGCTGTAGAGGTCGGAGATGCGGGTGTGCACGTCGAGCACGGTGCTCACGGCATTGAGGTAGTGCTCGCGCGGGTTCTCTTCGTAGTCCACGAAGGTGCGCGGCAGCTGGTTTTCTTCTTCGCGCGAGGTGCAGGTGACCTTGATCGACTCGGGGTTCTTGACCTTGTTGACGCGGTAGATGCCCGCCTCCACCGGCACCCATTGCAGCAGGTGCGTCAGCCAGCGGGGGCTGATGGTCTCGAGCTGGGGGACTGTCTTGGTGGCATTGGCTAGCTGTCTTGCGGCGTTGTCGCCAAGGGCGGTCGTACCACCAACTGTTGCGCTCATGGATCAGGGCTCCGGGTGTTAAGGAAAAAGTGGCCGCCAGTGTCCGGCGGCCACGGGTTTTCCCTCAACAGGCTATAGCCGCCAAGTTGATCCTTCTTGCAAGGCGCGATTGCTCCAGTTGCTCGCAGCGCATGAGCAGGCCGACCATGTTGATGCCCAGCGCGGTCGCGAGTTTTTGCGCGGTGACGATCGATGGAATGACACGGCCGCGTTCGATCTCGCCTACGTAGGAGCGGTTCAGATCGGAGCGCTCTGCCAGCTCCTCCTGCGACCAGCCCTTGCCCTCGCGCAGCTGGCGAATGGTCACGCCGAAGTCTTCTACAAATGCTTTCATGCTGCCCCACCCGCTTTCGGTGCGTTCTGCAGGCTGGCCTGCGTGACGCTCGCGCCTGGCGGCACGTCGTCGGTAATCCAGACATTGCCGCCGATGACGGCGCCCTTGCCCAGCGTGACCCGTCCGAGGATGGTCGCGCCCGCGTAGATGACCACGTCGTCTTCCACCACCGGATGCCGCGGCAGGCCCTTCTGCAGGTTGCCTTCGGTGTCGGTCGGAAAGCGCTTGGCGCCGAGCGTGACGGCCTGGTAGAGCCGCACGCGCTTGCCGATGACGGCCGTCTCGCCGATCACGACGCCCGTGCCGTGGTCGATGAAGAAACCCGCGTCGATCTGCGCGCCCGGGTGGATGTCGATGCCCGTCTGCCCATGCGAGAGCTCGGCCACGATGCGCGCCAGCAGCGGCAGGCCGAGCTTGTAGAGCTCATGCGCCAAGCGGTGATGAATCATCGCGAGCACGCCGGGGTAGCACAGCAGCACCTCGTCGACGCTGCGCGCGGCGGGGTCGCCCTGGTAGGCAGCGAGCACGTCGCTGTCGAGCAGGCGGCGCAGGCCGGGCAGCGCGTTCGCGAACCGGCGCACGGCTTCGGTGGCCGTGTCGTCGATCTCGCTCGCGGGGCGCGGCTCATGGCGCGCGTTGAAGTTCAGTTCCAGCCGGGCCTGCACGAGCAGCGCCTGCAGGGCTGCGTCGAGCGTGTGGCCGACATAGAAGTCTTCGCTCTCGTGGCGCAGGTCCGGCGGGCCGAGCCGCATCGGAAAGAGCGCACCTTTCAGCGACTCGACGATCTGCGCGAGCGCGTCGCGCGACGGAAACTCGCGCGCACCGGGCTCGCGCGAGCGGCGCTGCGAATCACGCCACTCGTCGCGCACGCCATGCAGCGCACGCACGATGTCGCTTACCTCGAAATGGGCCATGTGTTTTTCTCCCGGGGAACGTCTTGTGTTGGGGATTTCAGTCCTGCACCCACGGCAGCTTGTGGAAACGCCAGCCGTCTGCACCGCCACGGTGCTGGTGCGCGTCGATCTCGCCCTCGAAACCTTCGAGCACGTTGAAGACATTCGTGAAACCGGCCTTGGCAGCCGCCTCGGCGGCCAGTGCGGAGCGCTTGCCGCTGCGGCACAGCAGCAGCACCACGGCGTCCTTGCCGCCGTCTTTCGCCAGCTTGGCCTCGAGTTCGCGCACGAAGCGCGGGTTGCGCGTGAGCGCCGTGCCCGTGGCCCAGGCCACGTGCAGGCTGTCGGGCACGTGCCCGACAAACTTGCGCTCTTCGCCCGAGCGCACGTCAACCAGCACGGCATGGCCCTTCTGCGCCAGTTCCCAGGCCACCGGTGGCGTCACGCCGCCGGCATAGGGCCAATTGCTTTCGGCGGCCTTGGCGCGCGCCTGTTCCAGTGCTTCGGGCAAGACGAGTTCTTCTTCAACTTCCACTGACATGCTGTGCGGCTCCTGTTGTGCGTTGGATACGCCTTGATGGCGATAACCACCACTGTAGGAGCCGCACGCCGAAGCTCAAACAACTGAAAAGTCGATTCCTAACAACCATCCGATCTATAGAAACAGGCTCAGGCAGCCGCTTCTGCAGCTTCGGCAGCGCGCACGGCCGGAGCCGTCCGGTCCACGCTCGTCGCGCCATCCACGCCATACGGCACGTCGCCCGCGATCGTCACCCGCCGCACCACTCGGTGCTGGTCGCCGTAGTCATTGATTGCATAGTGCTGCGTGGCGCGGTTGTCCCAGATCGCCACGTCGCCCTGCGTCCAGCGCCAGCGCACCGTGTTCTCCAGGCGGTGCACATGGCTCTGCAGCACGCTCAGCAGATGGCCCGAGTCGTGCGTCGAATGGCCGGCCAGCCTCTTCACGAAATGGCCCAGCACCAGGCTGCGCTCGCCGGTTTCGGGGTGCACGCGCACCACCGGGTGCTCGGCTTCGAGCAGGCGGCGCGTGAACACTTCTTTGTAGCGACGGGCGCCCTCGTCGTTCAGGTCGACCGGCAGGCGCGCGGCGGCGTAGTCGTAGTCGTTGCCGTGGATGGCGCGCAGGCGGTCGGCCAACGCCTTGAGGTCATCGGGCAGGCTCTCGTAGGCCGCCACCGTGTTGGCCCAGACGGTGTCGCCGCCATAGGCCGGGATCACCACCGCACGCAGGATCGACACCTGCGGATAGGCGACCTCGAAAGTCACGTCGGTGTGCCACGAATTGGCGCGACCGCCGTGGCGTGAGTCGAGCTCCAGCAGCCGCGTGCCGTCCTTCGAGGGCACGGTCGGGTGCGGCACCAGTTCGCCCCACAGGCGCCCGAAGGCTTCCTGCTGCGCATCGTCCAGGTGCTGCTGGCCGCGGAAGAACAGCACCTTGTGCTTGAGCAGCGCGGCCTTGATCGACTGGAAAACCTCCGGCTGCAATGCGCCGGAGAGCCGCACGCCGCGCACCTCCGCGCCGATGTGGCCGGCCTGCCGGACGATGTCGAGTTCGTTGTCCTGCGCAACGACCGGGGAAGAAAGAATGGCGCTCATCGAAGGTCCTCTTTGGTTGATGGAAGAAAGGAAAGGAACAAAGGCTCAATAGGCAAAGCGCAGGCCGGCAGGCAAACCACCCACCGGATACAGCGGCGCTTCGGTCGGTGGCGGCGTGCCCGCGAACTCGCGCAGCACCTCTTCCTTGACGTGGGTGAAGGCCAGGTCTACGCGATTGCGCGGATGTGCAAGCTCCACCGGCACGATGCGGCGGATGCGCCCGGGGCGCGGCTCCATCACCACCACCTTGTCGCCAAGGTACACGGCCTCCTCCACGTCGTGCGTGACGAGGATCATGGTGATGCCCTCGGCCTGCCAGATGCGGTGCAGCTCCTGCTGCAGATGCGCGCGCGTCATCGCGTCGAGCGCGCCGAAAGGCTCGTCGAGCAGCAATATCTCGGGCCGGTTCACCAGCGCCCGCGCAATCGCCACGCGCTGCGACATGCCACCCGACAGCTGATGCGGATAGGCACTCTCGAAGCCCTTGAGCCCGACCAGCTCGATGTGCGCCTGCACCTCCTTGCGCTTCTGCTGTGCACCGAGCCCGGCATTGAGCAGGCCCAGCGCGATGTTGTCCCGCACCGTGAGCCACGGGAACAGCCGGTGCTCCTGGAACACGATGCCGCGGTCGAGGCTGGTGCCGACGATGCGATTCCCGTCGATGAGTACCTCGCCGCGGTAGTCCGCTTCGAGGCCGACGATCAACCGCAGCAGCGTCGACTTGCCGCATCCGCTGGAGCCCACGATGCTGACGAACTCACCCGGCGTGATGGTCAGGCTGATGTCGTCGAGCACCTTCAGCGGTGCGCCCTCGACCTCGTATTGCTTGCTGAGCTGGCGTATTTCCAGCGTGGCGGCGTGTGCCATTGCGTTGTTCTTTCTTCTCTTGTTCAGAAGCCGGCCACGGAACGTCCGCGCCAGGCCAGCAGGCGGTTCTCGATGCGCGTAGCGATCCAGTTGAGCGTGAAGCCCACGAGCCCGACCACGATCACGCCGAAGATCACCAAGTCCATGCGGAAGTGGTCGCGCCCATCGATCATGGTGTTGCCTATGCCCTTGCCCGAGACCAGCAGGTACTCCGCCCCGAGCGTGGCAAGCCATGCGTAGATCAGCGCCAGGTGAATGCCCGCGAAGATCGACGGCGACGCGCTCGGCAGCACCACACGCGTGAACAACTGCCAGCGGTTGAAGCGCAGCACCCGCGCCACCTCGACCAGGTCGCCCGGCACGCTGCGAATGCCCTCGAAGGTGTTGAGCACCACCGGAAAGAAAGCCGCGAGCGACAGAAAGGCCACCTTGGCCGCGTCACCCAGCCCGAACCAGACAGACAGCAGCGGAATCCATGCGAACAGCGAGATCTGCTTGAGCGTGTGGAAGCCCGGCCCCACCAGGTTCTCGAACAACCGCGACAGGCCCAGCGCCGCGCCGAACAGCAGCCCCGCGCTCGCGCCGATGGCAAAACCCGCCAGGTCGCGCCACAGGCTGGCGGAGAGCCCTACCCATAGCTCCCCGCTCGTGGCCTGCTCCACCGCCTGTTGCCAGACGCTGTCGATAGACACCAGCAGCGGCGAACTCGACCAGCCGAAGCGGAAGGCTGCCCACCAGAGCGCCATCAGCAATGCAGGCAGCACCCAGCCGCGCAGGGGTTTCGGCACGCGGCGAAAGAGGTTCCCGGCACTCATCAGAACCCCGCCCGCCGCCAGCGCAGCAACCGCGTCTCGATCAGCGCGAGCATCTTGTCGAGCACGAAGCCGACCAGCCCCACCATCACTACCGCCGCCAGCACCACGTCGAGCTGGAACAGCTGCCGCCCGAACACAATCATGTAGCCCAGCCCTTCGCTCGACGCCAGCAACTCGACCACCACCAGCGCGAGCCAGGCGTGCGTGAAGCCGTAGCGCACGCCGTTCCAGATGGGTGCCGCCGCGGCCGGGAACACCACGCGCGACAGCAATTGCCAACGGCTGAACCGGAACACCCGCGCCACTTCGATGTAGCGCGTGGGCACGTTCTGGATGCCCTTGTAGGTGTTGAGCGCAATGGGCACCAGCGAGGCCTTGGCAATCAGGATGATCTTGAGCGCCTCGTCGATGCCCACCATCAGCATCAGCAACGGCAGCCAGCCGAGCACCGGCACCTGCGCGAAGGCCTTGAACAGCGGATAGACGTAGTCCTTGAAGGTCGGCGACAGCCCCATCGCAGTGCCGATCAGCAACCCGCCCACCAGCCCGACGCCGAAGCCCGCGAACACGCGCCAGAGGCTGATGCGCAGGTTGTCGAGCAGCTCGCCGCTGCGCAACGCATCGGCGAAAGTCGCTGCCACCGCTTCGGGCGACGGCAGCACCTGCGGCGCGATCCATTCGTTGCGCGCCGCGATGTGCCACAGCAGCAGCACGGCCAGCGGCACCGGCCAGGCGAGCAGCAGGCGTGTCGTGCCAGGCAGCCATCGGCGCCATGCCGCAAGGGGCGACGTTCGCCCGACGACCGGGAGCGACAGCTCCGGAGGCAGCACCGCACTCATGCGGCCGCCTTGAGATCACGCGCCAGCAGATGCCGGTTCGCGGGCCGCGCCAGCCCCAGGTTCTCGCGCAGCGTGCGGCCTTCGTACTCATGGCGGAACAGGCCGCGGCGCCGAAGCTCAGGCACCACCTGCGTCACGAAGTCATCCAGCCCGCCGGGCAAGGTCGGCGGCATGACGTTGAAGCCGTCGGCCGCCTCTTCTTCGAACCACTGCTGCAGCTGGTCGGCAATCTGCGAGGCCGTGCCGTGAATCGACCAGTGACCGCGCGCCGTGCCCACGCGCTGGTAGAGCTGGCGAATGCTCAGGCCCTCGGTGCGCGCCAGTTCGGTCACGAGCCGGAAGCGGCTCTTGGGCCCGTTCGGCTCTGGCAAGTTACCGGGCAGCGGGCCATCGACCGGATAGCCCGTGAGATCCACGCCACCGATCACCGTCGACAGCAGCGCCACGCCCACGTCGGGCGGAATCAGTGATTGCAGCTCCTCGAGCTTTTCCTTCGCATGCTGCTCGCTCTGCCCCACCACGGGGAACACGCCTGGCAAGATCTTGAGCCCCTCGGGGTCGCGGCCATGGTGCGCCAGCTGCGCCTTCAGGCCGCGATAGAAAGCCTGCGCGCCCGCCAGCGACTGCTGCGCGGTGAAGATCACCTCCGCCGTCGCTGCGGCCAGCGCCTGCCCCGCTTCCGAAGCGCCGGCCTGCACCACCACCGGGTGCCCCTGCGGCGGCCGCGCGACGTTGAGCGGGCCGCGCACGCGAAAGTGCTTTCCCTGGTGCGCCAGCACATGCAGCCGGTCGGGGTCGAAGTATTCGCCGGCCGCCTTGTCGTGCGTGAAGGCATCGTCGTCCCACGAATCCCACAGCCCTGTCACCACATCGACGAACTCCCGCGCGCGCTCGTAGCGCAGCGCGTGCTCGGGATGCCGGTCGAGGTTGAAGTTCAGCGCCTCGGCCTCGTTGGACGAGGTGACGACGTTCCAGCCCGAGCGTCCGCCGCTCAGGTGATCGAGCGAAGCAAACTTGCGCGCCACGTGATACGGCTCGTTGTAGGTGGTCGACACCGTGGCAATCAGGCCCAGCCGCTCGGTCACGGCCGCGAGCGCCGACAGCAACGTCAACGGCTCGAAGCCAGAGACCCGTGCGCTGCGATGCAGGGTGCGCGACGCCGAGGCATCTCGAATGCCCACGCTGTCGGCCAGGAACACCGCATCGAACTTCGCGCGCTCCGCCGTCTGCGCCAGTGCCTTGTAGTGCGCGAAACCGAGCCCGGCCTGCAGCGGCACATCGGGGTGGCGCCACGCCGCCACATGATGGCCGGTCGCCATCAGGAAGGCATTGAGCTTGATCTGCCGCTTGCTGCTGCTCATCGCGCCACCGCCACTTGCTTGCCGCTGACTTCGCCATTGGCCTCGTACACAGGCCAGTAGTTCTCCAGCTTCAGCTCGCGCAGCGCTGCATCGAGAAAGCTGCGATCGAACCAGTTGTCGATCTCTGCCTTGCCGCGCACCAACTTGAGCGCCAGTGCCTGTTCGGCCGAATCCTTGTAGCGCTGCACCAGGAACGGATCGAGCAGCGGCGACAGGCGCACGCGCAGCGGCTGGCCGATGAAGTCCTCGCGCCAGTATTTCTCGGCCACCTCGGCCTTGCCCCATTGCCTGAATACTTCGTCGCGCTGCGATTCGTCGGAGTAGCGCCGCGCCACCGTCACCAGCGACTTGACGATGCGCTGCGTGGCCTTGGGATAGCTCCGCGCGAAATCGTCCGAGGCCAGCAGCACGGTTTGCCGCGTGTACTTGAACGAATCCTCGGAAGCCGAATAGATCACCTTCGCCGCGCCCTTGTCGCGCAGCACGAACAGTTCGACATAGCCGAACGCGCCGTCGATGTCCCTGGTGGCCAGCGCGGCCTGTGCGCCCGGCAGGTCGAGGTTGATGAGGCGAACATCGCTTTCCTTCAGCCCGTGCGCGGCCAGCGCGCGCACGGCCGCGAGATGCAGGTTCGTGCCCTTGTAGAGCGCGATGCGCTTGCCGCGCAGGTCCTCGATGCGCTTGACCGGCGAATCCGGCGGCACCGCGAGGTAGAGGCCATTGCGCACGCCCGAGCCCGCGATGATCCGAGTCTTGACTCCGCCCGCGCGGTGCACGATGGAAGGCAGGTCACCCTGCCAGGCCAGGTCGAGCTGCTTGTTGACCAGCGCCTCGTTCACGGCCGGGCCCGCGCCCTTGAAGAACACCCATTCGATCTTCGTACCGTCAGCCTTGAACTCTTCCTCGAGCCCGCCGAAGGCATGCAGCAGCGCCGCAGACGACCCGCCGAAGCGCACCGGGTTGCCCACGCCGCCAGTGGCCACGCCGATGCGGATGGTGGCCGGCGTTTCGGTGTTGGCCGCCAGCAGGCGTGGTGCGGCGGCGATCAACGGCCACGCAGCAGCGTGACGAAGAAACGAACGTTTGAGCATGAGCGGCAACCTTGGCTTCGATGAATCCAGAAGATTCTGCGAGGCGGGTGCGCGAGGCGGAAGGAAGCTGTTCGCGCTTTCTAATGCGCCCCGCGACTAAGGGTGATTGCCGTTTGGAGATAGCCAAAAGATAACCCGCCGTAGCGGGTAATCAGCGGGAGAACGCCTTGGTTGGTATGTCAGGGCTTGTCGCGTTCAGCTCGCACCCACTTCAGCCGAAGCTCCGCTTCGCTGGCGGAGAGCTGCCCTTCCGCCACCAGCCTCTTGAGCCTTCGCTCATCCGCGCGGTTCAGTGCATCTTTCAGGAGAGCCATCTTGCGCTCCCGGCAAGGGCTGCATTCGTAGAAACTCGTGGAGCCCGCGACAACCTTCATCCTTGCGTCGAACTCCGCTGTTCCGATTCGCCCAGTGGGCTCGATGCCCATGGCAAGGACTCGTCCATTCTTGAACGTAACAAGCGCCTCCCCCTCGCATCCCGTAGCGTCCACTTTTTCTGGGTCATAGCCTTTCCACGAAACTCTCCGCATATGCCGCAAGGCATAGCGGACATCCTCCTCCGTCATAACGACGTCGTCGCAATACAGGAAGTCTTTGTTCTCCCAAGCAGCGTTTCGGCGTGAAGGCTCCGTGACCTCTATCTTTTGTACATAAGTGATGGGATATCGCCGGTCGGCGGACTGTGCTGGAAACGCTGCCGCCGCAACGAGCAACGCCCCCGCGGTGATGAGAATGCTGGTTCTGTTCATGATGTTGATCTGGATCAGCGTGCCGCAACGGGCTGTCCGTGAGAGATGCGAATTGCGGAGGCCTCAGGGCTTGTCGCGTTCGGCACGTACCCTCTTCAACCGAAGCTCCGCTTCACTGGCGGAGACCAGTCCTTCCGCCACCATCCTCTTGAGCCTTCGCTCATCCGCGCGGTTCAATGCATCTTTCAGGAGGGCCATCTTGCGCTCCCGGCAAGGGCTGCATTCGTAGAAACTCGTCGGACTCCCCGTGAGCTTCATCTTTGCGTCGTACTCAAGTGCAAGAGTTCGCCCATTGGGTTCAATACCCATGGCGAGGATTTTTCCGTTCTTGAACGTGACGAGGGCACTCCCTTCGCACCCTGTGGTATCGGTTCTTTCCGGGTCGTAGGCTCTCCATGAAACCCGACGCATGTGCCGCAAGGCATAGAGGACGTCCTCTTCTGTCAAAACGACGTCGTCGCAATTCAGAGAGTCCTTGTTCTCCCATGCCGTTCGGCCTGTGGGCTCCGTGACATCCACCTTCTGAACATAGCTGACGGGGTATCGCTTGTCGGACGCCTGTGCCGGAAATGCCGCAGCCACAACCAGCAATGCTGCCGAAGTCAGGAGAGTTGTGGCTTTACTCATGGCGTTGGTACCTGCAGATTCCAATTCGCGCCCTGGGCCTCCGTCGGGTTCTTGCGGCTGACCACAGGGTGACGAAATACTTCCTCGTGACCTATTTGGATCGATTCCTGAAGCACGCGGGCAAGCCACGAGAGCGACTGATTCTGCGCCGCAGTCGGTTCGTCATATATGCCGTGCCTGCCGCGCAATTTATCGAGAGTCAGTTTTTCTTCTTTTTCTACAGGTTTAAACCCCGTGGGCAACCTGGCCCTGCCGACAAGCTCGATCCCGATTGCCTCCATATTTCCTGGATAGCGCTCACCGGGTGGTTTCCGCATTTCGATCTGGTGCATTCCTTCTACCCCCACATTCGCAAAATCGCGTGGCTTGCATTTCATCGTCGCCAGACATCGCGCCCGCAACGGCCCCACATGATTCGTACGCTGATAAATCGCCGCCGTCTGGTAGATGGTCCCATCCTTGTCGATGAGAAAGTGCGCGCCATTCGCCTTAGGCTGCTTGTAGCTGTTCAATGAAGACGCCGAAGTATCGGCGTCGGTCTGGTGCACGACGATGCCGGTGATTGCTCCGACCCGTTTCCCTCGTTCAATCTGTGGGCTGCGAGCATGCCTGACTCGCGCGTGACTGATCATTCCGTGTTCGTCAATTTCAACGAGCATGAGGTTCCTCCCTGATGTGTTTGCTTGATTACCGACTCTTCGCGAGGTGTGTCCGCGCATCGATGAACAACACGGATCACGACCTCGCGGCGCATGCTATGGCGAGGTATTCAAAAGGGAGGAGGAGCTTTAAAAGATTCGATCGATTCCCGAAATTCAGCACAGTCGACGAATGGATGGCCTGTAAATCACTGCAAACACACGGCCCTAGAAACGAAAAAACCCGGCGCCATGACAGCGCCGGGTTGTCGCAGATGCCCGAGGGTCCGTCAGAGCTTCGCGATCGAAACCTCAGTCGACTTCACGAGCGCGACCACGTCGGAGCCCACCTTCAGTTGCAGCTCGTCGACCGAGCGCGTGGTGATGACGGAGGTGACGATGCCCCAGGCGGTCTCGACATCGACTTCGGAGACGACGTCACCGCGGATGATCTCGCGGACCTTGCCCTTGAACTGGTTGCGCACGTTGATGGCTTGGATGGACATGATGGTTTCTCTTTCAGGTTGAAGCAGGGATGGATGGATGAATGGGCCGGAGCGTCAGACGATCTCGGCCACGTCGTCGAACGCCAGCCGGGGGCCGCGCTCGAAGGTACCGGCGTGGTCGGCCACACCGAGGTTGACGAGGAAGTTGGCGCGGTAGCGCCCGTCGGGGAAGAAGGCCTTGTCGACCAGGTCGGCGTTGAAGCCCGACTGCGGCCCCGCGTCGAGCCCGAGCGAGCGCGCCGCCAGGATCAGGTAGGCGCCCTGCAGGCTGCTGTTGCGGAAGGCCGTGGCCTGTGCGGCTTCGGCGCTCTTCTCGAAGAAGGGCTTGGCGTCGTAGGCCGGGAACTGCGTGGGCAGGTGCTCGTAGAAGCGCGTGTCGTGCGCCACGATCACCGTGACGCCGGCCGCCAGCGTCTGCGCGGTGTTGCCCGCGGACACGGCTGGCTTGAGCTTCGCCTTGGCTTCTTCGCTGCGCACGAACACGTAACGCGCCGGCTGGGCGTTGTAGGCGGTCGGGCCCCACTTCAGCAGGTCGTAGAGCTTGTGGATCAGTTCGTCGGTCACGGGCACGGGCTTGAAGGCGTGCACGGTGCGGGCCTTGCGGAACAACTGGTCCAGCGCGGCTTCGGGAATGGATTGCAGTGTGGTCATTTCTTCAGAAGGTCTTTCAGTTCGATGCGGCGGCAAGAGCCTGGTCGAGGTCGGCGATCAGGTCGTCGATGTGTTCGATGCCGACCGACAGGCGCACGGTGTCTTCGGTCACGCCGGCCTTGGCCAGCTCCTCGGGTGACAGCTGCCGGTGCGTGGTTGAGGCGGGGTGCGTGGCCAGCGAGCGCACGTCGCCGATGTTCACGAGGCGCGTGAAGAGCTTCAGCGCATCGAGGAACTTCGCCCCACCCTCGCGACCCGCACCGATTCCGAAGGTCAGCACACCGCTGGAGCGGCCGCCGAAGTACTTCTTTGCCAGCGGGTAGTCGGGGTGGTCTTCGAGCGCCGCGTAGTTCACCCAGTTCACGGCCTTGCTCTGCTTCAGGTGCTGCGCCACCGCGAGTGCGTTGCTGCTGATGCGGTCCATGCGAAGTGCCAGCGTCTCGATACCCTGCAGGATCAGGAAGGCGTTGAACGGCGAGATGGCCGCACCGGTATTGCGCAGCGGCACCACGCGCGCGCGGCCGATGTAGGCGGCCGGGCCCAGCGCCTCGGTGTAGACCACGCCGTGGTAGCTCACGTCAGGCTCGTTCAGGCGCCTGAAGCGCTGCTTGTGCTCGGCCCACGGGAACTTGCCCGAATCGACGATGGCACCGCCGATGCTGGTGCCGTGGCCGCCCAGGTACTTGGTGAGCGAGTGCACCACGATGTCGGCGCCGTGTTCGATAGGTCGGCTCAGGTACGGCGAAGGCACTGTGTTGTCGACGATCAGCGGCACGCCGTGGCGATGCGCGATCTCGGCAATGGCCGCGATGTCGGTCACGTTGCCCGCCGGGTTGCCCAGCGATTCGACGAACACCGCCTTGGTCTTCTCGTCGAACAGCTTCTCGAAGCTTGTCGGATCGCGGTGGTCCGCGAAGCGCGTGGTGATACCGAACTGCGGCAGCGTGTGGGCGAACAGGTTGTAGGTGCCGCCATACAGCGCGGTGCTGCTGATGATGTTGTCGCCGGCCTCGGCGATGGTCTGGATCGCGTAGGTCACGGCCGCCTGGCCCGAGGCCAGGGCCAGCGCCGCAATGCCGCCTTCAAGCGCGGCCACGCGCTGCTCCAGCACATCCTGCGTGGGGTTGTTGATACGGGTGTAGATGTTGCCCGGCACCTTCAGGTCGAACAGATCCGCGCCGTGCTGCGCGCTGTCGAAGGCATAAGCCACCGTCTGGTAGATCGGCGGCGCAACCGCGCGGGTGGTCGGTTCGGGCGAGTAGCCGGCGTGCACCGACAGGGTTTCGAATTTCCAGTTCTGCGACATGCGACTGCCTTTCAAAAGGGGCGGATGGATGAAAGAAGCTCAGATCGCCCAGCGCAATGCATGCGCGGGGGTGCTGAGCCAGCTTGCGTCGGTGCTCTCTGGCGCGGTGTCTTCCGGCTTCTGCAGCACCCTGTCGAGGATTCGTTTTTCAATGGCCGCGAAGGCCGGGTCGCCCTGCGAGCGCGGGCGGGCCAGCGCGATGTTCTCGTCGAGCGCGATGCGGCCGTCTTCGATGAGGATCACGCGGTCGGCCAGCGCCACGGCCTCCTGCACGTCATGCGTCACCAGCAAAGCGGTGAAGCGGTGGCGCTGCCACAGGTTCTCGATGAGGCGGTGCATCTCGATGCGCGTCAGCGCATCCAGCGCCCCCAGCGGCTCGTCGAGCAGCAGCAGGCGCGGGTGATGCACCAGCGCGCGGGCCAGCGCCACGCGCTGGCGCTGGCCGCCCGACAGGCGCGCCGGCCATTCGTTCTCGCGGTCGGCCAGGCCGACTTGCGCCAGCACTTCCTTGCCGCGCGCCTTGGCATCGTTGGGCAGGCCCAGCGTCACGTTGTCGAGCACGCGGCGCCACGGCAGCAGGCGCGCCTCCTGGAACATGATGCGGGTGTCG
The DNA here is from genome assembly GCF_059416325.1 of Variovorax sp. GW821-FHT09D05. Classification (NCBI taxonomy): domain Bacteria; kingdom Pseudomonadati; phylum Pseudomonadota; class Betaproteobacteria; order Burkholderiales; family Comamonadaceae; genus Variovorax; species Variovorax sp. GW821-FHT09D05. The sequence goes on along the minus strand of NZ_JBWKOZ010000001.1, from coordinate 587,250 downwards.
TCGTGCAGGCCATGCACGGCCTTGCCGTCGGTGTAGAGGCCACCGGCGCTCGGCTCCTCCAGCCCCGCGATGAGCCGCAGCAGCGTGCTCTTGCCGCAGCCGCTGCGCCCGACGATGGCGATGAACTGGCCCGGCTCGATGGTCAGGCGCGTGTTGCGCAGCACTTCGCGCGCACCGTAGCGCTTGTGCAGGCCGCGCGCTTCGAGGCGCACGCCGCCGGCGATGGCCTGGGGTTGGATGTCTTTCAGGACGGCACTCATGGGCTTCAGGCTCCGGGTTTGAACAGCGCCACGTTCAGCGCATCGATTTTTCGGGGGAGCAGCTTTTCCGTGAAGAAGGCATCGGCGATGCGCTGCTGCTCGGTCAGGGCCTCGGCCACCACCGGACGCACGGCATAGCTGCGGCGGCTGTTGGCCTGCTCGATGGTTGCGGCGTCCAGGCCCCACACGGGCGACAGCAGCGCGGCCGCGTCCTTCGGGTTCTGCTTGACCCACTTGCCGGCCTTCTCGAGCTCGGCGTAGACCACGCGCAGCACGTCGGGCCGCGCCTTCGCGAACTTGGTGCTCGCAAGGTAGTAGCGCTGGTACGAGGCGATGCCCGCGCCGTCGGCCAGCACGCGTACCTTCGACTGGCGCTGCGCGGCAGCAAGGAACGGGTCCCACACCACCCATGCGTCGATGGCGCCCTTCTCGAAGGCGGCGCGGCCATCGGCGGGCGTGAGGTAGGCGGGCTCGATGTCCTTGAACGACAGGCCGGCCTTGTCGAGCGCGGCGATCAGCAGGTAGTGCGCGCCAGCGGCTTTCGCGAAGCCGATCTTCTTGCCCTTCAGATCGGCCACCGTCTTGATCGGCGAGTCTTCGCGCACCACGATGGCCTGTGCGGCCGGCGACGGTGCTTCCTGCGCAATGAAGGTCAGGTCTGCTCCGGCGGCCTGCGCGAACACCGGCACGGTGTCGGCCACGTCGGCGCTGATATCGAGGTTGTCGAGGTTCAGCGCCTCCAGCAGCGGCAGGCCGCTGGTGAACTCGTGCCAGCTCAGCGTGACGTTGAGCGGCGCGAGCTGCTTTTCGAGCGCGCCTTGTGCCTTGAGCACGGCGATCAGCGTCGACGACTTCTGGTAGCCGAGCCGCACGGTCGCGGGCCGCGCGGCCACGCCCTGTGCAAGCACCGCACCGGCGCCGAACGCGCCCAGCGTGGCGATGACGGTGCGACGGGAAACATGGAATTGCGTCATGCCCCTGCCCTCACTTCGCCTTCTTCTGGTAGCCAGGATGCCACCGCAGCCACCACTGCTCCAGCCCGCGCGCAAACAGGTCGGCCAGCTTGCCGAGCAGCGCGTACAGCAGGATGCCCACCAGCACGATGTCGGTCTGCAGGAACTCGCGGGCATTCATCGTGAGGTAGCCGATGCCGGCCTGCGCCGAGATGGTCTCCGCCACGATCAGGATCACCCACATCAGGCCCAGCGAGAAGCGCAGGCCCACGAGGATCGACGACAGCGCGCCCGGCAGGATCACCTCGCGGTACAGCTGCCAGCGCGACAGGCCGTAGGTGCGCCCCATCTCGATCAGTTGCGGATCGACGTTGCGGATGCCGTGGAAGGTGTTCAGGTAGATCGGGAAGAACACCGACACCGAAATCAAGAACAGCTTGGCCGATTCGTCGATGCCGAACCACAGGATCACCAGCGGAATCAGCGCCAGCGCCGGAATGTTGCGCACCATCTGGATGGTGGAGTCGAGCAGCGTCTCGGCGAACTTCACCGAGCCCGTGAGCAGGCCGAGCGCAAGCCCCGCCCCGCCGCCGATGGCCAGCCCCGCGAGCGCGCGGCCCGCGCTGACCTTCACGTGCGTCCACAGCTCGCCCGACACCGTGAGGTTCCACGCAGCCTTGACCACGTCGACCGGCGCCGGCAGCACGCGCGTGCTGAGCCAGCCCAGCGACGACGCGATCTGCCAGAAGACGATGAGCCCGACCGGCACGAGCCACGGCACCAGTCGCCCGGCGACGTTGGCAGCGAAGCTCCTGAATGCGTTGCCGGTGTTCTCGGTGGGTGCCACGGCCGGCAGCTCCTGAACTTGTTCGGTCATGACAGTCCTTCAGCTTTGGGAGACGAGGCGCGAAGGCGCATCGAGATTGGCGACGACCTCGCCGAACGGGCCGCTGAGCGAACCGCCTGCCAGGCGCGTCTGCGCCTTGCGCGAGAGCAGCGGGAACACCAGCTCGGCGAAGCGGTAGGCCTCTTCGAGATGCGGGTAGCCCGAGAGAATGAATTTGTCGAGCCCGAGCGCTGCGTATTCCTCGATGCGCGCAGCGACGGTCTTCGGGTCACCCACCAGCGCCGTGCCGGCACCGCCACGCACGAGGCCCACACCAGCCCAGAGGTTCGGCGCAATCTCAAGCTCGGCGCGCGAGCGCTTGGCGCCGCCAGCATGCAGCGCGGCCATGCGGCGCTGGCCTTCGGAATCCATGCGCGCAAAGGCTGCCTGCGCACGGATGACAGTCTCGTCGTCCACGCGGCTGATCAGTTCTTCGGCAGCCTTCCAGGCGGCGTCTTCGGTCTCGCGCACGATCACGTGCAGGCGAATGCCGAACTCGACCTTGCGGCCCTGCCGCTCGGCGCGGGCGCGCACGTCAGCGATCTTCTTCGCGACTTCCGCGGGCGGCTCGCCCCAGGTGAGGTACGCATCGACCTGCTCCGCGGCGAGGTCGTGCGCAGCAGCCGACGAGCCGCCGAACCACACGGGCGGATACGGCTTCTGCACCGACGGGTAAAGCAGCTTCGCACCCTTCACGCTCAGGTGCTTGCCTTCGAAGTCGAAAGCCTGCCCGTCGTGGCTGCGCGCGATGATCTCGCGCCAGATGCGGATGAACTCTGCCGACTGTTCGTAGCGCGACGCATGGTCGAGGTACACGCCGTCGCCTTCGAGCTCGGCCTGGTCACCGCCGGTCACGAGATTCACGAGCAGGCGCCCGCCGGAGAGCCGGTCGAAGGTCGCGGCCATGCGCGCGGCCAGGCTGGGCTGGTGCAGGCCGGGGCGCACCGCCACCAGGAACTTGAGCTTCTTCGTCGCACCGATCAGGCTCGACGCGATGACCCACGGGTCTTCACACGAGCGGCCCGTCGGAATGAGCACGCCTTCGTAGCCGAGGTTGTCGGCCGCGCCGGCAATCTGCTGCAGGTAAGCCAGGTCGATGGGGCGTGCGCCCTCGCTCGTGCCGAGGTAGCGGCTGTCGCCGTGCGTGGGGAGGAACCAGAAGATCTGCATCACGCAATCCCCGCGCCGGCGGCTTCGAGCAGGTTGATCTTTTTCGGGATCAGCTTCAGTGCGAAGAAGGTGTCGGCAATCTGCTGCTGCTCGGCCAGGATGGCCTTGGTGATGGGTGTAGTGCCGTAGTCCGCCCGGCCCACCGACAAATCGGCCACCGGCTTCGGCAGGCCCCAGAGCGTGGCCAGTTCGGCCGCGTAGTCGCCCTTGTTGGCTGCGCCCCAGACGTCGATCTTGTTGATCTCCTCGACCGCGATGGCCAGCACGTCGGCGTTCTTCGCCACGTAGTCGAGCGACGAGAAGTAGTAGCCACGGTTGCCGACCACGCCGGTGGCATCGGCCAGCACGCGCGCTTCGAGCGACTTTTCGGCTGCGGCGAGGAACGGGTCCCAGATGACCCAGGCGTCGACCGAGCCCTTCTCGAAGGCGGCGCGCGCATCGGCCGGCGGCAGGTAGACCAGGTTCAGGTCGGTGTACGGCAGCCCGTGCTTCTCGGCCAGCTTGACGATGAGGTAATGGACGTTCGAGCCCTTGTTGAGCGCGATCTTCTTGCCCTTCAGATCGGCCACGGTCTTGATGGCCGAACCCTTGGGCACGATCACCGCTTCCGCCCGCGGACGCGGCACCGTCGCGGCCACATAGGCCAGCGGCGCACCGGCTGCCTGCGCGAAGATGGGCGGCGCCTCGCCCACGTCGCCGAAGTCGATGGAGCCGACGTTCAGCGCCTCGAGCTGCACGGGGCCGGCGGTGAACTCGGTCCACTTCACGGTCACGCCGAGTGGTGCGAGTCGCTTCTCGAGCGTGCCGCGGCCCTTGAGGACGCTCAGCGGCCCCTTCTGGTTGCCGATGCGAAGCTGGCGTGCGGGCGCCTGTGCCAGCGCAGCAAAAGAAGGCAGCGCAATGGCGGCAGCAACGCCCTGGATCAGGCGACGTCGGGGTGCGGAAATCAATGTCATGGCAATGCTTGGGTATGGATGTGCCGCGCGGTCAGGCGGCGGCAATGAAACTCACGATCAGCGCAATGGCGCTGACGACGATGACGCTCACGGCAAGATCGCCCAGCGCGTGCCAGAGGGAGCGCGGCGAGGTGTCGAGCACGGAGTCTTCGGTGGCAACGGGGGTCATGCGTGGATTCCTTGGTCTGCAAAAACTTCAGGCAAAAGCTGTCCCGCACCGCGCGCAGGCGGCTTTCAAGAACGGGAATGAGGGATGAGGTCTGGGCAAGCACGGGCTCGCGACGAGCCCGTGCTTTCAGACGCTACATCGCACGCGAGAAAACGGCACCGGCTCGAAGCCGTGGGTTGCAGGCAGCTTCAGGCCTTCGGTGGCCAGCACCTCGACGGCCTCGTTGAGTCGCTCGGCCAGGTCGTTGTGCACCTGGTAGGCGTTCTCGGGCGTCAGCGCAATCTGCGATTCGCTGGCGTACACGCCCGGCAGGATGTGGCGCGCCGACAGCGACTGCAGCACGGGGCGCAATGCGTAGTCGAGCGCGAGCATGTGGTGCGGGCTGCCGCCGGTGGCCAGCGGCAGCACCGTCTTGCCCTTGAGCGCGTTCTGCGAGAGCAGGTCCAGAAAGACCTTGAGCAGGCCGCTGTAGGCCGCCTTGTAGACCGGCGTGGCCACCACGATCACGCGAGCCGCCGCCACCTGGGCAATGGCACGCTCGATGGCCGGGTTGTTCCACTCGGCCAGCAGCAGCGCCTGCGCCGGCAGCTCGCGGATGGCAAGCCGCTCGATCCGCGCATGGCGCTGGGCCAGCCGCTCGCCCACCGAGTCGAGCAAGGCGGTGGAGCGGGACGGGGCCGTGGGGCTGCCGGCAATCAGGAGAACGGACACGGGAGACTTTCTGTTTTCTTCGGAGATGTCGAGGCGAGCCGGGTCATGACGCTCGCGGAACGGGCGCCATGCGGGACCGGCTCGGTCGCGGGTCGAGTTACTTCTGCTTTGTCGTGTAGATCTGGTCGAAGGAGCCGCCGTCTGCGAAATGCTCCTTGTCGGCCTTCGCCCAGCCGCCGAAGGCCTGGTCGATGGTCACCAGCGTCAGCTTGGGGAACTGCTTGTCGTACTTGGCCTTTGCCTTGTCAGACGTCGGGCGGTAGAAGTTGCGGCCCGCGATGTCCTGGCCTTCATCCGAGTACAGGTACTTCAGGTATTCCTCGGCCACGGCGCGCGTGCCCTTCTTGTCGACGACCTTGTCGACCACAGCCACGCTGGGCTCGGCCAGGATGGAGATGGAGGGCACCACGATCTCGAACTTCTCGGGGCCGAACTCCTTCAGCGCCAGGAAGGCTTCGTTCTCCCAGGCCAGCAGCACGTCGCCCACGCCGCGTTGCACGAAGGTGATGGTCGAGCCGCGCGCGCCGGTGTCGAGCACGGGCACGTTCTTGAACAGGTTGCCGATGTATTCCTTGGCCTTGGCATCGCCGCCGTACTTGCGCTTGGCGAATTCCCACGCGGCCAGGTAGTTCCAGCGGGCGCCGCCCGAGGTCTTGGGGTTGGGGGTGATCACCTGCACGCCGGGCTTGATCAGGTCGTCCCAGTCCTTCAGGCCCTTGGGGTTGCCCTTCTTCACCAGGAACACGATGGTCGAGGTGTAGGGAGCGGAGTTGTGCGGCAGGCGCTTCTGCCAGTCGGCCTTGACGAGGCCACCGTGCGTGACGAGCGCATCGACGTCACCGCCCAGCGCCAGCGTGGCCACGTCGGCGTCGATGCCGTCGATGATCGAGCGGGCCTGCTTGCCCGAGCCGCCATGCGACTGCTTGACCGTCACGTCCTGGCCGGTCTTGGCCTTCCAGTACTTGGCGAAGGCCTGGTTGTAGTCCACGTACAGCTCGCGCGTCGGGTCATAGGACACGTTCAGCAGCGTCACGGGAGCCGCGCCACCTTGTGCAAACGTCGGCAACGCCGACAGGGCCATGGCACCGGCCACGCCGGCACCCAGGGAAAGCTTGATAAAGTCGCGGCGGAGGCTCATGGTGTCTTGCTCTGAAAAGGCATATCAATGAAGCTGCGTATTCTCAATACGACATATAGAAACTGGAACGACCAAGTTTTCAGTTCTAAATAGCCAAATCAACTAAGCAACCGCTTTCCCCACTTTTCCCGTTCAAAGGCAATCGAAATGGCACGCATGGTTCAGTGCATCAAGCTCGGCAAAGAGGCCGAAGGGCTCGACTTCCCGCCCTACCCAGGCGAGCTGGGCAAGCGCCTCTGGGAAAACGTCAGCAAGGAAGCCTGGGCCGCCTGGCTCAAGCAGCAGACCATGCTGGTCAATGAAAACCGGCTGAATCTGGCCGATCTGCGCGCCCGCCAGTACCTGGCGCGGCAGATGGAAAAGCACTTCTTCGGCGAAGGCGCCGACGTGGCCCAGGGCTACGTCCCCCCCTCGGCCTCCTAACGGTCGCCACCGCGATTGCCGCCTACCTCTTCTTCGGGGAACACCGCAGAACCGGCTTTGCCGGGCTGCAGGTGTTGCCCCCTCGAAGGGGGTTGGCGAAGCGACACGAAGTGCGCGAAGCCTGGGGGTGAGCCTGTTACATGGCGCGCCGACGGCGTCCCCCGCAGCGAGCGCTTCGACGACATCTATCACACCGAAACCGGAGCACTGGCGCAGTCGCGCCATGTGTTTCTGGGTGGCTGCGGGCTGCCCGAGGCCTGGATCGGACAGCCGCAATGGCTGATTCTCGAAACCGGTTTTGGCCTGGGCCTCAATTTCCTGACAACCTGGCAGGCCTGGCGCGCGGACGCCGGGCGGCCACGGATGCTGCACTTCGTCTCTATCGAGGCACACCCGGTTTCGGCTGACGATTTGCTGCGCGCGGCCGGGGCGTATCCCGAACTGGCCTCCCTCGCCCGCGAACTGGCCGCGCAGTGGCACGGGCTGCTGCCGGGCTTCCACCGGCTGGCCTTCGACGAAGGCCGCGTGCTGCTCACCCTCTGCATCGGCGACGTGCAGCCGATGCTGCGCGCCCAGCGCTTCGATGCCGACAGCATCTTTCTCGATGGCTTCAGCCCGCAGCAGAACCCTGCCATGTGGTCGGAAGACACGCTCAAGGCCGTGTCGCGCTTTGCGCGGCAAGGCACGCGCATCGCCACCTGGACGATCGCGCGGACGGTGCGCGACGCGCTCAAGCAGTTCGGGTTCTCGGTCGAAAGAGACCAGGGCCTGCCACCCAAGCGCGATTGCCTGCGCGGCGTGTTCGCGCCCGCCTGGACGGTGCGCCGCCGCGGCCCCGTACCCGAGCGCATCGACACGCCGGGCCGCTGCGCCGTCATCGGCGCCGGGCTTGCGGGCGCGGCCGTGGCAGCGAGCCTTGCGCGGCGCGGATGGCAGGTCACCGTGCTGGATGCCGCCGACTGGCCCGCCTCCGGTGCGTCGGGGCTGCCGGTGGGCATGCTCGCGCCACATGTGTCGCCCGATGATGCGCTGCTGTCGCGGCTCACGCGAGCCGGCATCCGCGCCACGTGGGCCGAACTGACACGATTGCTGGAAGAAGGCCGCGACTGGCGCGCCAGCGGCGTGCTGGAGCGCCGGCCCGATGGCGACACGCGCGTGCCGGCTTGCTGGAGCGATGGCGGCCCCAACGAATCGTGGCCCGCGAGCGCCGGGCAACTGGCGGCTCTTGGACTGCCGAGCGATGCGCCCGCCCTTTGGCACGCACGCGCCGCCTGGGTGCGGCCGCACCGGCTGATCGCCGCGTGGCTGCGGCAGCCGGGAGTCGAGTTTCGTGGTGGGTGCAAGGTGGAGCGCCTGGAGCGGCACGCGAGCGGCTGGCAACTGTTCGACCCGGCCGGCCAGTTGCTGATCGACGTCGACCGCGTGGTAATCGCCGCAGGCTTCGAATCAGACCGATTCGCCCCCAGGCTCCCTCTTCAGCCGGTGCGCGGCCAAGTCGCCTGGGGCCACATGGCCGACGGCCTCGAACTGCCCGCCACGCCCCTCAACGGCGACGGCCATCTGGTCGCTCACGTGCCCGACGCCGAGGGCACCCCGATCTGGCTGGCCGGCGCGACCTTCGACCGCGACAGCACGGACCTCGCCCCCACTGACGCGGACAGCGACGCCAACCGCGAGCGCCTTGCGCGGCTGCACCCTGCCGCGGCCTCCGCGCTGGCCCCTTCGTTCGCGCACGGCCAGGTCAATGCCTGGGTCGGCATCCGCTGCGCCTCGAGCGACCGGCGACCGCTGGTCGGCCCGCTCGACGCCGATGCTGGCGGCCTCTGGGCCTGCACCGCGCTGGGCTCGCGCGGCCTGAGCTTTGCCGCGCTGTGCGCAGAACTGCTGGCCGCGCAGTGGCACGCCGAGCCGCTGCCCCTGCCCGCCACGCTGGCCAAGGCACTCAGCACGCGGCGGCTCTGAATATCAGCCCGCGCCCGATGCCCGCCAGGCCATCAGCAGCGCCATGCAGATCACCAGCACGAAGAAGTACTTGCGCAGCGCCTGCTCCTCCAGCCGGGTCGCCAGCCGCGCCCCGGCCGCCGTGCCGATCCACAGCCCCAGCACGACAAAGCCCAGCAGCACCCAGGGCAGCCCGCTGGCGACGCTGGCGTAGACAAGCACTGCCGGCAACGCCAGCGGCAGCGCGTTGATCGCCAGGCTCACCGCTTGCGCCCGGTGCTGCGAGTAATGCAGCGCCACCGTCAGCAGCGCCGTGATGGCCAGCCCGCCGCCGATGCCCAGCAACCCCGACGATGCACCCGCGACCATGCCAACGACCACCAGCGCGACGACTGCTCCGCGTGGCTCATCGGCCTGCGCCGCATCGACGCCCGCAGTCTTCGCAGGCGACTTCAGCACGACCAGCGTCGCCAGCACCAGCAGATACCCCACGAACATCCACCGCAGCGCCGCATCGGCGACATGGCTCGCCCCACGCGCGCCCGCATAAGCCCCAGCCAGAAACCCGAGCGAGATCCAGACCACCGTGCGCCACGCGGCCCCATGCCCCGACACCCGGTAGCGCAGAAACCCCGCCAGGCTGGTCGGCACCAGCTGCGCTGCGAGCGAAATGGCCTGTGCATCATGCTGCCCCAGCCCGGGCATCAACGCCAGCGCGGGCACCAGCGCCCCGCCGGGGCTCACACCGAGCAGCCCGGCCATCGCACCCGAAAAGATGCCGATCGCCAGCCCGCCCAGCACTTGAACGAAGCCGAACGATTCGGGCATGGGCTAAGCGGCGCCCTGCCCCGAAGGCGCCAGCAGGTGATCGATACGGCTGTCCCCATAGGTGCGCAGCACCTCGGAGATCACCACCTTGTACCCGTCGAGCCAGTTCGCCTGCGCCGCCTTGGCCTGCTGGTGCACGGGGTGGCGGATCAACGCCTGCAGGCTGTCGAGCGAGTCCCAGTAGTAGACGTTCGACACTAGCCCGTTGCCCGTGTTCTCCCATGTTTCCTCGCCCAGGTAGCCGGGCAGCGACTTCGCGGCCGCGGCGACGGTCTGGTCGAGACGGTGGAACTCATCGTCGAACTGCTTCTTGGCGAAGATGAAGGTGGCGGAGTACATGACGGGCCGGAATCTCCTGGGTGAATGAACCCGAATGGACCCGGGCAGAGCCCGGACGGGCGCCGATTCTGCGGCATGTGCTCACGCCAATCCACCGTTTTGCCACGCGAACGCTGAGAATGCACCGCATGGCCATCCAGTACGACATCAAGCACACCACCGTCTATCGCTACAACAAGCCGGTCACCTTCGGCCTGCACCGCGTGATGTTCCGTCCGCGCGACAGCCACGACCTGCGCGTGCTGGCCACCGACCTGCAGGTGAGCCCGCAGGCCTTCACCCGGCTCATTCAAGACCCGCATTCCAACTCCGTGGCGCTGGTGCAGCCCATGGGCGAGGCGACAGAGCTGCGCATCGTGTGCTCTTTCACCATCGAGCACGTGCCGGCGCAGCAGGACCAACTGGCACTAGACCCCGCCGCCGAATTCTTGCCCTTCGCCTATTCGGTGCAGGAGCGCCTCGACCTCGAGCACTACCTGCGCCCGCACCACGACGACGACAACCAGGGCACGCTGATCCGCTGGGCCCACCAGTTCCTGCATACCGACAAGCCCAACAGCACGCGTGAGGTGCTCACGCGCATGAACGCGCACATCGGCCAGAGCCTCGAATACAAGGCGCGCGATGAAGAAGGCACGCAGTCGCCGCTCGTCACGCTGGCGCTCGGCAGCGGCAGCTGCCGCGACTACGCCCTGCTGATGATGGAAGCCGCGCGGCGCCTTGGCATTGCCACCCGCTTCGTCTCCGGCTATCTATACGACGCCGCGCTCGACAACGCCGCCCAGACCAAGGGCGAATCGATGACCGGCGCCGGCACCACGCACGCCTGGCTGCAGGCCTATCTGCCGGGCATCGGCTGGCTGGCCTTCGATCCGACCAACAACCTGATGGGCAGCGGCCAGTTGATCCGTGTCGGCGTCACGCGCGACCCGGCGCAGGCAGCGCCGATCTCGGGCAGTTGGTACGGCGACGCCGAGGCCTACGAGGGACTCGAAGCGACGGTGGTCGTCACCCGCCGCAAGGACTGAGCGCCAACCACCGCCTCTTGCGCGCTCCTACCTCGACCGCGCCGCCCGATACGCCTTGACCACCGGCACCGCCGTGACGGGGCTGTCGGCGAAGAGGCCGTCGATGCCGGCGTCGAGGAACGCCTTGATTTCCCCGGCGGTGTCGCCTTGCATGATCGGGTCGGCCTTCGGCGCTCTCTTGAGGCTGTCCGGCAGGAAGTTGTTCTCGGGGCGGATCGTCCAGACGTGGACCAGCAGCTTCTTGTCGTGCGCGTCCTTCACGAGCGTGGTCGGCGTGCCGAGCTTGCCGTCGACCACCGGGATCACGCGTGCCTTGGCCGTGCCGACGCCCTGCGCATAAGCTGCGATCTCGGCCAGGCCCTCGGGCTTCACAAGATCGGCATACGTGCGCTTGTCGCTCAGGGCCACGAGGTCGTAAGGCGCCCCCTGCCCGTCGATGAGCTGGACGATCTTCACCGTGCTCTTCAGGCGGATGTCCTTCAGGTTGCCGGTCTCGAAAGACTGCACGAACACCGGCGCATCAGCCTTGTTCAGGTCGTGCTTCTGCAGCGTGTCGAGCAGCTTCTTCTCGAGCGGCAGGCCGATCGAGCGGAAGTAGGTAGGGTGTTTGGTCTCGGGGTAGATGCCGATCACGCGGCCCTTGGCCACAGACTGGGCCTTGGCGAGCTGGATCACTTCGTCGAGCGTGGGCACCTGGAACTGGTCGTTGTACGACACGTTGGCCGGGCGCAGCTTCGGAATGCGCTCGCGGGCCTTCAGCTCCTTGAGTTCGGCCAGCGTGAAGTCCTCGGTGAACCAGCCTGTGATCGAGATGCCGTCGATGACTTTGGTGGCCTTGCGGCCGGCGAACTTCGGCACGTCGGCCACGTTGGTGGTGGCCTCGATCACGGTGCCGGCTGCGTCGACGATGGCAATGGCGTTCTCGTGGCGGGCGACCAGTTCGCCGTCCTTGGTGGGCACCAGGTCGGGTTCGATGAAGTCAGCTCCGTCGTCGATGGCCTGCTGGTACGAGGCCAGCGTGTGTTCAGGCCGCTGCGCCGAAGCGCCGCGATGACCGATGACGAGCACGGGTGCCGCCTCCACTGGCGCTGGAGCCGGGGCCGGCGCAGGAGGCGCCGCCGGCGGTGACGCCGGCGCATCGGGCAGCGCGGGCATGCCGCCGCCACTGCCACCACCGCATGCCGCCATGAACGCGCAGGCACAAGCCGCGAGGGCGGTCCTGGAAAAAGTTAACAACTGCATTGAAATTCCCCCTATTTGTTTCTATCGATGTAAATACGCCTGCCTTTGGCTGCCAAGCAGGTTGGCGGCAGGCGCGCCGGATCATCGAAGGGGGAGGTGTCGGTCGCGTGACATGCACCACGCGACAAAGGGCCATCGGCGCGCACCGGCGCCTGCCCGTGCCGGATCAGCCGCGCGCTGCCAGCTTCGCTTCGAGCTCGGCAATGCGTGCGCGGGCTTCGTCGCCCTCGGGAATCGGCCGGCCGCTGTCGCGCCACTGCACCGCGCTCTTGAAGCCTTCGGCCTCCGCCTGGCGCCTGAACCACATCCCCTCTGGGTTGTGCCGCGTGATGCCGTCGAACACGGTCGCGAACATCTGGCTCTGCTCCAAGCCCATCGAGTGCCAGACCTGGTTGACGACCAGCTTGTGCATCATCAGATGCGAACGCGGCACGCCCGCGATGCGCAGCGCGAGCTTCAGCGTGGCGTCGTCGAGCTGATCGGCGGGCACCGAGAAATTGGCGAGACCCCAATCGGCCGCCTGCGTGCCGGCAATGGTGTCGCCCGTGAACATGAGCTGCTTGGCGCGCATGGCACCGAGGCGATAGGTCCACATCGCGGTGGTCGGGCAGCCCCACACGCGCGTGGGCATGTAGCCGATGCGCGCATCGTCGGCCATGGTCAGCAGGTCGCAGCACAGCGCGATGTCGCTGCCGCCCGCCACCGCGTAGCCGTGCACCTTGGCGATGGTGGGCTTGCGGCTGCGCCACAGGGCCATGAAGTCGTCGGTGTTGCGCTTCATGGCGGCGTAGTCGAGCATCGGATCCCACGGCGTTTTCTCTTGCCGGCAGGGGTGGTCGCCCTCCCCCTCGCGACCATGGCCTTCGGCATAGTCGCCGAGGTCGTAGCCAGCACAGAAGGCGCGGCCTGCGCCTTCGACCACGATCACATGCACTTCGTCGTCGGCTTCGGCCCATTCGACCGCGCGTCGAATCTCCGAAGGCGTGGTCTCGCCGATGGCGTTGAGCTTGTCGGGCCGGTTGAGCACGAGGCGCGCGATGCGCGGGTGCTGCGGGTCCTTGTCGATCAGGACGGTTTCGAAGGCTGGCATCTGGCTTGTCTCCTTGCGTGAGGGTTGTGCTGCTCTTGCAGCATCGTCACCCACGCGCAGGCAAACCTGCAAGCCTTTCAGGCGCTTGCCGCACCACCCAACTGAAAGCGGAACACCGCGCCCTTGTCCGGCTGCTGCACCAGCCGTATGTCGCTGCCGTGCAGCTGAAGAATGCGCTTCACGATCACCAGGCCCAGCCCACCGCTGCTCGCGCTGTCGGTGCGCGATCCGCTCATGAACACGGGGCGCATGAACAGGGCCGGCTGCAGTTCGCCCGGAATGCCGGGGCCCGTGTCGCTCACCTGAACCGTCACGCCTGCGTTCTCGGCACGCAGCTGCACCACGATTTCGCCGCCCTCGGGCGTGTGGCGGATGGCGTTGTCGAGCAGATTGGTCAGCACGCGCTCGATCATGCCGAGGTCGGCCGACACCACCGGCAGGCCCGGCGCGATGTCGGGCTTGAGGCGTTGATGCCTCGCCTCGGCAGCCAGCTCGAACTTCTGGAACACGTCCTGCACGAGATCGGCGAGTGCGAAGTTTTCCTTCTCGGGCTTGACCACGCCATATTCGAGGCGTGCCAGTTCGAACACTTCCTGCGCGAGGCGGCCGACCTTGCGGCTCTGGCCCAGCGCGATTTCCAGATAGCGCCGGCGCTCTTCCTCGCTGAGCGAGCCGGCCTTGAGCAGCAGCGTTTCGAGATACCCGTGCAGCGAGGTGAGCGGCGTGCGCAGGTCGTGCGAGATGTTGGCGAACAGCTCGCGGCGCTGCTGGTCCTGCAGGGTCAGCTCGCGCCATTGCTCGGCGATGCGGCGCGTCATCTGCGTGAAGGCCTGGCCCAGCTGCGCGATTTCGTCGCTGCCGTGCGAGAGGCGCTCCAGCGTGGGAGCCTCGCTTTCGAGCGAAGCGATGCCTTCTGTCTCGAAGCGCTTGACGGCCGAGGTCAGCTCGCGCAGCGGCCGCGTGATGAGGCGGAAAGCCGCAAGGCCCGCGAGCAGCCCGAGCAGCGCCACCAACCCCATCGACCACAGCGTGGTGCGCAGCACGTTGTCGGTCGCCGCATTGGCGGCCAGCGCGTCGTGGTCTTCGCCCTGCAGCACCACGTAGACGTATCCCACGTCGCGCCCGTCCATGCGCAGCGGCGCGGCGCTGAACACCTTGGACGCGGCAAGACTTCGCGGATCGTCGCCGCCGATGGGCAGCGGCGCACCCGACAGCAGCTTGCGGATCGGCCCCAGCTCGACCTTGTCGCGCTTCAGGTGCCCGAGCGGTGCGGCCTGCGCCTTGATGCGGCCGTCCAGCCCCAGCAGATAGACCTCCACGCTCGGGTTGACGGCCATGAGCTTGTCGAAAAGATCCTTCACCGCCTCCTGGTTGAGTCCGCCAGGCTTCATGAGCTCGGAGTTCTCGGCGATGTGCGCCGCGAGCCCGAGCGACAAGCGCTGGATGACCTCCTGTTCGTGCATGCCGTTGGAGCGCATCTGCAGCCACGCCGAGGCCCCGCAGCACACCAGCAGCAGCACCGCGAACACGGCCGACAGCCGCCGCGACAGCGTGGCCCACGCCATCACGCAGAGTCCTCCCCGGTCGCGGTGGCCGACAGCTTGTAGCCTCGCCCCCACACCGTGAGGATGCGCCGCGGCTCCGCCGGATCGGCCTCGACCTTGGTGCGCAGCCGGTTGATGTGCGTGTTGACGGTGTGCTCGTAGCCGTCGTGCTGGTAGCCCCAGACCTGGTTGAGCAGGTCGAGCCGCGAGAACACCTTGCCGGGGTTGCGCGCGAAGAAGTAAAGCAGGTCGAACTCGCGCGGCGTGAGTTCGATGAGCTTGCCGTCCACGCGCACCTCGCGCGCCAGCGGCTCGATGTCGAGATTGCCGAGCGTGAGGCTGCCCGACTCCATGCGCGCATTGCGCGCCAGCGCATCGGTGCGCCGCAGCAGCGCCTTCACGCGCGCCACCAGTTCCAGTACCGAGAAGGGCTTGGCCAGGTAATCGTCGGCACCCAGCTCCAGCCCGAGGATGCGGTGCACCTCGCTCGAGCGGGCACTGATGATGATGATCGGCGTGTAGCGCGTCATGGCGCGGGCGCGGCGGCAGATTTCGAGGCCGTCGATGCCGGGCAGCATCAGGTCGAGCACCAGCGCGTCCCAGTTGCCGCGCTCCAGCTCGCGCAGGCCGGCGTGGCCGTCGGCGGCGTGCTCGACCGCATAGCCTTCGTCGCGCAAGTGCATGCGCAGGAGTTCGGCAATGTGGGCGTCGTCTTCGACGATCAGCACGCGCTTGGAGGTGTCCATGGGGCGCCATTGTCCTGCGATACGGCTTGCGGAGTTATCACGATTAATTGAACTTTGCGTGATGAATCGGCCATGGGGTGCGCCCAACAATCCGCCCCATGAACAGCACAGCCATCGCCCCACTCGCCGAGCCGGCCCCCGAGGTCGATCGTCGTCCCATCCATCCGCTGTGGATGCGCATCACGCACTGGCTCAACGCGCTGGCCGTGGTGATCCTGGTGACGAGCGGCTGGCGCATCTATGACGCGGCGCCGTTCTTCCCTTTCACCATCCCGACCGTCATCACGCTCGGCGGCTGGCTCGGCGGTGCGCTGCAGTGGCACTTTGCGGCCATGTGGCTGCTGGTGTTCAACGGCTTCGTGTACCTGGCCATGAACATCGCCAGCGGCCGGCTTGCCACCAAGTTCTTTCCGGTGACGCCGTCCGGCATCTGGCACGACGCGCTGGCCGCGCTGAAGGGCAAGCTCTCGCACGCCGACCCGCGCCACTACAACAGCGTGCAGAAGCTGGCCTACCTGTTCGTGATGCTCGACCTGATCGTGATCGTGCTGTCGGGCCTGGTGCTGTGGAAGTCGGTGCAGTTCGCCGTGCTTCGCGACCTGCTGGGCGGCTACGAGTTTGCGCGCCGCATCCACTTCTTTGCGATGGCGGCCATCGTCGCCTTCGTCGTCGTGCATCTGGTGATGGTGGCCCTGGTGCCCCGCACCCTCCTCACCATGATCCGCGGCCGTGCGCCAAAAGCCTGATGAAAATCTTCAAAGCCCCAACCCTGAGCGGCATTGACGGCGACGCCGTGCTGCATGAAGCCCGCACGCTGATTGCGAAGAAGCTCGACCAGCCTTCGCGTCGCGCCTTCCTGCAACGCTCGCTCACGCTCGGCGGCCTCTCGCTGCTCACGGGCTGCAGCATCAGCGACAACGCGCAGGTGGAAGCAGCGCTCACGAAGATCTCGCGCTTCAACGACAAGGTGCAGGGCCTGATCTTCAGCCCGACGCAGCTTGCCCCAACCTACACCGAAGCCGAGATCACGCGCCCCTTTCCGTTCAACGCCTACTACGGCGAAGACGAGGTGCGCGAAGTAGACGAAGCCAGCTACAAGCTCGAAGTGACCGGCATGGTCGCCGACAAGCATGCCTGGACGCTGGCCGAGTTGCGCGCCATGCCGCAGCACGACCAGATCACGCGCCACATCTGCGTGGAAGGCTGGAGCGCCATCGGCAAATGGGGCGGCGTGCGTTTTGCCGACTTCCTGCGCCACGTCGGCGCCGACCTGACGGCCAAGTATGTCGGCTTCAAGTGCGCGGACGACTACTACACCAGCATCGACATGCCCACCGCGCTGCATCCGCAGACGCTGCTGACGCTGACCTACGACGGCCAGCCGCTGCCGCCCAAGTACGGCTTTCCGATGAAGCTGCGCATGCCGACCAAGCTTGGCTACAAGAACCCGAAGCACATCAAGGCGATGTTCGTCACCAACACCTACACAGGTGGCTACTGGGAAGACCAGGGCTACAACTGGTTCGGAGGGAGCTGAGGGGCCGACACAGCCGCTCGACTGCCGAAGAAAGCGCAAGGCCCAGTTCACTGTAACCAGGCCGATCTTTGAAACGAAATCCAAACTCAACCCAGGAAGACTCCAATGAACAAGCTCACCGCAACCCTGCTCGCAACCTGCATGGCCTTCGCCGGCGCCTCGGCTTTCGCCGCGGACGAAATGGCGAAAGACGGCATGGCCAAGGACTCGATGTCCAAGGACGGCATGAAGAAAGACTCGATGGCGAAGGACTCCATGTCGAAAGACGCCATGAAGAAGGACTCGATGGCCAAAGACTCGATGTCCAAGGACGCCATGAAGAAGGACAGCATGAGCAAGGACGAGATGAAGAAGTAAGCAGAGCACCCCGCAACGCCATTGACGCCCGGCAGATTCGGCGTCAATGTCGCGCCAACCGGCTATCCAGCCACCGAAACTCGCCCTCAAGGAGCCCCCATGAAATCCCTCGCACTCACCGCCGGCACGCTGGCTGCCGCCGCGCTGGTCTGGCACGCAGTGCCTTCGTTCGCCGAAACCGCCCGCCGCGTGCCCGCGCCCACGACAGACCTCGTGGCACCGCCGGCCGCAAAGACCGAAACCGCCGTGTTCGCCGGCGGCTGCTTCTGGGGCGTTCAGGGCGTGTTCCAGCGCGTCAAGGGCGTGAGCAATGCCGTATCGGGCTACGCCGGCGGCGACGCCAAGACGGCGCGCTACGACGAAGTCGGCTCGGGCCGCACGGGCCATGCCGAATCGGTGCGCATCACCTACGACCCGCAGCAGGTCAGCTATGGCAAGCTGCTGCAGATCTACTTCTCGGTGGCGCACGACCCGACCGAACTCAACCGCCAGGGCCCGGACACCGGCACGCAATACCGCTCCACCGTGTTCGCCGAGAACGCCGAGCAGGCGCGCATCGCCACCGCCTACATCGCACAGCTGAACCAGGCCAAGACCTTCGGCAAGCAGTTGGCCACCACGGTCGAGATGTCCAAGCCCTTCTATGCGGCCGAGGACTATCACCAGGACTACCTGACACTGCACCCGAGCCAGCCCTACATCGCGATCAACGACATGCCGAAGATCGACGACCTGAAGAAGCTGTTCCCGGAGAGCTACAAGGCAACGCCTTCACTGGTGAAGGCGGCCAAGGCCGGCTGATCGCCAACCCGCAGGTCTACAGCAGCTTCAGCCGCCTGGCCTGCTCGGTCAGCTCCGCCCGGAAGGCCGGATGCGCGATGCCGATGAGTTCGCGCGCCCGCTGCTTGGCCGACTTGCCTCGCAACTGGGCCACTCCGTATTCGGTGACCACGTAGTTGATGTCGTTCTTGCTCGTGCTCACATGCGTGCCCGGCGACAGCGAGGGCACGATGCGCGAGATCGTGTCGCCCTTGGCTGTCGAGGGCAGCACGATGAAAGCCTTGCCGCCGCGCGAACGGTTGGCCGCGCGCACAAAGTCCGACTGCCCGCCCGTGCCCGAGTACGGCGCGTGGCCCAGGCTCTCAGAGCCGCACTGGCCCAGCAGGTCGATCTGCATCGTCGCGTTGATTGCGATGAGGTTGTCGTTGAGCCCTGCCAGCGCCGGGTCGTTGGTGAAGTTCACCGGGTGCATCTCCAGCGCCGGGTTGCGGTCCATGAAGCGGTAGAGCTTGCTCGACCCCAGCGCGAAGGTGGCGATCGACTTGCCCGGCAGGTAGTTCTTGCGCCGATTGGTCACGGCCCCGCTCTCCACCAGCGTGAGAATGCCGTCGCCGATCATCTCGGTGTGAATGCCCAGGTCGTGCTTGTGCGTTAGCTGCATCACCACCGCGTCGGGAATACCGCCGTAGCCGATCTGCAGCGTCGAGCCGTCGTCGATCAGGTCGGCCACGTATTTGCCGATGGCTTCCTGCACCACCCCGATCTTCGGCAGGCCGACTTCCATGACCGGCGCCTCGTTTTCCACGAGCGCGGCCACCTGCGAAATGTGCACATGGCAGGCGCCACAGGCAAAGGGCACGTTCGGGTTCACCTCGAGCACCACGGCACGCGCCCTGGCAACCGCGGCCATCGTGTAGTCGGCGCCCAGGCTCAGGGCAAAGTAGCCGTGCGCATCCATGGGCGAGGCCATGCTGAAGACCACGTCGGCCGGCATCTGCCCGCGCTCGATCTGCGCGGGAATCTCCGAGAAGTAGTTCGGCAGAAAGTCGATCCAGCCCTCCTGCCCGCCCGCGCGGGAGGCTCCACCGAAGAACAACGCGACGTGGCGCACGTGCTCGACTGTCTCGGGGTCGATGTAGGCGTACTTGCGCATCGCAAGAATCTGCGCGACCTTCACGTCGTGGAAATCGCGGCGATGCTCCGACAGCGCCGTGAGCAGCGTGGGCGGCTCGCCGACTCCCGTCGGCACGATGATCATGTCGCCGTTGCGCACCTGGCGCACGGCGTCGGCGGGAGATGCCAGCTTCTGGCGGTACAGGTCCTGAGGGGTCGTCATGCGTGGCTCTATGCCTCTTTGTAGTCGCCGCGACGCGCGGCCTGATTGGCCCGGGTGCGGAGCACCAGCGCTTGTTGGGCAACAGACACGTTGGCGGCATCGCCCTTCCATGCATCGAGCGCGGGCTGCTGCACCGCGCGGGAGAACGAGAAGGCCAGCGCCCACGGCATGCGCGACTTGAACCGGATGTTCATTTCGTTCAGCCGTGCGGAAGCCAGCTGCGCCGACTGGCCGCCCGAGAGAAACGCCACACCGGGCACTGCTGCAGGCACGGTGCGCAGCAGGCAGTTGACCGTGGCCTCCGCGACCGCCTCGACAGAATCCTGCACAGCGGCCTTCTGCCCCGGCAACACCATGTTCGGCTTCAGCAGCATGCCTTCGAGCAGCACGCCCTGCGAACGCAGTTCGGCGAAGGTCTTGTGCAGCACTTCTTCGGTAACTTCGGCGCAGCGCGCGAGCGAATGGCCACCGTCCATCAGCACCTCGGGTTCGGCGATGGGCACCAGGCCGGCTTCCTGGCACAGCGCGGCGTAGCGAGCCAACGCGTGGGCATTGACGCGAACGCAGGCGCGCGTCGGCAGGCCGTCGCCGATGGCGATCACGCCGCGCCACTTGGCAAAGCGCGCGCCCATGCCGGCGTATTCGGCAAGGCGCTCGCGCAGACCGTCCAGCCCTTCGGTGACGGTCTCGCCGGGATGTCCAGCCAGCGGCTTCGCACCCGTGTCGACCTTGATGCCGGGGATGATGCCCACGCCCTCAAGCGCCTTGGCAAAGGGCTGACCCGCGTTGGTCTTCTGGCGGATGGTCTCGTCGAACAGGATCGCGCCGCTGATGCTGTCGCCCAGCCCCGGCGCGGTGACGATCAGCTCACGCCAGTCGCGCCGCGCCGCCTCGGTCTGCGGAATGCCCAGCGTGGCGAAGCGCTTGTTGCAGGTGGCGTTGCTCTCGTCCATCGCGAGCAAGCCCTTGTCGCCTGCGACGAGTGCGCGGGCGGTATCGATCAGTGTCTGTGCGGTCATGGGTAGGTGCACCTCTCTGGCGAAGATCGTACGCCCTCCCCTTGGCCCCGCCTAGATCACGTTCTTCTCCAGCAGCGGCCTGTTCTCCAGAATGCGCGCGAAAGACACCGGCGAAAGATCGAGGCTGCGGTATTCCCCGAAGCGGATCAGCTCCGCCACTCCGCGCCCAGCCGCCGGGCACTGCTGCAGGCCGTGGCCCGAGAAGCCATTGGCGAAGTAGAGGTTGTCGCAGTCCGGGTGCAGGCCGAGGATGGCGTTGTGGTCGAACACGTTCATCTCGTAGTAGCCCGCCCATGCGCCTGTCATGCGGATGGCTTCGAAGGCCGGCACGCGCTCGGCCAGTGATGGCCAGATGAAGCTGTCGAAGGCTTCGTACTCGACCTCGAGCGGCGCATCGTCGTGGTCCTGGTCTTCGGGCGGCGCGAAGCCGCAGATGAACTGGCGGCCCTCGGGGCGCAGCCAGATGCCGGAGGTGTCTATCACCAGCGGGCATCCGGGCAGCGTGTCGGGGCACGAGAAGCTGAACACGCTGCGGCGGCGGCCGCGCACGGGCAGATCGATGCCGGCCCACTGCGCCACCTTCGCAGCCCATGCGCCCGCAGCGTTGACGACCACGTCTGCCTCCAACGTCTGGCCGCTGTCGAGCTGCACACCGGTCACGGTGCGCCCGTTGCGGCGCAAGCCCGTCACATGCGCCTGCACATAGCGCACACCCTGCGAGGTGGCCTTCTTGCGAAAGGCCTGCAGCAGGCTGTAACCGTCGTACCAGCCCTCGCCCGAGAGGCCCAGCGAGGCAAGCGCAACCCCTTCGGTCGAGATCCACGGAAAGCGCGCCTTCAGCTCATCGGGTGTCATCAGCGCAACGTCCACCGCGTGCGCCTTCTGCATCGCGTGGTTCTCGCGCAGCACATCGACACCGGCCGGCGAAGCGAGGTAGAGGTAGCCGGGCTCGACCAGGCCGATGTCGGGCACTTCGTCGCCCACGCGCAACGTCTCGCCGAGATTGCGGAAAAAGTCGATGCCGTACAGCGACATCTCGATGTTGATGGCGGTGGAGAACTGCTGGCGGATCGAGCTGGCCGACAGTGCCGACGACGCCTGCTTGTACGAGAAATCGCGCTCGACCACCGTGACCTCGAAGGGCTCCTCTTCGGGGCTGCGGGTCAGGAAGTAGGCGATGGCGGAGCCGATGGCCCCGCCGCCGATGATCACCACACGACGCATGAAATGCCCTTCTTCTTGCTGCTCGTCATCACTGCTGCTGTTGATTCACATACGCCAGCCGCGCCGCCGCCAGGTCCCACAGCGCGTGGCCTACGGTCTTGACGAGTACCAGGCGACCTTGTTGTACCGGCTGTGCGCTGCTGAAAGCCTGAACGGCGGACCAATCGACGCCCGCCCGGATCAGGTCGCCCGCCTCGCTGCGCGCCCCCTCCAGCGTATCCACAAACACGGCGCAGCGCCGCACCAGTTCGGGCGGCACCTCGGCCATGTCGGCGCGGTAGGCGCCGACGGCGATCACGGTGGCATCCGGCCGCACCCGCGACGGGACGACCGGGTCTTGCGAGTTGGTCGCGACGACGATCACGTCGGCTTCTTCCGCGGCGGCGGCTAGGTTAGCGATTGCGCTGGCATCGACGCCACGCGAGCGCATGTGCCGCGCCAGTGCTTCCGCATGGGCCTGCGTTCGCGCATGGATCTTCAGATGCCGCACGCCCCACACCTCGGCAAAGGCTTCGGCGTGCGCGCGAGCCTGCACACCCGCGCCAATCAGCAGCATGCGCTCGGCACCGCCACGCCCTGCCTTCATGGCGCCCGCCAGCGACAACGCCGCCGTGCGTCGCGCCGTGAGCACATTGCCATCCATCGCGAGCAGCCGCGTGCCGGTGGCGGCATCCATCAGCGTCACGTCGCCCTGCACCACCGGCAGGCCCTGTTCCGCATTGCTGGCGTGCACGGTCACCGTCTTCAGCGCGGCGAAGTGCTGGTCGGCCGCCGGCATCAGCAGCATGACACCGCCGGCCGCGAGCGGCACCGAGGTGCGTGGCGACGCATACGCCTCACCGAGACGTTCGCGCTCGAACATCTGCAGCAGCGCCTCGACCAGAGCGCCCCAGGGCAAGGCTGCGGCGGTTTCCTCGGCGTTCAGTGTCCGCATGCAGCCTCAGGAGCCGGCCACGCGCACGCGCTTGCCGTCCTTGTAGGTGAAGACGGTGAAATCCGGCTTCTGCAGGTTGCCCTTGGCATCGAAGCTGATGGTGCCGGTGACGCCGTCGAACTTCACCTTGCGCATTGCCGGCAGGTAAGCCTCGGGCTCGACCGAGTTGGCCGCGCGCATGCCGGCGGCCAGCGCCATCATGGCGTCGTAGAGGTACGGCGCGTAGGTCAGCACGTCGACGCCATAGCGGGCCTTGTAGCGCTGCTCGAAATCGGCGCCCTTCGATGTCTTTTCGAGTTCCTTGCCGCCGCGCGTGCAGTAGAGCAGCCCGTCGACCGCGCCGCTGCTGATCTTGGCGACCTCGTCGGTGCACAGTCCGTCGGTGCCGAGCAGCTTGGCCGTGATGCCGAGCTGCTTCATCTGCCGTGCGATGAGCCCGCCCTGCGCGTCCATGCCGCCGTAGAACACCACGTCAGGCTGCTTGCTCTTGATGGTGGTGAGGATGGCCATGAAGTCGGTGGCCTTGTCGCTGCCGTACTCCTGCGCCACCACGTTGCCGCCCAGCGCCTTCACGCCGCGCGTGAACACCTCGGCGGCGCCCTGGCCGTAGGCAGTGCGGTCGTCGATCACGGCGATGTTCTTCGCCTTCAGGTCTTTCACCGTGTAGTTGGCGATGGCCATGCCCACGTCGTCGTCGCTGGCCAGGATGCGGAAGACGTTGCTGTAGCCCTGCTTCGTGAAGGTCGGGTTGGTGGCGGTGGACACGTCGGGCAGGCCCGCGCGGCTGTAGACGGCCGAGGCCGGAATGGCTGCGCCCGAGTTGAAGTGGCCCAGCATGCCCTTCACGCCCATGTCGGCCAGCTTGTTGGCGACCACCATGGCCTGCTTGGGATCGGCCTGGTCGTCTTCGGACTGCAGCACGAACTTGATCTTCTTGCCGCCAATGACAAGGCCCTGCCTGTTCAGGTCTTCGACCGCGAGCCGCGCGCCGTTGTCGTTGTCCTTGCCCCAGTGGGCGGCGCCCCCGGTGAGCGGGCCGGCGTGGCCGATGGTGACGGTCTGCTCGGCCTGCGCGAACGCGGCGACGGGCAGGCCCAGAACGGAAACCAGTGCAATGCCCAGGGCAGTGCAACGGGTGCGCAAAACAATCATCGGAAGTCTCCTCGTATCGTTGGCATGGGGTCGGCACGCAGAATAGAGTCGTGGGCGCAAGCCGAACAAACGCTAAAAACGCACAACGTTGTGCACGCCGGGAAGGACACCGTCTCCCGGGCACGACCGGTGCTTTGGCTGAACGACTGAGACAACCGCTGGCAATCGATGAGAAAAGACATTCCCAACCTTGGCGCGCTGCAGGCCTTCGAGGCCTCGGCGCGGCTGGGCAGCTTCACCCGCGCGGCGACCGAGCTGGCGCTGACGCAAAGCGCCGTCGGCCGGCAGGTGGCCATGCTCGAACAGCGGCTCGGCGTGCCGCTGTTCTCGCGCGTGCGGCGCCGGCTCACGCTGACCGACGTGGGCCGCGAATACGCGGCGCGCATCAGGCGCCACCTCGACCAGATCCGCCGCGACACGCTGGAGATCAGCGCCGGCCACGAGATGGGCTTCGTGCTGGAACTGGCGGTCGTGCCCACCTTTGCCACGCAGTGGCTGATACCGCGGCTGCCGGAGTTCAGCCTGCTGCATCCGAACATCACGGTGAACCTGTCGGCGCGCTCGCAGCCCTTCTCTTTTCAGGAGAACGCGTACGACGCGGCCATCTACTTCGGCGACCAGTTCTGGCCGAACACGCGCGGCGGGCTGATCTTTGCCGAGGGCGAGATGGTGCCTATCTGCAGCCCCGCGTTCCGCGATGCGCACGGGCCATGGGACGAAGCCGGCTTCGAGCAATGCCGCCACGTGCACCTGAGCACACGCGCCCATGCGTGGCGCGATTGGTATGCGCAACAGGGCTGGGAGTACACGGTGCACGCATCGCGCGGGCCGCGCTATGAACTGTTCACCATGGTCGTCGCGGCCACTGCGGCAGGCATGGGCGTGGGCCTGGCGCCGCGCATCCTGATCGAACACGAGTTGCGCGCCGGCGAACTCGTGATTCCGGTGGACCGGCACCTCGACGTGCGCCAGGGCTACTACTTCGCGTACCCCGAAGGCCGGCCGGCCTCCGGGGCGCTGGAGCACTTCAAGCGGTGGGTGCTCGGGCTGACGCCCGCCTAGACAGGGTTGGGATTGCGTTCGAGAAAGCCCTGCTGATGCCAGTAGGGATAGGCCCGCGTCGTCGCGCTGGCCGCATCGAGCTCGGCAACCTGCGCGGGCGTGAGGTTCCAGCCCACCGCGCCGAGGTTCTGCCGCAGCTGTGCCTCGTCGCGCGCACCGACCACCACGCTCGACACTGTCGGTCGCTGCAGCAGCCAGTTCAACGCGACCTGCGGCACCGTCTTGCCGACTTCGGCGCCAACCTTTTCCAGCGCATCGACCACGCGGAACAGCAGTTCGTCGGACACCGGCGGGCCCATGTCGGCAGTGACGTGCAGGCGGCTATTGGCAGGCAGCGGCTGGCCACGGCGGATCTTGCCCGTGAGCCGGCCCCAGCCCAGCGGGCTCCACACCACCGCGCCCACGCCTTGATCTTGCGCCAGCGGCATCAGCTCCCATTCGTAGTCGCGGCCGACCAGCGAGTAGTAGGCCTGATTGGCGACGTAGCGCGCCAAGCCGCAGCGCTCTGAAACGGCCAGCGACTTCATCAGGTGCCAGCCCGAGAAATTCGACACACCGATGTAGCGCAGCTTGCCCGCGCGCACGAGGTCGTCGAGCGTGCCAAGCGTCTCTTCCACCGGCGTGCTCGCATCGAAGCCGTGCAGCTGGAACAGGTCGATGTAGTCGGTGCCCAGTCGCTTGAGCGCGCCATTGACGGCCTGCACGAGGTGATGGCGCGACGAGCCCACGTCGTTCGGCCCCTCGCCGCTGCGGAAGGTGGCCTTGGTCGAGATCAGCAGCCCGTCGCGCGGGCGGCCCTTGATCGCCTCGCCGAGCACCGACTCGGCTGCACCAGCCGAATAGATGTCGGCGCTGTCGAACATGTTGACGCCTGCCTCGAGGCAGATGTCGATGAGCTTGCGCGCCTCGGCCACGTCGGTGCTACCCCACGCGCTGAAGAACTCGCCCTTGCCGCCGAAGGTGCCGGTGCCAAAACTCAACACGGGGACCTTGAGGCCTGATTTGCCTAGATGACGGTATTCCAAAGTGGTACTCCTTGGTGTTTGCGGATTCGGGAAAAAGAAAACCGGCAAGCCGAACAGCCTGCCGCGCGGCCATTGTTGGACGGAGCGTTGAACCATGTGGGCGAGCGGGCTTTGTTGAAGCCGGCCACAAGTGGTTGACAAAGCCGCCACAAAACTCTCTTTATCGGTCAGTAGCATGCGCCGCGAGGTTGTGATCCATGTCGTGCACAGATGCGCGGACACGCCTCGCGAAGAGTCAGCAACCAATCAAAAAGCTTCAGGGAGAAACCACATGCTTGTCGAAGTCGACAAACACGGAATGATCAGTCACGCAAGGGTCAGGCATGCTCGCAGCCCGCAGATCGAACGTGGAAAAAGGACCGGGGCAATCACCGGCATCGTCGTGCATCAGACCGATGCCGATACGCTGGCATCCTCATTGAACAGCTACAAGAACCCCAAGGCGAACGGAGCGCACTTTCTCATCGACAAGGATGGGACGATCTATCAGACGGCGGCGATCTATCAGAGGACGAATCATGTGGGGCCGTTGAAGGCGAGGTGTCTGGCGACGGCAAGATGCGAACCACGCGATTTTGCGAAGGTGGGAGTAGAGGGAATGCACCAGATCGAAATGCGAAAACCACCGGGCGAACGTTATCCAGGGAACATGGAGGCAATCGGGATCGAGATCGTCGGAAGGGCCAGATTGCCTGCGGGATTTAGAGCTGCCGGAAAGGAAGCAGAGCTGACTCTTGATGAGTTGCGCGGCAGGCGTGGAATCTATGACGAGCCAACTGCAGCACAGAATCAGTCGCTCTCGTGGCTTGTCAGCGTGCTTCGGGAGTCGATCCGAATCGATAGCGAGGAAGTTTTTCGTCATCCTCTGGTCAGCCGCAAGAACCCGACAGAGGCCCAGGGGGCAAATTGGAAAATGCAGGTGCCAACGCCATGAAAAGAAACATCGCTCTCTTGATTCCAGTGGCATTTTTGATTGCGGCTGCGATGTTTCCGGCACAAGCGTCGGACAGGCGGTATCCCATCAGCCATGTACAGAAGGTTGAGATCACAGAACCTTCGGGCAGAACGGTATGGGAGAACAAGGATTTTCTCGATTGCGATGATGTCGTTTTGACGGAAGAGGACGTTCTTTTTGCCCTGCGGCATATGCGCCGGATTTCGCGTAGTGCCTACAACCCTGAAAAAACTGATACCACGGGCTGCGAAGGAGGTGCCAACGTCACGTTCAAGAACGGAAAAATCCTCATCATGGGTATCGAGCCCAACGGACGAACTCTTGCTCTCGAGTACGACGCAAGGATGAACCGCATGAGCAGTCCGACGAGCTTCTACGAATGCAGCCCTTGCCGGAACCGCAAGATGGCGCTGCTGAAAGATGCGCTGAATCGAGCAGATGAGCGACGGCTCAGGAAGCTCGAGGCGGAGGGAAAGATTCCTCCCGGCGAAGCCGAGCGCCGGCTGAAAGCCCTGCGCGTCAGCCGCTGACTGCCCTCACCCAACCCGCTTCGGCGGGTTTTCTTCGCCCGGCCCCTCGATGCACAGCCCTGCCGGCTCGATACCATCGCCCGATGCGAATCTCCCTCGAAAGCCCCACCCAGCCCGACGTCGTCCAGCTCATTGACGACCTCGACGCCTACCAGAAGCCTCTATATCCGCCCGAGTGCCACTACGGCATCGACATCGCGGCACTGTCTGCACCGAACGTGCTGTTCGCGGTCGCCCGCGACGGCGAAGGCACGGCCGTGGGCTGCGGCGCCATCGTGATGGAGCCCGGCTTCGGCGAACTAAAACGCATGTACGTGCGGCCGGAGAACCGCGGGCAAGGCGTCGCGGCGAAGGTGCTCGGCTTTCTCGAAGGCGAAGCGGCGACGCGCGGCTGCGCGGTCTTCAGGCTGGAGACGGGCGTGAGCCAGCCGGAGGCGCTGTCGTTCTATGCGCGTTCGGGTTATGAGCGGCGGGGGCCGTTCGGGGGCTATCCGGACGATCCGTTCAGCGTGTTCATGCAGAAGGGTGCGGACCGTCCCGAAAATCCCTAGCCGGCACGGCGATCCTGCCGGCTGCAAGCAGGAGCTTGACGATGAATGCCTCGCATCAACCGGACGACTGCACCCCACTCTTGGAAGCACTGGCAGTGCCACATCGGGCCGGTGCTGCCTACAAGGCCCTGCTGGAGCTCGGGCCACGCGCCCTGCCCTCGATTCGAGACGGGTTAAAGCACCGAAACGCGGACATACGCCTGCACTGCTGCCGATTTCTCGACCGCCACCTTCAGCCCGACACCCTCGCCAGCCTGATCGGGATTCCGCATGCTCAAGACGACACCAGCAGACGCATAGCCCGCGACGTGTGTAATGCGGAGTTTGTTGGGCAGTTCAAGCACGAGACGCGGCTTGCTAAACCAGCGCACAACAGGTGGCGCCTGCGAAAGACCAATCGCAAGTAGCGAGGAGAAAAACGCCCAGAAAGTCCAGTCTTGATAGAAGGGGGGCTCATGTTGCTCCAGAGGTTTCTTCCGACAGTTGTACACACGGCTTCAAGCAAAACGTGCAGCGCGCGCTATCTCCCTTGCTGCGCAATTTTGTTTCAAACACTGCGGCTAAACCACTACCGATTGATCACGTCGCCTCTAAAGGCATCCACCGCAGCGCTCTTCACCGAAGGGCGCCATATAGCCGACTGAGACCGAACACGGCTGTTGGCGTACTTGCACTCCGGGCTGGTCACGTCAACGGCCTCTGGAAATTGCTCATGGGTCGTCACTTATCGACCAGCTTCCGTCGGAAGCCAGCGGATTGACTCCCGACGAGCAAATCGCCCTAGGGAAATCCCTAGTTAACGGGCCACGAGGGCCTGCCCGCGCCGTTTCCAGAGGGAATAAGCCCTTGCAAAGGCACCTCCATGCCCCTTCACCCCTGGCCCGTTACTTGCGATCTCGATCAAAAATGACAGAAAATTTTCTTATCTGACTTATATTTGTAAACTGGTTTTCAAAAAACGCACACTTTCGGGCACGTTGCACCCTTCATGAGCATCCTCGTCGACACCCCAGGCACCACCGTGGCCCAGCGCATTGCGCAAGCGTTGCCGCGGCTGTCGCGCTCGCACCGGCAGGTGGCCGACTACGTGCTGGAGCACCCGCTGCAGGTTGCCACGCTGCCCATCGACGAGCTCGCCGCCGCGGTGGGGGTGTCGGTCGCCACGGCCAACCGTTTTGCGCGCGCGCTGGAGTTCGATGGCTACGCCACCTTCCGTGCGGAACTGGTGCGCGGCTTCGAGCCGCTGGTGGCGCCGGTGGAACGCATGCGAGGCAACCTGGAGCGCCCGAGCACCGTGTCCGAGGTGTTCGCCACCGCGCTCGACGAGAGCCGCCGCAACATCGAAGCCACGCGGCAGTCGCTGGACTACGCCGCCTGCGAAGCCGCGGTGGAGCGCATCGGCAAGGCGCGTTCGATCTACATCGGCGGCTTCGGCGCCAGCGCATGGCTCGCCGGCCTGCTGCAGCACGGGCTGGACGGCAGCTGCAACGACGTGCGCCTGCTCTCGGGCGTAAGCGGTGTCACCCATGCCGCGCGCACGCTGATGCACGCGGGGCCGAAGGACGTGTTCATCGGCCTGACTTTTCCGCGCTACCTGACGGACACCATTTCGCTCGCGCAGATCGCGCGCAGCCAGGGCTGCTCGGTGATCGCGCTGACCGACCGCCCCAGCTCGCCACTGGCCCCGCTGGCCGACGTGGCGCTCTATTGCCAGACCGAAACCAGCTATCGCCCGAATTGCGAGACCAGCGTGCTCGCGCTGATCGAGGCGCTGACCAGTGCAGTCGCCCTGCGCGCGCCCGACCCCGTGCAGTCGGCCGGCCGCATCCTGCAGGCAGTGCGGCCCTGGCTGCACGGTGCCAACGGCCTGCCGCGCATCAACGGCACAGGCAACGGTGCTGCCTCTCTGCCCCATACATCCGATGCCCCCGCCCCCAGCGGCGCCGGCAGCAAGAAGAAGAAAGCTTCCCGATGACCCAGACTCATGTGCCCGTGATCGCCATCCACGGCGGCGCCGGCACCATCAGCGCCGCCACGACCAGCGCCGAACAGGCGCAGGCCTACCACGACGCGCTGAAAAGCATCGTGGCCGCCGCTCAGGCAGCGCTGCTCAAGGGCGCATCCGCGCTCGACGCCGCCTGCCTCGCGGTCGAGATGCTCGAAGATTGCCCGCTCTTCAACGCGGGCCACGGCGCAGTGTTCACGCACGACGAAACCCATGAGCTCGACGCCGCCGTGATGGACGGCGCCACGCTCGCCGCCGGCGCCATTGCCGGCGTGTGCCATGTCCGCCGTCCGGTGCGCGCCGCGCGCGCCGTGCTCGAAGACGGCGCGCACGTGCTGCTGGCCGGCGCGGGCGCCGAGTCCTTTGCACGCGAACGCGGGCTGGAGATGGTCGAGCCCTCGTTCTTCTCCACCGAGGCGCGCCGCCAGCAGCTCTACCGCGTGCGCGACACCGGCCGCGTGGTGGTCGACCACGAAGGCGCGTCGATGGCGGCAGCAACGCCGCCGCTCGACGAAGACAAGAAGTTCGGCACCGTCGGTGCGGTCGCGCTCGACATGCACGGCCACCTGGCTGCCGCCACCTCCACTGGCGGCATGACCAACAAGCGCGTCGGCCGCGTCGGCGATTCGCCGCTGATCGGCGCCGGCACCTATGCCGACGACCGCACGGCCGCCGTGTCGTGCACCGGCAGCGGTGAGATGTTCATCCGCGTGGCGGCTGCGTACGACGTGTGCGCCCGCATGGCCTACAGCGGCGCCACGCTCGAAGCCGCCACGCACGCGGTGGTGCAGCAGTCGCTGCCGGCCATCGGCGGCACCGGTGGGCTGATCGCCGTCGACCGCCACGGCAATCTGAGCCTCGCCTTCAACACCGAAGGCATGTACCGCGGCCACGCGCGCGGCGACGAAGCGCCCCATACGGCCATCTTCGCCTGACAACGCATCGCCGCACGCCCCATTTTTCTTCGCACTCCCATGTCCACCCCTGCCCTCGCCCTGCCGGACGGCCGCGTTCTCGCCGTCGACGACCTCACCGTTCGCTTCTCGACTTCCGAGCGCACGGTCGATGCCGTGAAGAAGCTGTCCTTCCACGTCGACCATGGCGAAACGCTTGCAGTGGTGGGCGAATCGGGTTCGGGCAAGTCGGTGACCTCGCTCGCGCTGATGCGGCTCGTGGAGCACGGCGGTGGCCGCATCCTCGGCGGGAGCATGGCGTTCCGCCGCCGCAACGGCGAAGTGCTCGACCTCGCACAGGCACGCGACAGCGCAATGCGCAACATCCGCGGCGCGGACATCGCGATGATCTTCCAGGAGCCGATGACATCGCTGAACCCGGTGTTCACTGCCGGCGAGCAGATCTCCGAGGCCATCCGCATCCACCAGGGCAAAAGCGACTCGGCCGCGCGCGCCGAAGCGCTGCGCATGCTGGAGCTGGTGCGCATTCCTGAAGCGCGCAACGTGCTCGACCGCTTTCCGCATCAACTCTCGGGCGGCATGCGCCAGCGGGTGATGATCGCTATGGCGCTGTCGTGCAAGCCTCAGCTGCTGATTGCCGACGAGCCGACCACCGCGCTCGACGTGACCATCCAGGCGCAGATCCTCCAGCTCATCCGCGAGCTGCAGAAGGAGATGCACATGGGCGTGCTCTTCATCACGCACGACATGGGCGTGGTCGCCGAGATTGCCGACCGCGTGCTCGTGATGTACCGCGGCGACAAGGTGGAAGCAGGCAGCTCCGACACCGTGTTCGCGGCGCCGCAGCACCCCTACACCCGCGCACTGCTATCGGCCGTGCCCAAGCTGGGCGCCATGCAGGGCACCGACCTGCCGGCCAAGTTCGAGTTGCTGCGCACCGAGGCCAGCGCCGACGCCCAGCCCGTCGAAACGCCCACGCAGCAAGACACGGTGCGCCAGGACACCGGCCCCATTCTTCGCGTGCGCGACCTCGTCACGCGCTTCGACGTGCGCAGCGGCCTCTTCGGTCGCGTGAAGCGCCGCGTGCATGCGGTGGAAAAAATCAGCTTCGACCTGTACCCCGGCGAAACGCTGGCGCTGGTCGGCGAATCGGGCTGCGGCAAGTCGACTACCGGCCGCTCGCTGCTGCGCCTGGTCGAAAGCCAGAGCGGCGCCATCGAGTTCGGCGGCAAGAACATCCGCGAGCTGCCCACGCGCGAGCTGCAGGCGCTGCGCCGGAACATTCAGTTCATTTTTCAGGATCCGTTCGCCTCGCTCGATCCGCGCGTGACGGTGGGCTTCTCGATCATGGAACCGCTGCTCATCCACAACATCGCCAAGGGCGCCGAGGCGCAGCAGCGCGTTGACTGGCTGCTGCAGAAGGTCGGCCTGCCGCCCGAGGTGGCGCAGCGCTATCCGCACGAGTTCTCGGGCGGCCAGCGGCAGCGCATTGCCATTGCGCGTGCACTGGCGCTCAACCCGAAGGTTGTGGTGGCCGATGAATCGGTGTCGGCGCTCGACGTGTCCATTCAGGCGCAGATCGTCAACCTGATGCTCGATCTGCAACGTGAGCTGGGCGTGGCCTTCCTGTTCATCTCGCACGACATGGCGGTGGTCGAGCGCATCAGCCACCGCGTGGCGGTGATGTACCTGGGCCAGATCGTCGAGATCGGCCCGCGCCGCGCGGTATTCGAGGCACCGCAGCACGCCTACACCCGCAAGCTGATGGCAGCTGTGCCGGTGGCCGACCCGTCGCGCCGTCACAAGCCGCGCGCGCTGCTCGAAGGCGAGATTCCCAGCCCCATCCGCGCGGTGGGCGACGAGCCCGACGTGCCGCCGCTGGTGCAGGTTGCGCCCGGGCATTTCGTTGCACGGCACGCCATTGGCGGCGCTTTCTGATCCTTTCCGATCGATCAACCGATTTTTTCAACCCGCAGGCCCTCCTGCTTTTTTCCACGAACCGACTGGAGTTCTTCCATGACGCAATCTTCTTCCTCCCTGCGATGGGCATCCGCACTGCTGGGCTTGGCCGCGCTGGCCGCTTCGGGCACGGCACTGGCCGCGAAAGACGTGGTGCTCTCGATCGGCTACCAGCCGGAAACGCTGGACCCGTACAACACCAACACCACCATCACCACTGCAGTGACCAAGACCTTCTATGAAGGCCTGTTCCAGTTCGACAAGGACCTGAAGGTGCAGAACGTGCTCGCCGAGAGCTACGACGTGTCGAAGGACGGCCTGGTCTACACCATCAAGCTGCGCACCGGCGTGAAGTTCCACGACGGCACCGACTTCAACGCCGAGGCCGTGAAGTTCACGCTCGACCGCGTGCTGAACCAGGACAACAAGCTGCTGCGCTACAACCAGTTCAACCGCGTGGGCAAGGTCGAGGCGCTGAACCCGACGACCGTGCGCATCACGCTGAAGGAGCCCTTCGGTCCCTTCATCAACTCGCTGGCCCACGCCTCGGCCGCCATGATTTCGCCCACCGCGCTGAAGAAGTGGGGCAACAAGGACATCGCCTTCCACCCCGTGGGCACGGGCCCCTTCGAATTCGTCGAGTGGAAGCAGACCGAAGCCGTCAAGGCCAAGAAGTTCGACGGCTACTGGAAAAAGGGCTACCCGAAGATCGACACGGTCTCGTGGAAGCCTGTGCTCGAGAACAACACGCGCGCCGCGATGCTGCAGACCGGCGAAGCCGACTTCGCGTATCCCATTCCCTACGAGCAGGCCGACCTGCTGAAAAAGAGCGACAAGCTCGAAGTGGTGGCCACGCCGTCGATCATCACGCGCTTCCTGGCATTCAACATGCTGCAGAAGCCCTACGACAACGCCAAGGTGCGCGAAGCCATCGGCTACGCCATCAACAAGGAAGCGCTGGCCAAGGTCGCATTCGGCGGCTATGCCTTCCCCGCGCAGGGCATCGTGCCGCAGGGCGTGAAATACGCCGAGAAGATGGCTCCCATTCCCTACGACCTGAAGAAGGCCAAGGAACTGATGAAGGAAGCCGGCTACCCCGACGGCTTCGAGTCGGTGCTGTGGAGCGCCTACAACAACACGACCAGCCAGAAGACGATCCAGTTCGTGCAGCAGCAGCTCGCGCAGATCGGCATCAAGCTGCAGGTGCAGGCGCTCGAAGTGGGCCAGCGCACCGAGCAGGTGGATGCATGGCCCGATCCGAAGACGGCGAAGGTTCGCATGTACTACACGGGCTGGTCTTCGTCGACCGGTGAAGCCGACTGGGGCCTGCGCCCGCTGTTCGCCTCGGAAGCGTGGGCGCCCAAGCTGAACAACATGTCGTTCTACAAGAGCGAGGTGGTCGACAACGCGCTGGCCAAGGCGCTGGTGACGGTCGACGAAAAAGAACGGACCGCGCTCTACAAGACCGCGCAGGACGAGATCCGCAAGGACCTGCCGCGCGTGCCGATGGTCACGGAGCAGAACCTGTCGGCGCATGCCAAGCGCCTCTCCGGCGTGTTCGTGATGCCCGACGGCAACATCAACATCGACGCAATCTCCGTAGCGAACTAAGCCTCGCCCCCTCACCCGCCAGGGTGAGGGGTTGACCGCCTGCACCCCATGCTGAATTACTTTCTCAAACGACTGTTGGGCCTGATCCCCACGCTGCTCATCGTGGCGGTGCTGGTGTTCCTGTTCGTCCACATGCTGCCCGGCGACCCAGCGCGCCTTGCCGCCGGCCAGGAGGCCGACGAGCAGACCGTGGCCATGGTGCGCGCGGAGCTCGGGCTCGACAAGCCGCTGCCGCAGCAGTTCGTGAGCTTCTTCACCCACATGCTGCAAGGCGACTTCGGCACTTCCATTCGCACGCGGCGGCCGGTGTCGGTGGAAATCGGCGAGCGCTTCTTCCCGACGGTGATGCTGACCATCACCAGCATGGTGTGGGCGGTGATCTTCGGCATGGGCATCGGCATTGTTTCGGCCGTGTACCGCAACAAATGGCCCGACCGGCTGGGCATGACGCTCGCCGTGTCGGGCATCTCTTTTCCCGCATTTGCACTCGGCATGCTGCTGATGCAGATCTTCTCGGTCCAGCTCGGCTGGCTGCCCACGGTGGGGGCCAGCAGCTGGAAACACTACATCCTGCCCTCGATCACGCTGGGCGCGGCCGTGGCGGCCGTGATGGCGCGCTTTACGCGGGCCTCGTTCGTCGAGGTGATCCAGGAAGACTTCGTGCGCACCGCGCGCGCCAAGGGCGTGCGCGAATCCAGCGTGGTGTTCAAGCACACGCTGCGCAACGCGCTGATTCCGGTGGTGACGATGATGGGCCTGCAGTTCGGCTTCCTGCTGGGCGGCTCCATCCTCGTGGAGGCGGTGTTCAACTGGCCCGGCCTCGGCCGCCTGCTGGTCGACGCCGTGCAGATGCGCGACTACCCCGTCATCCAGACGCTGGTGCTGCTGTTCTCGCTCGAATTCATTCTGATCAACCTGGTGGTGGATGTGCTGTACGGCTACATCAACCCGACCATTCGCTACAAGTGAGCAAGCAGCCATGACGCAAGCTTCCGGCGTGCCTGCCGAAACCCTCATTCCAACGACACCTGTCGCGGCCGTCCAGATCGCTGGCAAGGTCCGCACGCCCTGGGGCGAATGCTGGCGCCGCTTCAAGAAGCAGCCGGTGGGCATCGTCGCCGCGCTCTTCGTGCTGCTGCTGGTGTTCGTCGCGGTGTTCGCGCCGTGGATCGTGCCCTTCGACGCGGAGAACTTCTTCGACTACGACATGCTGAACACCGGGCCTTCGGCCACGCACTGGTTCGGCGTCGATCCGCTGGGCCGCGACATCTTCAGCCGCATCCTGATGGGTGCGCGCATCTCGCTGATGGCGGGCTTTCTCTCGGTGCTGGTGGGCGGCTTCGTGGGCACGGCCTTCGGCCTGCTGGCGGGCTACTACGAAGGCTGGTGGGACCGCATCGTGATGCGCGTCTCGGACGTGCTGTTCGCCTTTCCCGGCATCCTGCTGGCGCTGGGCGTGGTGGCCATCCTGGGCAGCAGCATGACCAACGTGGTGGTGGCTGTGTCGGTGTTCAGCGTGCCGGCGTTCGCGCGGCTCGTGCGCGGCAACACGCTGGTGCTGAAGCAGCAGACCTACATCGAAGCGGAGCGCAGCATCGGCGCTTCAGACTGGACCATCATCGTGCGGCACATCCTGCCGGGCACCATTTCGTCGATCGTGGTGTATTTCTCGATGCGCGTGGGCACCTCGATCATCACGGCCGCCAGCCTGTCGTTCCTGGGCATGGGCGCACAGCCGCCCACGCCCGAATGGGGCGCAATGCTCAGCGAAGCCCGCGCCGACATGGTGACCTCGCCGCACGTGGCGCTGTTCCCCAGCCTGGCCATCTTCTTCACCGTGCTCGCCTTCAACCTGCTGGGCGATGCACTGCGCGACGCGCTCGATCCGAAGATCGACCGCCAGTAATTTCCGTTCTTCTTCATGTCTTCCAGCAAGCAGCAAGCCCCTCTCCCCTTCATCGGCAACCTGCTCCAGGGCGAACGCAACGCCATCACCGACGTCGCGGGCGTCACCGTGGGCCACCAGACGCTCAGCGATGGCCCCGTGCAGACGGGCGTGACGGTGATTCGCCCTCACGCCGGCGACCCGTTCCGCGACAAGGTGCCGGCCGCCGCAGTAGTGCTCAACGGCTTCGGCAAGAGCGTGGGGCTGGTGCAGGTGGCTGAGCTCGGCGTGCTCGAAACGCCGATTGCGCTGACCAACACGTTTTCGGTCGGCACCGTGGCCACGGCGCAGATCCGCCATTGCGTAGCCGACAACCCCGAGAGCGGACGCACGCTGCCCACGGTCAACCCGCTGGTGTTCGAGTGCAACGACGGTTTTCTCAACGACATCCAGCGCATGGCCGTGACCGAGGCCGACTACCTGCAGGCGCTGGCTGATGCCGGCGTCGACTTTGCGCAGGGCTCGGTCGGCGCGGGGCGCGGCATGTCGAGCTTCCAGCTCAAGGGCGGCATCGGTAGCGCATCACGGCGGGTGTCGGCGCGCGAAGGCGGCTGCCATACCGTAGGCGCGCTGGTGCTGGCGAACTACGGACGCCAGCCGCAACTGGTGCTGGCCGGGCATTCGGTGGGCGACCGGCTGGCGAAGCTGCAGGCCGCGCGCAGCCTGCCGGCGGTGGACGAGGCCGAGAAGGGTTCGATCATCATCATCGTCGCCACTGACGCACCACTCGACGCTCGCCAGTTGCGCCGCCTGGCGCTGCGCGCGGGCGCCGGACTGGCCCGCACGGGCTCGGTCTTCGGGCATGGCAGCGGCGACATCGTGCTGGCCTTTTCCACCGCCTACACCGTGCCCGACCGCGTCGAGCGGCCGATGCCGGCCGTGGCGATGCTGCACGACGGGCTGCTCGACGGGCTGTTCCAGGCCGCGGCAGACAGCACCGAGCAGGCGATCATCCATGCCCTGTGGCGCGCAACGCCCGTGACCGGTCGCGACGGCAACCACCGCGCCGCACTGGGCGACGTGCTGCCCGCCTCCGCCCTTCTTTCTACCCACGCCTGACTGCGAGCCGCTCCATGAAAGTCCTGATCTCCACAGACATCGAAGGCGTCGCCGGCGTCTATCACTCCGAGCAGGTGCGCCCGGGCAACCCCGAGTTCGAGCGCGCGCGCCTGCTGATGACGCAGGAAGCCAACGCAGCGATTGCCGGCGCCTTCGACGCAGGCGCCACCGAGGTGCTGGTGAACGACTCGCACGGCGGCTTTCGCAACATGCCGCCCGATGTGCTCGATGCGCGCGCCCGCGTCGTGCAGGGCAAGCCGCGCTACCTGAGCATGGTGGCGGGCGTGGAAGAAGGCGTGGACGCCGTCTGCATGGTCGGCTACCACTCGCGCGCGCAGGGGCGCGGCATCCTGGCGCACACGATCAACAGCTTTGCGTTTGCCGGCATCACGCTCGGCGGGCAGGAACTGGGCGAGGCCGGGCTCTATGGCGCGCTGGCCGGCGAATACGGCGCGCCCGTGGTGATGGGCAGCGGCGACGACGTGTTCATCGCCGAGAACCGCCCGCTCTTTCCGCACGCGACATTCGTCGAGACCAAGAAGGCGACGGGCTGCACCAGCGGCATTTCGCTGTCGCCCGAGCAGTCGCGCCGCGCGATTCGTGCGGGGGTGGAAGAAGCGCTGGCCGCGCGTTCGAACGCGAAACCGCTCGTTTTCAAGGGGCCGCAGACCGTGACGCTGCGCACCCAGTCAACCACGCTGGCCGACCTGTTCTGCCAGTGGCCGGCCTTCGAGCGCGTCGACGGCGTCACGCTGCGCTTCACCGCCGATACGGTGGAAGCGGCGGTGCGCATGCTGAACTGCTGTTCGGCAATGTCTTCGATGCTGCGCTGAGGCGCCAGCCCCTCTTCAGGCCTGCATGGCGAAGCGGATGGCCGCGCGGCCAGGAACCCGTTCGCCCATCCGGGCCTTGTCCGGTTCCTAGAATTCCCGGGTCCGGCAACTCTTTTCCGGCCATCTCGCCTTATCCGGAATAAGCATCAAACCGTCCCGCAACCCGCATGGATGCTGGCGAATAAGCTTATCCGCATAAAGCGCGAACCAAAAAATAGTTTGTTTCCATAAGGCCGGCTTTCAGAATCTCGGCTTCTTGCTGGGGCGCTGGACGCACCGCACTTCAAGACACACGCACGCACGATGTACCAATACACAGAATTCGATCGCCAGTTCGTCCACCAGCGGGCTGCCCAATTCCGCGACCAGCTGGAGCGCTGGCAAAAGGGCAAGCTCGCCGAAGACGAGTTCCGCCCCCTGCGGCTGCAAAACGGCTGGTACGTGCAGCGCTACGCGCCGATGCTGCGCGTGGCCGTGCCTTACGGCGAGCTCTCGAGCCGCCAGATCCGCGTGCTGGCCCGCATCGCCCGCGAATATGACGAGCCCGAAGCCGAGGTCTACAAGAAGGCCATCGAGACGCAGGGCCTGCTTGGCAGCCACAAGCTCCCGACCCACTACGCCCACTTCTCGACGCGCCAGAACGTCCAGTACAACTGGATTCCGCTCGCCAAGTCGGCCGACGTGATGGACCTGCTGGCTTCGGTCGACATGCACGGCATTCAGACCAGCGGCAATTGCATCCGCAACATCACGAGCGATGAGCGCGCCGGCATTGCCGTCGACGAAATCGCCGACCCGCGCCCCTTCGCGGAAATCATGCGCCAGTGGAGCACGCTGCACCCCGAGTTCGCGTTCTTGCCGCGCAAGTTCAAGATTGCCATTACCGGCGCCACTGAAGACCGTGCCGCCACCGGCTGGCACGACGTGGGCCTGCACGTGGTGAAGAACGAAGCGGGCGAAATCGGCTTTCGCGTGCAGGTGGGCGGCGGCATGGGCCGCACCCCCATCATCGGCACTGTGCTGCGCGAGTTCCTGCCGTGGCAGCAGATCATGAATTACCTCGAAGCGGTGATCCGGGTCTACAACCGCTATGGCCGCCGCGACAACATCTACAAGGCGCGCATCAAGATTCTGGTGAAGGCCGAAGGCCAGCGCTACATCGACGACGTCGACGCCGAGTACAAGCAGATCCTCGAGCATGACGGTGCGCCGCACACCATCACGCAGGAGGAGTACGACCGCGTGGCCGCCTCCTTCGTGCCGCCGACGCTGGCCACCCGCGTGCTGCAAAGCGCCGAGAAGACCGACGCCGAGCTGCGCGCCCACGCCGCCGACGACGTGCAGTTCGCCCGCTGGCTCGCCCGCAACGTGGCACCGCACAAGAACCCCGCGCTGCGCGCCGTCACGCTGTCGTTCAAGCGCCTGAAGCAGGCGCCCGGCGACGCATCGGCCGACCAGCTCGACACGCTCGCGCAACTGGCCGACCGCTTCTCGGCCGGCGAAGCCCGCGTGACGCACGACCAGAACGTGGTGCTGCCCTGGGTGCATGCCGAAGACCTGCACGCGCTGTGGCTCGCCGCCCGCGCCGCCGGCCTCGCCAGCGCCAACGTGCACCTGCTGACGGACATGATCGCCTGCCCCGGCGGCGACTTCTGCGCGCTGGCCAATGCGCGCTCCATTCCCATCGCCGAAGCCATCACCGAGCGTTATCAAGACCTCGACGAGCTCGACGACCTGGGCGAGATCGACCTGCACATCAGCGGCTGCATCAACTCGTGCGGCCACCACCACAGCGGCCACATCGGCATCCTGGGCGTCGACAAGGACGGCAAGGAGTGGTACCAGGTCACCCTCGGCGGCTCCGACGGCTCCGAGCTCAGCGGCACGCCGCAGGCCGGCAAGGCTGTCGGCCCCTCGTTCTCGGCGGCCGAAGTGCCGGGCGTGATCGAGGCCGTGCTCACCACCTACCGCGACACCCGCGAAAGCGGCGAGAACTTCATCGACACGCTGCGCCGCGTAGGCCCGGACCCGTTCAAGGCTGCTGCCAACGGTGCACGTTTCAAGGTGGAGGAAGCAGCATGAACAAGAAACTCAACATCCTCTCGGCAGAAGAACACATCGACGACGGCGATCCGAAGGTTCTGCAACTGGCCAACGACGCCGACCCGCTCGCCATCGAGGTGTGCCTGGCCGACATCGAGCGCATCGACCTGAACTTTCCGAAGTTCACCGACGGCCGCGCCTACAGCCAGGCCTTCCTGCTGCGCCGCCGCCTGGGCTTCCAGGGCGACATCCGCGCCACGGGCGACGTGCTGATCGACCAGCTGGTGCAGATGGAACGCACCGGCTTCTCCAGCGCCGTGCTCAAGGAAGGCGTTGACGCCTCCGACGCGCAGCGCCAGTTCGACCGCTTCGCCGCCTTCTACCAGGGTGACGCGGTGCAGACCGCGCCGCACTTCGCGGCCGGCAACTGAGAGCGAATGGGAACCTTCGACATGAGCATCGCCACGGACATCGACTTCGCACGCATCAACACCGAACTCGGCCGCAACGCCGAGGGCCTGGTGGACTGGGCGATCGGCCTGGGCCAGCCCGCGATCATCACCACCAACTTCCGCCCTTTCGAGGCGGTGATCCTGCACATGGTCACGCGCGCAAAGCGCGATGTTCCCGTGGTCTGGATGGACAACGGCTACAACACCGAGGCCACCTACCGCTTTGCCGACGAGGTGACCAAGCAGCTGGGCCTGGACCTGCACATCTACCTGCCGCGCCGCTCGCGTGCGCATCGCGAAGCGGTCGAGGGCCCGACCCCGGCGCTCGACGATCCGCGCCATGCCGCGTTCACGGAAGAAGTGAAGCTGGAGCCCTTTGCCCGCGCGCTGCGCGAGACGGCACCGAAGGTCTGGTTCACCGCACTTCGGGCCACCGACACGGCCGTGCGCGCGCAGATGGACCCGGTCAGCGTCAATCCGGACGGCCTGATCAAGGTCGCGCCGCTGCTGCACTGGTCGTCCAAGGAGTTGTACGAGTACTGCGAAGCGCATGGCCTGCCGAACAACTTCGACTACGTGGACCCGACCAAGGGCGAAGACAACCGCGAGTGCGGATTGCATCTCGCGCACTGAGAGCCAACGGCTCACCG
Source organism: Variovorax sp. GW821-FHT09D05 (assembly GCF_059416325.1). NCBI lineage: Bacteria > Pseudomonadati > Pseudomonadota > Betaproteobacteria > Burkholderiales > Comamonadaceae > Variovorax > Variovorax sp. GW821-FHT09D05. Next base: position 545,893 of record NZ_JBWKOZ010000001.1, on the reverse strand, counting down.
ATCCTCTGCATCCAGCACCCCATCCGATGAACGCCCGTACCGAAACCGAACTGCTGCTGTCACCAGCGCACCTCTCCAACACGCACCTCGATGCGCTGGAAGAAGAAACCATCTTCATCCTGCGCGAGGTCGCAGCCGCCTTCGAGCGCCCCACCCTGCTGTTCTCGGGCGGGAAAGATTCGCTGGTGCTGCTGAAGTGCGCGGAAAAGGCCTTCGGCGTGGGCCGCATTCCCTACCCGCTGCTGATGATCGACACCGGCCACAACTTCCCTGAAGTGACGGCCTATCGTGACCAGCGCGCGAAGGAACTGGGCGCCGAGCTGATCGTGCGCAGCGTCGAAGATTCGATGAAGCGCGGCACCGTGCGCCTGGCCCATCCGGGCGAGTCGCGCAACGCGCACCAGTCGGTGACGCTGCTCGAAGCAATCGAAGAATTCCGCTTCGACGCACTGATCGGCGGCGCCCGCCGCGACGAGGAAAAGGCCCGCGCCAAGGAACGCATCTTTTCGCACCGCGACAGCTTCGGCCAATGGCAGCCCAAGGACCAGCGCCCCGAGCTGTGGACGCTGTTCAACACCCGCCTTGCGCCGGGCGAGCACTTCCGCGTGTTCCCGATCTCGAACTGGACCGAACTCGACGTGTGGCAATACATCGAGCGCGAGCATGTCGGCCTGCCGTCGATCTACTACACGCACAAGCGCGAAGTGGTGGAGCGCCGCGGCCTGCTGGTGCCGGTGACCGAGCTCACCCCGCCGCGCGACGGCGAAACGGTACAGGTGCGCGACGTGCGCTTTCGCACCGTGGGCGACATCACGACCACCTGCCCGGTCGAGAGCCTCGCGGCCGACGCGGGCGACGTGGTGCTGGAGACGCTGTCGGTCGACGTCAGCGAGCGCGGCGCCACGCGCATGGACGACATGACGTCCGAAGCATCCATGGAAAAACGCAAGAAAGACGGTTACTTCTGATGAGCGCGACGACGACTGCTACCCCTGTGAACACCGACGTCCACGGCGACACCGGCACCGCGCTGCGCTTCATCACCTGCGGCTCGGTCGACGACGGCAAGAGCACGCTCATCGGCCGCCTGCTGGTCGACAGCAAGACCGTGCTGCAAGACCAGCTCGCCGGCGTGCAACGCGGCGGCGAAACCGACCTTGCCCTGCTGACCGACGGCCTCTCGGCCGAGCGCGAACAGGGCATCACGATCGACGTGGCCTACCGCTACTTCTCGACCGCCAAGCGCAAGTTCATCATCGGCGACGCGCCGGGCCACGAGCAGTACACGCGCAACATGGTCACGGCCGCTTCGGCCGCCGACGCCGCCGTTGTGCTGGTCGACGCGACCAAGCTGGCCTGGGCCGCCGAAGTGGAAGACGGCACCGTGGTCAAGCGCGAACTGCTCCCGCAGACGCGCCGCCACACGCTGCTGTGCCATCTGCTGCGCGTGCAGTCGATCGTGTTCGCGGTGAACAAGCTCGACGCCATCGACGACGCCGGACTGGCATTCGAACGCATCTCGACAGCGCTGCACGCCTTTGCAGAAGCGGCCGGCGTGCAGGTTGCGGGCATCGTTCCGATCTCGGCGCTCAAGGGCTGGAACGTGGCCACGCGCCATGCCGACTGGGTCGGCTACGAAGGCCCGAGCCTGCTCGAGCTGCTCGAGGAGCTGCCCGTCACGGCGCAGGACGAGGCCGTGCCCTTCGCATTCCCGGTGCAGTGGGTCGAGAAGTTCTCTTCTTCCGCCGACACCTCGCAGGGCCGCCGCGTGTTCTGGGGCCGCGTCGCCTCGGGTCATGTGGAACCCGGCCAGCGCGTGACCGTGCTGCCGAGCAATCAGACCGCCACGGTCGCGCAGGTGCTGAGCCACACGCGCCAGCCGAAGGCGGTGCATGCGGGCCACAGCGCCGGCATCGTGCTCGACCGCGAGGTCGATGTGTCGCGCGGCGACTGGCTGCTGGCGCCCGGCGCCTTCGAGCCGGTGCGCGAGATCACCGCCACCGTGGCCTGGCTCGACGACGAGCCGCTGGTCGCGGGCCGCGTGTACTGGGCGCTGCAGGGTCACCGCTGGGTCAAGGCCAAGGTGGCGCGCATCGTCGATCGCGTGAACATCACGACGCTCGAATCGGAGCCGGCAACGCAGCTGGAAGCCAATGCCATCGGCGACGTGGTGCTGGCATTGCAGCAGCCGCTGGCCGTGCTTCCCTTCACGCAATCGCGTGCTTTGGGCTCCCTGGTGCTGGTCGATACGGCCTCCCACAAGACCGCTGCTGCCGTGCTCGTGCAGCCCGCCGCCGCAAAGGCCTAAAATCTCGGGTTTCCCCCGATCTCACACTGACGTTAAAAGACAAATGACTCACGTCGTCTCCGAAGCCTGCATCCGTTGCAAATACACCGACTGCGTGGACGTTTGCCCCGTCGACTGCTTCCGCGAAGGTCCCAACATGTTGGTGATCGACCCGGACGAATGCATCGACTGCGCGGTCTGCATCCCCGAATGCCCGGTCAACGCGATCTACGCCGAGGAAGACCTGCCGGCCAACCAGATCGCCTTCATCAAGATCAACGCCGAGCTGGCCCTGGCCGACGGCTGGAAGAGCATCACCAAGCGCAAGCCCGCCCTGCCTGACGCCGAAGAGTGGAAAGACAAGACGGACAAGATCGGGGAGCTGGTGCGCTGAGCACCTTGGCTACCCCCATCGAAACCGACGCCCTGATCGTCGGTGCCGGCCCCGTGGGGCTGTTCCAGGCCTTCCAGCTGGGCCTGCTCGAAATCTCCTGTCATATCGTCGATGCACTGCCCGCCGCGGGCGGCCAGTGCGTGGCGCTGTATGGCGACAAGCCGATCTACGACATTCCCGGCACGCCGGTGACCAGCGGGCGCGGTCTGGCGCAGTCGCTGTTGCAGCAGGTGGCGCCGTTCAAGCCGCAGTTTCATTTCGGCGAGCAGGTTGCCACGCTGGAGCGCCAGGCTGACGACCGGTTGCTGCTGACGACTTCGGTCGGCACGGCCTTCCTGGCGAAGACGGTGTTCATCGCGGCCGGCGTCGGGGCCTTCGTGCCCAAGCGCATTGCCGTCGAAGGCATTGCGCAGTTCGAAGGCAGTTCGCTCTTCTATCACCCCGATTCGCTGGACCGCTTCGCCGGGCAGACAGTGGTGGTGAATGGCGGCGACGACATCGCGCTCGAAACCGCCATTGCGCTCACGGCCACAGCCAAGCAGGTCACGCTGGTGCACAGGCGCGACGGCTTCCAGGCTGACGAGGCCAACATCTCAGCTATGCGCGCCCTCGTGGCCGCGGGCAAGCTGGCCTTCAAGGTCGGCCAGCCCACTGCCTTCGACGGCAAGCGACTGCAGATCACCACGCCTGACGCAACGACTGTCGATCTGCCGCTCGACGCGCTGATCGCCTGTCTGGGCATCTCGCCGCGCCTCGGCCCCATCGCCGACTGGGGCCTGGAGTTGGAGCGCAAACAGGTGCCTGTCGACACCGAGAAATACGAAACCCGCGAGCGCGGTGTGTTCGCGGTGGGCGACATCAACACCTACCCGGGCAAGAAGAAGCTCATCGTCTGCGGCTTCCACGAGGCCACGCTGGCCGCCTGGGGCGCCACGGCCATCGTGTTCCCAGGCAAGGCCGTGCCGCTGCAGTACACGACCACCAGCACGCGTCTGCACGAGCTGCTGGGCGTTTCCGGCTCCCGTTAACGCGCGCCAGGCAGCAGCGCCCGGTATTCGCCGATGAAGCTGCCGATGGCGGCCACGTAGCGGTCGATATCCGCATCCGCCAATGGCAGCGACAGCACGACGAAGCCGCGCGGCGAGGTGTAGATGCCCTCGCTCAGCAGGTGGAAAAAAAGCAGCTGACGCAGGCGGCCATCGACTGGTGCCAGATCGGCAACGCTGCGCACCTCGCCGCCCATGAAATGCGCGTTCATCAGCGAGCCCAGCCCGGTGAACTGCATCGCAACGCCCTCTTTCACGCACAGCGCATTGAGCCTCGCCCGCATCGCCTCGCCCCGCTCTGCCAGTGCGCCGGCCGCCTCGGGCGTGAACAGCTTGGTGAGGCCTGCGTAACCGGCGGCCATCGTCAGCACGTTGTTGTTGAAGGTGCCCGAGTGGGCCAGCGACCCGGTGCGCGGGTCGAACAGCGCCATCACGTCGGCACGCCCCCCGAAAGCGCCGAAGGACATGCCGCCGCCGATGTACTTGCCCAGTGTGGTGAGGTCTGACCGAATACCCAGCTTGTTCGCCAGCCCGTGCGGCGCCAGGCGCGAGGTCATCACCTCGTCGAAAACCAGCAGCGCGCCGACGCGCGTGGCCGATTCGCGCAGCGCCTGCAGGAAGTCGAGGCTCCCCGGAATGCAGCCGCTCGCCCCCTGCATCGGCTCGACCAGAACGGCGGCGATCTCGGCGCCGTGCCTTTCGATCTGCTCGCGCGCCGTCTGCGCATCGTTGTAGGGCAGCACCAGGAAATCGAACGGCACCGTCGTCGGCAGCGGCTTTGCGCCGAAACCCAGCACGCCACCGTGGTAGCCGCCCGCAAACACCACGATCTTGCGGCGCCCCGTGAAGTGCAGCGCGGCAGTCAGCGCCATCAGGTTCGCCTCGGTGCCCGAGTTGGTGAAGCGCAACTGCTCGATCTGCGGAAAACGCTCGCAGATAAGCCTTGCCAGCCGGCCTTCGAGCAGGTTGTGGCCCGTGAGGTTGATGCCGCTTTGCATCGCCTCGGTGACGGCTTCACGGATCTCGGGTGCGGTGTGGCCGTAGACGCCGGCCGTGTACTCGGCGATGAAGTCGGCATAGCGGTGGCCGTCGGCATCCCACAGCGCGGCCCCCTCCCCCTTGGCGATGGTCAGCGGAAACGGCGCGTAGAACAGCACCGAACGGCTGTTGGCGCCGGGCATGTAGCGCGCCTGTTCCTCGAACTGATGGCGGCTGGCGGGGTTGCTCTCGGTGAAGCGCTGGTATGCGCCGGCAAGAGCCTGGTCGATGGCGGCATGGGTCATGGCGGATGTCCTTCGGGTGGTGGTGCGATCGTCGCTTGCAGAGCAGATTATTAGTCAGTGCTCAATTAATATTGTTTATACAGTCAACCCGGCTGCCGCACAATGGCCGCAACCATGACGAAGAAATCGCTTCCCAAGCCCCGTACGGCCGGCCGCCCCGCCGGCGGTGGCGGCCTGACGAAACAGCGCATCGCCGAAGTCGCACTGGCGCAGATCGACGAATTCGGCCTTGGTGCCTTCAGCATGCGCGAGGTCGCGGCGCGGCTCGACGTCTATCCGGCCACGGTGCACTGGCACGTGAGCACGCGCGAGGCACTGCTGGCCGAAGTGGCCGCCACCGTCATGGCCGAAGTCACGCCGCCGCCCGGCAAGCTCGACTGGCAGGCATGGATCGCCGAACTGTTCCGCCGCTGCCGCACCGCGGTGCGGCGCCACCCGAACGTGGCGCAGCTGCTGGGCGCGCAGCTGGTGTCGAACGGCAGCCTGCCGATCGAGCTGGTCGAGGGCGTGCTGGCGGCGCTGACCGAGGCTGGCTTCGAGGGCGAGCCGCTGCTGGAGGCCTACAACTGCGTGATCGCCGCAATGCTGGGCTTCCTGACGATGGAGTTCTCGCCCCTGCCCGTGGACAACACCCAGGCCTGGGCCGAGGAGCTGCGCGAGCGCGTGCACACGATTCGCCCACTCGACCACCCGGTGCTCACGCGCAACCTGGCGCAACTGGCCAACAAAGCCTTCATCCTGCGCTGGGACAACGGCACCACCGTGCCGCTCGACAGCAGCTTCGAGCGACACATCCAGATCACCATCGACGGGCTGGAGGCGTTCGCGCGCAGGGTCAGGGCTGCGTAGGCCCCAGCAGTTCGTAGAGCACCATGCGCGTCTGCCGGCCGCGCAACTCAGCCATCTCCTCGATGCGGCGCGTGGCGAGCCGCTCACCCAGCCCCTCGAAGGTCGTCTGCGAGATCAGCGTGCGCGTGCCCAGTTCCTTGTTGGCGCCCTCGATGCGGCTTGCCGCATTGATCGCGTCGCCGATGGCGGTGTAAGACAGCCGGTTGCTCGACCCGAGCACGCCCGCGATCACGTGGCCGGTGTGGATGCCTACGCGCGTGCGGAACTCGTGCAGGCCTTCGCCCCGCCATTTGCCGTTGAGCACGTCCATTTCGGCATGCAGTTCGAGCGCCGCGACGCAGGCCCGGTATTCCGCATCTTCCAGGTCGGACGGCGCGCCCCACAACACCATGATGCCGTCGCCCATGAACTTGTCGACCACGCCGCCATGCCGCGCAAAGATACCGGCCGCCAGGTTGAAGTACTCGGTCAGCTGCCTCACGAGTACGTCGGCTTCCATCGATTCGGAGATGGTGGTGAAGCCCTCCACGTCGGTGAACATCGCGGTGATGCGGCGCGGCGAGCCGCTGGGCGCGAGCGCGTGGCCCTCGGCGACGAGCTGGCGGATGATGTCCACCGGCACGAACTTGCGAAAGGCCTGCAGGCTGCGCGCCGATTCGTCCAGCGCCTGATTCAGATGCTGGATCTCCAGAACCCGGCTCGACTCGAGCGGCAGGTTGTCGAGTTCCAGTCGCCCGATGCGGCGCGCGACCAGCGCGAGGTTTTCGATCGGCTGGGTCACGAGCTTCGACAGCCGCAGCGAGATGAACAGCGCGATGCCGAGAAAACTCAGCGTCAGCAGCAGCGCCCAGAGCACCGAACGATGCAGGCCCCCGAGCAGCAGGTCTTCGGGCTCCCAGCTGACGAGTTGCCACCGGGTGTGCGGGATGTGCGAGGTCTGCACGAGGTATTTGCGCCCTTCATGCTCGATGGAAAAAGCCATGTCGTCGGCGCCACCCGCCTTGCCCGCGGCAAGCATGTGCGCATGCAAGGCGCCTAGCACACCGGTGTCTGGCGACTCCAGTTCGCGCACCGGGTCGGGGTGGTCGCTGCGCGCAATCACGTGATGGTCGGCGCTCAGCAAGGCGCTCTCGCCGGTCCCCAGCGCGCCGAAGATGCGCACGAGCTTCGACAGATGCCCCAGCGACACGTTGCCGTCGATCACGAGCCGGCGTGTGTGCCCCTCGTCGTCGACACGTGCGCTGGGCAATGAATGGCCGATTGCAAGCTCCTGTGAGTCGCTCATCAGGAAAGGCTGGGTCCACACGGGTCCATGCGCCTTCATGGCCTCCCGGTACCAGGTGCGCTTCTCGGGGTCGAAGTCGCTGCGATAGGCCGTGATGGCCGTCGTAGCAAAGCGCTGCTTCGCGTCGCCGCCCTCGGCGTCGGGCGAGCGCTTGTACTGCCAGGTTTCGGTGCTGAAGTCGGGGCCGCGCAACACCTGCCGGATGGCCGGGGTCGGGTAGCGCACAGCCATCAAGACGTGGCCGTCGTCGGTGGCCACGTTGATGCTGTCGAGCTCGGGGGTCTGCTCGAGCATGGTCCAGAGCATCTCGGCGGTCTGTTCGCCATCCTCGCCGGTGGCGTGCACGCTGGGAGAGTCGGCAATCGATCGGATGACTCCCTCGGTCTTGGCGAGGAAGGCGAGCACGTTGTCCTCGACCCGGTCATGGTTGATCTTGTGCGAGGCCGTGCCCACCCTGGACACCAGCTTCTCAGCGGCCCAGTAGCCGAATGCCACCAGCAGCAGCGACTGCAACAGCGCGACGGCGCAGATGATGGTGCCTACGTCGACCCTGAAGCGCCGTAGGCCGGTGCCAGCGAAATCCCTATCTGCCATGCAAGTCCTTCTTCATTTCTTGTTCCTGCTCGCTTATCGGCGCGCGCTCCCGTTTCTTTGATTGGCAGTTCTTCTTTGGACGCCGATTCTCTCGTGGCCTGTGCACGCTCTGCGGGTTTTCCCTGCCTCGCAAAGGCACGCATGCTGTTGCGGCTTCCCCGCAGGGGATAAACTCCGGCCCGCGCCGTGGGTTCCTCGCGGCGTACTTGCTAGGGGTGTTGGGCGGCTTGCCGTCCGGCTGAGAAAGTCCCTTTGAACCTGATTGAGGTAATCCTCGCGCAGGGAAGCTGGTCCGGTGGCCTCTCACGTTCTCTCGCGTGATGGCCGCGCCACTGGGGCCCCGCCCACCTGCCAAACCTTTTGCACTGGAGCAAATGGATGGCAAACGACAACAACGACGCGATCGTCTCGAACGAGGCGCTGACGCCGCTGCCCGCGTCCCAGCGCGTGTTCGGCTGGCACGACCATGCTTCGCTCTGGTTCAGCCTCGGCGTGGGCCTGCTGGTGATGCAGATCGGCGCCTACCTGGTGCCGGCCGTGGGCACGCGCGATGCGGTCATTGCCATCGTGCTCGGCTCCTGCGTCGGCGCCGGCCTGCTGGCCTGGACCGCGCGACTTGGCTGCGAGAGCGGCCTGGCGAGCGCCGGCCTGATGCACGCCACCTACGGCAGTGCCTTCGCGCGGCTGCCGGTGCTGCTCAACATCGTGCAGCTGGTGGGCTGGACCACCTTCGAGCTGGTCATCATGCGGGAAGGCACGCAGGCCATCGGCCAATCGGTGGTCGGCCCCTCGCTGGGCACCGCCTGGGGCGGCGTGCTGACCACGCTGCTGTGGGGCGCGGTGCTGCTGGCGCTGCTCGCGGGCTCGATGGTCAAGCTGGTGAGGCGCTTCGTGAGCCGCTTCGGCTTGCCGCTGGTGGTGCTGTCGCTGCTCTGGCTCACATGGCAATTCGCGACGCGGCTTCAGGCCAAGGGCCTGGACGCCTTTTGGGCGCGCCCGGGCGACGGCACGATGGGCATGTTCAGCGCGCTCGACCTCGTGATTGCGATGCCGGTGTCTTGGCTGCCGCTGGTGGCCGACTACGCGCGACATGGCAAACGTAATGCCGGAGGGCTGGGCAGCGCGTTCAGCGGCACCTGGATCGGCTATGCGCTGGCGAACATCTGGTGCTACGCATTGGGCGTGATGGTGGTGAGCGTGGCCGAGCCCGGCGTGAGCCTCGTCACCGCGCTGCTGCTGGCGCAAGGCGGACTGGTGGCGCTGGGCCTGATCCTGATCGACGAGCTCGACAACGCGTACGGCGATGTCTATTCGGGCTCGGTCTCCACGCACAGCCTGCTGCCGCGATGGAGCGTGAAGCGCTGGGGTCTGCTGCTGGCCGCGCTGTCCATCGCATTGGCGCTGGTGCTGCCGATGCACACGCTGGAGCCCTTCCTGCTGCTTCTGAGCTCGGTGTTCGTGCCGCTGTACGGCGTGATCATCGGGCGGCTGGGCAGCGGCCAGTCGGTATCACTGGCCGGTACGCGCCAGATCGACTTCGGCGCGGCGCTGATCTGGATCGCGGGCATCGCGGCGTATCACGCGCTGGCCAAGTGGGCGCCGCAGTTCGGCTCTGCCCTGCCGACGCTGGCGGCGACCTTCGTGCTGGCCTGGCTCAGCCGGCCGAAGCTGACAACGGCAGGCGGTGCGTCGGCACTGGCGCAAAGCCGTGGTTGAGGGGGCCATGACCCGCGCCGATCTTCACATCCGCACCGGCAGCCATCGCGCCGAGGATGTAGGTGCGCGCCCGTTCGACCGCCTCGGGCAGCGCCGCACCCAACGCAAGGTGCGCGGCAATGGCGGACGACAGCGTGCATCCCGTGCCGTGCAGGTTGCGGCTGGCAATGCGCCGGGAAGCCAGGCGCCTGCGCTCACCGCCGGATTGCAGCAGCACGTCGACCACCTCATCGCCCGGCAGATGGCCGCCCTTGAGCAGCACGGCCTTCGCGCCGAGCGCGAGCAACTCGCTTGCCGCGTCATCGAGCGCATCGACGCCATCGATGGCATGGCCGATCAGCAAGGCCGCCTCGTCGAGATTGGGCGTGACGACCACGGCGCGCGGGAACAGTTCGCGCACCAGCACTTGCACCGTCTCGGCGGCGATCAGGCGGTCGCCGCTGGTGGCGACCATCACGGGGTCGAGCACCACGTTCTTCAACTGGTAGCGGTCGATGGCCCAGGCCACCACCTCGACCACCTCGGGCGCATGCAGCATGCCGAGCTTGACGGCATCGACGCCGATGTCTTCCACCACGGCCTGGATCTGCGCCTTGAGGAAATCGGGCGGCACACCGTGGATGCCCGATACGCCGAGCGTGTTCTGCGCAGTGAGCGCGGTGATGGCCGTCATGCCGTAGCAGCCGAGGGCCGCGAAAGTCTTGAGATCGGCCTGGATGCCGGCGCCGCCGCCGCTGTCGGAGCCGGCGATGGAAAGCACGCGTGCGTAGCGCTGGGTGGGTCCTTGGGTCATGCCGAAAATTATCGGCGGTATCGGCAATGCGAAGGAGCACGGCTGTGAGCCTTCCTTTTCAATCGGCCGCCATCCTCGGCGCGGGCCTCATGGGCCGCCTGCTGGCGGTGACGCTCGCGCAGGCTGGCTGCAAGGTCGATCTGTTCGAAGCCGGCAGTCCCGATGCCGAAGGCGCTGCCGCGCGCGTGGCAGCGGCAATGCTTGCGCCGCTTGCCGAATCGGCCGTGGCGCCGGTGTCGGTCGTGCGCATGGGGCAGCACGCGCTCTCGCGCTGGCCCGAACTGCTGGCCCTGCTGGCGCAGCCCGTTTTTTTCCAGCGCGAAGGCACGCTGGTGCTCTGGCACCGGCAGGACAGCGCCGAAGCCGCGCGGCTTGCACGCGTGCTCGCCCGCACCGGCGCGCAGGTGCCCGAACTCGCGCCAATGCAGACGCTCGACGGCCCGGCCATCACAGCGCTGGAGCCTTCGCTGGGCCAGCGCTTCGCGCAGGGCCTGTTCCTGCCGGGCGAAGGCCAGCTCGACAACCGTGCGCTGCTGGCCTCACTGCTCGCGACGCTGCAGGCCAGCCCTCGTGTCACGCTGCACTGGCAATCACCACGCGCACCGTCTGATTTTTCACCCGGCACGACAGGCCAGCCCGACTGGGTGCTCGACTGCCGTGGCCTCGGCGCCAAGCCCCAGTGGAGCGCACTGCGCGGCGTGCGCGGCGAAGTAATCCGCGCGCATGCGCCCGAAGTGAGCCTGCAGCGCCCCACCCGCCTCGTGCACCCGCGCTACCCGCTCTACATCGCGCCCAAGCCCGGCAACCTGTTCGTGATCGGCGCGACCGAGATCGAGTCCGACGACATGTCGCCCGCCAGCGTGCGCTCAACGCTCGAACTGCTGAGCGCCGCCTATGCCGTGCACAGCGGCTTCGCCGAAGCGCGCGTCGTCGAGATCGCCACGCAGTGCCGCCCCACGCTGCCCGACAACCTGCCCGCCATCCGCCAGCCGCAGCCGCGCGTGCTGCAGATCAACGGCCTGTACCGCCACGGTTTCATGATCGCGCCCGCGCTGCTCGACGCCGCGATGGAGCTGCTCGCGCACGGCCACTCGGCCCTCGCAAGGAGCTTCGGCATGGAGACCTTCGACACATGAACATCCTGATCAACGACAAGCCTTTCGTGCTGCCCGACCACGCCACGCTCACCGATGCGCTGGCCGCACTGAACGCCACGCCGCCTTTCGCGGTGGCCGTGAACCGCGAGTTCGTGCCGCGTTCGGCGTATGCCGCGCGCGCACTGCAGTCCGACGACCGCATCGAAGTGATCCGCCCCGTGACGGGCGGTTGAATGATGGAGACAAAGAACATGACGACCACGAACGACCCACTGGTGCTCTACGGCGAAACCTTCCAGAGCCGCCTGCTGCTCGGCACTGCGCGCTACCCCTCGCCCGACTTGCTCGAAGCCGCCGTGAAGCGCGCAAGGCCAGCGATGTTGACCGCATCGCTGCGCCGCCAGACTGCCAGCCAGGGCTCGGGCAACAGCGACCTTGGCAACGGCTTCTGGGAGTTGCTGCGCAAGCTCGACGTGCCGGTGCTGCCCAACACCGCCGGCTGCCACAGCGTGCAGGAAGTGATCGCCACCGCGCAGATGGCGCGCGAGCTGTTCGACACGCCGTGGATCAAGCTCGAGCTGATCGGCGACGACTACACGCTGCAGCCCGACACGCTGAACCTCGTCGATGCGGCCTCGCAGCTGATCCGCGACGGCTTCAAGGTGCTGCCCTATTGCACCGAAGACCTGGTGCTGTGCCAGCGACTGGTCGATGTCGGCTGCCAGGCGGTGATGCCATGGGCCGCACCCATCGGCACCGGCCGCGGGCCGGTCAACCCCTATGCGCTGCAGGTGCTGCGCGATCGGCTGAAGGTGCCGATGCTGGTCGACGCGGGCCTGGGGCTGCCGTCGCATGCCTGCCAGGTGATGGAATGGGGCTACGACGGCGTGCTGCTCAACACAGCCGTTGCGCTGGCGCAAGACCCGGTCGCGATGGCGGGCGCTTTCGCCGACGCGGTGCAGGCCGGCCGCACCGCATATCGCGCCGGCGCCATGGCAGCGCAAGACGCCGCCCAGCCGAGCACGCCCGTACTCGGCACGCCCTTCTGGCATCACGCACCATGAGCACCGCAAGCGACGCCCGCGCCATCGCGCACGCCATCGTCGCGGCCCACGGGCTGCGCTTTGGTGCCATCACATCCGCGCCCATCAGTGCACCGAACTTCTCTTCGGACGATCCGGTCTACCGCGGCGCCAAGCAGGCCTGCACGGCCCTCGGCTTCATCGAGATCGATGCCGAATGCCTGGCCCATGCCTGGCACGCGAAGACACAACGCCTGAGCAGCTTCGACGCCATGCTGTGGCCCGACGCGCCCGAAGACTTCGGCATGCGGCCGTTTCCACCCACTGCGCGCGACGACGCATTTCCGCCCTGCCCCGAACGGCTCGGCCTGTACGCCGTGCTGCCCGACGCGCAATGGGTCGGCCGCATGGCGCGTGCAGGAGTACCGACGGTGCAGCTGCGCTTCAAGTCCGACGATGTCGCAGCCATCGAGCGCGAAGTGCAGGCGGCCGTTGAAGCGGTGCAAGGCACCGGTGCGCTGCTCTTCATCAACGACCACTGGCAGGTCGCCATCGCGGCCGGCGCCTACGGCATTCACCTCGGCCAGGAAGACCTCGACGCGCTCTCGCCCGACGAACTGGCGCAACTGCGTGCTTCGGGCCTGCGGCTGGGCGTCAGCACGCACGGCTATGCCGAGATGGTGCGCGCCGACAAGGTGAGCCCGAGCTACATCGCGATGGGCGCGGTGTACCCGACCACGCTCAAGAAGATGGCCACCGCGCCGCAGGGCGCGGCCCGGCTCGGCGCCTATGCACGCCTGCTGCGCGGCTATCCGCAGGTCGGCATCGGCGGCATCGATGCCGTGCGGCTGCCCGAGGTGCTGGCCACAGGCGTCGGCTCCGTCGCCGTGGTGCGCGCGCTGGTCGCGGCCGAAGACCCCGAGGCCACGGCCGCGCAATGGATGGCAGCCATGAGCGCCGCCACGGTCAGCAACTGAACAGAATGAAGCAACACACCCTCTCGCCTCTCTCGTGCGCCATCGCCGCCGCCCTTCTTGCCACGGCCTGGAGCGCCAACGCGCAACAGGCCGCGCTGCCTGAAGTCACCGTCAACGATGCGGCCGCGGCGCCGCAAGCCGACGTGAGCGGCTTCGGCGACGTGCCGCTGCGCGAGCTGCCGATCTCGGCCACGGTGATCGACAGCAAGCAGCTGCGCGACAGCGGCGCACGCCGGCTCGCCGACCTCACGCAGTTCGACGCCTCGGTCACAGACGCCTACAACTCCGCAGGCTACTGGGACTACCTCACGGTGCGCGGCTTCGTGCTCGACAACCGCTTCAACTACCGGCGCGAAGGCCTGCCGATCAGCGCCGAGACATCGATTCCGCTCGACAACAAGGAGCGCGTCGAAATCTTGCGCGGCACCAGCGGCATCCAGGCCGGCACCAGCGCGCCGGGCGGGCTGGTCAACTACGTCGTGAAGCGGCCCACCGAGCAGGACCTGCGCACGGTGCGCATCGAGACCACGAGCCGTGGCAGCGTGCTCGGCGCGCTCGACCTCGGCGGGCGCTTCGGTGAAGACCGCCAGTTCGGCTATCGGCTCAATGTGGCGAGCGAAAACCTCAAGCCGCTGACGCACAACCTCGACGGCAACCGCAACCTTTTCTCGCTCGCGGCCGACTGGCGCATCACGCGCGACTCGGTGCTGGAGTTCGAGATCGAGCGAAGCCGCAAGACGCAGCCGAGCCAGAATGGCTACAGCCTGCTGGGCAACGTGCTGCCGGCGCCGGTCGACCCGCGCATCAACCTCAACAACCAGCCGTGGTCGCAGCCCTCGGTATTCAAGGCGCTGACGGGCACCGTGCGCTTCAGCCAGGCGCTGAATGCCGACTGGCGCTGGAGCGCGCAGATCGGCCAGCAGCGGCTGAAGAGCGACGACCGGCTGGCCTACGCCTTCGGCTGCAGCGCCGAGGGCAACTACGACCGGTATTGCTCGGACGGCACCTTCGACGTCTACGACTTCCGCAGCGACAACGAGCGCCGCACGCAGACGGCGGGCAGCCTCAACCTCAAGGGCAATGTGATGACGGGCAGCGTGCGGCACGAGCTCGGCTTCGGGCTGCTGCAAAGCCGCGTGCGCAACCGCTTCGACAACCAGGCCTACAACTACGCGGGCACCGGCAACATCTGGGGCACAGCCGTGGTGCCGGCGAGCCCAGACGCCACCACGCCGCAGACCAACCGCGACGAGCGCTCGACCGAACTGTCGGTGCAGGACGCGATCCGCTGGAACGATCGCTTCACCACCTGGCTCGGCGTGCGCCACACGCGGCTCGACCGCAGCAGCATCGGCAACGACGCATCGAGCCCGACCGGGTACAAGCAGGACGTGACCACGCCGTGGATCGCGGCGAGCTACACCATCCAGCCAGGGCTGCTGGCCTATGCAAGCTGGGGCAAGGGTGTCGAGTCGCAGGTCGTGCCGAACAGGGTCTCGCAGTACAGCAACGCGGGACAGGCACTGCCCGCACTCACCTCGCGCCAATGGGAACTGGGCCTGAAGGGCGGCAGCGAGGCATTCAACTGGCAAGTGGCATGGTTCGACATCTCGCGGCCGATGACCAACATCGACCTGTGCGGCGCTTATTGCGAAGTGCGCAACGACGGGCGCGCGGTGCATCGCGGCCTGGAGGCCGGTGCGCAATGGAGCCAGGGGCCGTGGCGCATCGGCGGCAGCGTCGCGGTGATCGATGCCAAGCGGCGCGGCAGCACTGCGAATCCGGCTCTCAATGGGCAGTCGCCGACCAACGTGCCCAAGGAAGTGCTGCGTGCGCAGGCTGCGTACCGCGTCGCATCGGTGCCGGGGCTTGAAATCGCGGGGCAGCTTTCGTATGAGGGCCGGCGCAACGTGCTGCCCGATGGTTCGATCACGCTGCCTTCGTGGACGCGCGTCGATGCGGTGCTGCGCTACGACACCAAGCTGCGCGGCGTGAACACGAGCTGGACGCTGGCCGTCGACAACCTGTTCGACCGCCGCTACTGGAAGGAATCGCCCTACCAGTTCAGCCACGTGTATCTGTTCCCGGGTGCGCCGCGCACGCTGCGTCTGGGCCTGAGCGTTGCGCTTTGAACGCACTCTTGAGAAGCCGTAAAAAAGCACGCTATAATCTAAGGCTTGTTCCTCGATAGCTCAGTTGGTAGAGCGCCGGACTGTTAATCCGTAGGTCCCTGGTTCGAGCCCAGGTCGAGGAGCCACTAAAAAGCCGCAAGGCAACTGGATGCCCCGCTACTCAAAAGGTAGCGGGGCATTTTCAATTGCGCTGTAGCGAAGGTGTTGCAGGCAGTCATCGCACCGACGCAAAAAATGCAGCCAGCCAGCCAGGATCGACAAATCCATTGCATATAATTTAAGGCTTGTTCCTCGATAGCTCAGTCGGTAGAGCGCCGGACTGTTAATCCGTAGGTCCCTGGTTCGAGCCCAGGTCGAGGAGCCACTAGGCACAAGGAAGCCCGCTATCTTTTAGGTAGCGGGCTTTTTCTATGTAGGCGCCTGTGTAGGCGCGAAAGGCACGCACATGTTGTTCGATGAGAAGTTTGTTGCGGGGATCAGAAACTACCCGCTGCGTTCCGTCCTCTCTGTGTGCAAGGTCGTGCTTTCAGCGATCGACGATGAACGCATGGAGTGGAGCGAGGCAGAGTATGCGGCGTTGACCGAAGGGTACGCCCTGCTCGTCGAAGTGCAGCAGGCAGGATTGTTCGTTTTCGAGGCCTATTTGCCGGATCTGACCACAGACCGGCAACAGGACTGTTCGGCCATTGCCGGCTTCTTTCGCGAGGCTCTGAAGCAATGCGAATCCCTCGACCATCAGGCGCAAATCGAAGCGACGCGTTCCAGGTTTCGGCTTTCACTTGGCACGTCGTTTTCATACGAGTTCACCCAGGGCGACCTTGATCGGGTTCAGGAGCTACTGAACGAACTGCGTGTGCAAATTTCGACGGCGGCGTTTTTGAGCGAGGACCACAAGCACCGCCTGCTGGCGCGGCTCGAAAAAATGCAGGCCGAACTGCACAAAAAGGTGTCGAGTCTAGATCGCTTCTGGGGCTTGTTCGGCGACGCGGGTGCGGCGCTTGGCAAGTTCGGCACCGAAGCAAAGCCAATATTCGATCGCGCCAACGAAATCATGCGGATCGTCTGGCGCACTCAAGCGCGCGCTGAAGAATTGCCTAGCGACGCCAGTGCCCCAACGATCGGACACAAGCCGGCCGAGCCGCCTGTTCTCGGATCCCCTGAGATCGAAACCTAACACTCGTCAGGCACAGAGGCGGCACGTGCCATCGTCCCGCTAGGCTGTATCTCTCGCAGTCTCATAGGCCCCGGCAAATTCAACGACCTGTTGATCTGTCGCGGAGACCCATCGGTACCAAGGGCCCAACCCATCGGCGCCCCCCCGACGCGCACCCGGCCGATCATCTGCATACGCGATAACCATCGCTCCGCAGTTGTTTGCTCGAAGCCGGCGAGTGCAGCGAGTTCGCTCTCTGTGCTGCCCCCCCCGCTTCAGTTCATTCAACATCTGCACAGCGCACGCGGCGCTGACGGTTTGGGCGCGTGTTATGACTTGCTTCTTTATGTTGCTTCGGCTATTTATTGTGATTCAATAAATATGCGATTTCAAGCTATTTATTGTGACCCAACAAATAATTTATACTGCGCCGCATGGAACAAGAGAAACGCAGCCGAGGGCGCCCACCTGTAGAACCCGAGGACCGACTAGAGCAACGCTCGATTCGTCTCACTGCATCGCAATGGGCCAAGGTGGATGCCGGCGGCATCGCTTGGTTGCGCAGTCTCATTCAGAGGGCAAGATCGCCGGAGCCGAAGCCCGATGAAGACGAAGAGTAAGTCCTTCGGCCAATGAGCAGATAGGAGTCCACCAGCAAAAGGCGAGCGACAAAAAAAGCCCGCACAGAGGCGGGCTTTGTCCAACTTGTCAGAGTTGGCACCGACCGTGGCCGGGCAGTAGAGGCACCGTTCTAAAACAGGTGCATTTGTCCAGGCATCCCGCGGCAGTGCTCACACACGTTCTCAAGCCGGCCGAAGCGGAAGCGAACGTATGGGCGCACATACACACTGCGGGGATACGAGCAGGCTCGCATGGTGTCCCTCCTGTGTTGTACAGAACACCCGGCGACGTTGCACCCAACTCCAAGCAGCGCGTACACTGCGGCCGTCCCTGCAAAAGACGGGGTTTTGGCTGGTTCGCCACCGAGACCCTGACAAGGCCCCTAGCTCATACCTAGGGGCCTTTGTCGTTACTAGCATGCTCAGAGTTCACCGTCGTCCTCCTTCTCTGTTGTCGGCGATTTCTGCATGTCAGCCATTTGCGTTTTCCAGTGCTGCACGTAGGCGGTCAGCATGGTCTGAAAGAGCTCCCAGTCCGCCGCACTGAATTGGTTCGGGATGGAGATCGTCACCTTGCGGCCGATCGGAATAGGGATCTCGAAAACCTGTACATCCTTGAGCGGCGGCGAGCGGTCCACGGGCGCGACTGCCGGTGGAGTTGGCGCAGGTGGCGGAGCCGACTCCTTCTTAACCTTGCTGCTGCCGTTGCGCGCGGTCATGGAAGGAGCACGGATGTTCGGCGACACCTTGATGCCGGCCTGCTTTGCCGCGGCGAGGAAGAACATGATCGAACGGGTGAGCGTGCTACCGCTGATGCCCTGCGCTCGAAACAGTTCAACCACCTGCTGGCTGGTTGCCCGCTCGATGTCGAAGCGCTCAGTTTCGAAGAGGTATGGGTAGGAGCGGCGCAGCGTACTGGCCAGCAAGGGCAGACGCGTCTCGTCGTCTGCCAGCACGTACTGCTCATAGAGTGGGCTCGGCGTGCCCTTCTCGTCGATCATGCCGAGATATTTCATCGACGCGAGGAGCTCGCCGGCTGTGGAGCCGGCGAAATTCGACATCAGCGAGCGATCGACGACCGTGGTGATGTGGCCATCATCCCGCCGCGCTTCGAAAAACGTGTTGAACGACTTGAACGAAGCGTAGGCCGGAGTCAGCTTCGGCTTTTCAGGCATTTGGGTCATGTGCACGAACCTTCGCGCCAATTAGAACTTTGGCGCACGGATCGCAGTGTAACGACTTCAATCTGATTTGTGCGAAATCTGCAAGAAATTTCGTGAAGAACACGTTCGTCGGGACCGACTCCGTCTGGGACTCACGAAATCACGTGTTTCACGTGAAATCGTCCTTATTCGAATCTATTTTGAAAAAGTCTTCTGATATCAATAGCTTACAAGCGCTGTTGTTTCACGTGAAATTGGATGAATGTCGAAAATCAGCTGGATTCAGACATCACGTGGGAACTCTCTCGCGAGTTTGGACGATTTGGCGCACGTGTGGATAAGTGCAGAGATGAGTGGAAACGAATGGAAAGTAGTGAGCACATGTAGGCCCCCGCTTCCTGCGTCGAGTCAAGAACCGCGCATAACCCATAGCTACACGGCTTCGCGGTCAATCAGCGCAGTGCCGTCCGGGTCCCGGATGAACTCGCGCTTGTCGAGCCATTTGCCGTCGCGAATCTTCATGCGGATCGAGTTTTGCGTGCGGCCGGTTATGGCCGCGTATATGGCCACGGTCACGAAGCGGTCGGGCGCGAGGTATACCGGCGGCGGCGTGTTGGTTGCCGCCTCTCGTGCAAGGTATGCAGCAATCGTGCGCTTCAACAGTTCGTCCGGTGTCTCATTCATCATCGCCCTCGTGTGTTTGGGGCGCGATGCTAAGGTTTCGCGTGAAACCTCGGAGGTTTCACGCGAAACCGATCAGGACAAACCTCTCGAATTGGCGAGTTCCGAGAGAAACCCCGCTATCCCTGACGCATCGCTCTCGGACGCCATGTTGAATGTGCCGCGGCGCCCATTCCCGAGGTCGATGTTCACCGTGTGCGATGAGCCGCCTACCGCCGGGGCTGGCGTCTTCACTGGCGCGGCGACACTGCTGGCGGGTTTCTCCAGCCGCGCCACGGCGTTCTCGAATTGAGCTCGCGTGGCCTGCCAAGCGCGATCGTCGCGCGCGCCTTCCAGCGTCACGGCCCCCGGGTTCCAGCGCATCACATCAGCGTTCACCTGTGCGTTCTGCTTCAGCGACTGGATCACGGTCTTGAGCGCCCCCACGTCTCCCGCCTCTAGGGTGCCGGCCGTCAGCTTTTCGCGCAGTTGGGACATCAGCCGGTTGTCGACGGCGTTCTGGCCCGCCAGACGTTCCTCGCGCGTGTCCCCAAGGTTGGAATTCACCTCTTGATTAGGACCGATGATGCCTAGGCTGTCTTCATTGTGCTGATAACTGCCGTCTTCATTGCGGCCGCCCTGTTGATTGCCCTGCGGCTGTCCTTTCGGAGACGGCGCTGGCGCGCGCTGCGGTCGAAGCGGCGCGCCGTTCGGCGGCGACACACCTTGCGTCGCGATCTGCCGCGTGCGCAGCATCTCGCGTTGCGGGAATATCTCGGAGGTCTCCACGCCCTTGTTTGCCGCGATGGCGGCGGTCGCATACTTTTCGAACGCCTCGATCTTGTCGTCTAGGCTCGTGGTGACGCTGTCGCGGATGATCTTCCAGGATTCTTCGAACCAGCTAGCAGTCGCCTGCATCTCTTCCGAAGAGCGCAGGCCGAAGTCGTGCAGGGCTTCGCGCAGGCTGCCGACGCCGGGCAGCAGTCCGTCAATCTTCTCCCGTGCCTTCTCAAGCCCGGCGGCAACCTGGTCACCAGACAGGCGACCGGTTCTCCCGAGCTCTTCGTATCGTTCGATCACAGCCTTGAGCGCGCGCTCGGTGCTCGCTGCGGCCGTTGCCATGTCGAGCGATTGCGCAAGCGCCAAGCCGGTTTCCGGGCCCTTCGCGCCCAGTCGGTCGAGCGTGGCAATGAGAACGTCGACGTCATTTCTTCGCTTCACAAGGCAGACGCGAGGTGCGCAGTTGATCAAGCGCATTCGCCACGCTACCAACGCGCACGCACACCAGCAGACCCTTGCAGCGACGACTTTGCCCGCGTGTCGCCACCCAACGCGTAGAGGCGGCCGATCTCGCCGTAGACACTGGTGGCCTGCGAAAGCGACAGGGTGAAGCCACCCGCCAGTTCAGCACTGCGATAGGCGGTGGCGCTTGCGATGCGCGTGACGGCCGCCGCGTTGATGAACTGCGCGACGTCGGTGCCCGCGCTGGCGCTGTAGAGGTTCAGGCGTGCATAGGGCTGCAGCAGGCCGGCGGCCGTCGCAACTTCACCGCGCACGCGTACGCCAAGGCGGCCTAGCCAACCGCCACCGGTTTGCTGCGACACATTGGCACCGGAGAGAACTGCGTCGTCGAGCTTCAGCTTCTGATAGACGACCTGGGCCTGCGGCTCGATGCGCCAGCCCGGAGCGAGCCCGAAGGCCTGTCCGACCTCCAGCGACGCCAGCAGGCTGCGGCCCTTGCCCCAACTGGCCTGGTTGCCCGTCGCTTCAACGCCGTAGCGGTGGCTGCCGCCCTGCAGGACGGCGTCGGCATAGCGATCGTTCTCATCGTCCTTCCACGTGGCGTAGGCCGCCAGGTAGCGCGAGCGCAGGTCGTTGCTGCCCACAGTGCCCTGCACGCCACGCGCAAAGCCTTGCACGCCGACGCGGCCTTCGAGCTGGCCGACGTACACACCGGCGCGCCATGCCGAGCCCGTTGGCGCATACAGGTCCACACCGGTCTGGAAGCCGCGCAGGCGCCCGTCGCTTGAGGGCGCGACCGTGCCCTGCTGGCGCAGGTCGATGTCGGCGTACACCAGCCGGCCCCATGCGGCACGCTGGCCCTGCGGCGCACTTTCATTCGACGCGACACCATCGCCATCGCCCATGCGCCGGTGCAGGTTGCCCAGCATCCCCAGATCGGCCCGCCGAAGTTGCGACGGCAGCGCGGCGAACAGGGGAACCTCGGCGCGGTAGGTTGGCAAGGTCGCGGTGGCCGGGCCTGTCGGACTCGCGGTCGCCGGCGCGGTCGAGCGCAGGTACCAGTTCTCGCCGGCCCCTGAGGCGTCCGCGCTGTAGAGGCGGTACTCGTAGGCGCCGGCGTCCACATGGCCGCCAGCCAAGGAGAAGCCATTCTTCGTGGTCTGCGCCGTGGTCGTCGCTCCATTGATGGCGCTCACGAGCATGATGCCGTCGCCCGTCGTCAATGCGCCGAGGCCGCCTGCATTGCTCACTTGCAGCGTGGTGGTGCCACTCACGGTGCCTGCGTTGATGACGATGCGATCAGTCAGTGAGCCGGAGTCCCCGAGGGCAGTGCGCATGCCCACGATGCCGCCCTGCCCCACCCAGTTGCCGTTGACGGTGAGCGTCTGCGGCACGAAGCCTGAGCCCGCAGAGCCCGGCGGCTGGAAGTCGATTCGCCCCGCGAGCGTCACGCTGCTCAGCGACGAGCTGCCTGTCATCGTCCAGCGGCTCGTGGCATCGACGGTGAGGTCCACCGGATCGATGCTGCCCGCGAGGCTGGAACCGTTCAACAGGCGCATGTCGACGACGCTGGTGGTGTCCGTCACGACGTTGCCGCTCAGCGTGCTGCGATCGGCGGTGAAAGTGAGGCTGCTGCCGTTTAGTGCCTGCAGCAGGTTGCCGGAGCTGCTGGCGGTGGCGCTCGTGTTCTTCAATGTGAGCACCGCGCCAGTGGCTGCATCGACGCGCACGAGGTCGCCCGATGCGCTTGTGATTGCAAAGCCGTCGAAGCTTGCCGTCTGGCCCGAGCCCGAGAGAAAGCCCAGCGCACTGCCAGCGGCGGTGATGGAGCCGGTGCCGGTGGCGCTGATCGAAGGGCTGCTGGCGAGCATCGCGGCGCCGTAGCTGCTGGCGTCGGTGGTGGTGATCGCGAGCGAGCCCGTCGCGTTGATCGCGCCGCCGCCGGTGACCAGCAGGCCCGCGGCGTACGACTCCTGCGTGCCGCTTGGCGTGTTCGCCTGAGTGACGCCGGTGGCCTGGATCGTCACTGGGCCCGCCAGGTTCACCTGCGAGCCGGCATCGCGCACCGAGATGCCGATGCTGTTGATGCCGCTCGAATGGATCGTGGTGCTCGACGATGCGGCGGCCGTTGCCACGCCGCCCGTGACCGCACGGATGCCCGACCCGTTGAGGCCCGAGTTGTTCAGGCTTGCCGTGCCCGTGTAGGTGATGGTTCCGGCGCTGGTGATCTTGAGCGCCGAGGCCTGCTGGCCGCTCACGCTCAGGTTCAGGCTGCCGTTGAGTTGCGCAGTGCCGCCAAGATCGGTCGCGATCGCATCGGACCTCGAATCGCCTGCCGCGCTGATGACCATCGCACCGTTCGACACGAGGCTCGCCCCCGTAGTCATGCGAATGCCGGGAGAGTACGAAGCCCCGGCTCCCATGGTGATGCTGGTGTCGCCGTTCAGGATGACGCGGGTGTTCGCCAGCTCCGCGTAGATGCCGTAGTTGCTGGCCCCGTTGGACAGCGTGATCGACAACGGCCCGTTCACGGTGACGGTGCCCCCGCTCGCCGCGCGCAGGCCGCGAATGCCCGTGCTTGCGCCGGGGCGGTCCAGCGTCAGGCCACCGAGCAGGTTGATCTGCGAGCCGGTGCCAGTCGCGTACACGCCGTTGATGCCGCTCTGGGACATCGTCATGGTGATGAGGCCCGCGGCATTGACGATGCCGCCGCCCGATGCGCCCAGTGCTGATTGGCCTCCGGGCACGCCACTGCTGCCGTAGCTGCCGGCCGCGCTGCACACGGAGCCCGCCGTGGCCTGCAGTCTCACGCCCGAAGTGCTGGTGCAGGCCGCCGTCGCATTGCTGCCCAGCCACAGCAGCAATGCGACGGAAAGGCATGTGCGGGGAAGGACGCCAGGGGCGAAGAAGTGCGGGTGCTTCAAAGACGGCTCCAGATCCACGCCACGACTATGGCGTGACAGATTGCAACTCTAAATTAGAACCAATGTTTTCAATTGTGAACAAATCCGCGTTTGGAGCCTTTCTTCGGGTAGATCAGCAAGCCCTGGCATCTTTTTGAATATGCGCAAAGTCGGCTAAGTACCGGCCCCGCGAAGCGCGCAAACTCCCGCGCATGGAAAGCCGTCGAACCGAGCAGGACTACCGGGCCCGCGTGGCGCGCGCGGTCGCGGCCATCGTCGCGGACCCGATGGCCGATCACCGGCTCGAAGACCTCGCGCGGCTCGCGCACTTCTCGCCCTTTCACTTCCACCGCGTCTACGCAAGCGTGGCCGGCGAAACGGTGGCCGCCACGGTCCGCCGCGTGCGGCTGGCGCTCGCCACCCGCCTGCTGGAAGCCGGCACCCAGAGCGTCACGCAGGTCGCGCTGGCCGTGGGCTACGAAAGCCCGCAAGCCTTCACGCGCGCCTTCGGCCAGTTCACCGGACAGTCGCCGCGCGCATTCCAGCAGCAGATGTCGCGGGCGATCCTCGACGTCGATGCGCTGCCGCGTTCCGGTGAGAACAACGAAGGCGCTGCACCGGCCGTGCGGATCGTCGAGTGCCCGGCGCAGCGGCTGCACGCGCTGCGGCACCAGGGGTCATTCGCGACCATTCCCCATACCCATCGGCGGCTGCGCCTGCAGGCCGGTGGGCGAGTCATCTCGGACCGGTGGGGCGCCTCGTTCAACGAACCCGAAGACTCGGCCAGCTTCAGGTACTACGCCGCCGTCGCATCGCCCGACCCTTGGCCGGAAGACGCCGAGGTCCAGATGCTCGACATTCCCGGTGGCTGCTACGCCGTGCACCGCCTGGCCGGCCCGTACTCCCAGATCAACGCGGCCGTGCGCGCCCTCTATGTCCGGTGGCTGCCGGCCAGCGGCTACGAGCCGGACGACCGGCCCACGCTGGAGCACTACCTGAACTCGTCCCGCAAGGTCTCGCCGTCCGAACTGCGCACCGATCTGCTGATTCCCATCCGCCGCGCGAGCGCTTCGTGACCTTGTCGCAGGTGCTGGCTTTCCTCAGACAACACCTTGGACCACACCGCGCTTATCGGCAAGGCACGTGAGGCCATTGCTTGATGGTCTCGCAGCACGTCCCTACACTCGTCCGGATGGCCCCCTCGTCCGTGTACCGCAAACACCCTGCACGCGCAGCCCTGCCCCAGGCAGCGGCAGGCCGTCGCGCGGATGTTGTCGCCGCGGCGACTACGGCGGTCTTGCGACACACCTGCGCACTTTCCTGAGCCCGGCGGTCCGCTACCTTCCTTCTTGATGCGCGAACCATTGACCGCCGGGCACCCGCCGCGCGGCAGCGACTTCGCCCTTCTCCTGTACAGGGCAGGTCGCATTCAACTGGAGTGCTTCATGCTTGCAACCATTCACGGGGAGCGCACGCTCACCGAACTCGACTTCGTCCGTCTCGGCAAACTGCAGGACCAGCAGCTTCCGCCCGCGCTCACCGAGCTTCTCGACGCAGCGGACGTGCTGCCCTCGCGCGAGGTCCCTCCGGACATCGTGACGATGAATTCCCAGGTGGAGGTGGAAGACCCTGCCACGCACCAACGGCAGAAGATCACCCTCTGCTACCCCGGCGACGCGCAGCCGGGTGAGGGCTTCGTCTCGGTGCTGTCACCCGTAGGTATCGGCCTGCTGGGAGTGAGAACAGGCACGCTCGCACGCTGGCAGATGCCCAACGGCGCGGAAGGCGCGGCGCGCGTGGTCGCTGTGCTGTTCCAGCCCGAGGCCAACGGCGAATACACGCGTTGACGATGCCCGTGCCTCCAGGCCGGTCGATCAGTGCTTCATGACGACGCTGGTGCGGTCCTTTGCGCTGTCGATGGTCGCGCTCACAGCGCTCGTGTTGACGGCCAGGGCCACCAGGATGGAGCCGACGAAAGCCGGGTCGGCGGCTCCGGCGAAGTTCGAGGCCCCTGCGATGGCCAGGGCCTGCTGCACCTGCTGGCGGGTCAGTTCCGCTGCCGCTTCTCCAACGACGTTCTTCCTGGTTGCCATCTGAAAGCTCCTCGGAGTGAAGGCTCGACTGTAGCTGCCGGGTGGGCCACGCCCGCATGCCCATGACTTTCGGCACTGGTGCACCGGACACGCGGAATGTATGTTCGCGCGGTCGCCAGCGGCGCGTCGAATCGGGAGGTCGAACAGGCCATGGCAATTCCATCTTCGGTCTTGATCAAGCGACGTCCGCACCGGGCATCTCATTCTTTTCACCTGACAGATCGGACATGGCTTTTTCCAAACTCTCTCTCGCAAGTGCACTCGCGGGCCTGCTGGCCCTTTCAGGCTGCCAGACCATGGACATGCAAATGGGCAGCCAGTCGGCCAAGACCGTGGCCACCGGCAGCGCCGCAGGCAGCGCAACCTCCGGCGAAAGCAGCCAGCTCGAGCGCTGCGATTCGCCGCTCGGCACGGTCTCGCTGATCGAGAACGTCAATGCCGGCTGGTACACCATCCTCACCGGCGAATACAAGCTGCCTCCCACTGCCAACCTGCTGCGCCTGCTGGTGCAGCAATCGAACTGCTTCGTGGTGGTCGAGCGTGGTGCAGCCGGCATGAACGCCATGACGCGCGAGCGCGCGCTGATGCAGTCGGGCGAGATGCGCGGCGGCAGCAACTTCGGGCGCGGCCAGATGGTGGCGTCCGACTACGGCCTGTCGCCCGAGATCGTCTTCAGCAACAGCGACGCCGGCGGCCTGGGTGGCGCTCTTGGCGGCCTGGTGGGTGGCGGCCGCGGCCGCGCCATCGCCCAACTGGGCGCGAGCATGCAGACCAAGGAAGCCAGCGCGCTGCTGACCCTGATCGACAACCGCTCGGGCGTGCAGGTTGCAGCCGCCGAAGGCAGCGCCTCCAAGACCGACTTCGCGGGCTTTGCGGGCCTGGGCGGCCTTTCCGCCGCGGGCGGCATTGGCGGCTACACGCGCACGCCGCAGGGCAAGGTGATTGCCGCGGCCTTCATGGACGCGTTCAACCAGATGGTCCGCTCGCTGCGCAACTACAAGGCGCAGACGGTGCGCGGCCAGGGCCTCGGCGGTGGCGGCCGCCTGGGCGTGGACGGCGGTGCGGCGCCCTCGCAAACCTCGGCGCCGGGAGCAGCAAAGCAGCAGCGCCGCAGCAGCAAGCAGGCGCAGTAGCGCACATCGCCGGCCGGCCCGCCTCGTTCAGAGGTAGCGCGTTTCGGCCGGCGGCTCGAACCAGTTGTTGTTGCGCCCGTCCATGTACCGGACGGGTGCCGCCGACAGCTCTTGCGGCGTGACGTCGTCCAGGCAGCTCACGTTCACGCTGACATAGGCACCACCGATCTCGGGCACATTGCCACGCCCGAACGACCGGATGCCGCAGTGCCTGCAGAACAGGTGCTCGGTGCTGTGCGTGTTGAACTGGTACAGCGACAAGTCTTCTTCTCCCGACAGCAGCGTGAAGGCCTCCGGCTTCACGATCGCGCCCCATGCGCGGGCCTTGGTGCAGATCGAGCAATTGCATTTGCCCGTGCCCTCGGCGAGATCGATCAGGGCCTGGAAGCGAACCTTGCCGCAATGGCAGCTGCCGTTGTATGTCTTCTTCATGGGTCTGTGTCCCGGGGTTGAGATGAAAGCCAAGGCTACGACCCATTGCGGACAGATTCTGTCCTCGATCGCGGGCATCATGCGCACATGCTGTCTGCCTCTGCACGCCTGATCCGGCTTCTTTCGTTGTTCCAGGCACAACGCTCCTGGACGGGCGCCGAACTCGCCGCCCGGCTCGAAATCACCGAGCGCACCTTGCGCCGCGACGTGGACCGCCTGCGCAGCCTCGGCTACACGGTCGACTCCACCTCCGGCGTGGCAGGCGGCTACCGGCTGGGCGCGGGCACTGCCCTGCCCCCGCTGCTGCTGGAGGACGAAGAAGCCATCGCCGTCGCGCTCGGCCTGGGCAACCCGGTCGGCGCCGCGGGCGACATCGAGAACGCCTCGATGCGCGCGCTGGCCAAGCTCGAACAGTTGATGCCGCCGCGCCTGCGCCGCCGGCTCGACAGCGTGCGCGCGTCGGTGGTGCCGGTGCTGCGCGGCAAGTCGCCGGTGCGCCTGAAGGCCGTGTCCTTTCTTGCCGAGGCGTGCACCGACCGGCTCGAACTGCGCTTCGGCTACCGCGACCACCACGACGCCGTCACCGAACGCACGGTGGAGCCGCACCGCGTGGTGCAGACCGGGCAGCGCTGGTACCTGCTCGCCTGGGACACGACGCGGCAGGACTGGCGCACCTTCCGCCTCGACCGCATCGTCGAACCCGCGCCCACCGGCGCGCGATTCACGCCGCGCCGACTGCCCCACGGCGACGTCGCGGCCTACATGGAACACGCGCTGCAGGTGTCGCCCTATATGCACCATGCGCAGGTCGTGGTGCATGCATCTGCCAAGGCGCTCGAGCCGTACCTCGGCTGGGTCAGTGGCACGCCGCAGGCCATCGACGAAGGCTCTACGCGCATCGCCACCGGCGCCAATTCGCTCGACGCGCTGGCCGTCTGGCTTGGCTGCCTGCCGCATGACTTCGAGGTCGAGTCGCCGAAGGAACTGGTCGAGCACCTGGCGCTCGTGGCCGCCCGGCTCGGCAAGGCGGCACGCAAGCCACGGAAAGCGGTGGGCCGCCTCCCCCGTATATAGGATGGGCGGCACGTGGGCCGCCCTCTACTCTTTGCGCCATCCAGCAGCAACCCAGAGCCTTCTCCATGCGCCTCGCCCCCACGTCCTGCATGAGCGCATACAGCCTACCCGGGCCGGCGCGAGCATGACCGCAGAAACACAGGTTGCCCTCGTCGAAGACGACACCGGCATGCGCGAGCGCATCTCGCGCGTGGTCGATGCCGACCCGTCGCTGAGCCTGGCCTACAGCGCCTCCAACGCCGCCGACATCCTCGGCTGGCTGGTCGACAACCCCATCGACGTGCTGCTGGTCGACCTCGGCCTGCCCGACCGCCCCGGGCTGCAGGTGATCAGCCAGTGCCGCAATATGCAGCCGGCCTGCGCGGTGATGGTGCTGTCGATCTTCGGCGACGAGGCCAACATGGTCCAGGCCTTCGAAGCCGGCGCCAGCGGCTACCTGCTGAAGGACGGCACCGAGGCCGACCTCGCCACCCACATCCGCCACCTGCGCGCCGGCGGCTCGCCGATGTCGCCGGTGATCGCGCGCAAGCTGCTGCGGCGCTGGCAGGCTCATTCGGGCGGAGCCCCGCGGCAACAGCAACCGGCAGCCGCCAAGCCCGCCAGCACCGCGCCGAGCGCTTCGGCGATCGCTCCCGAACGCCTGTCGCCGCGCGAGTTCGAGGTGCTCGACCTGGTCTCTCGTGGTTTCACCTATGTCGAAGTCGGAACGCAGATGGGAGTCTCGGCGTCGACGGTCCAAACCCATATCCGCAATATCTACGGCAAGCTGGATGTGCACAACAAATCGGAAGCGGTGTTCGAGGCGCGCAACCTCGGTTGGCTTCCCTAGTGTGGCCGGCGGCATTCATCGCCAGCTCTTTGCGGCGCTGCTGTGCCTGTGGCTTGCGCTGGCGGGCGTCCACGCCCATGCCGCCGGGACGCCCGGCTCCACCATCGACATAAGCTCGGCCGAGGCCACGCTCGAACCTGATGGCCTGCCTGCACAGAGGCGCTGGGTGCAGCTGCCCTTTCGCTGGGACCACGAATTTCCCGGCCTCGGGGGCAAGGCGACCTACCGCATCGACCTGCCTGCCGCCGCAGTGCCGGGCGATGAACCCGCGGCCCTGCTGATGTCGGGCGCGGGCAACCAGGTGGCGATCTCGTTCAACGACGCGCTGGTGGCCAGTTTCGGCACGCTGGGCGTGCCGAAGCACGACGCGACCAAGAGCAACCTGCTGGTTCCGGTCCCGGCCGTGCTGCACCGGACGGGCCAGCCGCAGTCGCTGGTCGTGCGCACGACCATCCAGCGCCAGCGCGGCGCGGGGCTGGCCAGCGTCCAGTACGGCACCGAGGCCTCGCTCGCGGTGCTCTATCGCGACCGGCAAAGCTGGCGCAACACCTCGGCCATCGTGTATGCCGTCAGCCTGCTGCTGATGGGCGGCATTGCCGGCGGCCTGTGGCTGCGCCAGCGCGATGCGCTCTACGGCTGCTTCGCGCTGGCCGCGCTATCGGGCGTGGCGCGCAACCTCGACCGCGTGTGGCCCGACGTGCCGATTCCTTGGCCGCTGTGGGGCGCCGTGGTGGCGGTCTGCTATGCCTGCCACATCGGGCTGATCGCGCGCTTCGTGCTGCTGGTGCTCGAGCGCAATCCGCCGTGGCTGGTGCGCTCGATCCACGCCGCACTCGCGCTGTCGGTCACGCTGGCCTGCGCCTCTTTCGCCTTTGCGCGGCCTTCGCTGTGGACCGCCGGCCTGGTCGTCCTGCAGCTGACCAGCATCGTCTGCCTGCCCTACGTGGTGTACGGCGCGCTGGTGGATCGGCGGCGCATCGCGGGCGTGCTGATGGCGGCGGGCACGCTGGCCATCCTGGCCGGCGCGCACGATCTGCTGCTGGTGCGCATGGGTCTCTTCGGCGGCGCCTACTTCACGCTGACGGCGCACGCGATGTTCTTCTTCGTGATGATCCTGGCCGGCCTCGTGGTCGAGCGCTACAGCCGCACCGTGGCCGACTACCGCGCGCTCAACACCAACCTCGCGGCCCGCGTGGCGGAGCGCGAAGATCAGTTGCGCAGCGCCTTCGAAACCGTGCGCCAGCAGAATCAGGAACAGGCCGTGCTGCTGGAGCGCCAGCGCATCATGCGGGAGATCCACGACGGCGTGGGCTCGCAGCTCGTGGGCCTGCTCAACGTGGTGACGCAGGCCAAGCCGGACCGCGCCGTGATCGAGGAGCACGTGAAGCTCGCGCTCGACGAAATGCGCATGGCCGTCGATTCGCTGCAGCCCACGCACGACGACCTGCCGACCGTGCTGGCCACCCTGCGCTACCGCCTGCAGCCGCGGCTCGACGCAGCCGGCATCGAGCTGGTGTGGGACGTGGAAGTCATTCCGCCGCTGGAGCCCTTCGCCGCACGGGCGGCCCTGCAGTTGCAGCGCATCCTGCTCGAAGCCTTCACCAACGTGCTGAAGCACGCGACGGCCACGCGCATCGTGATGCATGCGAGCTGGCATGGCGACGAGACTCCGACGCTGGTGCGCATCGTGCTCACGGACAACGGACGCGGCCTGCCGACGGCGCCCCCCGGTGGTGGGCACAGGGGACACGGCATCGCGAACATGCATGCGCGAGCCCAGTCCATCGGCGCGCGGCTGCAGATCGAAACGGTGGACCCAGCAACCGGGGGAGCACGCATGCAGCTCGACTGGCCCTGCGCACGGGCCTGAGGGGCTTATTTCAGCGCAGCGCGAACGCCAGCGTCACCGCCCCCAGCGCCAGCAGGCCAAGGCCGGCGATGAAGACCATCTCGCCCCAGGCTTCGAGCCGCGCACCCGATCTGCGGGCGCGCATCGAGATGAAAGACAGCAGCGCGCTGGCCAGGAAGACCAGCGCGTCGACGGCCAGCAGGCGATCGATCAGCAGCCGCATGTCGTCGCGCGGCCCGAGGTGCCCGATCGACATCACGGTCATGCACACGCCGATCATGGTGGCCGACGTGGGCAGGATGTGCGCCGAGAGGCCGCCGGCCGGCGAGCGTTCGTGGATCACTTCCAGCTGAAGCTTGCCTGGCGGCTTCATCGGGCCGTCGTCCCTTCGATCAGCCGATGCGAACCGGCACGAAGATCTTGTCTTCGCCGCGCTGGATCAAGAGCGCCACCGACTTGTTGCTGGCCTTGGCCACCACCTCGCGCACCTGCTCCACGCTCTGTGCCGGCGTGCCGTTGATGGCCAGCAGCACGTCGCCCGCCTGCACCCCGGCCTGCGCCGAGGGACCGGCCGCGTCTTCGATCAGCAGCCCGTTCTCGACAGCGGCCTCGCGCTTTTCCTGCGGCTGCAGCGGACGCAGCGCCAGGCCCAGCTTGCCCTGCCCCACGTCGGCATCGGCCTTCGCGACCTTGGCGGGCTTCTCGCTCGCGTCGCCGAGCTTGGCCTGCAGCTCCTGGCGTTCGCCCTGGCGCCACACCTCGAGCGTGACCTTCTTGCCCGGGGCCTGCTGGCCGATCACCGCGGGCAGGTCGCCCGAGGACACGATGGCCTGGCCGTCGACCTTGCGGATCACGTCGCCCGCCTTCAGGCCCGCCTTGTCGCCGGGGCCGCCCTTCTCGATGTTCGAGACCAGCGCGCCTTCGGGCTTGTCGAGCTTGAACGAATCGGCAAAGGCCTGGTTCACTTCCTGCACCGCCACGCCGAGCCGGCCGTGCGTGGCCTTGCCGGTCGCGACGATCTGGTCCTTCACCTGGATCGCCACGTCGATCGGAATGGCGAACGACACGCCCTGGTAGCCGCCGCTGCGGCTGTAGATCTGCGAGTTGATGCCGACCACTTCGCCACGCGTGTTGAGCAGCGGCCCGCCGGAGTTGCCGGGGTTCACGGCCACGTCGGTCTGGATGAAGGGCACGTAGCTGTCGTCGGGCAGCGAGCGGCCCTTGGCGCTCACCACGCCGGCCGTCACGGTGTTCTCGAAGCCGAAGGGCGAGCCGATGGCCAGCACCCATTCGCCGACCTTCAGGTCCTTGGTGTTGCCGAGCGCGAGCACGGGCAGGTTCTTGGCGTCGATCTTGAGCACCGCAATGTCGGTCTTGGCGTCGGCGCCGAGCACCTTCGCGCGGAATTCGCGGCGGTCGGTCAGCTTGACGGTGACTTCCTTCGCGTCCTTCACGACGTGGGCATTGGTGATGATGATGCCGCTGGGGTCGACGATGAAGCCCGAGCCCTGCGCACGCACCGGCACTTCGCGCTGCTGCTGTTGCTGGCCGCGCGGATTGATCTGGCCCTGGAAGCGGCGGAAGAACTGGAACATCGGGTCATCGGGGTCGATGCCCTGGATCTCGGCGGCTGCCTCGTCGTCGGAGGCCTTCATGGTGCCGGTCACGCTGATGTTGACCACGGCCGGGCCGTCGCGCGAGGTGATGGTCGAGAAGTCGGGCAGCGTGACCATGGCCGCGGGCGCCACGGCGGTGGCATTGGTAGTCGGCGTGCCCACGGCACGGGCGCTGGTGTAGGCACCGGCACCAACGGCACCGATCACGCCCGCGCTCGCCAGTGCAATCACCAGGGCGCGGGGCGAAGTCAGACGGGAGTTCATTTGTCGGTTCCTTTCAGGGCGCTTGGGCGCCAAAACGATGAAAGGAATGTCGTCGGTCTGACTTAAGCGCCGCTTAAACGCCCCGGCCCGCGGGAAAGCGCACCAGCACGCGCAGGCCGCCGAGGCTGGGCGACTGGTCGAGCGCCACCGTCGCCCCGTGCAGGTCGGCAATCGACTTGACGATGGCCAAGCCCAGGCCGCTGCCGGGCGCCTGCGTTTCGCCCGAGCGATAGAAACGGTCGAGCACGCGCTCGCGTTCGTCGGGCGGCAGGCCCGGCCCGCTGTCGTCCACGGTGAGCTCGGCCGCGTCGCCCTGGCGGGTGATGCCGATGTCGACCCGGCCCTCGATGGGCGTGTACTTGATCGCGTTCTCGAGCAGGTTGCGCAGCAGCATTCGCAAGGCCTCTGACTGGCCGTTGACCACGGCCGCATCGGCATGGGCGATGCCGATGTCGATGCCACGCGCCTGCGCTGCCGCCACGGCATCGGACACCGCGAGCCGCGCAACCTCGGACAGATCGACCGGCTCGGGCTTGGCACCGGCCGCCATGCTGGCCTCGTGCCGGGCCAGCGCGAGCATCTGCTCGACGAGCCGCGTGGCACGGTCGATTCCCGCCACCAGACGGCTCACGGCGAGGTCTCGCGACGCATCGTCGGGCGCGCGCTGCAGGCCTTGCACCTGCAGTTTCAGCGCAGCCAGCGGTGAGCGCAGTTCGTGCGCGGCATCGGCGACGAAGTGCTTCTGCGCATCGAAGGCATGGCGCACGCGGTCGAACAGCAGGTTCAGCTCCTGCACCAGCGGACGTACTTCCTCGGGCAGGTTCTCTTCGCTCACCGGCGACAGGTCGTCTGCCTGACGCGACGCTACCTGCTTGCGCACGCGCGCCACGGGGGCGAGAGACCGGCTCACGACCCACCACACGACCAGCATCAGCAGCGGCGCCATCAGCGCCACCGGCGCAATGGTGCGCAAGGCCAGCGTGCCGGCCATGTGGCGCCGCGCCGCCATGTCCTGCGCCACCTGGATCACCAGCCCGCGCGTCTGCATCGAGAACACGCGGTAGGTGGTGCCGCGCGCGTGCACGTCGGCAAATCCCAGCACCGCTAGCTGCGGCAGCGCGGCCTCTTCGGCGGATTCGAAGATGCGCACGCCTTCGGCTGTCCACACCTGCACGACGAAATCGAAATTCTGTTCGCCGGTGCCGATGCCGCCTACCGCCGCACTCGGCGGTAGGCCTGCGCGCAACGAAAGCGCCATCTGCTGCATGTGGTAGTCGAAGATGTCGTCGGCCTCGGCGAGCACCGTGCGGTAGGCCACCAGCGCCTGCGCCCCCGCGGCGAGCACGATGGCCGCCAGCAGGAACCAAAGCAGCCGTGCACGCAGCGATCCGGTCAGCGCCCTCCTCATACCTTCGGCACCATGTAGCCGACGCCTCGCACGTTGCGGATCAATTCGGCGCCGAGCTTCTTGCGCAGGCCGTGCACATAGACCTCGACCGCGTTGCTGCTGATCTCGTCCTTCCAGCTGTAGAGCTTTTCCTCGAGCTGGGCACGCGACAGCACCATGCCGGGCCGCGCGAGCAGGGGCTCCAGCACGGCCCATTCACGCGCCGACAGCACCACCGGCTGGCCGGCCACGGTGACTTCGCGCGTGGCCGGGTTGATGCTCACGCCCATGTGCTCGTACACCGGCTCGGCGCGCCCGGCCGCGCGGCGCAACAGGGCGCGGATGCGGGCCAGCAGTTCGTCGAGGTCGTAGGGCTTGAGCACGTAGTCGTCGGCGCCTGCATCGAGGCCTTCGATGCGCTGCTGCACCGAGTCGCGCGCGGTGGCGATCAGCACCGGCATCCGCTGCTTGCGTGCGCGCAGGTTGCGCAGCACCTCGAGGCCGTCGCGCCGCGGCACGCCGAGGTCGAGCATCACGAGATCGTATTGCTGCGTGCGCAGGGCCGATTCGGCGGCTTCGCCGTCTTTTACCCAGTCCACCGCGTACTGTTCGGCGCGCAGCAGGTCGAGTACAGCCTCGCCGATCATCACGTCGTCTTCTAGAAGGAGGAGTCGCATGGTTGTGTCCGTTTCGGGGGTTCGAGGCGCGGGCCACGGCCAAAGTTCAGATCAGAGCAACGAGCGGACTTCGCGTGCGGCCTCGAAGAGCAGTGGCAGCATGTCCCGCTGCAGGGTCTCTTCCTGATAGCGCGTACCCGACAGCACCACATTGAGCGCGGCCACCGTGTGGCCCTGCATGTCGCGCAGCGGCACCGCCAGCGCCTGCACGCCGAGCTCGTGCTCCTCGCTGGCAAAACAATAGTCGTCCTTGCGCGCGCGGGCAATCAGCTGCCGCAGGCCGCGTGCCTGCGTCACTGTGTTGGGCGTGAGCCGCGCAAGGTGACGGCCCTTGAGCCATTGCGTGAACTGGGTCGGCGCCAGCGCCGCCAGCAGGACACGGCCGGTGGAGGTGGCATGCGCAGGTAGCCGTGCACCGAGGTGCAGGCCATAGGCCAGCACGCGCGTTGGCGTGCCGTAGCTGCCGCTGCGCGCGACGATGACCACCTCTTCCCCGTCGAGCACCACCGCCGAGAACGACTCGCCGGTCTGCGCAGCGAGCCGGTTCAGCGTGGGCTGCAACGCGCGCGGCAGGCGCGACGATGCGAGATAGCTGCCCGAGAAGCGCAGCACCTTCGGCGCCATCCAGAAATAGCTGCCGTCGGTTTCCAGATAGCCCAGGTGAGCCAGCGTCAGCAGATGCCGGCGGGCCGCTGCGCGCGTGAGGCCCGCACGCTCGGCGGCCAGCGTGGCGTTGAGGCGCTGGCGCTCGGTGTCGAAGCTTTCGAGCACCGCCATCCCCTTGGCGATGCCCTCGATGAAGTCGGCTTTGGCGATGGTCATGCGTCGGTGGTTCGTCGTCCGGTCGAAGTGTTGCGCGATCATCGCGCACGCGTTCGCATGATCGCACAGAGCCTCGCGAGCCACCGCCACAGACGCCCGCATGCGGCCTACGCTCCACGAAACCCTCTCGGAGACACGAACATGCGCACCCAGGTCGCGATCATCGGCGCCGGCCCCGCCGGCCTACTGCTCGGGCAGCTTCTGCACAAGGCTGGCATCGACAACGTCATCGTCGAACGCCAGAGCGGCGACTATGTGCTGGGCCGCATCCGCGCCGGCGTGCTGGAACAGGTCACGATGGACCTGCTGGCGCGTGCCGGCGTCGACGCCCGTGCCAAGGCCGAAGGGCTGCCGCACGAGGGCATCGAGCTGCTGTTCAAGGGGGCACGCCACCGCATCGACATGCACGGCCTCACGGGCGGCAAGCAGGTCACGGTGTACGGCCAGACCGAAGTGACGCGCGACCTGATGGAAGCGCGCACGGCCGAGGGGCTCACCACCATCTACAGCGCGGCGAATGTCAGCCTGCATGACTTCGATTCGGGCAAGCCGCGCGTGCGGTACGAGAAAGACGGCCAGACGCACGAGATCGAATGCGACTTCATCGCCGGCTGCGACGGCTACCACGGCGTGAGCCGCGCGAGCGTGCCGGCCGATGCGATCCACACCTACGAGAAGGTCTACCCCTTCGGCTGGCTCGGCGTGCTGGCCGACGTGCCGCCGGTGTCGCACGAGCTGATCTACGCCAATACCGAACGCGGCTTCGCGCTGTGCAGCATGCGCAGCGCCACGCGCAGCCGCTACTACGTGCAGGTGCCCACCGAAGAGCGCGTGGAGAACTGGAGCGACGAGGCCTTCTGGAACGAACTGCGCGCGCGCCTCGACCCCGAAGCGCGCGAACGGCTGGTGACGGGGGCCTCGCTCGAAAAGAGCATTGCACCGCTGCGCAGCTTCGTCGCCGAGCCGATGCGCTTCGGCTCGCTGTTCCTGGCTGGCGATGCGGCGCACATCGTGCCGCCGACGGGCGCCAAGGGGCTGAACCTGGCGACTGCCGACGTGGGCTATCTCTCGCGCGCTTTCGAGATCTTCTACAGCGAGAAATCAGCCTCGGCGCTGGACCGCTACTCCGACCTCTGCCTGCGCCGCGTCTGGAAGGCCGAGCGCTTCTCGTGGTGGTTCACCTCGCTGATGCACCAATTTCCGGAAACGGGCGCCTTCGGCCAGAAGATCCAGGAGGCCGAACTCGACTACCTGGTGCATTCGACCGCTGCCTCCACCGCGCTGGCGGAGAACTACGTCGGCCTGCCGCTGGAAGACTTCTAGGCGGCCGCCGAAACGGTACGCCCTTCGAGCGTGGCCTTCATGGCCGCACCGCCCTGCTCCATCATCGGCCCGATGTACGCCGCCATGGCGTCGGGCAGCACGTCGGTGATCCAGACGAAGCGCGAACGGCCCGCACCTTCCTCGAACACCTGCGCCGTTGCGTGGTGATGCGTGGCCTGTCCGCCGGTGACGGTGTAGGCCAACCGGCGATGAGCGTCGTCGATGCCTACCAGCACCTCGCGCGCGACAAGCCCGTTGGCGAAGGTGAGGATGCGGGCACCCTCGGCGTCGATCGTGCAGCCGGTGAGAAAGCCCGGCGCGAGCCGCGTATGCACCGCGCTGAAGTCGCGCAGCGCATCCCACACATGGGCTGCATCAGCTTCGACGATGAATTCCTTGTAGACCGTGGCCATGGCAAACCTCGCTTCAGGGGCAGACAGCTTCGACGTTGTTGCCGTCGGGATCGATGAGAAAGGCCGCGTAGTAGGTCGGGCTGTAGTCCGGCCGCGGGCCCGCGCCGCCGTTGTCGGTGCCGCCTGCTTTCAGGCCAGCCTTGTGAAAGGCGGCCACGGCCTCGTGGTTCGGCGCGCGGAAGGCGATGTGGGTGCCGGGCCCTTTCGCGCCCTTGGCCGCGTAGAGCCACAGTGCGGGCTCGTCAGCCGGGCCGATGCCCGCATAGCTGTCGTCATGCGGGCCCGGCACATGGCCGAGCGGCGCGAGCGCGGCCTCGTAGAAGCGGCGGCTCGCGGCGAGGTCTTTGACTTTCAGTTCGATGTGGTCGTACATGATGGCTTCCTGCTCGATGGATGGATCAGGCGGTCATCATGGAAGAGCGCGGCAATGCGGTCTTGGAAAATCTTGCGGTCGCCCTGTGCCGCCTTGCGGAAGCTGCCCGGCGATACACCAGCGGCGCGGTGAAAGGTGCGCACGAAATTGCTGAGGTCGGCAAAGCCCACGTCGAGCGCGACCTCGGTCACGGGCCGGCTGTCGTCGTCGGCCAGCAGGCGCGCGGCATGCCGGAGGCGCGAGCGCACGAGGTACTGGTGCGGCGTGACGCCCAGCACCTGCGAGAACAGCCGCAGGAAATGGAAGGAGCTCAGGCCAGCCTCGGCAGCCGCGCCGTCGAGGCCTATGTCGTGCTGCGAGTGGGCGTCGATCCACATCGCGGCATCGACCGCGCGGCGGCGATCACGTGCCACAGCGACGGGCGCGGTCTTGGGCTTGGTCTGATCGGACACGACTTCGACGAAACGGCTCGCGAACCACATGCCCAGTTCATCCAGGCCCACGTCGCTCTGGCCATCGGCCGCGGCCTGCGCGAGCTCGCCGATGACCACGAGCTCGGCCAAGGGTGGCAAGCCGCCGGTGCGCCAGGTCTTCCGGTCGCCGCCGATCAGGTCGACAAAACCCGGCGAAAGGTGAAAGGCCAGGCACTCGTCGCCGCACACGTGGTGATCGTGCGTGCAGACGTACTCATCGCCCGGGCAACCGACCAACACCGAACCGGCGACCAGCTCGTAGGCATGGCCGCGCGTGCGGTAGCCGAAGCTGCCCTTGCGCACATACGAGACCGAATAGCCCTCGTGCAGCTCGGTGAAGGGCTGCGCGTCGGGGCCCGCGTCGCAGCGGTAGCTGGAGACGCGGATCGGGTCGGTCTGCAGTTCGGTGGTGACGAGCATGGCCGGCGCCTTTCTGTCCCACGGAAACGATTGCTCAATCGACCGTTTGCATGGCCTGCCAGACGCGTGCAGGGCTCAGCGGCATGTGCAGGCGCGGAGCGCGCGTGGCCAGGCCGTTGCGCGCGAAGGCGTCGGCCACCGCATTCACGATGGCCGGTGTGGCGCCGATGGTGCCGAGCTCGCCCACGCCCTTCACGCCCAGCGGGTTGTTCTTGCATGGCGTCGATTCGTCCATCTCCATGTTGAACATGGTGTCGACGATGTCGGCGCGCGGGGCCGCGTAGTCCATCAGGCTGCCGGTGACGGGCTGGCCGGTTTCGTGGTCGTACACCACCTGCTCGTACAGCGCCTGCCCGATGCCCTGCACCGCACCGCCTTCGAGCTGGCCGCGCACGATCATCGGGTTGATGACGCGGCCCACGTCGTTGACCGAGCTGTAGGCCACCACGCTGATTTCGCCGGTGGGCGGATCGATCTCGATCTCGCAGATGTGGCAGCCGTTGGGCCAGGTCGGGCCGGCCACGGTGCTGGTGGAGTCGACGAAGATTTCGCGCTCGGGCTGCTTGGCGGCGAGCGCGAAGAGGTCGAGTTCGAGGTCAGTGCCAGCCACGTTGAAGACGCCGCGGCTGTACACGATGTCGTCGATGGAAGCTTCGAACTCCTGCGCGGCCAGTTCGCGCGCCTTGTCGATGGTGCGCTCGGCGCCGATGCGCACGGCCGAGCCGCCGGTGAACAGCGAGCGCGAGCCGGCGCTGCCGAAGCCGTCGCCGCGATCGGTGTCGCCAAGCACCACGCGCACCTTCTCGATGGGCACGCCGAAGGCATCGACGGCCAACTGGGCCAGCGAGGTGGCAATGCCCTGCCCCATGGCATTGACGGCGGAGAACACCTCGATCACGCCATCTGCCTGCACCGAGACCGTGACGCGCTCTTCGAACACGTTGCCGCCGGTCCATTCGAGGAACGTGGCAATGCCCAGGCCGCGGTGCTTGCCCTTGCTGGCCGACTCGGCCGCGCGGGTCTCGAAGCCCTGCCAGTCGGCGAGCGTCAGCGCCTGGTCCATCACCGACTCGAAGTTGCCGGTGTCGTAGGTCTGCGCCATCGGGTTCTTGTACGGCATCTGCTCGGGGCGGATGAAATTGCGGCGGCGCAGCACGATGCGGTCGATGCCGGTCTGGCGCGCGGCCTCGTCCATCAGCCGCTCGATGGTGAAGATGGCCTCAGGGCGGCCAGCGCCGCGGTAGGCGCCGGTGGGCGCGGTGTTGGTGAGCACCGCCTTGAAATGGAAGTCGATGGTCTGGATGTCGTAGACGCTGGTCTGCACCCAGGGGCCGATCAGCAGCTGGATCGCGACGCCGGTGCCGGTGGCGTACGCGCCCACGTTGGCAAGGGTCTTGATGCGCAGGGCCAGGATCTTGCCGCTGGCGTCGAGTGCCATTTCGGCACGCGCCTCGATGTCGCGGCCGTGTGCGCTCGAGAGAAATTCCTCGCTGCGGTCGGCCACCCACTTCACCGGCCGGCTGACTTGCAGCGCGGCGAAGGCGACGGCGATGTCTTCGGGATAAGCGCCGGTCTTCATGCCGAAGCCTCCGCCGACGTCGCCCACCACCACGCGCACCTTTTCCTTGGCAAGGCCGATGGCGGCGCAGACGGAATCGCGAACGCCGGAGGGCATCTGCGTGCTCATGCGGATCATGAGGCGGCCGGTTTCGCCGTCGCGCACCGCGAGCACGGAGCGCGGCTCGATCGTGAGGGCGACCACGCGCTGGTTGTTCACGTCGAGCGCAACCACATGGCTGGCCTTGGCGAAGGCGGCGATCGCGGCCTCGCTGCTGCCGTGGCGCATTTCGGCGGCGACGTTGCCGGAGGCTTCTTCACACAACTGCGGCGCGCCATCGGCGGTGGCGCTTGCGAGATCGACCACCATGGGCAGGTCTTCGTAGTCGACCACGATGGCTTCGGCCGCATCGCGGGCCTGCTGCACCGTGTCGGCCACCACGGCGGCCACTGCCTCGCCGACGAAGCGCGTGCGCTCATGCGCGATGGCGTAGCGCGGCGGGCTGGCGCTGTCGCTGCCGTCTGCGCGCTTGAAGCCCGCGGCGCCCGGCATGGGCTTGACGCCGGCCTGGGCCATTTCCGCGCCCGTGATCACGCGCAGCACGCCGGGCATGGCGGCGGCGGCACTGGTGTCGATCGAGACAATACGTGCGTGCGGGTAGGAGGATCGGAGGAAAACGAGATGCGCCTGATCGGGGAGCGTGACGTCGTCGGTGTAGCGGCCGGCGCCTGACAGCAGGCTTTCGTCTTCGAGGCGGCGCACCGCCTGGCCGCTGCCGAAGCGCGTGGGATTGGGTTCAGTGGTCAACGTACGTGGTCCTCTTGTGCTCATCCCCGGCGTATGTGCGGGCCTGCCTGATTTGCGTGGGTCTGCGAATGCAAGCTGCGCACTATAGGGTTTCCGGCGGGTTTTGTGGTGCCGTGGCGTGTGAGCCGAACCCTTGTGGCGGTGTCGGCTGTGTGCGATTTTCGCCCAACTGGAGTGGAATTTGCGAAGCCGTGTATACCTACGCCCATGCGACAACTGCCCTGGCTCGAACCTGGAGATGCCCTGCCCGATCCTGCATCGGCCTGGGGTATGGCCGACCCCGTACCCGGCCTGCTGGCGGCCGGTGGCGCACTCGATGTCGATACTTTGATGCAGGCTTATGGCAACTGCGTCTTTCCTTGGTTCAGCGAGGACCAGCCGATCCTCTGGTGGAGCCCGGACCCTCGCATGGTGCTGCAGGTGGCGCAGTTCAAGCTGCATCGCTCGCTTCGCAAGACCCTGACGCGCTTTGCACAGACGTCGGGTTGCGAGGTGCGCATCGACCACGATTTCGCGGCCGTCATCAAGGCTTGTTCGGGCTCTCCGCGCGTGGGCCAGTCAGGCACGTGGATCGTGCCGGACATGGTGCAGGCCTATACGAATTTGCACCGCGCCGGCCATGCCCACAGTGTCGAAACCTGGATCGACGGCGAACTCGCGGGCGGGCTTTACTGCGTTTCGCTGGGCCGCGCGGTGTTCGGCGAGTCGATGTTCACCCGCCGGCCGGACGCTTCGAAGATTGCGCTGGCCGCGCTGGTGTCACTGTGCCGGCATTCCGGCGTGCAGATGATCGACTGCCAGCAGAACACCGCCCACCTCGCAAGCCTCGGCGCCCACGAGATGGCGCGCAAACGCTTCGTCGCGCACGTGGCCAGGGCGCGACAACAAGAGGGCCCACGGTGGCGATTCGACCCCGTATACTGGTCCGAACTCCTTTCCGCGCGACCTCTTTCCCCGACGTGACGCACCTCAAGGACCTCCCGCTTCACACGCTGCAGTTCTACGCGACGGCGCCCTACCCCTGCAGCTATCTGCCGGACCGGCAGGCCCGCTCGCAAGTGGCCACGCCCAGCCACCTGATCCACAACGACGCTTATTCCGACCTGGTGCTCAGTGGGTTCCGGCGCAGCGGCATGTTCACCTACCGGCCCTATTGCGACGGCTGCCGCGCGTGCATCCCGCTGCGCGTGCTGGCCAACGACTTCCGTCCCACGCGAAGCCAGCGGCGTGCGGTGAAGCAGCATGCCGACCTGCAGGCGCGCGTGCTCAAGCTGTGCTTCATGCCCGAGCACTACCAGCTCTACCTGCGCTACCAGAACGGCCGCCACGCAGGCGGTGGCATGGACCACGACAGCATCGACCAGTACACGCAGTTCCTGCTGCAGAGCCGGGTCAACTCGCGGCTGGTGGAGTTCCGCGAAACGCTGCCCGACGGCAGTGCCGGTGCACTCAAGATGGTGTCGATCCTCGATGTACTGAACGACGGCATCTCGGCCGTCTACACCTTCTACGAACCCGAGACCAGCGCGGGCTACGGCACCTACAGCGTGCTGTGGCAGATCGAACAGGCCCGCAAGCTGGGCCTGCCGCACGTCTACCTCGGGTACTGGATCGAGCACAGCCCGAAGATGAACTACAAGGCGCGCTTCTCCCCGCACGAAGTGTTGGTAGACGGACATTGGCAGGCGCCGGGTAATTTCACAAGGTAAAATGGCGCCCGGTCATCACCGCAAAGCGCCATGAGAAAAAACCAATCCGACATTCCCGCCGTCCCCGTGATCCAGGTGATCGAGCGCATGTTCGCGCTGATCGATGTCCTGGCATCCCGCGAGGAGGCCATTTCGCTGAAGGAGATCAGCGAAAAAACCGGGCTCCATCCGTCGACCACGCACCGCATCCTGAACGACCTGGCGGTTGGTCGCTTTGTCGATCGGCCCGAAGCCGGCAGCTACCGGCTGGGCATGCGCCTGCTGGAACTGGGCAACCTGGTCAAGGGCCGGCTCAACGTGCGCGACGCTGCCCTGGGCCCGATGCGCGAGCTGCACAAGCTGACGCAGCAGCCCGTCAACCTGAGCATGCGCCAGGGCGACGAGATCGTGTACATCGAGCGCTCCTACAGCGAGCGCTCGGGCATGCAGGTGGTGCGCGCCATCGGCGGCCGCGCCGCCCTGCACCTCACCTCGACGGGCAAGCTCTTCCTGGCTGCGGACGATCCGCAGCGCGTGCGCAGCTACGCCACGCGCACAGGTCTGGCCGGCCATACGCGCAACAGCATCACCCAGTTGCCGGCACTGGAGCGCGAACTGTCGAAGGCGCGCCAGTACGGCATTGCCCGCGATAACGAAGAACTGGAGCTGGGCGTGCGCTGCATGGCCGCCGGCATCTACGACGACCAGGGCAAGCTGGTGGCGGGCCTGTCGATCTCCGCACCGGCCGACCGGCTGGACGAAGGCTGGCTACCCAAGCTGCAGGCCACGGCCAATGAAATCTCGGGGGCGCTGGGATTCAAGGACGGCACGGCTGCGACGCCGTCGCCTTCGGGCAGCACGCCGCCAGCAGGCGCCTGACCCGGGCCTATCCCCAAAAGCAAACAGGCCCTGTGAAGGGCCTGTTTTCGTTACAGCCTGCGGTTACCCGATCAGCCCGCGACCTGATACGCAGCATTGCGCGACGAAGCTGCCGGCGAACCGACGGAATGCGTAGCCTCAACCCAGCGGCGAACCCGCTCGGCATCTGCAATGCGGCTGAACTTGCCGGCCGAATCCAGGAACACCATGATCAGCTTGCGCCCGGCGACCTTCGCCTGCATCACAAGGCATTGGCCGGCCTCAGAGATGTAGCCCGTCTTCTGCACGCCGATTTCCCAATCGGGGCTCTTCACGAGGCGATTGGTGGTGTTGAACTGCAGCACGCGGTTGCCGACTTCGACCTGGTATTCCGGCGAGGTGGACAGCGAACGTACCGTGGCATCGGAATAGGCGGCATTGACCAGCAGCGCCAGATCTTGCGCGCTCGACTGGTTGCTGCTCGACAGGCCGGTGGGCTCGACGTAGCGCGTGTCCTTCATGCCGAGCATCTTGGCCTTGGCGTTCATGATGCTCACGAAGGTCGTCAGGCCACCCGGGTAGGTCCGGCCCAGCGCATGCGCGGCGCGGTTTTCGCTCGACATCAGCGCCAGGTGCAGCAGTTCGCCGCGCGACAGCGTGGTGCCGACCGTCAGGCGCGAGCTGCTGCGCTTTTCGGTGTCGACGTCGTCCTGCGTGATGGTGATGAGCTCGTCGTTCGGAAGATGGGCTTCGCTGATGAGCAGGCCGGTCATGAGCTTGGTGAGCGACGCGATCGGCAGCACGGCGTGGTCGTTCTTGCTGAACAGCACTTCGTGCGTGTCCTGGTCGATGACCAGCGCGACGCTCGACTT
Organism: Variovorax sp. GW821-FHT09D05; assembly: GCF_059416325.1. Lineage (NCBI taxonomy): Bacteria > Pseudomonadati > Pseudomonadota > Betaproteobacteria > Burkholderiales > Comamonadaceae > Variovorax > Variovorax sp. GW821-FHT09D05. Next base: position 501,716 of record NZ_JBWKOZ010000001.1, on the reverse strand, counting down.
CAGGTCGAGTACGTCTTCGGTGCCATGCAGGCCAGCCATCTGGCCGAAGGATTGGCGCGGGGGCGCCTCGACGACGCGAACCACCGAGCGGCGCTGCACGGCCACCACGGTCTTGCCATTTCTCTTGTGGATGGTGGCTACGACATTGCGGCCACCGCGAACGACGTTCTCGGCGCGCTCACTCTTCTCGGCACGGCCGCCGCGCTTGGCGACGACAACGGGCACAGGACCGCGCGCGGTTTTGGACGAAGCGGCGTTGCGCTTTACCTCGACCGGCACCGGACCCTTCGCCTTCTTGGCGACTGTGGTCTTGGCGGCAGCGGGCTTTTCTTTCTTGGCTGCCTGGGCGCCAGGCAGCAAAAACGCCGTGGCGCACAGCGCGACGGCGATGAATTTGAACGCGGGTAGAAACCGCTGGCTGGAAACTCGGCGTAGACGGGCTTCGGGCATTAATAAATCTCCAGCGGCGACAAACGAGGACCGCAGTGTATCCAAATCAAAAAAAGCACGCAATATCAGTTACTTGCATCCTCTTCTTCAATCGAATACCAAGGATCGCCCGAAAACCTAACCTTGTGCCGCAACTCTCTCAGCTTGGCTCTGTAACTTATTGAGCGCACTCAAATAAGCCTTTGCCGAAGCAACCACGATGTCCGGGTCTGCACCCACACCGTTGACCACCCGCCCTGCGTTTTGTAACCGGACTGTAACTTCTCCTTGGCTTTCCGTCGAGCCGCTGATGGCATTTACAGAGTAAAGAACCATCTCGGCGCCGCTCTTGACATGCGACTCGATGGCCTTCAGGGAAGCATCAACCGGGCCATTCCCGTCGGATTCGCCGGTGACTTCCTTGCCCTGGACGGTGAACACGACCTTCGCCTGGGGGCGCTCGCCGGTTTCGCTGTGCTGGGAGAGAGAGACGAAAGCAAACTGCTCACCAACGTTCGACACCTCTTCCGCGCTGACGAGCGCGAGGATGTCCTCGTCGAAAATTTCGGACTTGCGGTCGGCCAACTCCTTGAAGCGCAGGAACGCGGCGTTGATGTCGCCTTCGCTGGCCATGGTCACGCCCAACTCCTGCAGGCGCTGCTTGAAGGCATTGCGGCCGCTGAGCTTGCCCAGCACGATCTTGTTGGCCGTCCAGCCCACATCCTCGGCACGCATGATCTCGTAGGTGTCGCGCGCCTTGAGCACGCCATCCTGGTGAATGCCCGAGGCGTGCGCGAAGGCATTGGCGCCCACCACCGCCTTGTTGGGCTGCACCACGAAGCCGGTGGTCTGGCTGACCATGCGGCTCGCGGCCACGATGTGCTGCGTGTCGATCCTGAGGTCGAGCCCGAAGTAGTCCTTGCGGGTCTTCACCGCCATGACGACTTCTTCGAGAGAGCAGTTGCCCGCGCGCTCGCCCAGGCCGTTGATGGTGCATTCGACCTGGCGCGCGCCGCCGATCTTCACGCCGGCCAGCGAGTTGGCCACGGCCATGCCGAGGTCGTTGTGGCAATGCACCGACCAGATCGCCTTGTCGCTGTTGGGAATGCGCTCGCGCAGCATCTTGATGAAGTTGCCGTAGAGCTCGGGAATGGCGTAGCCGACGGTGTCGGGCACGTTGATGGTGGTGGCACCCTCGTTGATCACTGTTTCGAGCACGCGGCACAGGAAGTCCGGGTCGCTGCGATAGCCGTCTTCGGGGCTGAACTCCACGTCGGCCATCTGGTTGCGCGCGAAGCGCACGGCCAGCTTGGCCTGTTCATGCACCTCGTCGGGCGACATGCGCAGCTTCTTTTCCATGTGAAGCGGCGACGTTGCGATGAAGGTGTGGATGCGCCCGCGGGCCGCGCCCTTCAGGGCTTCGGCCGCGCGCGCGATGTCGCGGTCGTTGGCACGCGAGAGGCCACACACCGTCGAGTCCTTGATGGCATTGGCAATCGCCTTCACGGCCTCGAAGTCGCCGTTCGAGCTGGCGGGAAAGCCAGCCTCGATGACGTCGACCTTCAGCCGCTCCAGCAGCTTGGCAATACGCAGTTTCTCGTCGCGCGTCATCGAGGCGCCGGGCGATTGCTCGCCGTCGCGCAGAGTGGTGTCGAAAATAATAAGTTGGTCGGTCATCGTGGGTCTCCGTTGTTCATCCCCCACGCGCACCCGACCAAGGTCGGCGCGGCAGCGTCAGGCGACTTCAACCGCTGATTGTGCTCCGTGCGCGCCCCGGGTCCGTGCACGCTGCACACCCGAAACAATCGCTTTCAGCGACGCCGTGATCACGTTCGCATCGATGCCCACGCCGAACAGCGTCTGGCTTTCGTCGACGCGCAGTTCCAGATAGGCCACCGCCTTGGCGTCGGCACCTGCGCCGATGGCGTGCTGGTGGTAGTCCATCACGCGCACCGTGTGGCCGGTGGCCTTGCTCAGGGCCTGCGTGAAGGCGTCGATGGGGCCATTGCCGCGGCCTTCGATGGCGTGGACTTCAGCATCCCACGGCAGATCGCCGCGCAGAACCACGGAAGCGTTGGCGCCCTCGCCCTCTTCCTCGATCACGCGATTCTGCAAAGACTGCGCGGTTTCGATGCCGTACTCGCGCACGAACAGCTGCCAGAGGTCAGCGGCCGTAAGCTCCTTGCCGGCGACGTCCATCACGCGCTGCACGGTCTGCATGAACTCCATCTGCAGGCGGCGCGGCATCTCGATGCCGTATTCGCTCTCGAGCAGATAAGCCATGCCGCCCTTGCCGGACTGGCTGTTCACGCGGATCACGGCTTCATAGCTGCGGCCCACGTCCTTCGGGTCGATGGGGAGGTAGGGCATGTCCCAGATGTCGCCTTCCTTGCGCGCGGCGAAGGCCTTCTTGATCGCATCCTGGTGCGAGCCCGAGAACGAGGTGTAGACGAGGTCACCTACATACGGATGGCGCGGATGTACCGGGATCTGGTTGCAATGCTCGACCGTGGCGCGGATCTCGTCGATGTTCGAAAAATCGAGCTCGGGCGAAACGCCCTGCGTGTAGAGGTTGAGCGCAACGTTCACAAGGTCGAGGTTGCCGGTGCGCTCGCCATTGCCGAACAGGCAGCCTTCGATGCGCTCGGCGCCGGCCATCAAGGCCAGTTCACCGGCGGCGGTGCCGGTGCCGCGGTCGTTGTGCGGGTGCACGCAAAGCACGATGGAGTCGCGGCGCGCGAGGTTACGGTGCATCCACTCGATCATGTCCGCAAAGATGTTCGGCGTGGAATGCTCGACCGTGGTCGGCAGGTTGACGATGCACTTGCGCTGAGGTGTCGGTGCCCAGACCTCGGTCACCGCATCGACCACGCGCTTCGAGAACACGACGTCGGTGCCCGAGAACATTTCAGGCGAGTACTGGAAGGTCCACTGCGTGTTCGGCTGCTTGGCAGCGAACTCGTTGAACATGCGCGCATGGCTGCTCGCGAGTTCGACGATCTGGTCTTCGTCCATGTTGAGCACCACGCGGCGCATCACCGGCGCGACGGCGTTGTAGAGGTGCACGATGGCGCGCGGAGCACCCTGCAGCGATTCAAAAGTGCGAGCAATGAGATGGTCGCGCGCCTGCGTCAGCACCTGGATCGTCACGTCGTCGGGAATGCGGTCTTCCTCGATGAGCTTGCGCACGAAGTCGAATTCGACCTGCGAAGCCGAGGGAAAGCCGACTTCGATTTCCTTGAAGCCGATGGCCACGAGGGTCTCGAACATGCGCATCTTGCGCGCGATGTCCATGGGCTCGACCAACGCCTGGTTGCCATCGCGCAGGTCGGTCGACAGCCAGATCGGCGCCTTGGTCAGCACGGCATCGGGCCAGGTGCGGTCCTTGAGGCCGATCGGGGCGAATGCGCGGTATTTGCTTTGAGGTTGCTTGAGCATGTCGATTTCTCTGAGATGGTTGGTGATCAACCAGCAACCCCAAAAACAAACGGCCCGTTGCTGGTGCGAACGGGCCGTGGTGAGGGATTTGCGCGTGCGCTACCGTCTCCGCCCGTGAGGGAGGGCTAGTAGGGCCAGCAGCGAAATCTTGGTCATGAGGGTTGCGAATGTAGCACAAGCCACCGGGTCAGTTGTGCAGACCCCGTTCGTCGGGTTCTTCCGTCGAGGTGCTGATCACACTGACCGGCTGACCCTTGGCCTTGCGCCACGCATAGACCACGTAGCCGCTCAGGCCGTAGATGACGAACAGGCTGAACAGCACAGTCGGCGGATGGATGTTGATGACGGCAATGCCCAGCGCGATCAGCACGATCACCGCGAAAGGCACGCTCTTCTTCATCTGGATGTCCTTGAAGCTGTAGAACGGCGCGTTGGTGACCATCGTGAGACCCGCGTACAGCGTGAAGCCGAAAGTGACCCAGGTGATCTGCGTCCACGAGAGATACAGCACCTCGCCGCCGCGCTTGCCCCACTCGTTCACAAGCCAGATGAAGCCCGCCACGAGCGCAGCGGCCGCGGGCGACGGCAGGCCCTGGAACCAGCGCTTGTCGACCACGCCGGTGTTGACGTTGAAGCGCGCGAGCCGCAGCGCCGCGCAGGCGCAGTACACGAAGGCCGCAATCCAGCCCCAACGGCCCAGGCCCTTGAGCGACCATTCGTAGGCGATGAGCGCGGGCGCCGCACCGAACGACACCATGTCGGACAGCGAATCCATCTGCTCGCCGAACGCGCTCTGTGTATTCGTCATTCGGGCCACGCGCCCATCCAGGCTGTCGAGCACCATCGCGGCGAACACACCGAGCGCCGCGAGGTCGAAGCGCGCATTCATGGCCATCACGACAGAATAGAACCCGCCGAACAGCGCCGCCAGCGTGAACAGGTTCGGCAGGATGTAGATGCCTTTGCGGCGTTTGCGCGGCTGCACATCGTCGGGGAGCGTGTCGTCATGCATTGAATTTGCCTCCGTCCCTCATGGGCACTGCGCGAGCAGCTATCCATTCGATAGCATCTTGATCTTTGAATCGCATGGCTCGCAGTGTAGTTCAGGGGCTGTGTCGCCCCCGTCAAACAAAAGGGCCACCGCAACGGGTGGCCCTTGGGAAACGGGTGCCGAAGCACCCTCGTGGTCCGCAGATCAGTTGCGGGTCTGGTCGACCAGCTTGTTCTTCTTGATCCAGGGCATCATCGCGCGCAGCTTTTCGCCGACGACTTCGATCTGGTGCTCGGAGTTCAGGCGGCGGCGGCTGATCAGCGTCGGAGCGCCGGCAGCGTTTTCCAGCACGAAGCTCTTGGCGTATTCGCCGGTCTGGATGTCCTTCAGCACTTGCTTCATGACCTTCTTGGTCTCTTCGGTCACGACGCGCGGGCCGGTGACGTACTCGCCGTATTCGGCGTTGTTCGAGATCGAGTAATTCATGTTGGCGATGCCGCCTTCATAGATCAGGTCGACGATCAGCTTCAGTTCGTGCAGGCATTCGAAGTACGCCATTTCGGGCGCGTAGCCGGCTTCCACCAGCGTTTCGAAACCAGCCTTGATCAGCTCGACCGTGCCGCCGCACAGAACCGCTTGTTCGCCGAACAGGTCGGTCTCGGTTTCTTCGCGGAAGTTGGTCTCGATGATGCCGGCCTTGCCGCCGCCGTTGGCGGTGGCGTAGCTCAGCGCGAGGTCACGCGCCTTGCCGGTCTTGTCCTGGTGCACGGCCACGAGGTGGGGCACGCCGCCACCTTGGGTGTACGTGCTGCGCACGGTGTGGCCAGGGGCCTTGGGAGCGACCATCCACACGTCGAGGTCGGCGCGGGGCTGGACGAAGCCGTAGTGCACGTTGAAGCCGTGCGCGAAGACCAGCGAAGCGCCTTCCTTGATGTTCGGCGCGACGTCGTTCTTGTAGACGTTGGCGATCTGCTCGTCGGGCAGCAGGATCATCACGACGTCGGCGGCCTTCACGGCGTCGGCGACTTCAGCGACCTTCAGGCCGGCCTTCTCGACCTTGGGCCACGAAGCACCACCCTTGCGCAGGCCGACCACGACCTTGACGCCGCTGTCGTTCAGGTTCTGCGCGTGCGCATGGCCTTGCGAGCCATAACCGATGATTGCCACCGTCTTGCCCTTGATGAGGCTCAGGTCCGCGTCTTTGTCGTAGTAAACCTTCATGTGTATCTCTCCTAAAAAATCTCGAGCATCCGTAGCGGGATGCATTTCACTCAGAGGCCGGAGGAATTCCGGTCCTTCATTTGCTGGTTGATGGACACGAGGCTGTCGTGGATGCGGAACAGCACGATGAGCAATTCACTGTAGATGCGAACGCCGATGGTGCCGAAGATCAGGACCGTGAAAGCCGGCAGGTACTGGCGCTGGTACAGCGCCGCCACCGCCAGGACGATCACACCCAGCAGGCCGAGAAAGTAGAGCCCCCGGACGATCGCCGGGGTCACCATCTTGTCGAAACCGAGCAGACCTCGCATCACTCTTGCCTCATGTGTGGATGAACGTATGAACTGAGGGCGCTTTCACCCTCCTACACGCGCAGGATGCGCTCGCCGCGCCCGATGCCGCTGGCACCGGTACGGACTGTCTCGAGGATAGCGCTACGTTCGATCGCTTCAAGAAAAGCGTCGTTCTTGCCGTGGTCGCCGGTGAGTTCAATGGTGTAGCTCTTGTCGGTCACGTCGATGATGCGGCCGCGGAAGATTTCTGCCATGCGCATCATTTCCTCGCGCTCCTTGCCGACCGCGCGCACCTTCACCATCATGAGTTCGCGTTCGGTGTAGGCGCCTTCGGTCAGGTCGACGACCTTCACCACTTCGATCAGGCGGTTCAGGTGCTTGGTGATCTGCTCGATCACGTCGTCGGAACCGGTGGTGACGATGGTCATGCGCGAGAGGCTTGCGTCCTCCGTGGGCGCCACCGTGAGCGATTCGATGTTGTAGCCGCGGGCCGAGAAAAGGCCCACCACGCGGGAAAGAGCACCCGGCTCGTTTTCCAGCAGCACTGCAATGATGTGTTTCATGTTTGCGTGACTCCTCTTTTCGCCGCCCTCCCCCGCGCACGGTAATGCGCGGGCTCGGCGAGCAATAGATTCGTCAGTAAAGAGTTGAGCGAATGTTCCGCGGATCAGAGATCTTCGGAACCCAACAGCATTTCGGTGATGCCCATGCCGGCCTTCACCATCGGGAACACGTTTTCGGTGGGGTCGGTGCGGAAGTCCATGAACACCGTGCGGTCCTTGAGCTTGCGTGCTTCGCGCAGCGCGGGCTCCACGTCTTGTGGACGCTCGATCAGCATGCCGACGTGGCCATAGGCCTCGGCGAGCTTCACGAAGTTGGGCAGTGCATCCATGTAGCTGTGGCTGTAGCGGCCGGAGTATTCGATCTCCTGCCACTGGCGCACCATGCCCAGGTAGCGGTTGTTGAGCGAGCAGATCTTGATCGGCGTGTTGTATTGCAGGCAGGTGGAGAGTTCCTGGATGCACATCTGCACCGAGCCTTCGCCGGTGATGGTGAACACTTCCGAATCGGGCTTCGCGAGCTTGATGCCCATGGCGTAGGGAATGCCCACGCCCATGGTGCCCAGGCCGCCCGAGTTGATCCAGCGGCGTGGCTCGTCGAAGCGGTAGTACTGGGCAGCCCACATCTGGTGCTGCCCCACGTCCGACGTGATATACGCGTCGGCGTCCTTGGTCATGTTCCAGAGGGTCTCGACCACGTACTGCGGCTTGATCACGTCCTTGTTGCCGCGGTCGTACTTCAGGCAGTCGCGCGAGCGCCAGGCCTCGATGGTCTTCCACCAGTCGGATAGAGCGCCGGCATCGGGCTTGGTGGTGCTCTCGCGGATCATCGAGATCAGCTCGGTGAGCACGTCCTTCACGTCGCCGACGATCGGGATGTCGACCTTCACGCGCTTGGAGATGCTCGACGGGTCGATGTCGATGTGGATGATCTTGCGTTCGTTCTGCGCGAAGTGCTTGGGATTGCCGATCACGCGGTCGTCGAAGCGCGCCCCCACGGCCAGCAGCACGTCGCAGTTCTGCATCGCGTTGTTGGCTTCGATGGTGCCGTGCATGCCCAGCATGCCCAGGAACTTGCGGTCGCTCGCCGGATAGGCGCCCAGGCCCATCAGCGTGTTGGTGACCGGGTAGCCGAGCATGTCGACCAGCGTGCGCAGTTCGTTGCAGGCGTTGCCCAGCAACACGCCGCCGCCGGTGTAGATGTACGGACGCTTGGCAGCCAACAGCAGCTGCAGCGCCTTGCGGATCTGGCCGCCGTGGCCCTTGCGCACCGGGTTGTACGAGCGCATCTCGACCTTGTCGGGATAGCCCGTGTAAGGGACTTTCTTGAACGAAACGTCCTTGGGCACGTCCACCACCACGGGGCCCGGACGGCCGCTGCGTGCGATGTGGAAGGCCTTCTTCATCGTCATGGCCAGATCCTTCGGATCCTTGACGAGGAAGTTGTGCTTGACGATGGGGCGGGTGATGCCGACCGTGTCGCATTCCTGGAAGGCGTCAAGGCCGATGGCAGCCGTTGGCACCTGGCCCGAGATGATCACCATCGGGATGGAGTCCATGTACGCCGTCGCGATGCCGGTGACCGCATTGGTCAGGCCGGGACCGGAAGTGACCAGCGCCACACCGACTTCGCCGGTGGCGCGCGCATAGCCGTCGGCCGCGTGAACGGCGGCCTGCTCGTGGCGCACCAGCACATGCTGGATGGTGTCCTGCTTGTAGAACGCGTCGTAGATGTAGAGAACCGCGCCGCCGGGGTAGCCCCAGACGTACTGGACGCCTTCGGCCTGCAGTGCCTTGACCAGCACTTCAGCGCCCATGAGTTCTTGCGTCGGGTTGCCGGCGCCTGAGGACGCGGCTGCTGCGGAAGCGATTTCCGCCTTGGAGATTTCCATGATCAACCTTTGTTTATTTCGGGAACGAAATACCTTGGGTGCCCCTTGCCAACCCTTGTGAGGTCGCGCCAGGACTTGAGGCCAAAGCCATGAGCGGACTGATGTTCCGCCGGACCGTGACCCGTTTGCCTTTTGACTTGCAGGGCGGATTATGACATTTCCGGGCGTTCAGATTCGCTTCAGCTGCCTTGTAAAGCTACAAAGGCATAATCCGCGGCGGTAAACATACGCGATCGCTAGACCCTCTTCCCCACGCGGCGTGCTCTGCGCGCCCCCTCTCGCTTGGCCACTGAACAAGAACTCTCCGACTTCCTGAAAAGCGTTGAACGACGCGCTTTCAAGCGCTCGGTCTACCACGTGCGGGATGAAGAAGCGGCCCTCGATATCGTGCAGGACAGCATGATGAAGCTGGCGCAGCACTACGGCGACAAGCCCGCGGCCGAACTGCCGATGCTGTTCCAGCGCATCCTGTCGAACTGCACGCTCGACTGGTTCCGCCGCCAGAAAACCCGGCGCGCCCTTTTCTCCAACCTCAGCGATTTCGACTCGGTCGACGACGACGGAGATTTCGACCTGCTGGAGAACTTCGTCTCGCCGACCGACTCTAGGGAATCGGAGAGCGCCGAAGACACGACCCGCCGCGCCCAGGTCTTCCACGAGATCGAGGAACAGATCGCAGCACTGCCGGGCCGTCAACGCGAGGCTTTCCTGATGCGTTACTGGGAGGAAATGGACGTCGCAGAGACGGCCGCTGCGATGGGCTGCTCCGAGGGCAGCGTCAAAACCCATTGCTCGCGAGCCGTTCACGCTCTGAGCAAGGCGCTCAAGGCCAAGGGAATATCGCTATGAACACTAAGGTTCCAACCTCAACATCCACCACCGCCGAAGACCAGTTCGGCCAGCGTCTGGTTGCCCGCCTTTCGGCCGGCAATCGAGAGCTGCCGCACGACATCGGCGAGCGGCTGCGCGTGGCGCGAGCGCAAGCTGTGGCCGCGCGCAAGCAGCCTCCGCAGTTGCGGACTGCGCCTGTGGTGGTGCAGTCGGGCCACACGCTCACACTGGGTGGAAGCTGGTGGACCCGCATCGGCTCCGTGGTGCCGTTGATTGCGCTCGTGGCCGGCCTGATCACCATCAGCGTGATGCAGGACGACGATCGCGCCAGCGAGCTGGCCGAAGTGGATTCCGCGCTGCTGACGGGCGACCTGCCGCCCGCTGCCTACACCGACCCCGGCTTTGCCCAATTCCTGAAGGCCGACAGCGCCTCCGACTGATTTTTCATCGACCGAATGCGACGCCGCTCCACCTCCAGCGCAAACACCCCCCGCCCGTTGCGCCCGCTCCCGGCGGGCGCAGTCGTTTGGGCAGGTGCGCTTGCAGTCGCAGCCTTCAGCCTGACGCTCGCCTGCGCCCAGCCGCCCTCCGAAGCAGCTGCCAAGGCTGCGGCGGGCCCGGCTTCGGCGAGCTCCGCGTCAGCCACCAGCCCCAAGGCCATCTCAACGACCAAGCCGCTCTGGAGCGAACTCACGGCCGAGCAGCAGCAAGCCCTGAAGCCGCTGAACGCTCACTGGAACGCGCTGAACGTCGGGCAAAAGAAAAAGTGGCTGGCGCTGTCGCGCAACTTCGCGAGCATGTCGGCGGACGAACAGACCACCCTTCACAGCCGCATGATCGAATGGACCGCCCTGAGCAATCAGCAGCGCGCCCAAGCCCGCTTGAACTTTGCCGAGGTCAAGCGCATTCCGCCTGACGAGCGCAAGGTCAAATGGGAGCAGTACCAGGCCTTGAGCGAGGAAGAAAAGCGCAAGCTCGCGGAACGCGCCCCACCCAAGCCACGCGGTGCCGCCATTCCCGTGCGGCCGGTTTCGTCCCAGAAGCTCGTGCCGGTGCCGGCCGTCACCCCCGGCGTACAGCACACGCCCAGGATTTTGCTGGCCCCGCCGCCCGCCCCCGCTGCCACGCCGGCCACGATCATGGTGGCATCGCCGCCGGAGCGCGTGCCTGCAGCGGCGACACCGGCGGTTTCCATCCTCCCCGCCGCGCCAGCCCCGTCCAGCATCGCTTCTCCACCGGTTCCGGCCGAAGCCCAGGTGCCCGCGCCGTCGTCGGCAGCCGAGCCATCCTCCCCCGCCCCCTGATCCCAAGGCTTCGATGGTTTCCAGCTCTCCCGAGGCTTCGGGCCCCGATCAGCCCGCCTCGCCGATCTCTCCTGCAGCCAGCGCTCCTGTTTCGATAGTGCCCGGCCTCTGGCGCCGCATGGCCTGCTGGCTCTACGAGGGCATGCTGCTGTTTGCGGTGGTGTTCGTTTCGGGCTGGCTCTTCAGCACGCTTGGTCAGATGCGCGACGCCATGGATTCGCGCCGCCATCTATTTCAGGCTTTTCTTTTCGTGGTGTTCGGCGTGTACTTCGTCTGGTTCTGGACCAAAGGCCAGACCCTCGCCATGAAAACCTGGAACATCCGCATCGTCGACGCGCACGGCCAGCCCATCAGCCAACGCCGCGCGCTGGCGCGCTACCTGCTGAGCTGGGTCTGGTTCCTGCCGCCGCTGGCCGCCATTGCGCCCTTCAAGCTGTCGGGCGGCGAATCGACCGTCCTGATCTTCGGCTGGGTCGCTGTCTGGGCCCTGCTGGCGCGTTTTCACCCCGAACGCCAGTTCTGGCACGACGCCTGGGCCGGTACACGGCTCATCACCTCCAAACCGATGAGTCGCCAATGAGTGCCTTGCCCAAGCTTCCCGATCCCGCCGTCAATCCGCAAAAAGCCCGCAAGGGCTTCGAACGCGTCTGGCACGCCACGCTGATCTCGCTACACGGCCTGCACGCCGGCTGGAGCGAGCCCGCCTTCCGCCAGGAAGCCATCATATCGATCGTGATGATTCCGGCCTCCTTCTGGCTCGGGCGCAGCTGGGTCGAGGTGGCGCTGCTCGCGGGCAGCGCCATCCTGGTGATGATCGTCGAGTTACTCAACACCGCGGTGGAAGCCGCCATCGACCGCATCGGCCCTGAGTGGCACGACCTCTCCAAGCGCGCCAAGGACATGGGTAGCGCCGCCGTGCTGCTGTCGCTCACGCTGTGCGGCGGCATCTGGGCGGCAGCGTTGTGGCAACGCTTCGTGTCATGAGAAGGCCCACGGGCTGCGGCATGATGGCAGGATGAATCCTGAATTTTCGATCTGTGTGTATTGCGGCTCGCGCCCCGGCGAGCGCCCCGAGTTTTCCCAGGCCGCGCAAGCCGTCGGCCAATGGATCGGCCAGCACGGCGGCCAGCTTGTCTACGGCGGAGGTCGCACCGGCCTGATGGGCACGGTGGCCGAGGCCACCCGCCTTGCCGGCGGCCGAGTGGTCGGCATCATCCCCAAGGCATTGGTCGACAAGGAACTGGCCAACCCGCTGTGCGACGAACTGCACGTGGTCGACACCATGCACGAACGCAAGGCCATGATGGGTGAGCGCGCCGATGCCTTCGTCGCCCTGGCGGGCGGCATCGGCACCTTCGAGGAACTGTTCGAGATCTGGACCTGGCGCCAACTCGGCTACCACGACAAGCCCACCGGCATCCTCAACACCGCCGGCTACTACGACGGCCTGCTTGGCTTCCTGGCGCACAGCGTGCGCGAGGGCTTCATGGGCGAATGGCAGATGAGCCTGATCCGCACCGGCACCGATGTGCCCGAGCTGCTCACGGCATTGCGCGCCGAAGTGCCGCTCCATCCACGCGAAGACAGGCTGTCGGAAAACCTCTGACGACCATGTCGAAAGCCCCGTCGCCGGGGCTTTCTTGCTTCAAACAGCGTTTTCGTTTTCCTCACCCGTACGGATACGCACGATGCGCTCCACGCCGGTGACAAAAATCTTCCCGTCGCCGATCTTCCCGGTGCGCGCGGAACTGACGATGGCTTCGATGCAGCGCTCCACATCGGCCTCGTTGACGACCACTTCGACCTTCATCTTGGGCAGGAAGTCGACCACGTATTCGGCGCCGCGGTAGAGCTCTGTGTGCCCCTTCTGGCGGCCGAAGCCCTTGACTTCGGTGACGGTCAGGCCGGTGACGCCCACTTCGGCCAAGGCCTCGCGCACGTCCTCGAGCTTGAAGGGTTTGACGATGGCGGTGATCTGCTTCATGGTTTTCGTGCTCCGGCGGTTTCGTTGAATTTGCTGGTGATAGGGTAACGCCAATCCTTGCCGAAGCTTCGATGGGTGACCCGGATGCCTACCGGCGCCTGGCGCCGCTTGTATTCGTTGATCCTGATGAGCCGCGCAACCCGCTCGACCACCGCACGGTCGTAACCCGCGGCAATGATCTCGTCGATGCCCTCGTCGTCCTGCATGTAGCGTGCCAGGATTCCGTCGAGGATGTCGTAGGGCGGGAGGCTGTCTTGATCGGTCTGATCGGGCCGAAGTTCGGCGCTGGGAGGCCGCGTGATGATCCGCTCGGGAATCGGCTCGGTGCCCGTGCCGTACGGATCGTGGGCATTTCGCCAGCGCGCCAGCGCGAACACGGTTGTCTTGAGCAGGTCCTTGATGACCGCGAAGCCGCCCGCCATGTCGCCGTACAGCGTGCAGTAGCCGGTGGCCATTTCGCTCTTGTTGCCCGTGGTGAGCACGATGGCGCCGAACTTGTTCGAAAGCCCCATCAGCAGCGTGCCGCGGATGCGGGCCTGAATGTTTTCCTCGGCCGTGTCCTCGGGCCGCCCCTTGAATTCTTCGGCCAGCGCGCCCTTGAAGGACTCGAAGGTGTGCTTGATGGAAATCTCGTCATAGCGCACGTCCAGGCGGGCGGCCATGTCGCGCGCATCGATCCAGCTGATGTCGGCGGTGTAAGGCGAAGGCATCATCACCGCACGGACCTTGTCCTTGCCCAGTGCATCGACCGCGATGGCAAGCACCAATGCGGAGTCGATACCGCCCGAAAGCCCCAGGATGGCGCCCGGAAAACCGTTCTTGCCGACGTAGTCGCGCACTCCGAGCACCAGGGCGTCCCAGAGTTGGGCCTCGGCGTCTCGCGGGGGCGCGATGGCTGCCGACTCCGCCACGAAGCCCACGCCGCCTTGAGGCGTGCGCTCCAGTTGGGCGAAAACCAGCTTCTCCTTGAAGCTTTCGGCCTGCATGGCAGCCACGCCATCGGCCTGCAACGCGAACGAAGCGCCGTCGAACACCACCTCGTCCTGCCCGCCGACCAGGTGCGCGTACACCAGCGGCAGCCCCACCGCGCGCGCCCGGTCGGCCATGCGCGCGACGCGCTCGCCTTCCTTGCCCACGTGGTACGGCGACGCATTGATCACCGCCAGCACCTCGGCACCACCTTCGCGTGCCAGTTCGGCCGGCTGGTCGAACCAGGCGTCCTCGCAGATCAGCAGGCCGACCGAGACACCGCCCGCCTCGAACACGCAGGTGCCCTGCCCCGGCGTGAAGTAGCGGCGCTCGTCGAACACCTGGTAGTTGGGCAGTTCGCGCTTGGCATACGTTTCGAGGATGCGGCCTTCCTTGATGACGCTTGCCGCGTTGTGACGCATCTGCACGGCCACCGAGCGGCTGCGCAGGCTGCCGCCGGTCGGATGCCCCACCACCACCACCATGTCTTTGAGATCGGCCAGAGCAGCGGCAATGCCTTTCACGGCATCATCACAGGCTTCGGTGAAGGCGGGACGGAGGAACAGGTCCTCCGCCGCATAGCCGGCAATCGAGAGTTCGGGCGTCAACAAGAGGCGCGCGCCCTGTGCATGGGCATCGCGCGCGGCGTCGACGATCTTTTTCGCGTTGCCGGCGAGGTCGCCCACCACAAAATTGAGTTGCGCGATGGCGAGCTTGAGCGTCATACAGAAGGAAGAAAAAGGCTTGAACGATTATGTCATTCGGGTTCTGTCGTCGCCGGCTGACGTGAGCCCGGACGCATGGAACGCGCTGCTGGCCGCCGAGGCCGAGCCATCGCCCTTCATGCGCCATGAATACCTCGCGGCGCTGAACGACAGCCGCAGCGCCACGCCGGAGAGCGGATGGATGCCGCAGTTCGTCACGCTGTGGCAAGGCGAGCAGTTGCAGGCCGCGTGCCCGTTCTACATCAAGGACCATTCCTACGGCGAGTACGTCTTCGACTGGGCCTGGGCCAATGCCTACGAGCAGCACGGGCTCGCGTACTACCCGAAGGCCGTGGTCGCGGTGCCCTTCACGCCCGTACCCGGCACGCGGCTGCTGGCGCGCGACGCTCAAAGCCGCACGTTGCTGGTGCAAGGACTCGTCGCGCTGTGCAAGCAGGAAGAGCTGTCGTCGCTGCACCTGCTGTTCGGCGCCGATGCCGACATCGCCGCCTGCACCGAAGCGGGCCTGATGCTGCGCAACACGGTGCAGTTCCACTGGACCAACGCCCAGTACCCCGACTTCGACGCCTTCCTCGCCAGCCTCTCGCACGACAAGCGCAAGAAGATCCGCCAGGAGCGCCGCAAGGTGGCCGACGCCGGCGTGAGCTTCCGCTGGTCGCGCGGCACCGACATCTCGAAGGCCGACTGGGACTTCTTCTACCGCTGCTACCAGCGCACCTACCGCGAGCACGGCAACCCGCCCTACCTCACGCGCGACTTCTTCCGGCGCATGGCCGACACGATGCCCGAAGCCTGGCTGCTGTTCGTCGCCGAGCGCAATGGCAAACCGATGGCCACCAGCCTGATCGCCCTTTCGACGCAGCGCGATGCACCGCTCGTTGCCTACGGCCGCTACTGGGGCGCGCTGGAGCGCGTCGACTGCCTGCACTTCGAGGCTTGCTACTACCAGCCGCTGGCCTGGTGCATCGAACACGGCGCCCAGCGCTTCGAGGGCGGCGCCCAGGGCGAGCACAAGATGGCGCGCGCGCTGATGCCAGTGAAAACCACCAGCGCCCACTGGCTGGCGCATCCGGCGTTTGCCGATGCGGTCGAGCGCTTCCTGGAGCGCGAGGGCGCGGGCATCGAGAACTACATGGACCACCTGGGCGAGCGCAGCCCGTTCAAGGCCGCTTGACCAGCCTTTCTTGCCATGCGGGGCTGCTATAAAAGCGCCCGATATCCACAACAACTCAGAGAGAACTCGATGCCATTCGTCGGACTGGGGCTGCACGTCCTCATCGCGCTGTTCTTCGCCGTGCACGCAATGCGCCACGGCAAGCAGATGTACTGGCTCCTCATTCTTTTCAGCTTCCCGCTGCTGGGAAGCATCGTGTACTTCGTGGTCGAGTACCTGCCCGCCTCGCGCATGCAGCGCACCGCCGGCAAGGTGGCCAGCGCGGCCATCGGTTTCATCGACCCCGAGCGCGAATACCGCGCGGCCACCGAGGCCTACGACCTCGCCCCCACGGCCCAGAACAAGCTGCGCCTTGCCAAGGCAGCGCTCGACAAGGGGCAGGCCGCCGATGCCGTCGGCCATTACCGCGACGCACTGAAGGGCCCGCTGGCCTCCGATCCCGAACTGCAGTTCGGCCTGGCCAGCGCCCTGTTGGCTGCGGGTGGAGCGACTGCCGGCCGCGAGGCATTGCAGGCGCTCCAGGCCCTGCGCGCCACGCGCGACGACTACCGCAAGGACGAAGTCGCCGTGCTCACCGCCCGCGCCCTCGCCGCCGACGGACGCCAGCCGGAAGCGCGCGAAGCCTTCGAGGCCGCGCTGAGCCAGTACAACACCGTCGAGGCCCGCGCCCGTTACATCGCATGGCTTGCCCAGCAAGGCGATGCCACCGGTGCACAGCGCCAGTGGGACGAACTCCAGCAGGCCGCTCGCCACTGGAACTCGCATGCGCGTTCGGTCAATCGCGAATGGATGCGGCTGGCCAGCGACGCGGTCCGCGCCTGAAGCGTCTCCTCTGTCCAAGGGCATAGTGCCCTTGACCATTCGGCACATCGACGGCGCGCGGCGCCTCTCCTAGCATCCGCATCGAGGAGAGAGAACCGCATGCCGCCCTTCACACGCCCTGCCCTCGTGGCACTCTGCTTCATGGCGGCCAGCCAGTTGGCCACGGCCGCCAGCTTCGACTGCGCCAAGGCCGGCAACGCCACCGAGAAAGCCATCTGCGCCGACCCCGGCCTGTCACGGCAGGACGAAGCCATGGCCGCCCTCTACAAGCGGCAAGTCGAAATGCCCGGCACGGGCCAGTGGGCGACGTTCCTGAAACGCGACCAGCGTGACTGGATAGCTGTGCGCAACCGCGAATGCCGCGGCAAGACCGAATGCCTCAAGCAGGACTACGAGCGGCGCATCACCTACCTGAGTCACCCGCTGCTGCATTGGATGGGACGCTATGTGGAAGGCCAATGCCCGAAGGACGGGCGCTTCCTCGACGTGACGCCCGAACTGGGCGGCACGCTGGACATCCAGATCTACGTTTGCCCCGACCCGCGCGGCAACATGCTGCTGCAGGGCAAGAATGTGCTCGACGGGCAGCGGCGCCTCGTGGTGCAGGAAGGCGGGCGTTGCACCCGCACACTCCAGTTCGACACCGACCGCGTCACCGTCTCGGACACGCCGGGCTGCGCGCCATCGCTGGCCGGCAGCTTCACGCGCGACCCGCGCCGCTCGCCCTTCGAGAACGAATAAATTACTTCTTGTAGCTGGCGATGCCGTCCAGGATTTCCTTCTTGGCCGCGTCGATGCCTTCCCAGCCCAGCACCTTGACCCACTTGCCTTCTTCCAGGTCCTTGTAGTGCTCGAAGAAGTGGCTGATGGCCTTCAGGCGCATCGGGTTCACGTCGTCGACCGACTTCCAGTGGCTGTAGATGGGCAGCACCTTGTCGGTGGGCACGGCCAGCACCTTGCCGTCGACGCCAGCTTCGTCTTCCATCATCAGGATGCCCAGGGGGCGGCACGGCACCACCACGCCCGGCAGCAGCGGATACGGAGCGATCACCAGCACGTCGACCGGGTCACCGTCGCCCGACAGGGTCTGCGGCACATAGCCGTAGTTGGCCGGGTAGTACATGGCCGTCGTCATGAAGCGGTCGACAAAAATCGCGCCCGATTCCTTGTCGACTTCGTACTTGATCGGGTCGGCGTTCATCGGGATTTCGATCACGACGTTGAAGGAATCGGGGACGTTCTTGCCGGGGGAAACTTTGTCGAAGGACATGACGTTTTTCGAGTAGTGGAAAAGTATGAGAGAGATGGGGACAAACCCGGAGTTTACTTTCCGTGTCACCGACCGGTCGCACGCGCACTCGTATTTGCCTGTAAATTGCAACCGTTGGCCAATCGGCTCCTCACCCTTGGTGCAGTGAGCTTCGAGGAAGCAACGCGGCGGAAAACATGGTCCCGTACGCGTTGCACGCAGGGCCCATGCTGTCCGTCTCCACAAGTCGCAACGAACGAATGGAGAAGCAAAGCATGATCGGCAACACCCCCCTGATACTGGCTATCGTCTGCGGCCTCGTAGCCGTGGCCTACGGTTTCTGGGCTCGAAGTTGGATTCTCGCGAAGGACGCAGGCAATGCCCGCATGCAGGAAATTGCAGCGGCCATCCAGGCCGGCGCCTCCGCCTACCTCGCCAAGCAGTACAGCACCATCGCCATCGTCGGCGTGGTGCTCGCCATCCTCATCGCCATCTTCCTGGACCTGACCACGGCAGTCGGCTTCATCGTGGGCGCGGTGCTCTCGGGCGCCTGCGGCTTCATCGGCATGAACGTGTCGGTGCGCGCCAACGTGCGCACGGCGCAGGCGGCCACGCAAGGCATCGGCCCGGCACTCGACGTCGCGTTCCGCGGCGGCGCCATCACCGGCATGCTGGTGGTGGGCCTGGGCCTGCTGGGCGTGTCGGCCTTCTACTGGGTCTTGATCGGCAGCAGCACGCCGGCGGCGGGCCACAGCCTCGCGGCCACCCTCAACCCGCTGATCGGCTTTGCCTTCGGCTCTTCGCTGATCTCGATCTTCGCGCGGCTGGGCGGCGGCATCTTCACCAAGGGCGCCGACGTCGGCGCCGACCTGGTGGGCAAGGTCGAGGCCGGCATCCCTGAAGACGACCCGCGCAATCCGGCCGTGATTGCCGACAACGTGGGCGACAACGTCGGCGACTGCGCCGGCATGGCGGCCGACCTGTTCGAAACCTACGCCGTGACGCTGATCGCCACCATGGTGCTGGGCGCGCTGATGGTTACCGCGGCGCCGACCAACGCGGTGCTGTACCCGCTCGCGCTGGGCGGCGTGTCGATCATCGCGTCGATCATCGGCTGCTTCTTCGTGAAGGCCTCGCCGGGCATGGTCAACGTGATGCCGGCGCTCTACAAGGGCCTGGCAGTGGCGGGCATCCTGTCGCTGATCGCGTTCTGGTTCGTCACCAGCTGGCTGATTCCCGACAACGCGATCGCCCCGAGCGGCAGCCAGCTCAAGCTGTTCGGCGCCTGCTTCGTCGGCCTGGCGCTGACGGCCGCGCTGGTATGGATCACCGAGTACTACACCGGCACGCAGTACAAGCCCGTGCAGCACATCGCGCAGGCCTCGACCACGGGCCACGGCACCAACATCATCGCGGGCCTGGGCGTGTCGATGCGCTCCACGGCGTGGCCGGTGATCTTCGTGTGCATCGCCATCCTGGCTTCGTACTCGCTGGCAGGCCTCTTCGGCATTGCGGTGGCTGCCACGTCGATGCTGAGCATGGCCGGCATCGTGGTGGCGCTGGACGCCTACGGCCCCATCACCGACAACGCCGGCGGCATCGCCGAGATGAGCGACCTGCCCGCCAGCGTGCGCGCCGTGACCGACCCGCTCGACGCGGTCGGCAACACCACCAAGGCCGTGACCAAGGGCTACGCCATCGGCTCTGCGGGCCTGGCCTCGCTGGTGCTCTTCGCCGACTACACGCACAAGCTGGAGAGCTTCGGGCTGAACATCAGCTTCAACCTGAGCGACCCGATGGTGATCGTCGGCCTCTTCATCGGCGGGTTGATTCCCTACCTGTTCGGCGCGATGGCCATGGAGGCCGTGGGCCGCGCGGCGGGCGCGGTGGTGGAAGAAGTGCGGCGCCAGTTCCGCGACATCCCCGGCATCATGGAAGGCACCGGCAAGCCCGAGTACGGCAAGGCCGTGAGCATGCTGACCGGCGCGGCCATCAAGGAAATGATGATCCCCTCGCTGCTGCCGGTGCTGGTGCCTATCGTCGTCGGCCTGGTGCTGGGGCCGAAGGCGCTGGGCGGGCTGCTGATGGGCACCATCGTCACGGGCCTGTTCGTCGCCATCAGCATGTGCACCGGCGGCGGCGCCTGGGACAACGCCAAGAAGTACATCGAGGACGGCCACTTCGGCGGCAAGGGCAGCGAGACGCACAAGGCAGCCGTCACCGGCGACACCGTGGGCGACCCCTACAAGGACACGGCCGGCCCGGCCGTGAACCCGCTGATCAAGATCATCAACATCGTGGCGCTGCTCATCGTGCCGCTGGTGGTGAAGTTCCATGCCGGCGATGCGGCGGCGGCCGTGCCGGCGAAGATCGAGATGCCGCCGGCCGCGACCGCGCCCGCTGCGATGGCTCCGTCGACGCCTGCCGCGGTGGTTGCTTCGGGCGCTGTGTCGGCCGCAGAAGCCGCAGCGGTGAAGGTCGAGAACGGCGTCGTGAAGTTCTACTTCGCGAGCGCCAGTTCCGAGGTAGCGCCCAACGCCAAGGAAGCCCTGGCCGACGTCATCAAGGCCGTGCAAACCGGTAGCACCGTGCTCGTGAGCGGCTACCACGATGCCAGCGGCGACCCGGCCAAGAATGCCGAGCTTGCCAAGCAGCGCGCGATGGCCGTGAGCGATGCGCTCAAGGCCGCTGGTGCGCCAGAAGACAAGATCGAGCTGGCCAAGCCCGAGCAATCGCAAGCCGACGGGCCGCCCGCCGAGGCGCGCCGCGTTGAAGTCAAAGTAAAGTCCTGAAATGCCCACGCCCGAACGACTCGAATCATTCATCGCCGCCGTCGAAGGCGGCGCGCATGCCAAGGCCATCGAGGACTACTACACCGAAGATGCCACCATGCGCGAGAACCAGGCCGAGCCGCGGCGCGGCCGCAGCACGCTGGTGGCGCAGGAAAGCGCCGTGCTCGACCGCACCGAGTCGGTGGTTTCCACCTGCGTGCGGCCGGTGCTGGTGAACGGCGACCACGTGGCGATCCACTGGATCTTCGAGTTCACGTTCAAGGGCGGCAGCAAGATGCGAATGGAAGAAATCGCTTGGCAGCGCTGGGAAGGCGAGCGCATCGCGGAAGAACAATTCTTCTACGACCCCGCCCAGAAAAAGCCGGGCTGACCGCTTCTGCACGCAAACCCCACCGCCATGGCGCTGCTGCAGACCTCCTAGCCCCATGCGATACCTTCACGCACTGTTCGCCGGTACCTGGGCCATCGCCCGGGCCGAGCTGGCGATCGTGCGGCGCTTTCCGCGCATCCTGCTGGCCGTGGTGGCGGTCGGCGTGGTGCCGGCGCTCTATGCGCTGATCTACCTCACGAGCGTGTGGGACCCGGCCGGGCACACGGCCGACCTGCCCGCCGCCATCGTCAACCAGGACCAGGGCGTGACCTACATGTCGCGCACCGTCAACGTCGGCGACGAACTCACGCACACCCTGCTCGACAAGCGCGCCTTCGGCTTCCGCGCGATGACCGACGCCGAAGCCGCGCGCGCCGAGGTTCGGCGCGGCACGCTGGCCTTTGCGCTGCTGATTCCGGCGGACTTCAGTGCCAACGCGGTACCGGGTGCGCAGCGCGGCGCCGGGCAACTGGTGGTCTACACCTCCGAAGGCAACAACTACAGCTCGGCCGGCCTGGCGCGGCGCTTCGCGGGCGAGCTGGGGCACCAGGTCAACGAGATGCTCAACGAGCAGCGCTGGGGGCTGGTGCTGAACGCGGCCTCCGGTTCGCAGCAGCGGCTCGACAAGCTCAAGCAGGCCCTGCTGGAGCTGCGCGACGGCAGCCAGACGCTGGCCAACGGCGCGGCCCAATACAGCGCCGCCGCGCAGCAGGTGAGCAGCGGGTTCAAGCAGGTGAACGGCGGCATCCGAACCATCGAATCGAAGCTGCCGGCGGACGCTGACCTGCGTGCACTGAAGGCCGGCTCGCAGCAACTCGCGGCAGGCCAGCGCGAACTCGGCAGCGGGCTCGCGCAGATCGGCGACGGACTCGGCCAGCTCGAAGCCGGTGCCGGCCAGCTCGGCGACGGCGCGCGCAAGATGCAGAAGGATTCCGCCGACATTCCCTTCGTAGGCGAGCGCATCGCCAAGGGCGCGGGCGAACTCGCGGCCGGCGCTGACAAGCTGCGCGGCGGCATCGATCAGGCGCAGGGGGCCATGGCCAAGGCACAAGACGGCAATCACAAGCTCGCGGCCGGCGCCACTGCGCTCGACGGCGGCGTGGGCAAGCTCACCGACGGCATGGGGGCGCTGTCCGGCGGCATCCGCACCATGGCCGGCAAGCTGCCGGCGGACAAGAAGCTCGACGAGTTCGTGCAGGGTGGCGCTCAGCTTGCGCAAGGCGCGCAGCGCCTGCTGACCGGCGTGCGCACCATCGAAGCCGCCCTGCCCGCCTCGATCACCCGCATCCAGGGCAGCGCGTCGGGGCTGGCCGATTCGGTCGAGCCCAAGGTCGAGGTGGTAGCACCGGTGGACAACAACGGCAGCGCCTTCGTGCCCAACATGGTGTCGGTGGCGCTGTGGATCGGCGCGGTGATGGCCGGCTACCTGTTCAACATCCGCATCGTGCTGGCGGACCACACCCACTACCCGAAGCTCGCCAAGACGCTCGGCAAAATCACCATGCCGGCGCTGATCGTGCTGCTGCAGGTGGCGCTGGTGCTGGCCACGCTGCTGGGCGTGCTGCAGGTGCAGGCGCCGCACGTGGCCGCCCTGGCGCTCACGATGGCGCTGGCCTCGCTGGTCTTCCTGGTGGTGCTGTTCGCGATCCTGCATGTGTTCGGCGACTTCGGCCGCATCCTTACGGTGCTGCTGCTCACGCTGCAGCTGTCGGCCGGTGGCGGGGTGCTGCCGGTGGAGCTTTCGGCCGGCTTCTTCCGCACGGTGCACAGCTGGCTGCCGTTCAGTTGGGTAGTGCAGGCCTTTCGCGCGGTGATGTTCGGTGCCTTCGACGACGGATGGGCGCATGCATGCTGGGTAGTGGTGCTGTCGGGCGCAGTGGCCGTCGGGCTGATGGCCCTGTTCGGCAAATGGAAGGAAGTGCTGCTGGCGGACTACCGGCCAACGGTGCAGATCTGAACAGCCCCTTGAAACGATGACACGCTGCCGCCAAGCCCTTTCTCCTTCTCTGTGCCTGCTGCCGGCACTGCTGGTGCTGGGCACCGCGGCCTTCGCGCAAGCCCAGGCCCGCAACGACGACACCCTGTCGCTGAGCTTCGAAGCGGCCCGCGCCCGCATGCTCGATCGCTCCGACAAGCTGGCCGCGGCCCGCGCGGCGGTCGAGTCGAAGGAACTGCAGGGCCAGGGCCTGAAGGGGCTCGGCGGCCCGACGATCAGCGTCTCGGGGCTGGCCTATGCCTACAACGCGAACCTGAATCTCGACCTCGATCCGCTCAACCAGAAATTCGGGCAGATCGGCTCGGCGCTGCCGTCGTCCATCCAGAGCGTGATCGCGCGCGTGCCGATTCCGCAGCTGCCCAACAGCTACACGCTCAACCGCCACGACACCGGCGCCAACACATCGATCTCGGCCGTGTGGCCGCTCTACGTCGGCGGCGCGACCGATGCTGTGCGCGGCTTCGTCTCGGCCCAGACGCGCGAAGCGCAGGCCGATGCCGAACAAGCCGGCCACGAGGTCGACACGCTGCTGGTGCAGCGCTACTTCGGCGCCCAGCTCGCGCAGCGCGCGGCCACGCTGCGTGCGCAGGCCGAGCGAACGATCGCACAGCATGATTCGGCGGCGCAGAAGATGCTCGCGGCCGGTGTGATCTCGCGCGTCGAGCGGCTGCAGGCCAGCGCCGCGTATGAGGAAGCACGGCGCAATGCGCGCAAGGCCGAGAACGACGCGGCGCTCGCCGCCGTAGCCCTGGCCCGCACGGTGCGTGCCGATGGCAGCGTGACGCCGCAGACGCCGCTCTTTCTCATCAGCACGCCGATCGAACCGCTCGGCTATTTCATCGACTCGGCGCTCACGCGGCACCCGGGCCTGGGCAAGGTCGCGGCCAAGAAGTCGCAGGCCGAGCAATTGCACGAAGGCGAAGAGGCGTTGCGCCGCCCGCAAGTCATTGCCTTCGGCACGCGCGAACTCAAGGGCGGCAACGCAGATTGGGTGGCCGGCCTCGGCGTGCGCTGGACGCTGTACGACTCGGTCGACCGCGACGCCCTGTCGGCTGCTTCACTCAAGCAGGTCGAGCAGGCCGAGCGCACCGACGCTCAGGCGCGCAGCGACATCTCGCTGCTGGTCGAACGCAACTGGCGCGCATTGGAGAACGCGCGCCGCCAATACCTCGAGATGAAGGCCTCGGTGGAGTTGGCGCAAGAGGTCGTGAAGCTGCGCACCTCGGGCTTGCGCGAAGGCACGAGCACCACGCTCGACCTGATCGACGCCGAGACCAACCAGGCCAAGGTGCTGACCGAACGCGCGCAAGCCGCCAACGACTACGTGCAGGCGCTTGCGCAACTGCTCGAAAGCGCGGGCCTTTCCGAAAGGTTTTCCGACTACATCGCGCGTGCCGACGTGAAGGTGAATTGATGATGAGTGCCAAGACCCGAAAACTGATCGCGATACTCGCCGCCCTGCTCGTGCTGGCGGTGCTCGTCTGGGGTTTCTGGCGCGCCTCGCAGCCCGCGCCCGAGGTGTTCCAGGGCCAGATGGAGGCGCGCGAGACCGATGTTGCCGGCAAGGTGACGGCGCGTATCGCCGAAGTGCCGGTGAAGGAAGGGGACCGCATACAGGCCGGCGCGGTGCTGGTGCGCATGGACAGCCCCGAAGTGCGCGCCAAGCTCGCGCAGGCCACTGCCGCCGAACAGGCCGCGCAGGCCGTCGCCGACAAGGCGCAGAACGGCGCCCGCCCGCAGGAGGTCGAGATGGCGCGCATGCAGTGGCAGCGCGCCGAAACCGCGGCCCAGCTGGCGCAGACCTCGTACCGCCGTGTCGACGGACTGGCGCGCGAGGGCCTGGTTGCCGACCAGAAACGCGACGAGGCCGAAGCCAACTGGAAGGCCTCGCGCGACGCCGCCATTGCCGCCAAGGCGCAGTACGACATGGCACGCATCGGCGCCCGCCCCGAGGACAAGACCGCCGCCAGCGCGCAAGCGCGTCAGGTCGCCGGCGTGGTAGCCGAGGCCGAAGCCGCCAAGGCCGAGACCGAGCTGCGCAGCCCCGTCGGGGGCGAGGTGGCCAAGGTGCTGGCCAAGGTCGGCGAGCTGTCGCCGCAGGGCGTGGCCGTGGTCACGGTGGTCGACCTGAGCGACCAGTGGGTGGTGCTCAACGTGCGCGAAGACCGGCTCGCCCGCTTCGCGCTCGGCAACGAATTCGATGCGCGCCTGCCCGCGCTGCCGGAAGACAGGCGCACGGCCCGCTTCAAGGTCTACTACAGCGCAGTGCTGCCCGACTTCGCGACGTGGCGCGCCACGCGCGGCGGCACCGGCTTCGACGTGCGCACCTTCGAGGTCCGCGCGCGGCCGCTCAAGCCCATCGACGGCGCTCGGCCCGGCATGAGCGTGCTGGTCGACTGAGTTAGCGATGAGCCTGCGCGGCTTTTCCGCAGCCAGCGCACGGCGCGAGTTCGCGCTGCTGCGCACGCGCCCCTGGGACCTGGCGATGGTCTCGTGGGTGCCGCTGCTCGCGGTGTTCCTGATCTGGTGGATCTTCTCGGCCGGCCTCCCCGAGCGGCTGCCGATCGGCGTGCTCGACCAGGACCACTCGTCGCTCTCGCGCCAGCTGGTGCGCTTTCTGGACGCCACGCCCGGCCTGCGCGTGGTGCAGCGGTACGGAGACGAAGGCGAGATGGCACGGGCCTTGACCAGCGGCGCGGTCGACGCAGCGGTGCAGTTGCCGCGCGACCTGAGCCGTGACGTCAAGCAGGGCCGCGTCGGGCAGGTCGTGCTGCTGCACAACGCGCAGCTCGGCACGCATTCGAGCCTGATCCAGCGCGACGTGCGCACTGCCGTGGCCACGGTTTCGGGCGGGGTCGAACTCACGGTGCGCAACAAGCGCGGCGAGTCGATGACGGCGGCGCACGTGAGCATGGAGCCGATCAAGGCGAGCATGGTGGCGCTGTTCAACACCTCGACCGACTACGAGCAGTTTCTCGGCGCAGCGCTGATTCCGGCGCTGCTGCACATCCTTGCGATGACGGCCGGCGCCTGGGCCGTGGGGCGCGAGCTGCGCGACCGCAGCATCGGCGAGTGGCTGGGTGCCGCGCCACGATGGCACGAGGCGCTGGCAGCGCTGGCGGGCAAGCTGGTGCTGCCGTTCGCGAGCCTTTCGGCGGTAGCCATCGCGGCGATGCTGTGGATCACCGCGGGTCGCGGGTGGCATCCGGTCGGTTCACTCGGGTGGACGCTGTTTGCGCTGGTTGTGTTCCTGGCGCTGTCGATCGCGCTCGGGGCTTTCGTGGCGGCACTCACGCGTTCACTGCGTACCGCGCTATCGGCCACCGGCTTCATCACTGCGCCGGCCTTCGCGTTCGGTGGCGTGGGCTTTCCGCTGGTCGCGATGCCCTTCTTAGCGCAGATATGGGCCGGCCTGCTGCCCTACACGCACTACATCCGCGTGCAGATGGAGCAGTTGCAGATGGGCGCGCCGGTGGTGTATTCGGTCGCCACGCCGCTGTGGATGGTGCTGGGCGCGGGCGTGCTGCTTGCCGCGTCCGCCGGTGCGCTAGTGCGCGCGGCCGGAGCGCCCGGCAGTTGGGGTGGACGGTGATGACTGACGAACAGCTCCACCTCGGCGCCGCATGGCGCGACACCGCGCTCGCCGTGCTGCGCGACAAGGGCGTGCTGCTGATCATGCTGCTCGCGCCCATCATCTACGGCTTCTTCTACCCGTGGCCCTATGGCACGCAGGCCGTGACGCGCGTGCCGGTGGCAGTGGTCGACCAGGACCACACAGCGCTGTCGCGGCAGATCGCGCGCTTCGCGCTGGCCAATCCGCGGCTCGACGTGCGCATGGTCACGGGAGATGTGCACGAGGCGCAGCAGGCGCTGTGGCGCGGCGACATCGAAGGCTATGCGCTGCTGCCGGCCGACCTCAAGCGCGACGTGCTGCGCGGCACCTCGGCCGTCGTCACCATCGAAGGAAACGGCGCCTATGCGCTGCTGAACAAAGCGGTGCTGTATGGCTTCTCGGAGGCCGTGGGTACGGTGTCGGCCGGGGTCGAGATCCGCAAGCTGCAGGCTGGCGGCCAGAGCGCGATTCAAGCCGCTCGCAGCCGCAGTCCGCTCAACACGCAGCTGGTCGCGCTGTTCAACCCGACCGAAGGCTATGGCAGCTACGTGGTGCCGGCGGTGGCACTGCTGATCCTGCAGCAGACGCTGCTGATGGGCGTGGCGATGCTGGCTGGCACCTGGGCCGAGGCGGGGCGGCTGCGGGCGTCGATGGGAGCCTGGCTGGGCCGGCTGGGGGCGCTCTCGGCGTTCGGCTTTCTGAGCGGGCTCTTTTATTTCGGCTGGGTGTTCTTCTTGCAGGACTACCCGCACGGTGGCAATCCGCTCGGCGCGCTGGTGTTGCTCGCGTTCTACGTGCCGGCGATCTGCACGGTGGGCTTGGTGCTCGGCTGCTGGTTCCGAGACCGCGAGCGGGCCTTGCAGGTGCTGCTGTTCACCGCCCTGCCGATGGCCTTTCTCTCGGGCTTCTCGTGGCCAGTGGAGGCCTTGCCGGGGCCGCTGCAGGCACTGCGCTGGCTCTTCCCGAGCACGGCGGGCATACAGGCCTCGCTGCGGCTCAACCAGATGGGCGCGCCGCTGCATGACGTGCTGCCCTACCTCGGCATGCTGCTGTCGCTGACTCTTGCGGGGCTGCTGGCGCTGTGGCTCGCGGCCACCCAGCGCACCGCCGGGTCGAAGCGCGTCTAGCGCTGGCTCTCGGCCGCCACGGCGCGCACCAGCCGCGTGGCGGGCGCCACCAGTTCGCGCAGGTCGCCCGCGCGGTCCTGCTCGATGGCCTGCAGCACCAGTTCGTTGATGCCGCCGACCACGGTCATTGCCATCTCGCTCGTCAGGTGTACGGCGGGGCCATCCGCGCTGTCGCTGCTGTTGATCGCCACCTGGATGAAGTTGGCGATCTCGTCGTTCACCCGGCGCCGCACCACCAGGCCCGGCATGCCGAGCCCCAGGATCTCGACGAAGAGCGTGCGCAGCAGCACCGGGTCTTGCGCGAGGTAATCGAAGTACGCGGTCATGGCCTGCTCGACCTGCGCATGCCAGGGCTGCACCGGGTCGAAGGCCTCGCTCACCGCCTGCAGCGCGAGCCGGCTGGCGGTTTCGTAGAGTGCGATCAGGCACTCGGTCTTGGTGCTGAAGTGTTCGTAGAAAGTGCGGCGCGACACGGCGGCCTCGCGCACGATGTCGGCAATGGTTGTCTCGGCGTAGCCCTTGGCTGCCACGGCGTGCGCCATGCCCTGCAGCAGACGCTTGTAGTGCTCGCTCCCTGGGCCCTCGGCGGACTTGGAAGGGGCTGCTTTTTCGATGGTTTCGCTCATGAACGGCACATTTTCCTACGTCTCGGTACTTGACAGTACCAATTCACAATTGCAACATGGCGGCATGCGGTACTGATTTGTACCAACCATCCATCCACGCAACCCGTGCTTTTTCCAAGGCTTGCTTCATGACCGATCTCGTTGTCCGCCGCCTTCTGATCGACCTGCAACCGCCCTTTGCCCGCAACTGGTGCGGCGGCGATGCATTCTCGACCGCTTTCTTCAACGCCCTGTCGATGAGTTTCCCTTTCGGCGAGCAGTTCTTCATCGACGCGGTGCGCGACGCCGTCGCCACGCTGCCGGCCGAGGTACAGGAAAAACACAAGGCCGACGTGCGCGGCTTCATCGGGCAGGAAGCCACGCACCGGCGCATTCATTCGCTCTTCAACAACCATCTGGAAAGCCAGGGCCTGGTCGACGGCTGGACGGCGCGCGCCAGCAAGCGCATGGCCCTGATGGAAGAAGCCGACCCACGCCACGCGCTGGCTGTGACGGCGGCCACCGAGCATTTCACGGCGATGTTCGCGGAGTGGCTGCTGGCGCACCCGCAGGTCCTCGACGGCGCCGAGCCCCGGCTGCGCACCATGTGGCTGTGGCACAGCGCGGAAGAGCTGGAGCACAAGAGCGTGGCCTTCGACGTCTACCAGGCCGCGGGTGGCTCCGACGAATGGCGCACGCGCTGGTTCCGCCGCGTGACGATGATGTTCCTGGGCGACCTGATGCACCAGACCATCGACAACCTGCGCCACGAAAAGCAGCTGTGGAAATGGTCGACCTGGAAGAGCGCCGCGCGCATCCTGCTGAGCCGCGACGGCCTGCTGCGCGGCAACCTGGCCGGCTGGCGCAGCTACCTGCGGGCAGACTTCCATCCGATGCAGCAGGACAGCAGCCTGTCGGAGCGCTGGCTGGCGGACAACCGTGCGCAGTACACACCGGTGGGCGCGGCGCCTGAGGCGGCCGCTGCCAGCTGACGGGCAAGAAACTCAGTAGAAATTGGCGCGGTGCGGCGCGCCGCTGCCGGCCTGCTGTTGCTGCTCAGGGCGCAGCGTCAGGTCGTGCAGGGTGTCGAAATCGGACGGAGCATCCGGCACGCGCATCACCACTTCGAGCTCGTGCATCGACGCAACCCAACGGCCGGCTGGCGATTCGGCCGGCTCGTCATTGGCAAACACGCCGTCGCGGATGTAGAAGGTCTCGCCCTCCGGGCGCTCGGCATGCAGCTCGATCAGGCGCGCGATCGAGAAGTTGTACGTCACGAGCTTCTCGCGCGTCTTGCGGTCCTTGCCACCGCAGTTGAACGAGCCTTCGGCGGCGATGACGATGCAGGAGCCGTCTACCCCGCCGTCCATCTCGATCTCGTTGCCCGAGCGCCAGATGGCGTTGGGCAGGCGCACGCGCACCTTGTCGATCACGAGGTCGCGCTGCTTGTTGAGGCTGCCCAGGGGAGGCACCAGCGAACGCAGTTGTCGCAGGCGCTCGGCGAAGTTGTCGTCCATCAGGAATTCGACGTGGTGCGTAGCGCTGCCGGACGAGCGCTTGACCACCTGCATGACCACGTGGCGCGACTTAGCCATGGCAGGGCCCCTTTGCAAGCGTTGAATTCCATGTCCCGCGAGGGGCGTCGACGGTGTGGCTGCAATTCATTGGAAATCGGCTACTAGTAGAACTTTAGATTACATGCAATTACATGCATCATTTGTGTCCAACTGTATAACGATTGCCGACAATGCGGAAGGCCATTCCGTGACTTATGCACGAGGAAATGTCTCCAAAATGCCTCCCCAATGTGCTAGCAGGCGCACTGCCAGCAGCTGGGGTCAATCCCCTATTCGAGGGATTCGTCGAGCGCCTTGCAGGAAGGCGCGCACACGGTCTGGGACTTGCCCAGCACCTGACGAGTACGCAGCTGCGAGCGCACGCGGTGCTTGCCGCACATGAAGCACGACATGGTCGCGCCGCTGAACGACGCCGAGGCGCGGAACGGCGAACCCGGCGTCTTGGACTTGTAACGCAGCCCATCCGCCACCACTGCCGTCTTCACTTCACCCTTCGCCATGCGTCTTGTCCTTGCTGTTCAGTTATGCACTGCGCATTGCGCGTGCAATGGCTTCCCGTGCGCTGATTTCAGCGGCCAGGGAAGCGTCCAACGCCGAGCGGCAAAGCCCGGCATGCTTGTAATTGAGGTTCTCGTAAACCTCGGCCGCGGCCGGATAGGCATCGAGCAGGCGGCCTAGTTCGGCGCCCTGCTCGACGTCCTCGAACTCATGCACGAGGTGCTCGACCACGGAGCGGTACTGCTCTGCGCCTACGGGCACAGGGCTGTGCTCAAGCTTTTCCAGCAGTTGCGCCAGCACGTGGGTCACTGCCAGATCGGTCTTGGGAGACGGATTATCGGTCGTGTTCATGGTTTCCATCTGGGGGCAGCATACGCCTATGCAAGTGGCTGCTCGTATAGGGATGTCTCCGGCTCCCCCGCCTTTTGCGCCGCCTGCATCCGCTGGAGCAGGCTGTGCAGCATCTCGGTCGAGAGCCCGTGGATCACCAGCCGGTGCCCCGCCCGCAGGGTCGACAGGGGCACCAGCGGATGCTTGTTGTTGACCAGGATCAGGTGTTCGGGCGCGTTCAGGAGCGTCGCCGTATAGATGCCGATGGTTTCGTCCAGCTGCAAGGAATTGGCCGCGCGCCAGAAATCGTTGTCCGTGAGCATCAGCTGGTAGAGCGGCGTGAACAGCTCGATGGCGCTCTGCAGGTCGAGAAAATTGAGCTTGCCCTGGGGCATGTCCTCCAGCCGCAGCCCTGGCTCCCTGATCATCGAAAAATCGACCTTCTCCGCCTTGCACAGCGCCACGCCCTTGTCGCGCAGCGCCTTGTTCAGCCGGATCACGAAGTTGAAGAGGTTCAGGTCGTGCTTCAGGAACATCTCGTCCTTCAGCGCGTCGATGTCGGCCGGCTCCAGCGGATTGGTGGCCACCGGAGCCGGCGAATTCCGCCCGATGAAGGCCAGCACCTGCGAGCCCAGGTGAAAGTGCCGCAGGATGAGCCAGTTGGCCTCCGGCGACACGAAGCGCTTCAGCCCCCAGGCCAGAAACCGGTGCAGCAGCATCGAATGCGACCAGTTGCGCGGCACGAACACCTTCACGATCTGGATCAGGATGATCGTCAGCCGCGCGATCGGCCGCAGGAACGGCAGCAGATACTGCCGCGAGCCCGAACTCGAATCGGCCAGCCACGCCGCCTTGACGTTGTCGGGCAGCGGCGTGCTCTGGTCGAGGTACAGCGCGAGCCAGGGGCTGGGGTCGCGCTCGTCGTGCGCCTGCGTCAGGAAATCAGGTGTTCGATCCATGGGGCATACGCTCCGTGATGTGCTGGAACTGCATCAGGTACAGCGCGGCCGTGTGGCGCGCGGTGTCTGTGATCTGGCGGGCGGCGCGCGCCTGCCCTTCCACGGCCATCACCATTTCGACCGCCGTGAGCCAGCGGCTCAGGTGGTGCTCGTCGTTGTGGCCGTGGTACTCGAGAAAACGGAAGGCATCGGGCGGCAGCTTCAGGCTGGCCTTCAGCAGCGGCAACAGCGCCGGCACGATGCGCTGGCCCGTGCCCTCGATGATGTAGATCGCGCCCAGCAGGCCGATCGGGTCGCGCGTGGCGGCCAGGCCGTGCAGATAGGCGTTGAGCGCCTCGCCGCCCGGGTTGCGGCGCAGGTCCTCGATGCGCTCGACCGTGCCGCCCGCCTTGCGGTAATCGCTGAAGAGGATGTTGAAGTCGTTCTGCTCCTCGCCCGCGTGCACGCCGATCAGCGAGGCCAGCACCTGGTACGGCTCGCTCAGCGAGGCCGCGCCTTCGCGCATCCACAGGCTGCCCTCGCGCACCTGCGGCACCCATTGCTCCATCCAGTTCAGGTAGTCGGGCACGGCAAAGCGACGCTCGCGGATCTGGCGGACCAGCGGCGTGCGCCAGACGCGCGAGCGGTAGTCGTGCCAGATGGCGGCCAGCTCGGTGAGCAAGGCGCCGAGTCCTTCGGGTGCGGCGGCCGGGTCATGCGGAGGCGCAATGACGAGGTCGTCGTCGGGCACCGCTGCCGCGCGGGGCGCAACCACCACGGGCGCCGCATCGGCTGCCTCCACTTCGAGCAGCATGTACGCCGCCATGAAGCGCCCCGATTCCGGCACGTAGCAGAAGATCTGCTCGCCGGGCTTCAACGCCTTGGTGTGCAGGAACTCAGCCAGCATCACGAGGATTGACGCCGCCCCGGTGTTGCCGCGCCATGCGAGGTTGCTCCACCAGCGCTCGCGCGGAATCGACAGGTCGGCCTTCGCCATCAGGTCCTCGACCACCGGGATGAATTTCTCCGACGAGTAATGGCACAGGAAGTGATCGACCCGCTTCGGATCGACCCAGCCGTCCCGCACCAGCCCCGCGTATTCGTGGATGCCGATGTCGAACAGATGCGGCAGCAGGCGTATGTCCTGCCGCAGCGACAAGGCGCCCGCCGCTTCGGCCTCGGCCCAGGAGCCGAAGTCGAGGTGGCCACGCGCGCGGTCTTCGGTCAGGCCCAGCTGCATGCAGACCGGGTAGTCGCCCGAGAACGCACGTTGATGCACCCACTTCAGCTTCAGGCGCAACCCAGGCGCGCCGGCCAGTGCGGGCGTGCCGTCGGACAGCAGCAAGGCGCCCGCGCCATCCGACAGCATCCAGCGTAGAAAGTGCGAGTCGAAGTCGGTTTCATAGCCGCGCGCCGCGAAGCGCGAGCGCTTGAAGAGGCGCGACGGCATCTCGCTCGCCACCGCCATCGCCGAGCGGTGCGCGCCCAGCTCGATGCCCTGCGCGGCAGTCTGGATCGCCGACACGCCTGCCGCGCAGATGCCGTGCACCGAATGCGTTTCCATCGGCTGCGCCGCCAGTTCGCCCTGGATCATGTTGGCGAATCCCGGCATCAGCGTGTCTCCGCCCGACGAGCCGCTGGCCAACAGCGACACGCGCGACAGCTCCGCACCGCCCCGCCGCAGGCAGTCGCGGATCGCGCCGGCCGCCAGCTGCGCGTTGGTGTGCTGCGTCACGCCTTCCGCATCGATGGCGTAGTGCCGCGTGAGGATGCCGTTCTCCGCCAGGATGCGCCGCTTGATGCGCTCCGACATGCGGTTCAGCGGCGCGATGTACGCGTCCATGCGGTCGTTGGGAATGGGCTCGCCCGGCATGAAGTAACCGGCGCTTTCGAGATAGACGCGTTGGAATGAGACAGGCATGGTTCAGGTGATGGATGAATCGGGAGGCATCAGCGAGCGGCTGCGAAAACGCGGCCACACGGTCCCCAGCACGAACACGCGCACCATGTACGGCACCAGCCCGCCCTCGTTGAGCACAGGATCCACCCGCGCGCGGTAACGCGTGCGATGCAGATGCGTGAGCTCGGACCAATGGGCATGCGGGTTCTCGTGGTGTGCGGTGTGCAGGCCGATGTTGAACAGCAAGGGGTTCACCAGCCCCTCGAAATTGCGGGCGTAGTTCAGCTGGCTACCCGAGGTATCGCCCGGCGCCTCCTTGCGCACGGGTTTTCGGCCGTCGGCGTGCGCGTGCTGCAGGTAGTTGGTCGCCAGCAGCCAGTGCAGGCCATGCAGCTGCGGCACGATCACAAACAGCAGAGCCTTGCGCCAATCGAGCGCCAGCAGCACCGTCCAGCTGACCAGCCACAGCACGTACTGCGCCATGCAGTAGCGCCATGCGCCGCGCCGATGCTTCCGCAGCCGCGCCAGCCACGCGAAGAACACCGGCATCAGCACCCACACGGCCTGGAACGGATGCAGCAGATAGCCCCGCAGATGATTGGTGTCGCCACCGAAGCGGTAAGTGCGCGCCACGTCCCTCGGCCCGTGCCGGTGGCGATGATGGTTGGCCACGTGCGCGGGCCAGAACACGAAGGTCGGGTGGCCCTGCAGCAGCGTGATCCAGAAATCCGTCAGCCGGTTCATGCGCCGCCCGCGCCACATGCGCAGGTGCACGTGGTTGTGATGGATCACGCCGACGCCGAGCGTCAGGAACAGCATCAGCCCATACAGCAGCGCGTTGAAGCCGTGGAGCCATTGCCACGCCGCCAGCGCAGGCAAGGCGGCGAGGTAGGCAAGGCTCTGCCAGTCGCGCCAGTGGCGCAGCCCCGGCAGGCGACGGCTCGCGTCAGGCCGCGGTCGCGCCATGCTTCTTTCGGAAAGCCTGCAGCACCGGCTCTGCCGCATCGGCCGCAATGCGCGTCCTGAAGAGCCGATCCATGAACGTGAACTGGAAACCGTAGTTGCCGTTGTGCACGGCATGGTGCAGATGGTGCCGGCGGCTTGCCGCGAACCAGTGGCTGTACGACACGCCCGTGAAGAAGTCGTAGTTCGAATGCCCGATGCAGTTGAAGAACAGGCTGAACACCGGCACCGCAGCCAGCGACCAGAAGCTGAAGTCGTGCACCACCATCGGCAGCAGGATCACGTTGCCGAGCATCAGCGCCTCGACGGGATGGAAGCTGTAGGTCGCCCAGGGCGTAGTCACGAACGAGCGGTGATGCGGCCCGTGAAAGCGCCGCAGCCAGCGCGTGTGCAGCAATCGGTGGTTGATCCAGAAATGCACGTCGTTCCAGAACGCGAGCCCGAGGATCTCGACCGCGATCTGCCGCCACCCCGCATCGCCGTCGAGCCGCGCCCAGCCAAGCTGAAGCAGCCCCCACGGAAACACCATGCCCAGCCCGAAGATCAGCACCGACACGCCCGACTGCCCCAGCTCGCGCCGCAGTTGCCCCGGCTGCAGCGGCCGCGGATCGAGTTCGCGCCCGATGCCCAGCGCCGGCAACACGCGCTTCGTCAGCAGCCACGTGATGCCGCCGAAGCCGAGATAGATACCGCCGAAAAAAAGCACGCCCCACAGCATGACCTGCGGGGCGGACAACGAAGTGAAGGTCTGCGCCATCCCCCGAGGCTACAACAGCATCTCGGGAACGATCGGCGCTATGAGCATGTTGTAGAAGCGCTGGAAGAAGCTCGACTCCGGCTCCGAGGTCAGGATCACTTCTTTCTCGCCGTCGTTCGTCAGCCATTGCAGCGTGCCGGTGTCCTTGGCCAGCCGCAGCCGGTAGGAGTTCTGCAGCTTGCTGATGTTGATGACGCGCATCATCTCGCGCGCCAGCTGCGGGCTGTCGACCACCAGCCCCATCTCGGTGTTCTGGCTGGCCGAGCGCGGGTCGAGGTTCATCGAGCCGATGAAGATGCGTGTCTTGTCGATGGCCGCGGTCTTGGCATGCAGCCGCCCGAGCGACTTGCCGAACATGCCGAAGCGCTCGCCTGCGCTGGTGCGCTGCGGGCTCAGCTCGTACAGGTCGGCCCCGCCTTGCAACAGCCGCTCGCGATAGCGCGCGTAACCGGTGTGCACCAGCGGCTCGTCGTTGGCAGCCAGCGAATTGGTCAGCAGCGTGAGCTTGACCTTGCGCCGGGTCAGGTCCTCGAAGGCCTCCATGCCGCGCTCGCCTGGCACCAGGTACGGCGAGGTCATGTCGACCTCGGTCTTGGCGTCGAGCAGCAGCGCCCAGACCTTCATCGTCACGCTGGTGGAGATGGCCTCGTCGGCTGTCATGGTCGCGGGCTTGGTGGGCGGGTCGGCGATGGCACGGGCCTCGCCCCACAGCAGGCCCATGCGGCCGCCGTCGAGCTCTTCGGCGATGGGGCCGTAGCCGAGGATGTCGGACGGCGGCAGCACGATCTTCGGCGGCGGCGCGGCCATGCCCACCCAGCTGTCGAAGTCGGTGCCGGTCGGCTTGCGGCCGCCCTCGCCCGTCACGATGTCGGCAATGGGCCAGACCTGTTCGCTGTTCCAGTAGGCGTCGAAGATCGATTCGAGCTGCGGCACCACCTTGCCGACCACCAGCGCGTCCATGTCGATGAAGTTCTGCGCCTCGCTCAGCACGAAATACTCGTCGGCGATGTTGCGCCCGCCCACCACCGCCATCACGCCGTCGGCAATGAAGAGCTTGTTGTGCATGCGGTGGTTGAGTCGCGGAATCTCCCACGGCGACGCCGCAAAGCGCGAGAGGAAACCGTTGCGCCCGCAGCAGAACGGGTTGAACAGGCGCACGTCGACATTGGGCGTCTCGGACAGCGCCAGCAGCAACTGCTGACTCTTCACTGTGTACAGGTCGTCCACCAGCACCCTCACCTTCACGCCCCGGCCCGCGGCCTCGCGCAGCGTGCGCAATAGCAGGCGGCCAACGGCATCGTTCTCGAGCTGGTAGTACTGCACCACCAGCGAGCGCTGGGCCCGCTGGGCCAGCTGGATGCGCGCATCGAGCGAGTACACGCCCAGGGGCATCAGCCGGAAGCCCGAGTGCTCGTCGGGCGGCGTGGAGGCGGCGACGATCTTCGCCAGCGTGGTCGATGGGTCGGCCGAGGCGGCGAACTCGGCGGGCCGCTCCCGCGCCGGCGGCAGCGAGCCGCAGGCGCCGAGTGCCGCTATCAGGACGCCCGCGAGCGCGATGCGCAGAAACGAGAGCCAGGTGTTCATGATGGTTCGCCCATTGCTTGGTGCTTCCCGCCGTTTTTCGGTTGTTGTGTTCAATACGCCGGCCAGCCCGCGCCGGTTTCAAAGGCCCATTCAGGGGATGCTCAAGCCTAGAATTCGCTCCACATCGCTCGGAGTTACATCATGGCTCGTTCGCACCTCCATCGCATCGCATGGATGACGATTTTTGCAGCCCTTGCCCACCCCGCCTGGGCCGCCCTGGACATCGGCGACCCCGTGCCCAAGTTCACCGCCAACGCCGCCCTGGGCGGCAAGACCTTCCGCTACTCGCTGGCCGACGCGCTCGCCAAGGGACCGGTGGTGTTGTACTTCTTTCCTGCGGCAGATTCCAACGACTGCTCGATCGAGGCCCACGCCTTCGCCGAAGCCGTCGACCAGTTCGCCGCGCTGGGCGCCACCGTGATCGGCGTCTCGGCGGACGACATAGGTACCCTGTCGAAGTTCTCGGTCAAGTCCTGCCAGAGCCGATTTCCGGTGGCGTCGGACGAGAACAAGACCGTGATCCAGGGTTTCGACGCGCTGATGCAGACACGGCCGGACTTCGCCAACCGCCTGTCGTACGTGATTTCGCCGGACGGCAAGGTCGCCTACTACTACCAGAACCTGAATCCGGACAAGCACGTGGAGCGCATGTTGAATGCCGTGAAGGCGCTGCCGAAGGCCACCGCCGCCAAGTAGACACGAGCAGAGGGACGCCGGGCCGCCCGGCCACGGATTGCGCGTGCTTCGCGCAAAATCCAGCCCCATGCAGCTCAACTACATCGCCAACGCGGACGTCCCGTCCTCCTCCGGCCGCACCCTGCCGGTCATCGATCCTTCCGACGGCCAGGCCTTCGACGAAATCCAGCGCAGCAATGCCGCCGACATCGACTCCGCCGTGCGCGCCGCGCGCGACTGCTTCGAGGGTGTGTGGCACAAGGTCAGCGCCGCCGACCGCAGCCGCCTGCTCTACAAGCTCTCGCAAAAGATCGCCGAGCACGTCGACGAACTGGCGCTCATCGAGCAGCGCGACTGCGGCAAGCCTGTCAAGCAGGCGCGTGCCGACGCGGTGGCGCTGGTGCGCTACTTCGAGTTCTATGCCGGCGCCTGCGACAAGCTGCACGGCGAGACCATCCCCTACCAGGACGGCTACAGCGTCTTCACCTGGCGCGAGCCGCACGGCGTTACCGGCCACATCATTCCGTGGAACTACCCGATGCAGATCTTCGGGCGCAGCGTGGGCGGCGCCCTGGCGGCGGGCAACGTGTGCGTGGTGAAGCCGGCCGAAGACGCCTGCCTCTCGTTGATCCGCGTGGCGCAGCTGGCGGCTGAAGTCGGCTTTCCGGCCGGCGCGCTCAACATCGTGACGGGCTACGGCCATGAAGTGGGCGACGCGCTCGCGCGGCACGAAGGCATCGACCACATCAGCTTCACCGGCAGCCCGAAGATCGGCACGCTGATCCAGCAGGTGGCAGCCGAGCGGCATTGCCCTGTCACGCTGGAGCTGGGCGGCAAGAGCCCGCAGATCATCTTTGCGGACGCCGACCTCGACGCGGCCATTCCCGTTGTCATCAACGCGATCGTGCAGAACGCCGGCCAGACCTGCTCGGCCGGCTCGCGGGTGCTGATCCAGCGCGGCATCTACGAGCCGCTGCTCGAGCGCCTGGGCCACGCCTTCGAAGCCCTGCGCGTCGGCCCCGCGGCCATGGACCTCGACGTGGGCCCGCTGATCCGCCAGACGCAGCAGCAGCGCGTGTGGGACTTCCTGAGCGACGCGCAGCATGCCGGCATCCCGATGGTGGCGCAGGGCATCGTGGTCGAGGAAGCGCCCGAGACCGGCTTCTACCAGGCGCCCACCCTGCTGCGCGACGTGCCGGTCGGGCATCGACTGGCGCAGGAAGAAGTGTTCGGCCCGGTGCTGGCCGCGATGTCCTTCACCGACGAAGACGAAGCGGTCGCGCTCGCCAATGCCACGCAGTTCGGCCTGGTGGCGGGCGTGTGGACCGCCGACGGTTCGCGCCAGTTCCGCATGGCCAAGCGCGTGCGCAGCGGCCAGGTGTTCATCAACAACTACGGCGCGGGCGGAGGCGTCGAGCTGCCCTTCGGCGGCGTGAAGTCCTCAGGCTACGGACGTGAGAAGGGCTTCGAGGCGCTGTACGGTTTCACCACGCTGAAAACCGTCGCCGTCAAGCACGGCTGACCGCGCGGGGCTGGTCAGGCCAGCGCGGTGTCCAGCAGCATCATCAGCACGAAGCCGATCATCAGCCCGCTCGTGGCAAAGGCTTCGTGCCCCTTGCGGTGCGACTCGGGAATGATCTCGTGGCTGATCACGAACAGCATCGCGCCTGCCGCAAAGCCAAGTCCCCAGGGCAGCAGCATCGCCGAATGGCCGACCACGGCCGCGCCCAGCACCGCACCCAGCGGCTCCACCAGCCCCGAGGCCATGCCGATCAGCACCGCGAACATGCGGCTGTAGCCGGCGGCCAGCAGCGCCACCGCGACCACCAGGCCCTCGGGCACGTCCTGGATTGCGATGCCGGTGGCCAGCGCGTCGGCGCGCAGCCCGTTGTTGGCCGCATAGCCCACGCCAATGGCCAGGCCTTCGGGCACGTTGTGCAGCGCGATCGCAAACACGAAGAGCCAGGTGCGGCGCAACTGCCTGGCGGCCTGGCCTTCGCGGCCCTTGATG
The DNA here is from genome assembly GCF_059416325.1 of Variovorax sp. GW821-FHT09D05. Classification (NCBI taxonomy): domain Bacteria; kingdom Pseudomonadati; phylum Pseudomonadota; class Betaproteobacteria; order Burkholderiales; family Comamonadaceae; genus Variovorax; species Variovorax sp. GW821-FHT09D05. Next base: position 462,098 of record NZ_JBWKOZ010000001.1, on the reverse strand, counting down.
AAGTGTTCGTGCGGCAGCACGCGGTCCATCAGCATCAGCACGATGCCGCCGAGCAGGATGGCGGAGCCGATCACCCCGCCCGCCGCCCAGTTGCCGCCGCCGAACACGCCCACATTCTTTGCGGCCTCCAGGCCCGGGATGATCAGCGAGAAGGCGCTGGCCGCCAGCATCACGCCGGCGCCGAAGCCGAACAGCGTGTCCTGCAGCCGCTCCGGGAGCTTCTGCGAGAACAGCACCGGCAGCGTGCCGAGCGCGGTCGCCAGCGCGGCGACCGAGCCGCCTAGCAAGGCATTCCATACCAGCGGGTCGCCGCGAACGAACTGCCAGAACTGCAACACGCCCACCAACACGCCGGCCGCGACGATGGCGAAGCCGACCCACTCGCGCATCGGGCGGGCCTGCCTGGGTTGCCGTCCTGCCATCGTGCCCTGCTGCGGCTCGTTCATGGGCCTGCTCCTCAGCCGCCGGTCGCGGCGGCGTGACGCCGGGCCACCTCGGCCCAGTTCACGACGTTGTAGAAGGCCGCGATGTATTCGGGACGGCGGTTCTGGTACTTGAGATAGTAGGCGTGCTCCCATACGTCGAGTCCGAGGATCGGCGTGTTGCCAGAGCCGATACCGCGCATCAGCGGGCTGTCCTGGTTGCCGCTGCTCTCCACGGCGAGCTTGCCGCCGGGGCCTGCCGACAGCCACGCCCAGCCACTGCCGAAGCGCGTGAGGGCGGCCTTGGTGAAGGCCTCCTTGAAGGCGTCGAAACCGCCCAGGCCGGTGTCGATGGCTTTCGCGAGCGCCCCAGTAGGCGTGCCGCCACCGCCCTGCCCGACTGGCGCCATCACGGTCCAGAACAGGCTGTGGTTGGCGTGCCCGCCGCCGTTGTTGCGCACCGGCGCGCGCAGCGCCTCGGGCAGCTGCTCGACGTTGGCGATCAGTTCTTCGACCGGCGTTCCCTCGTGCGGCGTGTCTTTCAGGGCCGCATTGAGGTTGTTCACATAGGTCTGGTGGTGCTTGCCGTGGTGGATTTCCATCGTCTGCGCGTCGATGTGCGGTTCGAGCGCATCGAAGGCATAGGGCAAGGCTGGCAGGGTGTACGGCACGGTCGAAAAAGCTCCTTGGTTGGAAGAGCCCTTTGCGTTGTCGACGTGTTGCGTACTCAGGCGCCTAAATGATAGGAATTCTCATTGTCCATGTCAAGACATCTGCGGCAGAGATGGCGCAAACCGGCCATTTCAGGAAGCTTTCGGCAACGATAGATACACTGCGCTGCGGCACGTTTCCTGGGAGATTTCCAACGATGAAGCTCAAGAGCATCCTTCCCTTCGCCCTGCTCGCCTGCGCCGGCCTCGCCGCCGCGCAGACCGCCACGCCGCCGGCCGGCGACTACATCTACGAACGGGGCAGCGGCTCGCTGCGCGTCAAGCCCGACGGGCACTTCGACATCACCACCATCGGCGCCAACGCACACACCTGCGCACTCGACGGCACCATCGTGCGCGGCAAGGCCAAGCTCGACGACTCGGCGTGTGTGGTGAACTTCGCGGTCAACGCCGACAAGGTGCAGGTCACGACCAACGGCGCGGATCAATGCCGCGACAACTGCGGCGCGCGCGCCGGCTTCGAGGGCACCTACACCCGCCCCATCCCCGCCTGCACCGACAAGGCCGTGGCCAACTCGCGCAAGACCTTCAAGCGCCAGTACGACGCGAAGGACTACGCTGCCGCGCAGACCACCCTCGCGCCCGTGCTCTCGGACTGCGACAAGACCCTCGACTGGATCACCAAGGCCTGGCTGCGCAACGACCTCGCGCTCACGCAGTTCAAGCTCAACGACCGCGCCGCCTGCCTCAAGACCCTGCAGCCGCTGGCCGAGGACGCCGACCGCACCGACGACGGCATCAAGGACAACTACCCGCCGGCCGACGCCGAGATCTTCCTGCCCGTGGTCCGCGCCACCCGCACGAACCTGAAGCTCTGCCGCGGATAGCCCGCAGCCGCCCACGAGAGGCGGCACAGGTTTTCCATTCACAACAAGACGGAGACAACACCATGAGATTCCTGAAGCGCGGCCTGCGCGCGGCCGTGCTCGGCCTGGCCCTTCCCCTGCTGGCGGCGGCGCAATCGCTGCCGACAGCCAGGCCCGAACAGGTCGGTCTCTCGACCGGGCGCCTGCAGATGCTCACCGACGTGCTCAAGGCCGACGTGGCCGCCGGCAAGATTCCGGGCGCGGTGCTGCTGGTGGCGCGCCAGGGCAAGGTCGCGTGGTTCGAGCCGGTCGGCAAGCTCGACCCTGTGGCCGGCACTCCAATGCCGCGCGACGGCATCTTCCGCATCTACTCGATGAGCAAGCCCATCACCACGGTGGCCGCGATGATGCTGGTGGAAGACGGCCGCCTGAAGCTCGACGACCCGATCTCGACGTACCTGCCCGAGTTCGCCACCATGACGGTGGGCGTCGAGAAGCCCGGCGCCGACGGCAAGCCGGTGCTCGACACCGTGCCCGCGCGTCGCCCGATCACCGTGCAGGACCTGATGCGCCACACATCGGGCCTGACCTACGGCTTCTTCGGCCCGGGCCTCGTGAAGCAGGCCTACAACGCCGCCGACCTGGGCGCCGGCGACCCGACGCTGGCCGAGTTCTCCCAGCGCCTTGCCAAGCTGCCGCTGGCCTACCAGCCCGGCACGACCTGGGAGTACAGCCAGTCGACCGACATCCTCGGCCGCGTGATCGAGGTGGTGTCGGGCCAGTCGCTCTACCAGTTCGAGAAAACCCGGCTGCTCGACCCGCTGGGCATGAAGGACACCAGCTACTACGTGCCAGAACCGGCGCGCCAGCCGCGCATTGCCGAGCCGCTGGCCAGCGACCGCAGCTTCGGCGTGGGCGCCGAGTTCAACGACCCGCGCGTCGTGCGCAAGTACGAATCGGGCGGCGGCGGACTGGTGTCGACAGCGAACGACTACGCGCGCTTCCTGCAGATGCTGCTCAACGGCGGCTCGCTCGACGGCAAGCGCTACCTCGGCCCGCGCACCATCGCGCTGATGACCGCCGACCATTCCAATGCGGGCGCCGGCATCGTGCCCGGCCCGCTCTACCTGCCGGGCCCGGGCTACGGCTTCGGCCTGGGCTTTGCCGTGCGCCGCAACGACGGCGAGGCGCCCTACCCGTCGGCCGGCGGTGAATACAACTGGGGCGGCGCGGGCGGCACCTACATGTGGGTCGACCCGAAGAACGAGATGTTCGTCGTGCTCATGCTGCAGTCGCCAAAGTACAGAACACATTACAGAACATTGACCCGGGACATGATTTATGCGGCGGTGATCAAGTAGCCTCCGATTCACAGGCCCTTGGGGCCTGGCGCAAAATCGGAGCCCCCTTCCACGAAGCCATGAAGAACAGCAGCAGCACCGTCATCCCGATCTCCGCGGTCGGCCGCGCACGCCCCGTCGTGGCTGTACCAGAGATTGCCGTGCCCGCCACGGGGTTGCTGCTCGACCGCCTGGGCCGGCCCATGACCGACCTGCGCATCAGCGTGACCGACCGCTGCAACTTCCGCTGCAGCTACTGCATGCCGAAGGATGTGTTCGACAAGGACTACAAGTACCTGCCGCACAGCGCGCTGCTGAGCTTCGAGGAAATGACGCGGCTGGCCCGCCTGTTCGCCGCCCACGGCGTGCGCAAGATCCGACTGACCGGCGGCGAGCCGCTGCTGCGCAAGAACATCGAAGGGCTCATCGAACAACTCGCCGAGATCCGCACACCCGCTGGCGAACCGCTGGCGCTGACGCTCACCACCAACGGCTCGCTGCTCGCGCGCAAGGCCGGCGCACTCAAGGCTGCCGGCCTGCAGCGCGTGACGGTGAGCCTCGACAGCCTCGACGACGCCGTCTTCCGCCACATGAACGACGTCGACTTTCCGGTGGCCGACGTGCTCGCCGGCATCGACGCGGCAATCGCCGCTGGCCTCGGCCCCATCAAGGTCAACATGGTGGTCAAGCGCGGCGCCAACGATCAAGAAATCTTGCCGATGGCCCGCTACTTCCGCACGCACCACGGCGGCAAGGTGGTGCTGCGCTTCATCGAGTACATGGACGTGGGCGCCACCAACGGCTGGCGCATGGACGAAGTGCTGCCCTCGGCCGACGTCATCGCGCGCATCCATGCCGAATTTCCGCTGGTGCCGCTCGAAGCCGCCACGCCCGGCGAAACCGCCCAGCGCTGGGCCTATGCCGACGGCACCGGCGAAATCGGCGTGATCAGCAGCGTCACCCAGGCCTTCTGCCACGACTGCAGCCGCGCGCGCCTGTCGACCGAAGGCAAGCTCTACCTCTGCCTCTTCGCAAGCGCCGGCCACGACCTGCGCCCACTGCTGCGCGGCACCGCCAGCGACGACGACATCTCCTCGACCATCGGCCACATCTGGCAGGGCCGCGCCGACCGCTATTCGGAGCTGCGCGCCCTGCACGGTCCGGACGACGACAGCGGCGATGCCGGCGACAAGGCCCCGCGCCGCGTCGAGATGAGCTACATCGGCGGATGACGCAGGCGGCCGCCATGCCCGCGCACGCCACCATCGCAACCGCCGACATCACGGGGCTGCTGCTGGCCGGCGGACGCGGCTCGCGCATGGGCGGTGTCGACAAGGGGCTGCAGCCTTTCAACGGCGAACCGCTGGCGCTGCATGCAATACGGCGGCTGGGGCTGCAGGTCGGCCGGCTGATGGTCAATGCCAATCGCAACCTCGCCGACTACGAAGCCTTCGGCGTGCCGGTGTGGCCCGACAGCCTCGCGGACTATGCGGGGCCGCTCGCGGGCTTTCTGACCGGGCTGGAGCACTGCACCACGCCCTGGCTGCTGACCGTGCCTTGCGACACCCCCCTGTTCCCGACCGACCTGGCCGCCCGGCTCGCCGAAGCGGTCGTTGCCGGCAATGCGGAGATCGCCATCGCCACCGCGCCCGAAGCCGCCGAGGGCGACGTGGTGCTGCGCCCTCAACCCGTCTTCTGCCTGCTGCGCGCCGACCTGCGCGGCAGCCTGCAGCGCTACACCGAAGCCGGCGGCCGCAAGGTCCACGCATGGACCGCGCAGCACCGCACGGTGCACGTGCCCTTCGACCGCCCCGGCGACGCGCCCGACGCCTTTTTCAACGCCAACACCCTGGCCGAACTGCACGCACTCGAAAACCGATGAGCCGCATCGCAGACATCGCTTCCACCCTCACGGGCTATGACGACGCCGCTGACCTGAGCGTCGAGGCCGTCCACGCCTTCCTTTCGCAACTGACGGCCACGGCCGTCGTCACGCAGCGCGAAAGCGTTTCGTTGCTCGACGCCCTCGGCCGCGTGCTGGCCGAAGACATCGTCTCGCCCATCAGCGTGCCGCCGCACGACAACTCCGCCATGGACGGCTACGCCTTCGACGGCTCGGTGCTGCCCAAGGACGCCCCCATCGACGCCTCCATCACGCTGCGCGTGGCGGGCACGGCACTGGCCGGCGCGGCCTGGCGCGGCGCGCTGGGCGCGGGAGATGCGGTGCGCATCATGACCGGCGCGATGATGCCGGCGGGCCTCGACACCGTCATTCCGCAGGAGTTCTGCAAAGTCGACGGCGACCGCGTGTGCTTCCCGGCCAAGGTGCTGCGCCGCGGCGACAACCGCCGCTTCGCGGGCGAAGACCTGATGAAGGGCCAGCCCGCGCTGCGCAAGGGCGAACGCCTCTCGCCCGCCGCACTCGGCATGGTCGCGAGCCTCGGCCTGCCGGGCGTGCCCGCGCTGCGGCGGCTGCGGGTGGCCTGTTTTTCGACCGGCGACGAGATCCTGAGCCTCGGCGACGCGCCGCGCGAAGGCGCCGTGTACGACAGCAACCGCTACACCGTGATCGGCCTGCTCACGCGGCTGGGCTGCGAGGTGATCGACCTCGGCCTGGTACGCGACGACCCGGCCACGCTCGCCGCCACGCTGCAGCGCGCCGCGCGCGAGGCCGATGCCATCGTCACCAGCGGCGGCGTCAGCGCGGGCGCGGCTGACCACACACGCGACGTGATGCAGCAGTTGGGCGACATGGCGTTCTGGCGCGTGGCCATGCGCCCGGGCCGTCCACTCGCTGTGGGGTTGATTCCGCGCGAGGCGTCACCGCAGCCGGCCGTGCTGTTCGGCCTGCCGGGCAATCCGGTGGCGGTGATGGTCACCTTCCTGGCCTTCGTGCGGCCGGCGCTGCTGCGCATGATGGGCTGCCATGAAGCAGCCGCCGCGCCGCCACCGCTGCTGCGCGCGCGCAGCACGAGCCCGATCCGCAAGAAGCCGGGCCGCACCGAATACCAGCGCGGCTTCGTGAAGAACGTGCGGGGCGCGTTGCCCGAAGTGTGCGTTGCGAGCCACCAGGGCTCCGGGGTGCTCAGCTCGATGGTCGAGGCCAACGGGCTCGTGGTGCTGCACCACGACCAGGGCAGCGTGGCAGCGGGCGACGAGGTGGACGTGATGATGTTCGACGGCGTGATCTAGCCGCCGGGAAAAGAAAGAGCGGCCAGCGGCCGCCCGACTCAGAGGCGCCCCAGCGCCTTGTCCACGCCCTTGTTGGCCAGCATGTCGGCGCGCTCGTTGCCCGGATCGCCCGAGTGGCCCTTGACCCAGCGCCATTCGATCTGGTGGCCGCCTTCACTCACCAGCTTGTCGAGCCGCTGCCAGAGCTCGACGTTCTTTACCGGCTGCTTGCTCGCAGTGAGCCAGCCCTTGGCCTTCCAGCCACGGATCCATTCGGTGATGCCCTTGCGCACGTACTGGCTGTCGAGATACAGCAGCACCTTGCAGGGCCGCTTGAGCGCGGCCAGGCCCTCGATGACGGCGGTCAACTCCATGCGGTTGTTGGTGGTGTTGAGTTCACCGCCGAACAGGTCCTTCTCGGTGGCGCCCGACTTGAGCCATGCGCCCCAGCCACCGGGGCCGGGATTGCCCTTGCACGCACCATCGGTGTAGATCACGACTTCGTTCAAACTGACTTTTCCTTCTCTTTCATTCGATCCTCTTCATTCGATTTCGATCATTTCAATTCTTGTTCGGCTCGCTGCGATGCACCTTGCCGGCAATGGGCACGGGCGCGGTGGCGCGGGCGCCTGAGCGCCGCCAGTCGGCGCTCAGCAGGCGCATGCCGCGCACCCGCTTCACCGCGACCAGAAAGTAGGCCGCACCGAAGATCGGCCACCAGCGCTCGCCGGCGGCGTCCATCCAGCGCGAGCGCTCCAGCCAGGCCTCGCTGCGCACCGCCGGCCGGTAGATGCCGAAGCGGCCCGACTCCACCTCGAAGCTCAGCAGGCGCAGCCAGTCACGCATGCGCCAGTAGCCGATGAACTCCCCGCCTTCGGGCAGGTAAAGATCGCCGATGCCCAGCCGGCGGTAGATGTGCGCGCGGCGCTGCCGCATGCCCCAGAGGCTGGCCGGGTTGAGCCCGCAGATCACCACGCGGCCTTCGGGCACCAGCACCCGCTCGACCTCGCGCAGGGTGGCGTGCGGGTCAGGGCTCAGTTCGAGCGCGTGCGGCATCACCACCAGGTCGAGGCTGTTGGCTGCAAAAGGCAGCGCCGCGAAGTCGGTCAGGAGCGTTGCCTTGCTGGCTCGGGCGGGGTCGTCCAGTGCCAGCCAGCGGTGCGGCATGCGGTTGGCGCGCAGCCCGTCGACCTCTGCCGCGCCCAGCTGCAGCGCGTGATAGCCGAACACATCGGCCACCGCCTGATCGAACTGGGCCTGCTCCCAAGCCAGAAGGTAGCGCCCCGGGGGGGTCGCGAACCAATCCTGCAAACCTATAATTTGACCGCTCATGACCCTTGTTCCGCTGCCCGCCTTCGCTGACAACTACATCTGGATGCTGCACGACGGGTCCCACGCCATCGTGGTGGATCCGGGCGATGCCCAACCGGTGTTCGACGCGCTGGCGCGCCACAAGCTGCAGCTGGCCGCGATTCTAGTCACGCACCACCACCCCGATCACACGGGGGGCGTGGCCGCGCTGCATACAGCCACCGGCGCCCCGGTCTGGGGGCCCGCACGCGAGCGCATTCCCGAGCCGTACACGCCGCTGGCGCAGGGCGACATCGCGGAAGTGCTCGGCCTGCGCTTCGAGGTCATCGACGTGCCGGGCCATACCGCCGGCCATATCGCCTACTTCCTCCCCGCCGCGCAAACCGCGCTCAACGACGCACCGCTGCTGTTCTGTGGCGACACGCTGTTCTCCGGTGGCTGCGGACGGCTGTTCGAGGGCACGCCTGCGCAAATGCTGGCCTCGCTCGATGCACTCGCCGCTTTGCCCGGCGACACGCGTATCTGCTGCGCTCACGAGTACACACTTTCTAACCTGCGTTTCGCCCAGGCGGTGGAACCGGCCAACGCCGAACTGAGTCACTACAACGCGCGCTGCGAAAGCCTGCGCGCGAAGGGGCAGCCCACGCTGCCGTCACAACTGGCGATCGAACGCCAGGTCAACCCCTTTCTTCGCAGCCGCGAAGCCACTGTCCTTAGAGCGGTGCGTGCCCACGCCGAGCTGGCTGCCGATGCAGCCGAAGCCGACGTGTTTGCCGCACTGCGCCAATGGAAAAACGACTTCCGATGAAATTTATCGCTGCCACCTGCCTTGCAGGTTCACTGGTGCTCGCGGGCTGCGCGGGCACGAACAACAACAGCTCTTCCCCCTCTTCTTCATCGTCACCCCAGGCCGGCGGCACCGGCTCCAAGGTCGCCGGCAGCGCGGCCCCCATCTACCCGCGCGACTCGCTCTCCCCCCTCCCCAGCGGCCAGGCCCATTCGCAGAGCGTGGTCACGCTCGCGCCGCCGGTCGACATGTGGGACCGCATCCGCCGCGGCTTCAAGATGCCCAACCTCGACAGCGACCTGGTGCGCGACCGCGAGCAGTGGTACGCCAGCCGGCCCGACTACATCCAGCGCATGACGGAGCGCTCGAACAAGTACATCTTCCACATCGTCGAGGAACTCGAGCGGCGCAACATGCCGACCGAACTCGCGCTGCTGCCCTACATCGAGAGCGCGTTCAACCCTCAGGCTATCTCCAGCGCGCGCGCCGCGGGCATGTGGCAGTTCATGCCGGCCACCGGTACCGATTTCGACCTGAAGCAGAACATCTTCCGTGACGACCGCCGCGACGTGGTGGCCTCCACCCGCGCCGCGCTCGACTACCTGCAGAAGCTCTACGGCATGTTCGGCGACTGGCAACTGGCCCTGGCCGCCTACAACTGGGGTGAAGGCAGCGTGAGCCGCGCCATCGCCAAGAACCAGCGCCTGGGCCTGCCCACCACCTACAGCGACCTCACCATGCCCGCCGAAACGCGCATGTACGTGCCCAAGCTGCAGGCCGTGAAGAACATCGTGGCGAACCCGCAGGCCTTCAACACCGAACTGCCGCTGATCGCCAACCACCCGTACTTCCAGACCGTCACGCTCACGCGCGACCTCGACGTGGAGCTCGCCGCCAAGCTGGCCGACGTGCGGCTCGACGACTTCCGCGCGCTCAACCCCGCAGCGCACAAGCCGGTGCTGATCGCCGCCGGCACGCCGCAGATCCTGCTGCCGTGGGACAACGCGGCCGTGTTCCAGCGCAACTTCGACGCCTATTCACAGGGCCAGTACGCGAGTTGGACGGCCTGGGTCGTGCCCAACACCATGACGGTGGCCGACGCAGCCCAGCGCTCGGGCATGAGCGAAGCCGACCTGCGCGCCATGAACAACGTGCCGCCGCGCATGCTCATCAAGGCCGGCTCGACGCTGATCGTGCCGCGCGGCGCCCGCGTGAAGGAAGACGTGGCGGCCGTGGTGGCCGACGGCGGCCACCTGAGCTTCCAGCCCGAGATCGTCACCCGCCGCACGACCGTCAAGGCCGGCCGCGCTGACAGCGTTGCCAGCATCGCGCGCCGCTACAACCTCAAGCCGGCCAACGTCGCCGAGTGGAACGACGTGAAGCCCAATCACGCGTTCAAGCGCGGCTATAGCGTGGTGGTGTATCTGCCGGTTCGCGCGACGGTTGCGACCCGCGCTGGCACCGGCATCCGGCCCGTGCAGACGTCGCATGTCACGGCCGCTCCCGCACGCCGTGGCGGTGCGTCCTCGAAGGCTGCCGCGCCGCGGGGCTCCAATGTGGCCAAGGTGCCTGCCAGCAGCAAGCAGCAGGTCGTGCGCGAGAAGCGCGGCGGCACGCCGGTGAAGAAGAAGCGCTAAGGCTGGTCGCGCTTCAGTGGGCCTTGGCGGCCCACGCCCTGCGGCGTACCACGGCCTCCAGCGCGGCCACGGCGATCATGATGACCGTGGTGAGCGTGCCCACCACCATCACCGTCATGTGCGACGCGAAGACCGCAAGCACCGCCAGCAGGCCCAGCCCATAGAGATGCGATTGCGGCAGGAAGCCGCGCACCACGCGCTTGAACAGCGCATTGCCGAACAGATAGAGCGCCGGTCCGCCGATCAGCGCACCGAGGTACTTGAGCTCGGCATGGTGCGAGCCCTCTCCGATCGTCAGCTCGTCCGCCACCGCGCAGACGATGATGCCCGCCACCAGAATGACGTGCGTGTAGTGGAACTTGGCGCCGACGCCGCCCGGGTCCGCGGCATGCTCGATGACATGGGTCGCTTCCTTGGCGCTGGTGTCGAAGTACATCCACCACATCGCCAGGCTGCCCGCGAAGCCCACGAGCAGCGCGAACAGATCGCTCCCATGCCATTCGGGGTGGTGCCCGAAGGCGATGCCGGTCGCCAGCACCGACTCGCCCAGCGCAACAATCACGAACAGCTGGCAGCGCTCGGCGAGATGGCCGCCGTCGATGGTCCAGTCGCTGGTCAGCGAACGGCCCAGGCCCGGAAAGCGCAAGCCGATCATCGGTGCGATGTACTCGCACAAAACGCCGCCGAACCAGAGCGCGAGGCGCGCCGGCCCATCGGCCAGGCCACCGGCAACCCAGAACACCCCGGCCACGCAGTTCCAGGCCAGCAGGCGGCGGAAGTTGGGCGTGAGCGGATCGTTGGGGCCGATGGCGATCAGCATGCAGAGCGTGCGCCCCGCCTGGATGCCCACAAAGCACAGCGCGAACGCCAGCCCGCGCTCCGCAAAGGCCCCGGGCAGCGCCGAGGCCATCACCATCGCCAACAGCATGATTGCGAACAGTACGCCGCGGATGCGCAGCGCGCTGGGGTTGAACCAGTTGGTGGTCCAGGCCGTGTACTGCCAACCCAGCCAGACGGCAAACCACATGACCAGCGTCTGCAGCGCCCCCAATAGCGTGAGGTGGTCCAGCAGGTAGTGGGAAAGCTGCGTGACTGAAAACGCGTAGACCAGGTCGAAGAACAGCTCTTCGTTCGAAACCTTGGCGGCCTGGTCGCGCGAGCGCAAGGTCGTGGCCCGCTTGTGGTCGTGGCTCATTGTTCGTTTACCCCCGTGGATCGTTGCGGCACTCCTCAGCGCCGCGCAGGATCATCGCATGAGGGCTCTAGAGCTTTTCGGTCTCGCCGGTCTTCGGCTGCCACTTCATCAGGCGCTTTTCGATGAGCCCTACGATCCCGTCGAGCGCCAGCGCAAAGGCCGTGAGCACCACAATGCCGGCGAACACCGTGTTGACATCGAAAGTGCCCTCAGCCTGCAGGATCAGATAGCCCACGCCCCGCGCCGAGCCCAGGTACTCGCCCACCACCGCACCAACAAAGGCCAGACCGACCGAAGTGTGCAGGCTGGAAAACACCCAGCTGGTCGCGCTCGGCAGGTACACCGTGCGCAGCAGCTGCCGCTGGTTGGCACCCAGCATCTTCGCGTTGGCCAGCACCACCGGGCTCACCTCGCGCACGCCCTGGTAGACGTTGAAGAACACGATGAAGAACACCAGCGTGACCGCCAGCGCCACCTTGCTCCAGATGCCCAGCCCGAACCACAGCGCGAAGATGGGCGCGAGGATCACGCGCGGCATCGAATTGGCGGCCTTGATGTAGGGGTCGAGGATCAGGCTCGCCGTGGGCGCGAGCGCCAGCCACAGCCCGCAGGCCAGGCCCAGCACTGTGCCGATGACGAAGGCCAGCACTGTCTCCAGCAGCGTGGTGCCCAGGTGCTGGTAGATGTCGGCGTTGCCCTTCAGCCCTTCGGGAAAGAGCGCATTAGCCGGCAGTTCGAACGGCAGGAACCAGCTCCAGATGCGGCCCGCCACCTGGATCGGCTCGCCGAGGAAGAAGGCGAACTGCTGGTTGCGCGAGGCGATGTGCCACGCCACCAGGATCACCACCAGCAGTGCCAGCTGCCAGAAGCGCGCGTTGCGTTCATTGAGTCCGAGGCGAGGCATCAGGCGGCCTTCCTCAGCTGCTGCGCATAGCCCTTGAGCACCTCGTCGCGCAGCACCTCCCAGATCTGGGTGTGCAGCTCGACGAAGCGCGGCTGCGTGCGCACCTCGGCCACGTCGCGCGGCCTTGCAAGGTCGATGGCGAACTCGCCGATGGGGTGCGTCGCAGGGCCGGCCGACAGCACCACCACGCGGTCGCTCATCGCAATGGCCTCGTCGAGGTCGTGCGTGATGAACAGCACCGCCTTCTTCTTCGCGCTCCAGAGGTCGAGCACCTCGTTCTCCATCAACTGGCGCGTCTGGACGTCGAGCGCACTGAAGGGTTCGTCCATGAGGATGATGTCGGGGTCGAGCACCAGCGTCTGCGCCAGCGCCACGCGCTTTCGCATGCCACCGGAAAGCTGGTGCGGATAGCGGTCGCCGAAGCCCGAGAGCCCCACGCGCGAGAGCCAGGCCTCGGCCTGCTCGCGCGCCTCGGCATCGGGCACACCGCGGTATTGCAGGCCCACCATCACGTTGTCGACGGCACTGCGCCAGGGCATCAGTGCCTCGGTCTGGAACATGTAGCCGGCGCGCGTGTTGATGCCCTCGAGCGTCTGGCCGAAGACCTTCACGGTGCCCGAAGAGGGCTCGAGCAGGCCCGCGCCCACGTTCAGCAGCGTCGACTTGCCGCAGCCTGTGGGTCCGACCACCGAGACGAACTCCCCTGCCCTGATGCGCAGCGTGGTGTCGGCCACCGCCGTGTAGCGCTGGCCCGGATCGTCCTTCGAATGGAAGGTGCAGCTGATGGAGAGAAGTTCGAGTGCGTAGTCGGACATGGCGTAAAAAACCCGGCCGAGGCCGGGTCGCGGGGACGTTCGGAATCAGGCTTTGAACCTGTCTTTCGCGCGCCTAGCAAAATCGTTGGTGTAGGTTTTCGCGAGGTCGATCTTGTCGGCCTTCACGGTGGTATCGAAGCTTGCGATCGCAGTGAGCGCCGTCTTGGGGCCGTCGACCGGCACGAGGCCGTCGGTGGCGATCGATTCGCGCACCTTGTCGAACGACGCGAGATACAGCGCGCGGTCGCCGAGCAGATAAGTCTCGGGCACCGTCTTGATGATGTCGCCGGGCCCCGCCGTCTGCAGCCACTTCAGGCCGTGCACGATGGCATTCGCCAGCGCCTGGCAGGTGTTGGGATTCTTCTGGATGAACTCGCTCGACGCATACAGGCAGGCGGCCGGCATCGTGCCGCCGAACACCTGCAGCGTGCCCTTGAGCGTGCGCGTGTCGCTGATGATCTTCACGTCACCCTTCTGCTCCAGCATCGTCATCACCGGGTCGGTGTTGCTGATGGCGTCGATCTGGCCCGAGCGCAGCGCGGTGAGCGCACCGGCCGCCACGCCCACGCCGATGAAGCTCACGTCACTGGCCTTGAGCCCGCCGCGCGAGAGCACGAGGTTGGCCACCATGTTGGTCGACGAGCCCGGCGCGGAGACGCCGATCTTCTTCCCCTTGAGATCCTGGATGCCGGTGTAGCCGGCCATGTTCTTGGTCGACACGCCCACCGCGATCTGCGGTGCACGGCCCTGCAGCACGAAGGCCTGGAAGAACTGGTTCTTGGCCTGCAGGTTGATGGTGTGTTCGTAGGCGCCCGAGCAGACATCGGCCGAGCCGCCGACCACCGCCTGCAGCGCACGTGCGCCGCCGGCGAAATCGGAAATCTCCACATCGAGCCCTTCGGCCTTGAAGTAGCCGAGCTGCTCCGAGATGGTGAGCGGCAGGTAGTAGAACGCCGCCTTGCCGCCGACCGCGATGGAGATCTTCGTCTTCTCCAGCTTCGCCTGCTGCGCAAAGACGCGCGGCAACGCGATGGTTGCAGCGGCGATGGCGGCAGTAGCTGAAATGAGAGTGCGGCGATGAAGCATGAAACGTTGCCCGTTGGCTCTGTGACTCGTAAGAACTGAATCGAGCTTAGGGGCCGCACCACACGGCTGCATCGGGGTGATCCCGTGCGGGTTTTCACGTAAGCACGAAGGCCTCTCCGAGAAGCCTTCGCCAAGGCATCATCGCGCCGGAAAAAGTATTGCGATATCGAGCGGAAACGCGAGTGCACAGACAACGCTGTGCGCGCTACCTGCGATCTACCAGGGCATGGGCGATGGTGCCGAGATCGACGTACTCGAGCTCGCTGCCTGCCGGCACGCCGCGTGCAAGGCGCGTCACGGTCAGGCCGTGCTGTTTCAGCGCTTCGCCGATCACGTGCGCGGTGGCCTCGCCCTCAGCGGTGAAGTTCGTGGCGAGGATGACCTCGCTCACCGTGCCGTCGCGCGCGCGGTCGAAGAGCTTCTGCAGGCCGATGTCCTTCGGCCCTATGCCGTCGAGCGGACTGAGCTTGCCCATCAGCACGAAGTAATAGCCGCGGAACGCACCGGTGCGTTCGAGCGCGGCCTGGTCGGCCGGCGTCTCGACCACGCAGAGCTTGCTCGCATCGCGCCGCGTGTCGAGGCAGACGTTGCAGACCGGCGCCTCGGTAAAGGTGTTGCAGCGCTCGCAATGCCGCACGTGGCCTGCGGCCTGCTGCAGTGCGCGTGCGAGCAGCTGTGCGCCCTCGCGGTCGTGCTGCAGCAGGTGGAATGCCATGCGCGAGGCCGACTTGACGCCGACACCGGGCAGGCGGCGCAGCGCATCGACCAAGGCGTCGAGCGAACTGGCGTCTGCCATTTATTGCGACCGCTCGCTCAGAACGGCAGCTTCATGCCGGGCGGGAGACCTGGCATGCCGGCCGTCAGCTTGCCCATCTTCTGCTCGCTGGTTTCCTCGGCCTTGCGCACGGCAGCGTTGAAGGCGGCAGCCACGAGGTCTTCGAGCATGTCCTTGTCGTCCGCCAGCAGGCTGGGGTCGATGGTGATGCGCTTGACGTCGTGCTTGCAAGTCATGACGACCTTGACGAGGCCGGCGCCGGATTCGCCTTCGACCTCGATGTGGGCCAGCTCTTCCTGGGCCTTCTTGAGGTTGTCCTGCATTGCCTGCGCCTGCTTCATGAGGCCGGCCAGTTGTCCTTTGTTGAACATCGTTGGTCCTGTGTCTGGTTGGAAAGTGGGTGAAGGATAAGAGAGACGGAAGCTCAGGCTGGTTTCAGCGTGCCAGGGACGATCTTCGCATCGAAGTCGCGCATCAGTGCCTGCACTTCAGGGTCGCTGAGGATGGCCTCTTCGGCCACGCGCTGTCGCTCGTCCGCGGCCTGTTTGTTGCGGCGCGCGGGGCTGTCGACCACGCTGCCGATCTCGATGGCGAGCTTGACGTCGTGGCCCAGGCTGCCCAGCGCAGCCGTCAGCTTTTCGCGGCTGGACGGCTGGTTGAGCGTTTCGCGCTCGATGCGCAGCAGCCACTGGTCAGTGTCGCGGCCCACCAGCTGCGACTGCAGCGCCAGTTCACGCGCCAAGGCGGCGATGGCCTCGGCCGCGATCAGTTGGGAGACCGTGGCGTACCAGAAATCGCCGTCTTCGCTGGTCGGAATGGGGGTGAAGGTGCTGCGCGGCTCGTCGGCGCGTGGCGTGTCGCGGGCACTGGGCGGAGGCTGCACGCGGATGGGCACGCCGACAACCCGGGCGGGTGCTTCGGCGGCAGCGCCGGGGCGGGGTTCGGCCTGCCGGGGTTCGTCGACCACGGCGAGGCGATGGCCGGCGGGAACCGAGGCAGCGTAGGCAGGCGCTGGCGCGGGTGCAGCAGGCGATTCGACCGGGGGGCGAACCACCGGCGCGGGGGCCGGAGCAGGTGGCACGGTGCGCGCCGGAGCTACCGGCGCCACGGCCGCAGCTTCATTCAGAGTTTTTTTTTCCGGGGAGGCCGTCGAAGCAGCCGCGCTGGAAGGTTTGAAGGCCAATAGCCGCAACAGCACCATGGTCAGGGCAGCGTACTCGTCGGGGGCCAGGCCCAGCTCGCCGCGGCCATGCAGGCACAGGCTGTACAGCAGTTGCGTCTCGTCGGCCGGCATCAGCGCGGCGAGGCGAGCGGTGTCGGCCGCGTCGGGGTCGGTGGCGG
Organism: Variovorax sp. GW821-FHT09D05; assembly: GCF_059416325.1. Classification (NCBI taxonomy): domain Bacteria; kingdom Pseudomonadati; phylum Pseudomonadota; class Betaproteobacteria; order Burkholderiales; family Comamonadaceae; genus Variovorax; species Variovorax sp. GW821-FHT09D05. Next base: position 445,777 of record NZ_JBWKOZ010000001.1, on the reverse strand, counting down.
AATCGGCCGACTCCGCCCGAGAAGGCACGGCCTGCAGCACTGCCATGGCCTGCAGCACTGCTGTCATTTCCTCGAGCGTGGAGGCGGCGGACATGCCGTCTACGCGCAGCGCCTCCGATGTCTCGACCACCGTCCTGCCATCGCCCTGCGCCAGCGCCTCGATCAGGCGGAACACATGGCCGCGATCGACGCTGCCGAGCATCTGACGCACGCCGGCCTCGACCAGCTCGCCGTTGCCGAATGCGATGGCCTGGTCGGTGAGCGAGAGCGCGTCGCGCATCGAGCCGCGCGCCGCGCGCGCCAGCAGGCGCAGCGCCTGCGGCTCGGCCGGGACGTTCTCGGTCTGCAGCACGCTGGTGAGGTGCTCGAGCACCGTCTCGGGCGCCATCGGCCGCAGGTTGAACTGCAGGCAGCGCGACAGCACCGTGACCGGCACCTTCTGCGGATCGGTCGTGGCCAGCACGAACTTGAGGTACTCGGGCGGCTCCTCGAGCGTCTTCAGCATCGCGTTGAACGCGGTGTTCGTGAGCATGTGCACTTCGTCGATCATGAAGACCTTGAAGCGCCCCTGCACCGGCTTGTAGACGGCCTGTTCGAGCAGCGACTGCACCTCGTCCACGCCGCGGTTCGAGGCCGCGTCGAGCTCGGTGTAGTCCACGAAGCGGCCCGAGTCGATGTCGCGGCAGGCCTGGCACACGCCACACGGCGTGGCCGTGATGCCGCCCTGCCCGTCCGGCCCCTGGCAGTTGAGTGACTTCGCCAGAATCCGCGAGACCGTGGTCTTGCCGACACCCCGGGTGCCGGTGAAAAGATAGGCGTGATGCAGGCGCTGCGTGGTCAACGCGTTCTCGAGCGCCTGAACCACATGCCCCTGACCGACCATCTCACCGAAGGTTTTCGGACGGAACTTGCGAGCGAGCACGAGATAAGACATTGCGGGCATTCTAAAAGGCACGGCGCCGGCCCTCAGCCCTACCCCGCAATCAAAAAGGCCTGCCTTTTCGTGGGACACCGAGGAACCGGCTTCACCGGGGCCTCAGGTATCGCCCCCCGGCAGGGGGAAGGAGAAGCGACACGAAGTGCGCGCATCCTGGGGGTTACAATGCGTGCTGACGGGCCTCCCTGCATGGTGAAGTGGCCAACCGGGTCAGGTGGGGAACCAAGCAGCCCTAACTGCGTAGTCAGTGCCAGGGGTAAGGCTCGTCAACCTCTTCAGCGGCTTCGTTTCATTCCGTGCGAAATGAAACGAGGCTTGCAAAAACTCTCAGCAGCAGAAACTCCAACGGCGCGAGGCCCTCACAGGCCCAGCCGCTGGATCGCGCCGCGTGCTGCCGCAGCGCCACTGGCCATCGACGCCGTCAGCAGGTAGCCACCAGTCGGCGCTTCCCAATCGAGCATCTCCCCTGCCGCGAACACGCCGGGCAGTGCGTTCGCCATCAACTGCGCATCCAGCGCATCAAAGCGCACGCCGCCAGCCGTGCTGATCGCCTCGTCGATCGGGCGCGTTGCGACGAGCTTCAAAGGCACGGCCTTGATCGTCGCCGCCAGTTGCGCCGCATCCTGCATCGCTTCGCGGCTCAATGCTTCGTGCAACACGCCGGCCTTGATGCCTTCTAGCCCGAGCCGGCTCTTGAGGTGGCTGCTGAGCGAGCGAGCGCCGCGCGGATGCGTGACCGCGGCCAGGACCTGCTCGGCGCTGCGGTCGGGCAGCAGGTCCAGCAGCAGCGTCGCACTTCCTTTTGCAGCGATCTCGTCGCGCAGCAGCGCCGATGCCGCATAGATCAAGCTGCCTTCGATCCCCGTGGCCGTCGCAACGAACTCGCCCTTGCGTGCAAAGTGCCGTCCCTGGCTGTCAGTGAAGGAAATCGCGACCGACTTGAAGGGCTGCCCCGCGAAGCGGCTGGAGAAATGCTCGCTCCAGCCCGCACCGTCGAAGCCGGAGTTGGCGGGCAGCAGCGGCGCCACCTCCACGCCCTGCGCCTGCAGCCATGGTACCCACGCGCCGTCAGAGCCGAGGTGCGCCCAGCTTGCGCCGCCCAGTGCCAGCACCACGGCATCGGCCTTTGCAGTGACGTCGCCAGCGGGTGTCGAGAATCGCAATGCCGCCGCATCGAATGATCCGTCGCCCACCCAGCGATGCCGCATATGAAACTGCACACCCGCCGCACGCAGCCGATGCAGCCACGCACGCAGCAACGGCGCTGCCTTCATGTCGGTCGGAAACACACGCCCCGACGTGCCGACAAAGGTCTCGATTCCAAGGCCGTTCGCCCATTCGCGCACCTGCTGCGGCCCGAACTGCGCAAGCATCGGCTCCAGCTGCGCGCGGCGCTCGCCGAAGCGGCTCATGAACACATCGAAGGGCTCCGAATGCGTGAGATTCAGCCCGCCGCGGCCGGCCAGCAAAAACTTGCGGCCCACCGAAGGCATCGCGTCATAGACGTGCACTTGCGCACCGGAGGCGCTCAAGACTTCAGCCGCCATCAGGCCGGCAGGTCCGCCGCCGATGACGGCGACGGTAGGGGAAACAGTCATTCGAGATTTACCAGTTCGCCCTGCCCGGTGAGGAACGCGACGCGCACCGTGGCACCGGGATAGGCATGTTGCACTGCCGCGCGGTAGCGCTGCATCTGTGCGATCAGCGCGGCGTCCCGTTCGGGGCGCGCCGCGGATTTGTAGTCGAGGATCCACCAGGCGCCGCCGTCGCGCTCGCGCACCAGACGGTCGATGCGCAAGGTTTCGCCTTCATGCACCAGCGTGACTTCGTTGCCATGCCAGTCGACCCTGCGATCGTCCCACACCCACGCCCCTTCGCCCGCGCGGATGCGCTGGGCCAGCGCGGCGGCACCGCGTGCCTGCTGGGCATCGAGCATGAATTCGCGGGCTGCGGCGCGCACGTGGGCCGCTGGCAGAGGCTCGCCCGGCACCGCCCATTCGAGCAGCCGGTGCATGGCCTGGCCGAAAGCGGCGGCTCGTACATCGATCGTGGTGTTGGCAGCCTTCTTTGCAGACGGTTGTTCGGTAGGTGCAGGCGCTACCGGCATGTGCTTCATCGAGAAGCTGGCCGCGCCGGTCTCGGTTGGAAGCGCGACCAGCGGCTCGTCAGCCTCTGTGGGCTCGCACAGGGGCTCCAGGCGCGTCCACCAGCTGCCTTCGTTGGCACGCGCCGGACGCACCGACGACAGCACCAGCCGCTCGCGCGCCCGCGTGGTGGCTACATAAAGGCCATTGAGTTCTTCGCGGTGGCGCGCGCGTTGCTCTTCTTCGAGCAGCGTTGCGGCGCAGGCCGGCGGCGTCTTCTCGCTTGCGAGGAACACGAAGCGCGTCGGCGCGCTGTCGCTGCCCTTCCATTCGACCAGCACGCCCATGGTCTGGGCGCGCGGTGGCGGTGCGTCGCAATCGAGCATGAGGACGGTGTCGGCTTCCAGCCCCTTCGCGCCGTGCACGGTCAGCAATTGCACCGCATCGGGCGCAGCCACGGTCGGGGCGCGAACGCCGCCCGCACGCAGCGCGCGCACCAGTGCATACGGCGTGGCGAAACGCGCGCCATCGATGTCGAGCGACGCGGACAGCACGCCGCGCAGATTGGCCAGCGCGCTCTGGCGCATCGCCGCCGGAACCGCAGCGCCGAATTTCGCGAGCAAATCGCCGTCGTGAAAGATCGCGTCGAGCGCATCGTGGGGCGGCAGCGTCATCAGCCAGCGCTGCCATTTCTTGAGCTTCGGGCCCACTTCGATCAACGCTGGAGGCAAGCTCTCGTCCTTCTGGATCAACGCGAACCAGCTCACTGCACCGCGCTCGCGCTGGCGCAGCGCGAGTTGCACCAGCGCCTCGTCGTCGATGCCGAACACCGGCGACTTCAGCGCCCGCGCCAGCGAAAGATCGTGCGCGGGCGACACCAGCGCGTCGATCAGCGCAACCACGTCCTGCACTTCGGGCGCGTCGTGCAGGTCGTTTTTCTCGGGCTGCTGCACGGGGATGTGGCGCTGGCGCAGCGCGTCCTGCATGGCCGAGAGCCGGCTGCGCCTGCGCGCCAGCACCATGATCTGCCGCGGGGGCGTGCCGTCGGCGATGCGCTGCGCGACCCATTGCGCGGCCTGTTCGCATTCTTTCTGCAGCAGTTGCTCTTCGGGCAGCACGCGCGGCGTGACGAGACTGTCGCGCCAGTGGAGCATGCCGTCGTCGGCCGGCGCTGCTTCGGCCGTATCGCCGAGCGCATCACGGTCGATGGCCGGCAGCTTGAGCAGTTCGCCTTCGTCGCCGCGCTCGGTGGTGTGGGCGCGGTAGCCGTCGAACTCGGCGGCCTCCTGTGCGGCCAGCATCGCTGCGTTGACCAGCCCGACCACAGCTCGCGCATTGCGGTGGGTGTGGTCACAGTTCAGCAGCTCGCCGTCGAGCCCTTCGCGCACGAACTTCTTGGCGGCGATAAACACCTGCGGCTCGGCCCGACGGAAGCGGTAGATGCTCTGCTTCGGGTCGCCCACGATGAACACGCGCGGCGCGCGGCCCTGCGCGCCCGTGTACGCGCTGAGCCAGCCGTAGAGCGCCTGCCATTGCAGGGGGTTGGTGTCCTGGAACTCGTCGATCAGCAGGTGCGCGATGCGCGCATCGAGCCGCTCCTGCACCCATCCCGACAGGGCCGACTGGCCGAGCAGCAACTGCGCAGCCTGCTCGACGTCGTTCATGTCGACCCAGCCGTGGGCACGCTTCACATCGGCAAAGGCCGAGATCAGGATGCGTGTGAGCCGCGTCATGCGCTGCTGGTAGAGCCATGCGGCGTGCTGGGCCTGTGCGCCGCACAGCACCTGCAGCTCGGCCTCGGCCTCTTGCGCGGCAGGGAATTTCTGCAGATTCTTGTTGAGGCGGTCCTCGGTCGCCACGAAGAAGTTCTTGCGCAGGTGCGCGAGCGCGGCAGCCAGCGAATCGCCGGAGGGTTCGCCCGTGCCGAACACGTCGATGATGGCTTCGGCCGCCTTCTGCGGCGTCTTGTTGCTCTCGCGGCCGAGCGCGGCGGCGCGGTCGAGCCAGCGGCGGCGGACCTGCTCGCCGCGCAAGGCCTCGGTCGGGTCAGCCAGGCCCTCGAGCGATGGATAGAACACGCTGAAATGCAGCACGGCGTTCTCCGCATCGGCCAGAGAGAATTCGACACGCTTCGACAGCGCCTCGCTCAAAGCCTTGGCCGTCTGCGAGCGGCCGTGCGTGGCGACGACGGCGTAGTAGTCGGCCAGCGCGTTCTTGTCGGCGGTCACGGCCTCGAAGAACGGCCGCCACGTGTGCCCGCGCGCCTCGGCGTCGTCTTCGAGCAGTTCGTAGTTCGAGGGCAGGCCCAGTTCACGCAGCACCGCGAGCGGCGCATTGCGCAGCAGGCCCGCGAACCAAGCGTGGAAGGTGCGGAACTGCACCGGCCGGCCGCCTTCGAGCAGGCGTCGGTAGAGGCCCTTCAGACGCGGCACGGCCGCCAGCGCGGCTGCAGGCTTGACGCCGCGCATCACGAGCTGGCCGACCAGTTCTTCCGGCGTTCGCTCGGCGAAGTCTTCGAGCCACTGGTCGAGCCGCTCGCGCATTTCGCCGGCCGCCTTCTTCGTGAAGGTGATGGCCAGGATCTCGTGCGGCTCGCAGGCGGATTCGCCCTCTTCGAGCAGCGCACGCAGGATGCGCGACACCAGCATCCAGGTCTTGCCGGCGCCAGCACAGGCCTCGACGGCAACCGAGCGGCGCGGGTCGCATGCGACGGTGTAGAAGGCCTCGCGCGTGACGTGCCGGCCGTTGTGCTCGTAGGCTGCGCCGTTCATTTCGACGCCTCCCAGAAGTCCTTGCGGCAGAGGCCTCTTGCGGCGCAGTAATCGCAGACGGCGCCCTCCCCCAGTGGCGGTAGCGCTGCACCCTGCGCGATGCGCGTGAAGTCATGGATGATGCCGGCCACCAGTGCGTCCCTGGCTTCCACGACGGCAGGCTGCTCGACGGTCTGCGTGCCGGAGGATTTTTCGCCCACGTTGACGTAGGCCGCGCGCAAGGTGTCGTCGGCCACCAGCGCGGCGTAGAAGGCCAGCTGTGTGTCTTCGGTCGGGTCTTTCACGCGCTCCTTGCTGACGGCTGCCGACTCGGTCTTGTAGTCGATCACGAAGGCTTGGCCGTCGGGCATGCGGTCGATGCGGTCGAGCCGGCCGATCAACCGCAGGTTGCCCAGCGGCTGGTCTTTCCACGGCTCGGCTTCGGCGAAGACGGCTCCGGCCGCCTCGTGCCCGGTGAGCCAGCCGAGATAGCCGTCGCGCACCGCGGGCCATGCCGCAGCGAAAGGCAGGAACTCCGCCTCGGAGAGGCTGAGCTCGTGCATCGACCGCCGGGCCGCCTCTTCGATGAGGGCGGTGCGTTCCTGCGCATCCTGCGTCGGGGTTGCGGCCAGCGCCTCGTGGAAGTGGCCGAGCACGGCATGCAACCAGTTGCCGAAGTCGCGCTTGTCGATCTCGGCGTCGAGTTCGTCTGCGCTGCGCAGGCCCAGTTGCCGCAGCGCGAAAAAACGGTAGGGGCAGCGCCGCAGGTCTTCGTACACGCTGGTGGAGATGTTCTCCAGCGGCAGGAGCGCGCCCGAGGGGGTCGGATACTTTGTTGGCTGCACTGCCACCTCGCGCGGTGTGCGCGGGTCGGCCGAGGGCTGCAGCGCGTGGTCGAGCTGCAGCGCCTGTACGAGCGGGCTGGGCCGCACCGGCTCGCCGCTGGCATCAGATTGGCGCCAGATCAACTCGCACGACGGGTTGTGCAAGGCCGCAGCCCAGGCCGCACGCTGTGCAGCTTCGAGCGTTTCGCGCGACGGCAGGCCCAGTTCGAGGCGCTGCGCCGCGCTCCAGTTGCCGGGCGGCTCGGGCGATGCGGGCAGGCGACGGTCGTCGCAACCGGGAATGACCACCGCGCCGAACGCGCGGCCCAGCAGTTGGTATAGCGGCAGCACCACGACCTTCGGGGCCTGGTCGCCAGCGGGGGGCACGAAGCTCGCGTCTTCCAGCACGTCGCGGACCCAGGCGGTGAATTCGGCCAGCGTGTGACGGCCACCGGGGAATTCGTCGTCGTCGCCGTGCGCGCCGGCATCGAGCCACAGGGCGCCGATCACTTTGCCGCCGGCGAGGTCTTCGTCGAGCAACGCCCATTGGCCGCTGGCCTCCAGCAGTTCGCGCAGCGCGTGCAGCCATTCGGCCAAGGGGCGCGAGCGGGTCATGGGCGCTCGGCGTTCTTCGATGGCCTCGGTGAAGGACAGCAGCGTGGCGTCTTGTGGGTTCTCGCTGCGTGCCATGAATGCACACCACGCCGACCAGTCGCGCTGGCCTTCACGGCGCAGACGTGCTTCGAGCAGCTGTACGGTCGGTGCGTCACCGTCGGCGCCGCTCTTGAGCCATTCGAGCACCTGGTCGCTGGCGGCGTCGTGGGCGCAGGCGCGCAACGCGCTCATCAGCGTGGCGGCGGCGCGCGTGGTCGAAAGCTTCCAGCCGGTTTCGTCGTGCGTGACGACGCCTTGCGCGCTCAACTGGGCGCTGATACGGCGCGTGAGGGCACGGTCGGTCGCGACCAGGGCGACCGGTGCGCGGTCTTCGGCGAGGTGGCGCAGCACGCAGGCGGCGGCGAGTTCTGCCTCGTCTTCGGGGTCGAGGGCGATATGCGAGGCACAGGGTTGCGCCAGCACACCGGAGGGCACGAGCGAGAGATGAAGGGCATGGTCGCCCCACAGCTTGCAGAGAGATTGCGTGAGCGGATCGGTCTGGAAGCCCTCGAGCACGATCAGCGCATCGACCTGCGCGCGGGTGCTGTCGCGCTGGAGCACGTCGGTTGCGTAGCCCGAGGTCGAGGTCCACGCGACGGCGATGCGGATCAGCGCGCTTTCTATGCGGAACCACTCCGATTCGCTGCCCGCCTCGGCCACGCTCGCCGCGTGCTGCGCCCATTCGCCGCCCCGCTCCTCGGGCGTCACGGCAGCGGCGAGGGGCGCCAGTTGATACGCCAGCTCGACGACGCGGCCGGCCAAGGCGAAGCGCTCGGCGTTGAAACCGGCCTGCGACAGCAGCGCCTGGGCCGTGACAAGGTCGCGCGCCATGTCGTGCGCGATGTCGTAGCCGGTCGGCACGAAACCGCCCGCACTGCGGGCCCAGTTGTAGGTGGTTTCGAAGCGCGGCACGAAGCCGGGGCTGCCGCATCGCGCCCACATGGCGCGCGCCACGCCCATCAGCTGCGCATAGGGCACCAGCACCACGGTACGGGCGGCATGCAGCTGGCGCTCGGCGAGCGCGCGGACGATCCGCGCGACGACGCCGTCGGCGGGATCGCACCACAGGGCCTGGACAGGGTGGCCTTCGTTCATGTTCTATCGAGGGGTTGGAGAGCGCGTGGACGTGACACGCAAGGGCTTTGGCTATCGCCGCCATAGCGGCCCTGCAAGGCACGCCACCCCTTGGTTTCTGTCACAATGACCAGCACTTTAGCTGCACCGAAACTCTCTGCGCACAAGGATCCATCACATGGCCAGCGAACTCATCAAACACATCTCCGATTCCTCCTTCGAGGCCGACGTGCTCAAGTCCAGCCAGCCCGTGCTGGTCGACTACTGGGCCGAATGGTGCGGCCCCTGCAAGATGATCGCCCCCATCCTGGACGAAGTGTCGGCCACCTACGAGGGCAAGCTGCAGATCGCCAAGCTGAACGTGGACGAGAACCGCGACATCCCCGCCAAGTTCGGCATTCGCGGCATCCCCACGCTGATGCTGTTCAAGGACGGCCAGCTGGCCGCCACCAAGGTCGGCGCCATGAGCAAGGCGCAACTCACGGCCTTCATCGACCAGCAACTCGCTTAAGCGACATTTCAACCGGCCAGCGCGCAATGCGTTGGTCGGCGCGTTTTTCCTGTCATAATCTCCCACAGATCACCGGCCCTTTCATTCAGGCAACCGGTTCGAGTTCCCCGGTTGGTGAGGCAGTTCTCGCTTCACACCCAACCTCCCCCCGTTTTCCGTTCGATTACCCCGCGAGGGGTCATTCCATGCACTTAAACGAACTCAAGGCACTCCACGTGTCTGAAGTCCTCAAGCAGGCTGAAGCGCTTGAGATCGAAAACGTCGGCCGCATGCGCAAGCAGGAGTTGATGTTCGCGATCATCAAGAAGCGCGCAAAAGCCGGCGAGCAGGTCTTCGCCGACGGTGTGCTCGAAATACTGCCCGACGGCTTCGGCTTCCTGCGCAGCCCCGACACCAGCTTCACGGCCAGCACGGACGACATCTACATCTCGCCCAGCCAGGTGCGTCGCTTCAACCTGCACACCGGCGACATGATCGAAGGCGAAGTGCGCACGCCCAAGGACGGCGAGCGCTACTTCGCACTGACCAAGCTCGACAAGGTCAACGACGGTCCGCCGGAGCAGAACAAGCACAAGGTGATGTTCGAAAACCTGACGCCGCTGTTCCCCAAGGAACAGATGAAGCTTGAGCGCGACGGCGTCAAGGGCGAAGAGAACATCACGGGCCGCATCATCGACATCATCGCGCCCATCGGCAAAGGCCAGCGCGCCCTACTCGTGGCGCCGCCCAAGAGCGGCAAGACGGTGATGATGCAGCACATCGCCCACGCGATCAGTGCCAACTACCCCGACGTTCACATGATGGTGCTGCTCGTCGACGAGCGCCCTGAAGAAGTGACCGAAATGCAGCGCACGGTGAAGGGTGAAGTCATTGCTTCGACCTTCGACGAGCCCGCTGCGCGCCACGTGCACGTCGCCGAAATGGTGATCGAGCGCGCCAAGCGCCTGGTCGAACTCAAGAAGGACGTGGTGATCCTGCTCGACTCGATCACCCGCCTGGCCCGCGCCTACAACAACGTCGTGCCCTCGTCGGGCAAGGTGCTGACGGGCGGTGTCGATTCCAACGCCCTGCAGCGCCCCAAGCGCTTCCTGGGCGCCGCGCGGAACGTGGAAGAAGGCGGCTCGCTGACCATCATCGGCACCGCGCTGATCGATACCGGCAGCCGCATGGACGAAGTGATCTTCGAAGAGTTCAAGGGCACCGGCAACTCCGAAATCCACCTCGACCGCCGCCTGTACGAAAAGCGCGTGTTCCCCTCGATCCAGCTCAATCGCAGCGGCACCCGCCGCGAAGAACTGCTGCTGGCACCCGAGATCCTGCAGAAGACCCGCATCCTGCGTCAGCTCATGTACAACATGGACGAGATCGAGTCGATGGAGCTGATGCTCAAGAACATGAAGGCGACCAAGACCAATGTCGAGTTCTTCGACATGATGCGTCGCGGCGGCTGAGCACCACGCTCTCCCGCAAAAGCGCGTTGGCCCTACCGGGTCAACGCGCTTTTTTCATGGGCGCCCTGTATGCAGGGCGCGGCCTTCGAGGGCACTCTGGCGGCCGAGGTCGAGCAGCTCCATCAGTGCGACAGCCTGCTCGGGCGGCACGGGGTTCGAGCCACGGCCGAGGATGGCATCGCGCACTGCGACGTAGTAGTCGACATAGTTGCCGGCGCGGGTGGGAATGTTGCGCTTGCTGGATGCCCCATCACTGCCAATCAGCGTGAGCTCGCCATCGAGCGGATCTGCGCCCCACCCTTCGGCCGGCGGTCGCTGCCCGGCGCGCAGCGCATCTTCCTGCGTATCGACGCCGTACTTGACGTAGCTGCCGCGCGTGCCGTGGACGATATAGCGCGGTGCCGCATGCGCTGCCAACGTCGTCGAATGCAGCACCACGCGCAGCGGCGCGTGCGGCCCACTGTCGTACCGCAGCACGGCGTGAAAGTAGTCCTCGACCACGGCGCCATCGCGCAGGACCGCAGTGTCGAGTTGAACCGTGTCAGGCCGGCCGAACAGTTGCACCACCTGATCGACCAGATGAGCACCAAGGTCCACCCAAAGGCCCGAACCCGGCACGGCCTGCTCGCGCCAGCGCTCCTTTACCTCGGGCCGGAAGCGGTCGAAATGCGACTCCAGGTACACCGGGCGGCCCAGCTCACCGGACGCCAGAACATCCTTGAGGGTCAGGAAATCGGCATCGAAACGCCGGTTCTGGTAGACCGCCAGGACACGATTGTTGCGCTTAGACAACAATTCAAGCGCCCTCGCCTCGGCCACATCGAGCGTGAAAGGCTTGTCCACTACCACGTGCTTGCCGGCCTCCAGCGCCGCTCTGGCGACCGGATAGTGCTGGGCGTTGGGCGTGGCCACCACAACCAGGTCGATGTCGGAGCGGGCCACGAGCGTCGCTACGTCCGGCACCACGGCAACACCGGGCCAGTCGGCGTGCACCCTGTGCGGCTGCGAACTAGCCACAGCCGCCAATTCGAGCCCCGGAACGGCCGAAAGCACGGGCGCGTGGAAGGTCTGGCCGGCAAAACCATAGCCAACGAGGCCGACACGAAGAGGTGCAGAGGTCATGGGGGAGGCCCGGTTTGCTCGGAAATGGGGCAGTATGCGATAATCATGGGCTCCGCGAAAAGTGCGGCTGGGCAGCTTCGTCCGGCACGTGGCTCTCGCATCGACCGCGCATTGATTCCAACAGCGCAAAAGGAAAGACCATGGCAAAAGAAGGCATCCACCCGAATTACCGCGAAGTTCTGTTCGTCGACATGTCGAACGGCTTCAAGTTCGTGACCCGTTCGTGCGCGAACACCAAGGAAATGGGCAAGACCGACGACGGTCGCGAACTGCCGCTGTTCAAGCTCGACACCACGAGCGAATCGCACCCGTTCTACACCGGCACTCAGAAGTCGGTCGACAACATGGGCGGCCGCGTCGAGAAGTTCCGCAACCGCTTCGGCAAGACCACCGGCGCTGCTTCGAAGTAAGGCACGCGCTTTTGCGTCGAGGGCAGCCCGGTTTACCGCGCTGCCCTTTTTCTTTCTGAATCCTGCCTTTTTCCGCCACTTGAACCTGCCCACTCCCGCGATCGTTGCCCAGAGCGCCGTGCGCCGGCTGCCGCGCATCGCATTGCTTCTGCTGTGCGCGGCCTACCTGCTGCCGGGCCTGGTTGGCCGGGGTCCCTGGAAGAGCGCCGACATCACGGCCTTCGGCTACATGTCCGAACTGGCTCGCAGCACCGAAGGCATCGCACGCTGGTTCGATCCCATGCTGCTGGGCCTGCGCCCCGAAACCCCCGCCTTGATCCCGTACTGGATCGGCGCACTGGCCATCAAGATCGCCCCGTCGTGGCTGAACCCCGACCTGGCCGTGCGCGTTGCGTTCGCGTTCCTGCTCTGGGGCGCCTTCACCGCCACCTGGTACGCCGTGTACTACCTGGCCCGCACGGCGCGCGCCCAGCCCGTGGCTTTTGCCTTCGGCGGCGAGGCCCGGCCGACCGACTACGCACGCGCCATCGCCGACGGCGGCCTGCTGGCGCTGATCGCCTGCCTCGGCCTGGCCCAGCTCGGCCACGAGACCACCCCCGCACTGGCGCAGCTGTTCTTCGCCTCGCACCTGTTCTATGGCGTGGCCGCACTGCCCTACCGCCGCACCGGCCCGGTGATCGCGCTGACCGTGGGCACCATCGGCATTACGCTGAGCGGCGCGCCCACCGTCGGGCTCGCGCTGGCCATCGGCAGCGCGCTGTACATCGCGTACGAACGCCGGCTTGCCGCGCAGTCCGAACGCGAAAACGCCGACAACAACGAAGACAACGGCCCCGGCTACACACGAGGTGCCCTCCTCACGATGATCGGCATCACGGTGCTGGCGGCGGTGCTGGTGTTCAGCCTGAAGCTGCCGACATGGAAGATCACCGTGGTCGGTGGTTCGCTGCTCGGTGACGTGCGCAGCCAGGCCAAGCTGCTGCTGTGGTTCACCTGGCCGGTCTGGCCGCTCGCCATCTGGACGCTGTGGCGCTGGCGGCGCCAGCTCACGTCGCGCCACGTCGCGCTGCCCTTCTGGTTCGCGCTGGTGCCGCTGGCCGCCACCTGGACCACCGACTACTCCGACCGTTCGCTGCTGCTGGCTCTGCCTGCCTTCGCCACGCTAGCCGCATTCGCCCTGCCCACCTTCCGGCGCAGCGCCGCGGCGCTGATCGACTGGTTCAACGTACTGTTCTTCAGCGGCCTCGCCGTGCTGGGCTGGATCTACTGGATCGCCATGCAGACCGGCGTTCCACCCAAACCGGCCGCCAGCGTCACGCGACTGGTGCCCGGCTTCGTGCCCGAGCTCTCTCCCATTGCCGTGGCGCTCGCCGTGGCTGCAACCATCGCCTGGTGCTGGCTGGTGCGCTGGCGCACGGGGCGGCACCGCGCTGCGCTCTGGAAGACGCTGGTGCTGCCAGCCGGCGGCACGGCGCTGTGCTGGATGCTGCTGATGACGCTATGGCTGCCGCCCATCGACTACGCACGCAGCTTCGCGCCGCAAGTGCGCGCCGTGGCTGAACGCGTCGGCCAGCCGCGCTGCATCGCCGAGCTCGCGCTCAGCCGTCCGCACATTGCGGCGCTGCGCCACCACGGCAACTTCAACGTGCAGCCGCTGCTGCTTGGCACCGACTGCCCGTGGCTGCTCGCTAGCCCCGAAACCATCGAGCGCCTGCACACCATCATTCCCTTCGACCAGTGGCGCTTTGCCGGCACGCTGCGCCGCCCCAGCAGCGCGGCCGACGACCTCTTGCTTTACCAGAAGATCACGCCGCAGTGAGGAGCGAACGGGCTCTGATCGCGCGGCACGCGGGCACGGTGCTCGTGGGCCAGCTGGCCGTGATGGCTTTCGGCGTGACTGACACCATCATCGCGGGCCGCTACTCCGAGCACGCGCTGGCCGCCCTCTCGGTCGGCGCCGCCATCTTCGTCAGCGTATACGTCTCGCTGATGGGCGTGCTGCAAGCTCTGCTGCCGGTCTGGGCCGAACTACATGGCGGCGGCCGCGGCGGTGAAGTGGGCCGCTCGGTGCGGCAATCGCTATACCTCGCCGCGATTGCCGTTGTGGTCGGCATGACGATCCTGCTGCTGCCGGGCGCAGCCCTGCGATGGACCCAGGTGCCGCCGGAAATGCGCGGCGAAGTCGAAGCCTATCTCGCAGTGCTGGCCTTTGCGCTGGCGCCGGCTCTGCTCTTCCGCCTGTTCAGCACGCTCAACCAGAGCCTGGGCAGGCCTCAACTCGTGACCTGGCTGCAGCTCGGTTCGCTAGTCGTGAAGCTGCCCTTGTCGATCTGGTTCACTTTCGGCGGCGCGGGCCTGCCGGCCATGGGCCTCGTGGGCTGCGGCTGGGCCACGCTGTGCGTGAACTGGGCGATGCTCGGCTGCGCCATCTGGCTGCTGCGCAACCGTCCGTTCTACCGCGACTACGGGCTCTGGAAGCGCCTTGAGGCGCCCGACTGGCAGCAGATCCGCAAGTTCGCGCGGCTCGGCGTGCCAGGCGGCCTGGCGGTACTGGTCGAAGTGACCTCGTTCACGCTGATGGCCCTGTTCATCGCTCGCCTCGGCGCCACAGCCGCAGCGGCGCACCAGATCGCGTCGAACCTGCTGGCCGTGGCCTACATGACCCCACTGTCGCTGGCCATCGCGACCAGCGCGCGCGTGAGCTTCTGGCTCGGCGCCGGGGACGCAGCCAAGGCTCGCCACGCTTGCCGGCTGGGCTTCGAACTGACGGCGCTGTGCGCACTGTTCTATGCCACCGCCATGGCCGTGCTGCGCTACGAGCTCGCCAACGTGTATTCCGACAACCCGGCCGTGATCGCGATGGCGGGCGCGCTGTTGCTGGCCGTGGCCCTGTATCACTTCGCGGATGCGGTGCAGACCTTCTGCGTGTTCGTGCTGCGGTGCTACCGGGTCACGCTGGCGCCGCTGGTGATCTATTGCGCGATGCTGTGGGGACTGGGTTTGGGCGGGAGCTATCTGCTGGCGTACCACGGTCTGGGCCCCTGGGCGGCCATGCAGTCACCGCTGGCGTTCTGGATCATGAGCGCCGCCGCGCTGGCCCTGACGGCCCTGCTGTTCGGTGCACTGCTGCGCTGGACGATGCGCCAGCGCGCGAGATAAGCCGCGCCTACTTGGCCAGCACTCGCGCTTCCCGCACGCGCGCTGCCGGAAACAACAGAGCAAAGCGGGAGCCCTTGCCCACCGTGCTTTCGATACGCAGTTCGGCACCGTGCCGCTGGGCGATGTGCTTGACGATCGCCAGTCCCAGTCCCGTGCCGCCAGTCTCGCGCGAGCGGCTGCGATCGATGCGGTAGAAGCGCTCGGTCAGCCGCGGAATGTGCTCGGCGGCGATGCCGGGGCCGGTGTCCTTCACGGCGTATTCGCCGCGCCCGTCAGGCAGTGTCCGCCAGCTCACGGCCACCTCGCCGCCGCCGGGCGTGTAGCGGATGGCGTTGCTCAGCAGGTTCGACATCGCGCTCTGCAGCTCGGTTGGCGCGCCCGACAGTTCCGACTCCGCGTCGACCGTGAACGACAGTCGATGCCCCTGCGGCGTCAGACGCCCCGACAGCCCTCGCCCCTCGTCTTCGCACTGTGCGAGCAGCGCACGAGTGCGGATCCACTGGTTGCCCGAAGGTGCCGCGCTGCCCTCCAGCCGCGACAGCGTCAGCAGGTCGTTCACCAGCGTCTCCATGCGGTGCGATTGCTGCCCCATCAGCGACAGATAGCGCGTGCGCTCTTCCGCATCGAGCGGCAGGTTCTGCAGCGTCTCGACGAAGCCCGCCAGCACCGTAAGCGGCGTGCGGATTTCATGCGACACGTTGGCCACGAAATCGCGCCGCATCGCCTCGGCCTGCTCCAGCGCCGTGATGTCACGCGTCAGCAGCATGCGGCGATTGCCGGCATAGGGATGCACCTGCACCGACAACCGCACCGGATGACCGCGCTGATGCCCATGGCCGAGTCCGGAGGCGTCGATGACCACGTCGCGGCTGTAATTCCAGGACGCGAGGTAGGCAACGAAAGCCGGATCGCGCACGAGGTTGGCGAGGTGCTGTGCCAGATCGCGTTCGGCGTCGATACCGAACTGGCTGGCCGCCGTCTGGTTGCACCATTCGATGCGGCCCTGCTCGTCGAGCAACACCACGCCATTGGGCGACGCCTGGATGGCGGCCAGGAATTCCTGCAGCCGGTCTTCGGCCTGCCGGGTCTGCTGCTCGCGGTCGCGCAGCAGCTTGCGGATGCGCTCGGACAACTCACCCCACACGCCGGACCCGCGCGACGGCAGGCCGGCGGCATCGTTACGCAACACCCGCATCAGCCGCTCGGCGCGCCAGGCGTCAAGCCCCAGCCAGAGTACCGCACCCAGCCAGGCGCCCAGCCACCCGAACTTCCATCCAAAAATGACGATAGCGCCCGCTCCTATTAAGAGGGACGCTATTAAAAATGTAGCAATTCGGAAAGGCATGGCGGGCGATTATCCGCGCCCGCGGCCAAAGGGTGCCACGGCGGTCAAACCGTGACTTGGGCGGTCAGGCGGTAGCCCGCTCCGCGGACGGTTTCGACCATCGGCGCAGCCGCACCCAGCGATTCGCGCAGGCGCTTGACGTGCACGTCGACCGTGCGCTCTTCGATGTAGACGTGGTCGCCCCATACCTTGTCGAGCAGCTGAGCACGGCTGTGCACACGCTCGGCATGCTGCATCAGATAGGCCAGCAGCTTGAACTCGGTCGGCCCGACCTTCAGGGCACCGCCCTGCCAGGTCACGCGGTGCGTGGAGGTGTCGAGTGCGAGCTCGCCGATCTCGACGCGCTCCGTGACCACTTCCGGTGCCCGGCGGCGCAGCACCGCACGGATGCGGGCCAGCATTTCCTGGGTCGAGAACGGCTTGGTGATGTAGTCGTCGGCACCAGCATCAAGGCCGGCGACCTTGTCGGGTTCGTCGCCGCGCGCGGTCAGCATCAGGATCGGGATGGCCTTGGTGCGCGGGTCCTTGCGCCACTGGCGCGCGAGCTGCAGGCCACTTTGACCGGGCAGCATCCAGTCGAGCAGGATCAGATCCGGCAGGAAGGCGTCGATCTCACGCTGGGCCGCAGCACCATCTTCCGACCAGATCGGCTCGAAGCCGTTGTGGCGCAGGTTGACGGCGATCAGCTCGGCGATCGAGGACTCGTCTTCGACGATAAGGACACGGGGTTTCTTCATGCTTTCTTGGGAGTCTTGCCGCTGTTGTTACTGCAGCGCGGACTCGATTTCCTGCATCGAAGTGTGCCGCACATCGGCGCCCTTGACGATGTAGATGATGAATTCGGCGATGTTCTTGGCGTGGTCGCCAATGCGTTCGATGGCCTTTGCCAGGAACAGCAGGTCCAGGCTGGCGGAGATCGTGCGCGGGTCTTCCATCATGTAGGTGACCAGCTTGCGCACGAAACCATCGAACTCCTTGTCGATCAGGTCGTCGTCCTTGAGGATGGACAACGCTGCGGAGGTGTCGAGCCGCGCGAATGCGTCGAGCGCCTTGCGCAGCAGGCCCGAGGCCAGGTCCGCCGCGATACGCAGCTCGGTCGTCGGCAATTGCCGGGCCGAACCGCTCTCGATGATCGACTTGACCATGCGCGCAATCTTGTTGGCCTCGTCACCCACGCGCTCGAGGTTGGCGGTGGTCTTGCTGATGGCGATCAGCAGGCGCAGGTCGCGTGCCGTGGGCTGGCGGCGCGCAATGATCGAAGACAGCTCGCGGTCGATGTCGATTTCCATCGCGTTGACGCGCTGCTCGGTCTCCATCACGCGGTCGGCCGCTTCGACGTCGAACTGCAGCAGCGCGTACACGGCCTGGTGAATCTGCGACTCGACCATGCCGCCGAGCTCCATCACGCGCGACGAGACGCCGTTGAGTTCGCTGTCGAACTGGCTGGAAAGGTGTTTCTCGGTCATGTTGTCTCCTTTGACTTCAACCGAAGCGGCCGGTGATGTAGTCCTCGGTCTCCTTGCGCTGCGGCTTGAAGAACATCTGCTCGGTGGCGCCGAACTCGATCAGATCGCCGAGGTACATGTAGGCGGTGTAGTCGCTGCAGCGGGCGGCCTGCTGCATGTTATGCGTCACGATGACCACCGTGTACTCATTCTTGAGTTCGGCGATCAGTTCCTCGATCTTCGCGGTCGAGATCGGGTCGAGCGCCGAGCAGGGTTCGTCGAGCAGCAGCACTTCGGGCTTGATCGCGATGCCGCGCGCAATGCACAGGCGCTGCTGCTGGCCGCCGGAGAGGCCCGAGCCGCTTTGCTGCAGCTTGTCGCGCACTTCGGTCCACAGCGCGGCCTTCTTCAGGGCCCATTCAACGCGGTCGTCCATTTCACTGGCCGAGAGGTTCTCGAACAGCTTCACGCCAAAGGCGATGTTGTCGTAGATCGACATCGGGAACGGCGTGGGCTTCTGGAACACCATGCCGACCTTGGCGCGAATCAGTGCCACGTCTTGCTTCGAGGTGAGCAGGTTCTCGCCATCGAGGGCGATGGTGCCTTCGGCGCGCTGCTCCGGATAAAG
Source organism: Variovorax sp. GW821-FHT09D05 (assembly GCF_059416325.1). Lineage (NCBI taxonomy): Bacteria > Pseudomonadati > Pseudomonadota > Betaproteobacteria > Burkholderiales > Comamonadaceae > Variovorax > Variovorax sp. GW821-FHT09D05. The sequence continues at coordinate 427,383 of NZ_JBWKOZ010000001.1, read as the reverse complement.
CTCGAACATGCGGTTGAAGGTGCGCAGCAGGGTCGATTTGCCGCAGCCCGACGGGCCGATGAAGGCCGTGACCTTGTTCTCGGGAATCTCGAGGTTGATGCCCTTGAGCGCGTGGAACTTGCCGTAGTAGAAATTCAGGTCCTTGACCGAGATCTTCGAGCGCGACGGTTGTGCAACGGTATTTGGCATGTTGTCTTCTTCTGCTGGGTTCAGTGTTTGTTGCGCGTCAGGACCCGCGCCAGGATGTTGAGGGCGAGCACGGCGACAGTGATCAGGAACACGCCGGCCCATGCCAGCTGTTGCCAGTTCTCGTACGGGCTCATCGCGAACTTGAAGATCGTGACCGGCAGGCTGGCCATTGGCTGGCTCACGTCAGCGGTCCAGAACTGATTGTTCAGTGCGGTGAAGAGCAGTGGTGCGGTTTCGCCGGCGATGCGAGCCACGGCCAGCAGCACACCGGTGACCACGCCGGCGCGGGCAGCGCGCAGCGTGATGCTGAGGATGACCTTCCACTTCGGCGTGCCGAGCGCGTAGGCCGCTTCGCGCAGGCCAGGCGGCACCAGCTGCAGCATGTTCTCGGTGGTGCGGATCACGACCGGAATCACGATCAGCGCCAGTGCAATCGCACCGGCCAGACCCGAGAAGGTCTTGAAATAGGCCACCACCACGGCATACACGAACAGGCCGATCACGATCGACGGCGCCGACAACAGGATGTCGTTGACGAAGCGCGTGACCGAGGCGAGCCAGCCCTTGGGGTTGTATTCGGCCAGATAGATGCCGGCCATGATGCCGATGGGCGTACCCACGCAGGTGGCCAGCATCACCATCACGAACGAGCCGAAGATCGCATTCGCGATACCGCCCGCCTCGTTTGGCGGCGGCGTCATTTCGGTGAAGGTGGCGAGGGCGAGGCCGCCCACGCCCTGACGCAACGTTTCCCAAAGGATCCAGACCAGCCAGAACACGCCGAAGGCCATCGCGGCGAGCGACAGCGTGAGCGCGATCTTGTTGACGCGGTTGCGCGAGGCAAACTTGGCCTGGCGCGTTTCGGCCAATGCCTTGGCCGCGAGAAGATTCTGGGCGGTGCTCACGATTTGGTTCCTTCGCTCTTCTTCATCTTGGCCAGCAGCATCTTGGAGAGCGACAGCACGACGAAGGTGATGAAGAACAGCACGAGGCCGAGGTACATCAGCGCGGCCTGATGCAGGCCCGCGCCGGCTTCGGCGAATTCGTTGGCGAGTGCCGAGGTGATGCTGTTGGCAGCCTCGAACACGGAAAGGGAGTTGAGCTGGTTCATGTTGCCGATCACGAACGTGACCGCCATCGTTTCACCCAGCGCCCGGCCGAGGCCGAGCATGATGCCGCCGATCACGCCGGCCTTGGTGTAAGGCAGCACGACCTTGGAAACGACTTCCCAGGTGGTGGAGCCGAGGCCGTAGGCCGACTCTTTCAGCAGCGGCGGCGTCACTTCGAACACGTCGCGCATCACCGAAGCGATGAACGGAATGATCATGATCGCGAGGATGATGCCGGCCGACAGGATACCGATGCCCACGGGCGGGCCAGACACCAGCGCGCCGAGGTACGGCACGCCGCTGAGCAGCTTCTGCAGCGGCTGCTGCACCCAGGTGGAAAGGATCGGGCCGAACACCAGCAGGCCCCACATGCCGTAGACGATGGAAGGCACCGCCGCCAGCAGTTCAATGGCCGTGCCCAGCGGGCGCTTGAGCCAGTTGGGCGAGAGTTCCGTCAGGAAGAGCGCAATGCCGAAGCTCACCGGCACCGCGATCACCAGCGCGATGATCGAAGTGGCCAGCGTGCCGTAGATCATGACCAGGCCGCCGTACTCCTCCTTGACCGGATCCCACACGCTGCTCGTGAGAAAGCCGAGGCCGTACTTCGAAATGGCGGGCCAGGCGCCGACAACCAGCGACAACAGGATGCCGATGAGCATCGCGAGCGTCAGCAGCGCGGCGCCCTTGGCGGCCCAGCCGAACAGCCGGTCAGCCATCGGGCCGGAGCGCGGAGCCTTCACGGGCGGCGGGGGTGCAGTAGCACGACCGCGCTCGGCCGCGAGGTCGAGAGAGGTGGTGGCAGCGGGAAAGGTGGATGACACTGGTCGCTCCGGCAAAGACGAAAGCGGCGCGTCCTGGAGCGAAGAATTGCTCATGGGCGCGCCGTCCTGGACTGATAGGTAGATTTACTTGAACGCGACGGCCTTGCCCGACGCATCCTTCACATCACCCCATGCCTTGGCGATGGTGGCCTTCACGGCGTCAGGCATCGGCACGTAGTCGAGATCGTCGGCCGTCTTGTCGCCGCTCTTGTAGGCCCAGTCGAAGAACTTGAGCACGGTGGTCGCGTTGGCGGGCTTGTCCTGCACCTTGTGCATCAGGATGAACGTGGCGCCGGTGATGGGCCATGCGTCCTTGCCAGCCTGGTTGGTCAGCACCTGGTAGAAGCTCTTGCTCCATTCAGCACCAGCGGCGGCGGCCTTGAATGCCGAGTCGTCGGGCGACACGAAGGTGCCGGCGGCGTTCTGCAGCTGGGCGTACGTCATCTTGTTTTGCTTCACGTAGGCGTACTCGACGTAGCCGATCGAGTTGGGCAGGCGGTTCACGAAAGCGGCGACGCCTTCGTTGCCCTTGCCACCCGCGCCGGTGGGCCAGTTCACGGCCGTGCCTTCGCCGACCTTGGTCTTCCACTCGGCGTTGACCTTGCTCAGGTAGTTGGTGAACAGGAAGCTGGTGCCCGAACCGTCGGCGCGGCGAACCGGGGCGATGGCGGCGTCAGGCAGGGCCAGCGAACCGTTCAGTGCCTTGATGGCGGGGTCGTTCCACTTGGTGATCTTGCCGAGGTAGATGTCGCCCAGAACCTGACCGTTGAGCTTCAGCTCGCCGGGCTTGATGCCCTGAATGTTGACCACGGGAATCACGCCACCGATGACGGTGGGGAACTGCATCAGGCCCTTGGCCTGCAGTTCGTCGTCCTTCAGGGGGGCGTCCGACGCGCCGAAGTCGACGGTCTTGGCTTCGATCTGCTTGATGCCGGCGCCCGAGCCGACCGACTGGTAGTTGATCTTGACGCCGGTGGCCTTGTTGAAGTCAGAGGCCCACTTGGCGTACAGCGGTGCCGGGAAGCTGGCGCCAGCGCCGGTCACGTCTTGTGCGAAGGCGGGAATGGAGAACACCGCGGCCACCAGGCCGGCTGTTGCAAATTTGAACGTCGTTTTCATGAAGCTTCCTTTAGAAGTAAGAAGTAGTCCCTTTTTCGGGCTTGGACGGACTCTAGAAAGCTTGTGTGACATCGGTGTGACACCCCTCTGTCGAGGGAAAATGCCTTTATTCCCCCGGCGGTTCGTGTGACGCTGTCACATAACCGTCATGCACCGCGCCTAGCCTTCCAAACCTCGCCATTGCGCGATCCGAGAGGTGGCGCGCCCTGTCACGGCGCTACGATCAAACACAAAGACACCGCCTTCTTCTTCAGAACCACATGCAAAACGGCACCCGCCTCGCAGCAGTCGACCTGGGCTCGAACAGCTTCAGGCTCGAAATCGGACAGGTCGACCACGGCCAGATCCACCGCACCGAATATCTCAAGGAGACGGTTCGCCAGGGCAACGGCCTGGACAGCGCGCGCAACCTCACGGCCGAGGCAATGCAGCGAGGCTGGGACGCGCTCGCGCGTTTCGGCGAACGCCTGGCCGGCTTCAAGCGTTCGCAGGTTCGGGCCGTGGCCACGCAAACGCTGCGCGAAGCGCGCAACCGCGAAGAATTCCTGTTGCGCGCACGCACCATTCTGGGCTTCGGCATCGACGTGATCCCGGGCCGGGAGGAGGCCCGCCTCATATATCAGGGCGTGGCGCACATGCTGCCGCACACCGACGCCTCCGACAGCGAGCGCCGGCTGGTGGTCGACATCGGCGGGCGCTCAACCGAAATGATCATCGGCCACGCCCTCGAGGCCGACCGCATGGAGTCGTACCGGGTCGGCAGCGTCGCCTGGTCGATGAAACACTTCGGCGAAGGCCTGTTTACCGCCAGCGCCTTTCGCGCGGCCGAAGTGGCTGCCAAGGCCGTGCTCGACGACGCCCTCGCCACTTACACCCGCGACCAGTGGGACGTGGCCTACGGCGCGTCCGGCACCATCGGCGCCGTCGGCGACGTGCTGGCCGCGGCGGGTGGCAAACCCGGCCTCGTCACGCGCGAAGGCCTCGACTGGCTGCTCGACCGCCTGCTCAAGGCCGGCAGCGCCGACAAGCTGCGCATCGACGGCATGCGGGAAGACCGCAAGGCCGTCATCGGCGGCGGAGTGAGCGTGCTGCGCGCGGTGTTCGACCTGCTCGGCATCCAGGAAATGAAAGTCGCCCAGGGCGCCCTGCGCCACGGCGTGCTCTATGAATTGCTGGAACGCGACGAAAGCGTGGCCGACATGCGCACCGCCACGGTGGCGCGGCTGGCCAATCGCTTCACCGTCGACACGACCCAGGCCAAGCGAGTGGGCGAAACGGCCGCCGCACTGTTCGTGCAGCTCTCCCCCGCCGCGCGCGGCGGCAGTACATCAAGCCGGGCTGGCCGGGCCTTGCGCAAGCTGGGCTGGGCGGCGCAGTTGCACGAGATCGGCACGCTGATCTCACACAGCGACTATCACAAGCACGGCGCCTACATCCTCGACAACACCGACGCGCCCGGCTTTGCGGTGAACGAGATGCACGCGCTCGGCCAGTTGGTGCTGGGCCAGCGCGGCAAGCTGCGCAAGCTCGAAGCATCGCTGGACGATGAGACCTTCGTGATGCAGTTGCTGTCACTTCGGCTCGCGGTGATCCTGTGCCACGCGCGCCGCGACCCTGATCCGCAAGCGCTGCACCTCGCGGCGCTGGGCGTACGGGCCTTCACCATTGTTTGTGCCCCGGACTGGGCCGAGGCGTTTCCGCAATCGGCGCACCTCCTGCGCGAAGAAGTGCTGGCCTGGCAGAAGATCAGCAGTTGGCGCGTCGAGCTCAGCGGCTGCTGAGCCAGCCGCCCCATTAGTTAGTTAGAGCAGTTCCGGCGACTGCACCGTCACAACGACGGTCTGCACATCGCCGTCGCGCTCGCGCGTGCGAATCCACCACAGTGCTCCCTTGCGAACCGGGCAGCTGTCCTGCTTGAGGCCCAGCAGCAGGGAGATAGCCTGCCCCACCGATGGCTGGTGGCCGATCATCAGCACCACCGACTTGCCGTTGGGCCAACCGGCCGCGCCAAGCAGCGCCTCTGCCGTCGTGTCGGGCGCGAGCTCTGAGCGCAGCTTGTACTTGCGACCCAGCGCCAGCGCAGTCTGTTCGCAGCGCCGCGCGGGGCTGCAGATGATGCGCGTGCCGTCCGGCAACTGACGGTCCAGCCAAGTGGCCATCCGCTTGGCCTGCTTTTCGCCGCGCGCGGTGAGGGAGCGCTGCATGTCGTCGCAACCCTCGGTCCAGTCCTCGGCTTCGGCGTGACGCCAGAAGATCAAGTCCATGGTCATCGTCTTTCGATCTTCAGTTGCTGGATGCATCTCTGAGATGCCCTCTGGATGCGTAGCGGTTCATGAGCGCGGCCTGCGCACCGTGGGCCTCGACGACGGGCGATGCGCCTGCCTCGCCCGAATGCGTATCGTGATCGACGCGCGTGTAGATGCCGTCCGCGCCCAGATCCCAGGCGTCGCGCCCGTCGTGCAGGTAGGCCACCAGGCATTCGTCGATCAGCCGCTGGCGCAGTCCCGGGTCCGTTACAGGCCACGCCAGCTCGATGCGCCGCATCATGTTCCGGTTCATCCAGTCGGCGCTCGACAGGTACAGCGATTCATCCTCGCCATTGCGGAAATAGAAGACCCGCGAATGCTCCAGGAAGCGACCGATCACCGAGCGCACGCGGATGTTGTCGGTGAGCCCCGGCACCTGCGCGGGCAGCGTGCATGCGCCGCGCACGATCAGATCGATCTTCACGCCCTTCTGCCCCGCACGGACCAGCGAGGCGATGATCTCGTCGTCGGTCAGCGCGTTCATCTTGGCGACGATGCGCGTCGACTGGCCGGCCGCTGCGGCCAGGCCCAGCGCATCGATCTGCGCCACGATGTTCTTGTGCAGGTCGAACGGCGCCAGCCACATGCGGTTGAGCTTGGGCAAGCGGCTCTGGCTCGCCAGATGCACGAACACGGCTTCCATGTCGGCCGTCAGCATCGGATCGGCCGTGAGGTGGCTGATGTCGGTGTAGAGCCTGGCAGTGCGCGGGTTGTAGTTGCCCGTGGACAGATGGCCGTAGCGGCGCAATTGCTTGCCCTCGCGCCGCGTCACCAGCAGCATCTTGGCGTGGGTCTTCAGGCCGACCACGCCGTACACCACCTGCGCGCCGATCGATTCGAGCATTTCAGCCCAGTTGATGTTGGCCTCTTCGTCGAAGCGAGCCTTCAGCTCCACCACTACCGTGACTTCCTTGCCGCGGCGCACGGCTTCGCGCAGCAGATCCATCATTTCCGAATCGGCGCCCGTGCGGTAGATGGTCTGCTTGATCGCCAGCACCTGCGGGTCGAGCACCGCTTCGCGCAGGAAGGCCAGCACGCCCTCGAAGCTTTCGAAGGGCTGGTGAATCAGCACATCGCCGCGCTGCAGCCGCTCGAAGAACGACTGCCCGGGCGACAGCGCAACGGGGTAGGAAGCCGGATACGGCGGAAAGCGCAGTTGCGGCTCGTCGAGCAGGTCGGCCAGTTGCGTGAGCCGGGCCAGGTTGACCGGGCCATGCACGCGGTACAGCGCCTCGGGCGGCAGGTTGAACTGCGCCAGCAGGAAACTCGCGAGAGACTCGGCGCAGCTCGCCGACACTTCCAGCCGCACGGCCTGGCCATAGTGCCTGTGCTGCAGCCCCTGGCGCAACGCGGTGCGCAGGTTCTTGACGTCTTCCTCGTCCACGGCAAGGTCGGAATGCCGGGTAACGCGGAACTGCGAGAAATCGCCCACCTCGCGCCCCGGAAACATGCTCGCCAGATGCGCGCGCACCACGCTAGACAGTGCCACGAACAGCGTCTTGCCATCCGACACCTTGGCCGGCATCTTGATCAGACGTGGCAGAACTCGCGGCAGCTTGACGATCTGGATCGGGTTTTCGCGCCCGAAAGCATCCTTGCCACCCAGCCTCACGATGAAGTTGAGCGACTTGTTGGCCACCTGCGGGAACGGGTGCGCCGGGTCGAGGCCGACTGGAATCAGCAACGGGCGCACTTCGCGCTCGAAATACTCGCTGACCCACTTGCGCTGCGCCGGGTTGCGCTCGCCATGCGAAATGATGTGGATGCCGTGCGTCGCGAACGTCGGCATCAGCTCGTCGTTGTACAGCGCGTACTGGCGCGCCACGAGCTTGTGAGCCGCCTCGGCCAGCCGTTCGAACGACTCGACCGTGTAAGTGCCCTTGTGGTCCCCAGCGCTGCCCGCGATCAGGTGCGGTGCGGCGCGGACCTCGAAGAATTCATCGAGATTCGACGAAACAATGCACAGGTAGCGCAGCCGCTCGATCAGCGGCACCTCTTTGCGATGCGCCCAGTCGAGCACACGCTCGTTGAACGAAAGAATGCTGTGGTCGCGGTCCAGCAATGTGAACGTGGGTGCCGCAACGTCAAGCGACGGATCTGCGGAGGCGGGTGACATGGGCACTGATTCTGGAGCAAGCGGCACAGGAGAACACGTAGGCTGAAATATGACAGTGTCAACCCCTCTTGTGACAGTTCCATGACTATCCCGTGACGCCTCTGAGCCAGCCGCGTGCTGGCTGGCAGCGCCAAGCGTAGAAGCGGGCGGCCCGGTTTCGGGCCGGTCGGCCGCCGGCTTCATGCGCCCAGGAAGTGCTTGCGGTAGCGCGCCGGCAGATCGTCGATGCGCATCAGCATCGGCAGGTCGGCGGCGTTGAAATCCGGATCCCAGGCGGGTGCGCCGAGCACCTTCGCACCCAGGCGCAGGTAGCCCTTGATGAGCGCCGGCGGCTCCACGTCGAGCGTGCTGTCGAGCCGCTCGACCGGCAACGGCAGGCGGGGCTGCACCTGATACTGGATCGGTGCCATGTGCTTGGCCGACACCTGGCGCCAGATGCTGGCTGCGGCGTCGCCGTTCGTGACACCGTTGTGTGACATCGGAATGCTCGCGCAACCAATCATCGTGTCCAGTTTGTTGCGGTGCATGAAGCCAGCCAGCGCACCCCAGAGTGCGAGGATGACGCCGCCCTGGCGGTGGTCGGGATGCACGCAGCTGCGGCCCAGCTCGACCATGCGCTCGCGCAGGTCGCGCAGGCGGGTGAGGTCGAATTCAGTATCGCTGTAGGTGCTGCCGACGCGGCGGGCCTGGGCAGGCGTGAGTACGCGATAGGTGCCGATGACCTGCTGGGTCAGTTCGTCGCGCACGAGCAGGTGCTCGCAGAAGTCGTCGAACAGGTCGATGTCGTGGCCGGCCAGCGGTGACGAAACCCGGGCGCCCATTTCGCCGACGAACACGTCGTAGCGAAGGCGTTGGGCAGCGCGCACGTCATCAAGGTGGCGGGCCCAGCCCACGGTGATGCCTTGCTTGGACTCGACGGCCGGCGGCAGGATGACAGCGGGCGCCTGGGGCACCGATGTGCGGGCAGCAGCAACAGCGGTAGACACACCGGTTGCAGGAGCGGGCCACAAGGCCGCGCGCAGCCCGATCTGCGAAAGCGGAAACGTCGGGTTGGGCAGTTCTTTCATGGGGAACCCTTTCTGCCGAGGGAGTCTCCGCACCTGCGATGAAGCGGGCATGTCAGGAACATTGCAGGCACGTGACGTTGTTACAGCCCAAAGCCGCCTGTGAAACGCCTGCAAACCGCTTGGCGCCGCTTCGTCGTCTAATGCGGTGGATTCGCGAAATGGAGCTCCACCTATGGCCACCACCAACGCAACCGGCACCGACAGCAGCCGCCTTCACCAGACTTTCCCCGTCCTCAGTGACACTGAGATTGCGCGCATTGCACGCTTTGGCAGTGTTCAGCAATTCGCACGCGGCACCAGACTATTTACGGCAGGCGAAACCGGCCCCGGCATGTTCGTGCTGCTGAAAGGCGTTGTGGCCGTCACGCAACGCGACGGCCTTGGTCATGTAGTGCCGATCGTGCGGCAAGGGCCAGGTGAATTCCTGGCCGAAGTCGGCCAGCTGAGCGGCCGCCCTGCCCTGGTCGACGGCCATGCCGACGAAGACGTCGAAGCGCTGCTCGTATCGCCCGCGCAACTGCGTGCGCTGCTGGTGGCCGAAGCCGACTTGGGCGAGCGCATCACCCGCGCGCTGATCCTGCGGCGCGTGGCGCTGATCGAGTCCGGCGCCAGCGGCCCGGTGCTGATCGGCCAGCCCCAGTCACCCGACATGGCACGACTGGAAAACTTCCTTCGCCGCAACGGCTATCCATATCACCTGGTCGACGCCGCCGAAGACCCCGACGCGGCCGCGCTGCTCGCGCAGTACGGCGCCAGCAAACTGCTGGCCGTGTGCCCTGACGGTTCGGTGCTGGTCAACCCGGCCGACGAGGCGCTGGCGCGCTGCCTCGGCATGGTCGACACCGCCGAGCGCAACGAGTTGTTCGACGTGGCCGTTGTCGGCGCCGGGCCGGCCGGCCTGGCGACCGCTGTTTACGCGGCCTCGGAAGGCCTGCGCGTGATCGTGCTCGACTGCCGCGCCTTCGGCGGCCAGGCCGGCGCCAGCGCGCGCATCGAGAACTACCTGGGCTTTCCGACCGGCATCTCGGGACAGGCGCTGGCGGGGCGCGCTTTCGTGCAGGCGCAGAAGTTCGGCGTCGAGATGCTGATTCCGGCCAAGGTCGTGTCGCTCGACTGCTCGCGCGACAACCCGCTCGAAAGCCTTGCCATTGCACTGGCAGACGGCCGTACGATCCACGCGCGCACGGTGGTCATCGCCAGCGGCGCACGCTACCGCCGCCCCGATGTTCCTCGCCTCGCCGAATTCGAAGGCCGCGGCGTCTGGTACTGGGCCTCGGCCATCGAGGCAAAGATCTGCTCGCAGCAAGAAGTGGCGCTGGTCGGCGGCGGCAACTCGGCCGGCCAGGCCGCCGTGTTCCTGTCGCGCCACGCGGCCAAGGTCAACGTGCTGGTGCGCGGGCCGTCGCTGGCGGCCAGCATGTCGCGCTACCTCATCGACCGCATCGAGGCCACGCCGAACATCTCGCTGCAGCCGCACACCGAGCTCGTACGCCTGCATGGCGGCTCCGACGAAGGCCTCACTGGCGCGACATGGCGTTGTCACACCTCAGGCAACGAACATGACTGCGCGGCGCGCAACATCTTCCTGTTCGTCGGCGCAGAGCCTGAGACTTCGTGGCTCGACGGCTGCGGCGTGGCGGTTGACAAGCACGGCTTCGTGTTGACGGGCACCGCCGCCAGCAGCGGCTTTCCGGCGCGGCCGTCCACGGCGCTCGAATCGAGCGTATCGGGCGTGTTCGCCGTGGGCGACGTGCGCTCGGGCTCGGTCAAGCGTGTGGGCGGCGCCATCGGTGAGGGCGCGGCCGCGGTCGCGCTGATTCATCAGCACCTGTCGCAGGCCTCGGCCGTCGCCTGAAGCGCGCCCCTAATCAATCCATCGTCAAGACAAAGGAGCCCGACGTTGCCCATCAAACCCTGTGACCACGTGCCCGCCGAGATCGCGCAGCCTCATATCCAGCACGGCCAACGCGGCTGCGAAGACTGCCTGAAGACCGGCGACACCTGGGTCCACCTTCGCCTGTGCGTGCACTGCGGCCATGTGGGCTGCTGCGATTCGTCGAAGAACCGTCACGCAACAAGGCATTCGCACGCCGAAGGCCATCCCGTCATCCAGTCGCTCGAACCCGGCGAAGACTGGATGTGGTGCAACGCACACGAGAAGCAGGTCGGCTGAGATCCCGTCTGGCAGATTGCGAATGAATTCCCGCGCCTGCACGCGTTTGAACTCGCACGTATAAGCTGCCGGGCTCGCATCAAATCCACCGGAGTGCCAGACAACATGCCTGCATCGCCCATCGAGGTCTATTCGTGGCCCACGCCGAACGGCCACAAGATTCACATCATGCTGGAGGAGTGCGGCCTGCCCTACCACGCGCACCCCGTGAATATCGGCAAGGGCGACCAGTTCGCGCCCGACTTCCTGCAGATCAGCCCGAACAACAAGATCCCCGCCATCACCGACCCCGACGGTCCGGACGGCAAGCCGATCTCGCTCTTCGAATCAGGCGCCATCCTCGTCTACCTCGCGGGCAAGACCGGCAAATTTCTGCCTACCGGCGACCGTGAACGCTACGACGTGCTGCAGTGGCTCATGTTCCAGATGGGGGGCGTCGGCCCGATGCTCGGCCAGGCGCACCACTTCCGGCTGTACGCGCCCGAGAAGGTCGCCTATGCGATCGACCGCTACAGCAACGAGGCCAAGCGCCTCTACGGCGTGATCGACAAGCAGTTGTCGAAGAACAAGTTCATCGCGGGCAAGAGCTATTCGATTGCCGACATCGCCATCTTCCCGTGGCTGCGCAGTTGGGAAAACCAGGGCATCACCCTCACCGACTTCCCGCACCTGAAGGAATGGTTCGATGGCATCGCAGCGCGTCCAGCCGTGCAGCGCGGCGTGAAGGTGCTGGCTGACCTGCGCAAGCCGATCACCGGCGATAAAGAACGCGAGATTCTCTTCGGCAAGACGCAGTACGAGAAACGCTGACTGAGAAACTTCGGGGATCGGCCAATATCCGGGCTAGAATAGAAGGCTTGTCGGGGTGTAGCGCAGCCTGGTAGCGCATCTGGTTTGGGACCAGAGGGTCGAAGGTTCGAATCCTTTCGCCCCGACCAAAAAAACGTAATGCGGACAATCACTTAGGTGGTTGTCCGCATTTTCGTTTCTGGGGCCTTCTTCTAACCGTTTGCCATCTTTCTAACGGCAGCCACGACCTATTCCGTCGCAGGCTCGGCACTGAACCTCAACAGGTGGCGTTTCAGCGTCTCCACCTCGTCCGCCCAGGTCAACCAGCAGTCGAAGCCGCGGGGAGTTGAGGGAGGGAGCCAAAGCCTCAGAGTTCATGCGGGTTGTAGAACCATCTTTCCCAAAATGCCTACAAGAATGCCTACACTTTGAGCATGCATAGCGCCGTGAAGAAGCCACAAGCCTGTGTATGGCGATAGCGAGAACTCTAGTCGCTCACAGCGCCCAACTCACCTTTTGCGGTTGGAATTGGGATTAAGTTGACAGTGTCTGGCAGCGCTCGCGTGAGCTGACTCACCAGTCGGCCGAGGGGCCCAAACTTATCTGCCTTAGTGAGATACAGACTTTCATAGTCTAGGCCTGAGGCAATCTTGTGCGAATCTGCCGCGCGCTTCCGATAGCTCATCTCAACAGACTTCAGCACTTTATCTATCAACGAGGCAGGATGCTCCAGCTGCTCAACATCATATTCTTCGAGATCAAATCCAACAATTTTATTGACCGCAGGAATATCGAGCTTTTCGCTATATTTCAAAAAAAATTGTGGCACCGACAGAAACCACGCCTCAACCTCTTCAATTGCAACCGTTATTTCAACGACCAGGTCGTGGCTCTTGCTCTCACCTTCAGTCCACGCATCGATCTTGGCAGGATTAACCTTGGCCCTCGTACTACTACCCGTATATCTATCACGAAGCCCAAACACCAAATCAATTCCACGTTTTTTTATAGCAGCAAGATTATCGCGGATATAGGAATTCACAGACTCATCACCTTGCATATTCATAATCTGAATACGGTGCGTTGCGTCCTCTTCGGGCACACCCTTTTTAGCGATGCTCAAAATCTGACCCGCATGATATTTTTCAAGGAAAACGACATATTTTCCAAGCGCACACATTTCTTCAATAAATTTGAAAAGAAATATTTGCTCCGTTTGACCTTCCACCAAAAAAAGCGTGCGCTTCATTTCATTTATCGCTTGCTCGCCCGTGTCTAAGATATCCTTTTCTTGAAAAGAAATCGAAATTGCTAAATCCTAGCTCTTCGAACTCCTCAAATGCTTCCGGCGAGTTTCGCTCATTAAAGACAACGACCTTTCCACCATCTCTTTGTATAATTGACCAGTTTTCGAGAGGCACAGAATTCATAACGAAACGATCGTTCGTCGTCATGACTAACTGCAGAAATCCTTTTTGAGCTTCTTCGATGAAGATTTTTATTAGCTTGGTTGAGCGATCAAAATCAAGGCCCTCGCCAATATCGTCTATTATCAAGCAATCTCTTTTCTTCAACAGACGACTTACGTGCAAAAAGACTAGAGACGCCAACGCACGAATCATTCCTGACGACATCGCAAATTGAGGTATTTCGGTTTGCACGCCTTTTTCTCTGACAACTAAGGTTTGAGCCGCACCCTTAGGTGCAAAAGACGTCGGAATTGGCAGCGACACGCCTGCTAAGGGTTTCAGTGCGAAGCTCTCCAAATCGTAACCAAGCCGCCTCATATCTTGTAAAACGGATGAAGTGAAGGCGTGCGCAAAACGGTCTTTTCCGAGCTTCATGAGCACATGAAAATTTTCATGCGGCGGCACTGCCCCCATCATTTCAAAATTAATCTTACCCTCAAACGCGGTAAATTGAGACTGTTCTATAAGAGTAAATGAAAACAGTTTTACCGTTGCAGCCCAATCATGCAATGGTTCGAAAAAAGAGTGCTGCACAGCATCACGCCTAGCAGTTACCGCCAATAAAATTGCGGGAATCTGAACATCAATGGACGTCTTTTCTTTCTCAAAGCGCAGGCGACTTGTTCCATTTTCTTTTCGATCCAATTTAATTGCAGCATCGACAAGCAATCGCTCCGAAACAATTTTGTTCTTTACGATAGTAAATTCGTAGACGATTACGTCATCTAAAGACGGCGCACTAAACGTAGCCTTATAGCTACCCGTCGTGAGCTTTACAGGGCTCACCGAACCGTCAATCATTCGCGCTAGTCCGTGGATGACCCGAAGCAAGCGAGACTTGCCCGTGGCGTTTAGTCCAACTACAAGATTGATAGGCTGCAGTTCAAACTTATCCAACTGCCACGTTCGAGTCGTGTCCTCCTCAAACTCAGAGTAGGAAATGCTTAGTAGACGCGGGACGCTAGTAGCGTCGGATGTGTTGGCCATGGCTTAGTGTAGGCTCTCGCCCAGTCAATTCGATGGCACGGTTCGTCAACCTCCTCCAAGGCTGACGCCAGGCGCTCACGTTGACCGAAAAACTCTCCGCGCACTGGAGAGCCAACAACAACGCTTATCCGCAGAAGTTCGTGCTGAGCCCAGCACTGCGCGACCAGTATCTGCACTCCATGAGCCTCGTCACGAGCAACCATGGCAAGACGATCACCATGCCCAAGAAGCATATGGGCGTGCGCATCGAGATCGATGAGCATTCACCAGGCGTGATGGTGGCCGCCGATGGCACCGAGGTCGCGTTGCAGTAAAAGTGTGACGCCCTCCCCCGCTGGGGCCCCCGGGGCAACACAGGAACGTCATGGCCATCGCCAGCAGCCCGCTTCAGCGGGCTTTTTTTCGCCCAAAGCTTGCGCACCAGATCCGGCCGTCGCACTGCCGTCCATTTAGTCGCCCCAGAATTCCGGGGAGGGGTCGGGAAAAGCCTGATCTTCCTAACCGACCACCCCAAACACCCAGCAGAGCCTTTATCCATGCGGATTTCCGCACTTCTGACAAACCTGATTTTTCCCTAACCTAAACCTAACCAGATCAGGGTGCCGCGCTCTGACTTTTGAAAAACCAAAACTCCATACAAATCAACAACTTAGAAAAAAATCAGGGTTGTAGTTAGGTCAAATTAGGGTGAGGCCTAACCTGTCCGGCGCTAGGCGCCATGCGGGTTCGCGGCCGATTTCGCCACCCAGATTAGGAAATCAGGCTTTCCCCGAACCCATACTGGAATTGCCCCTCGGCGTTGCGCCCCCTCGACACCTGTCAATCGGCCCACGTTGCATCCTCAAAGCCCGTCATTTCCCGCCGCCGCCGAAGCAGCGGCGGCGGGCCGCCACGCGGCACGGCGCTTGGCCGCAAGCTGCTTCGACCGACCCGACGAAAGAGACCCATTTAGCGGGCAGGCGTGGCGGGGTCAAGACCGCGCGCCACGGGGGCAGGTCGCCTACGGGCCTCCGAGCCCCCTGAATGACACAAAGGGTGCAAGCCGGGCCTTGGCAGGCCCATGGTCGATCCAAATCGCGAAGGGGAAGGGGTCAAGGTGGGTGTGGAATCAATGCGGCACGGCGTAGCTCGCGTCGCCGCCTACATCCAGTGGGCATCGTGGCGTCGGCCATACTGCATCCCATGGTCGAGCTAATGCATCACTTCAAGACAACGGCCGAAGTCCATTTCGTCACCTTGTCGTGCGTGCAGACGCCTCCAAGTGGGAGCGAGAAGCAGTTGGTCTTCTCGGGCTTCGTTGCCGAACTTTCAGACGGGTGGTTCTACGTGACCGCAGGCCACGTTCTTCGACGCCTGGATGAAGCCTTGCGCTCCGGTTCGAACTTCACCACCTGGCGCCTAGGTGATCAAAGAGCTGCGCGGGGTCGATTCAATGACAAAGCCATCCCGTTCGAATTCACGCGCGACGAGTGGCTAGTCATCGAGAACGACGCTTCGGGTCTCGACTATGCGGTGATCTACCTGCATGGTCATATCCAACGCCTGCTCGAGGTTGGCGGAGTGTCCGCGTTGGGCCGATCAGCATGGGCCTACCCTGTGCCTTCACCTGACATTCAGTGGGCAGTCATGGGCGTTCCTTCGGAATCGGTCACCTTCGACGGCATCACAACGCTCAGCGCGAAGTTTGTGATCATTCGTCTCATGCCCGCACCGGCGCCGCCGGATGTCGACGCTCGCGCTGAAAATCAAATCTACGCGCGATTGATCGATGGCTCCGAAGAGATCATGGCAAACGCAGACGGCCTGAGCGGTGGGCCGGTCTTCCAAGTCAGAGAGGTCGATGGCGTCTGTAAATATGCGTTGATCGGCATACAGAGTTGCTGGTACCCACAGCAGCGAGTTGTAGCCTTCTGTCCGTGGATCACCTTCGCCGATGAGCTCGAGAAGGAAATCGAATTGGCTCGCCGAACTTTGCAAGACGGGTGCGGTGTAGGCACAGCTCTAGACGGGGAGCAGTGACTCCCCGCCGAAAAAACATCAGAAGTTCGTGATCAGAAGTTCACGCGACGGCGAGCGGCGGTCAGCCGAGCCGACTGAGTAGGTTATCGACAGCGGACGCTGCTTCAGTCCGGCGAAGGCTTGACGTATCTCGGGCAAGTCATTGACGCTGACCACCGCCCTCCCCTTCATTGACTTGATCAGCGCAGACAGACGGTCGTACTGCTCGAGCCCGAACGGCACGTCATAGCCAGTGGTCCCCCAGTACGGCGGATCGAGGTAGAACAAGGTGTGGCTACGGTCATAGCGTTCGACGCACGCGGCCCAGTCGAGCCGCTCGATGGTGACCTGGTGCAGCCGCAGGTGCACCGCACTTAGATCCTCTTCCATGCGCAACAGGTTCATCCGGCCGGGCGACGCGGTCGCGGTGCTGAACGTGCGGCCCTCGACCTTGCCTCCGAATGAATGCTTCTGCAGGTAGAAGAAGCGCGCCGCGCGCTGGATGTCGGTCAGCGTTGCCGGCGGCGTCTCCTTGAGCCAACCGAAGATCTCGCGGCTTGTGAGCGCCCAGGAGCGCCAGCAGAGCCTCGAACTCGACAACGTGGTGCCCATGCCCTTGCGAGGCACGAAATGACGGTGCTCGCCCTCGTAGAGGTAGGCGCCAAGCCCGCGGCCAAGGTGGTGTTCGTCTCACCGTCCTGCGTCGGGCACAGCAAGTTTCCCGTGCCCGCGCTGGTCACGCCTTTCCGCGCCTGTGTGCTGTGCACGCACTCTACGACGCGGGCCGGCCGCCTGCTGTGCGACAGCCCGGCCGTGCGGCTGGCCGGCCAGCCCGAAGCGCTGGACGTGGCGCGCGCCGCCACTGGCAGTTGCGGCCCGAATGCCCGGCATCTCGACATGCAAGCCTGGTACTGACCACGGCGAAGCGACATGGCCCACGCGATTGAACCCAACGACCAGCAGTTGCGCGAGGCATGCGCGCGTATGGCGCGGCGCTTCTGCTGGGCCGACAGCTTCGACGTGGTGATGCAGGACGCGCGCCGCAGCCGGCTCGTGCGCATCGCAGCCAAGCACCCGACCGCCGCCGGCTTCACGCCGGCATGCACACCCGCCAGCCGGCTCGCCGGCCGCAGTTGCCGCCCGCTGGCGGCCTCCCCCTCTTCGACCGCAAGCGCGCCGCCTCGGGCGAGCGCGACGACGACTGAGCCACTCCAACAGAACTTTCAACATGAAACGCGTCTACATTGAATCTCCCGGCCTCCTGGACAAGACCACCCAGCGCAGCATCACGGTGATCGCCTTCACCGGAGAAACCGGAGCAGGCAAGGACAGCGCCGCCGCTGTCCTGCACAACCACTGCCGCTTCGAGACCATCGCATTTGCCGATGCGCTGCGACGCGAAATCGCCGCAGCATGGCGCATCGACGAACGGATGCTGAACCACCGGCCGACGAAGGAATGGTCGATCCCCGCGCTTGCCGTGGGCATGTGCAGCGAGCCAGCCTTCATCAACTGGTGCTTTGATGCCGGCGAGAGTCGGCACGAGCCGCGAAGCCCACGCTGGGCAATGCAGCATTGGGCAGACTTTCAGCGGCGCTACCGTCCGACCTACTACGCCGACATCGTCACCCACTGGATCGGCCGGAAAGCCGCTGTAGGCTTTCGTCGGATTGCAATCACGGATTTGCGCGACCCGGTCGAGGAGGCCGCACTGCACGCGCTCGGCGTCCAACTCAGCAAGGTGCGCATTCACAGCCCGCGCGCTACAACGCTGTGTTCTGATACGGCGCATCACAGCAGCGAGCGGCATCGAATCGCCGCCGACTTCGACGTGCTGAACGACGGAAGCTTCGAGGCGCTGCGCGACGGCGTCATGTTGCTACCGCCTGTTCTACGTTTGGCTGCAACTGGAGAAAAGGGCCAGGCATGAGCTCTGCACCCTCCACGCGACATTTCCGCGATCGATCAGCACGGCACCACGCAGTCCCAACTGCTCAGCATGAAGGAGTCTTCTTGAGACTCATCCACGTCCACACGCCTACTCGTCCCCCAGCAGGCCGAACTTGGGGACTAGTCCTTGGCCTTCAGCGCTCGGAAGTTGATGGCGAGATTCGTAAGCACCGCAGCCGCAAATGCAGAGTCCGTGATCTTGTGTTTCACGATCAATTGTTGGGCCAATTGGATTTGAGTTTCGGTGAGGTCCTTCGTCGCCTGGTTCAGAGGGCCGGTAATGTTGGCAATCGGTGCGGTCATATCTTTTCCTTTGGAACGTGGTTGATCGGCACTTCGCTCGAGCATCGCTGCCGCGAAGTTGCACCGCCAAAGCGTAGCCAGCACAACCTCCTTCTCCAATTACGAGGCATTACGGGGCACAGGCTCGATCACCGAGAATGGAAGGTGCCATGAAGATGCAGCCGACCGCTGACACGAGGAGCGCAGTTCTGACAAAGACCGAACTCAGAGAACTCACCGGCTACAAGCGGGCCGCTGAGCAAATGACCGAACTGCTGCTACAAGGGTTCTACCGTGCGCGCCGGTCGCGGGTTGACGGCAGTGTCATCCTTGAGCGACCCCACTACGATGCGATCTGCGCCGGCGCGAGCAAGCCAGCCAACGAACCCAAACTTCGCCCGATCACGAGGAAGAGAGCATGAAACGCGACCTACCGCCGAGGGTGTACGAGAAGAGCGGCAGCTACTACCACGTCGCCGCGGATGGCGAGACGCGGAAGTGGACGAAGCTGTGCCGGGTCAAGGAAGGTCTGTCGGCCATGTACCTGGCGCTGGCCAAGATCGAGACCGACAAGTCACTCGACGACATGCTTCCGAAGCTGTGCGCGGCCTGGATGAAAGAGATCGGGAGCAAGCACACCGAGAAGACCCAGGCCGACGACAGGACGCACAACAAGGCGATCGCGGAGGCCTTCGCAGAGTTCCGAGCCCGCGACATCACACCGCCTGTCGTGATCGACTTCCTGGAGACCTGGGACGCACAGCCGCGCAGCTACAACGCCTACCGCGCTGCACTGCGCGAGCGCCTGCGGTTCGCCGAGGTAAAGGGGTTCCGACCGGCTGGCAGTAACCCGGTCGACCCGGTCAAAACGAAGAAGGTGAAGGCGCGCACGCGCTACATCACGGACAGCGAGCTGCGGCGCATCAAGGTGGCGGCTTGCTACGGCGACGACGGTCACCGCACGCGCTCGGGCCACACCATCTGCTGCCTGATCGACATGGCCTACCTGACAGGCCAGCGCATCAGCGACTTGTTGACCTTGGAGTGGTCGCAGATCCGGAAGGAAGGGATCCTCTTCGAACCAGCCAAGACCGAGGACTCGACGGCCGTGCGCATCCTGATCGAATGGACGCCGAAGCTGAAAGCGGTCATTGAGCGGCTGAAACACCCGCCGCCGGTGCCCGGGCAGAAGGGCAAGCTCGGCAAAGCCAAGCCGGTCAGCATGCGCTACGTGTTCTCCACGCTGAAAGGCAAGCCCTACACCTACGACGGTGCCTCGACGGCTTGGACGCGCGCGCGGGAGCGGGCCAAGGTCGAGAACGCCCACTTTCACGACCTGCGCGCGAAGGCGCTCACGGACATTGACGGTGTCAGCGACCGCGGAATCGGCCAGGCGCAGACGATGGGAGGCCACAGCACGCAGACCCAGACGGCCGACTACGTGCGCCACAAGCGGGCAAAAAAGACGAGCGCGACGCGCTGAAATCCTTCTAACGGCGTTTTTCGCTCAGAGGGAAAAGAGGTCTCGAAGGTCGATTCGTCCGTTGGACAAAATCGCGCTAAGTTGTTGATTTTTAAGAAAACTCGGTCTGTTTTGGGACCAGAGGGTCGAAGGTTCGAATCCTTTCGCCCCGACCATAAAAATGAAATGCACACAGTCACCAGCGGGCTGTGTGCATTTTTCGTTTTGGATCGTGGAGTGCAGCGAGCCAAGGTGTGGAACTCGGTAGAATCTGCCGCTGCTGCTTAAGAGAAAAAGCTCCTAAGTCATTGATTTTCTTGGCTTCTCTCCAGCCTGAAATCTGCCCGTAGCTCAGTTGGATAGAGCACCTGCCTTCTAAGCAGGTTGTCGGGGGTTCGATCCCCTCCGGGCAGGCCAGTTTCCAGTCCCAAACCTCTCCAAATCGTCCTGTGACTTGAGGCAACCCGCGACACGCAATGCGCGTTTTCGCTCCCTCTCTTCAACCCGCCTGTCCACCTGCTCTTGCTCTACAAGGGTTCGGTACGTTCCTCGAGGACGTACCCCTCGCCTCGCACCGTATGCAGCAACTTCGACTCGAACGGGGCGTCAAGCTTGCTGCGCAGGCGAAGGATGGCTACGTCGACCACGTTGGTCTTGGCATTGAATTCCATATCCCAGACGCGCCTGGCGAGCTGGGACCGTGAAAGTACCTTGCCCTGGTTGCGAAGCAACACCACCAGCAACGTGAACTCCATCCTGGTCAGTTCGAGTTCGGTCCCATCGCGGGAGAACTTTGCGCGCCGCTCGTCGAGCTCCAGATCGGCCAGGCGCAGCACTGGTTGCGGGCGTACACCGGTGCTGCGGGCCAGCGCCTTGACGCGGGCAAGCAGTTCGGAAAACTGGAACGGCTTGACCAGATAGTCGTTCGCTCCAAGCTCCAGGCCCGCTATGCGAGCGGCAACGCTGTCGCGTTCGGTCAGAACCAGGAGAGGTGCATCCGTCTTGCGCCGGATCGTTCGAACGGCATGGGCTCCGTCCTGGCCAGGTCGCATCGAGTTCAGGAGGATGAGCGCGTAGTCCTGTGCGATGGCCGGGTTCACGGTTGCGTTTTCGCTGTTCACGATGTCCACGGTGAAACCGTTTCTCTCCAGTCCTTCGTTGAAGGTCTTGCACTGGGTCGATTGATGGTCGATGAGCAAGACCCGCATGGGGTCCATGTCCTCGTCGAGCTCTGCGCTGCGTGCATGGCTGGTGCCGAGAAACGAGCCGCTCAGTGCGGTTTCAAAAGGAAGCGGGGAAACATACAGTCGCACAAGTTCTCCTGTTCCAGCGCCCAGGTGGAGCCGTTGCACTTTTATATGCATCGAGGAGTTATTGATCTAATTCATCATTTCTGCCGATGAGGCGGCGTTGCCTCTCTGCGTTCGCAAAGACGGTGTTCGAATGCCCGACCTGGGCTTACGTGGTCTGTGCGTAGATTTCCAGGCTCGCTTGCCCACCTCTGTTACCCAAGTACATCAGGGTGTTCGACGGCAGCGTCTCGTCCAGCAGCTTGCGCGCCGTCTCGACACCCGCCACCGGCAGCAGCTTCGCATCGAGCAGGCCCACCTGCACCAGCACGCTGGCCTGGTCCCAGTAGATATGCTCGTGATAGAGCTTGTCGCCGCGGAACTTGATGACCGCGAGCAGTGGCACTTCGACGCGCTTGCCCGTGGGCGCGACGCCCGGGAGCATCCACGGGATTTCGGTGGTGTGCGTGAAGCAGAACAGCATCTCGTCGACCACCTGCGTGGCGCCCACCGTGCGCGAGATCGGCACCAGCGAGGTGTCGGGCGGATTGCTGTTGACGAAGTGGTTCGTATAGAACGCGTGCAGCGCCTTGTAGCCCACGCCGCCGGTCATGGTCGGGATGTGGTTGACGTACGGCTCGGCCACCATGGTCGACATGGTGTCGTCGACGTTGCGGGTGGCGAACTCGTATTCGCAGTGCTTATCCCACAGCGCCGAGAGGTCGTAGTGCGGGCCGATGGCGTCCTTCAGCGTGGCGATGCTGCGCTCGTGCGCCATCAGCGCCGAGGGCTTGTGGAAGTGCTCGCCGCCGGCGCGTGCGAAGGCGTGGTCCATGCCTGGATACACGTACAGCGAAACGCCGGGCCGGCCCTGGAGCGTGGCGACGATGCGGTCGCGCGCCTCGGGCGGGCAGAACTTGTCGAGCTCGGCGATGTGCAGCGTGAGCGGGCGCTTGATCTTGTCGGCTTCGTCGAGTGCGGCGTCGATGCCCACGCCGTAGTAGCCGACGGCGACGTCCGCATCGGTGCGGCAGGCCGCCAGGTAGGCCAGCTTGCCGCCGAGGCAGAAGCCGAGTACGCCGACTTCCTTCGAAGGCACCTCGGCGCGGCCGCGCAGCGCATCGATGGCGGTCTGCATGTCTTCCATGCCCTTGGCCTCGTCGAAGCCGCCGTAGAGCGCGAAGGCGCGTTGCCAGTCGGCTTCGCTGTAGCCGAGCTCCACGTTCGGCTCCTGCCGCCAGAACAGGTCGGGCACGAGCACCACGTAGCCCTCCTCGGCGTAGTAGTCGGCCACCTCGCGCATCGTGTGGTTGATGCCGAAGATTTCCTGTGCGAGTACCAAGCCGGGGCCGCTGCCCGAGCTCGGCACGGCGAGGTAGCCGCTGAAACTGCCGCTGCCGTCGGTGGCCTGGATGCGGATGTGGTGCGTGGCGTCGGGCGATTTTTCCTGCATGTGAACTGCTCCGTTCAAGGGTTGGATGATGGTGCGGGCCATGCGCTCATTGCACGCATTCCGGATGTCGCGTGGTCACCTGGTAGTAGCCCGAATGAAAGACCAGCGGCTCGCCGTCGAAGCGGTCGTAGCGCTCGACTTCGCCGATGAAGATCAGGTGGTCGCCGCCGTCGTATTGCTTCACGTTGCGGCAGATGAACCGGGCGATGACGCCACTCAGCAACGGCACGCCGGCCGTGCCTTCGCAGCAGTCCACCCCGCCGAACTTGTCCGCCTGCGGCGTGGAGAACTGCCGCGACAGGTGGTGCTGGTGCGCCGCCAGTACATTGATCGCGAAGTGGCTGGCGCCGGTGAAGTCGGCCACGCTCGGCGCCTGCCGGGCCAGGCTCCACAACACCAGCGGCGGGTCCAGCGAGACCGAAGAGAACGAATTGGCGGTCATGCCCACGCGACGGCCGTCGAGGGCCCGGGTCGTGATGACGGTCACGCCGGTGGTGAACTGTCCGAGGGCCTTGCGGAAGTCGCGTCGGTCGAAGCGGTCGACAACCGCCTCGCGCGCCCGGGTTTCCAGAAAACGGTCTGCCTCGACGCCATCGAACCACCAGGGCGCGAAGATGCGCGGATCATCGAAGCCGTTGACGATGGTGCTCGCAACCGCGGGCATATGGGTGGCGCTTTGCAGCAGCTTCAGCAGGTGCGGCTTCGGCGGCGCGAGCAGGCTGTTCGTCCAGTCGGTGGCCCAGCGGGCATAGCCTTCCCAGTAACGGTCGAAGGTTTCCTGCATCCACGCGGCGTCGAACGGTGCGTCGCCGTGCTCGAGGATCCGCTTCAGGTAGATGTCGGCGCACTTGGCCGCGTTGTTGGCGCCCTGGCCGGTGATCGGATCGTTGAGCACCACAGCGTCGGCCAGCCCCAGCACCTTGCGCCCCGAAGGCAGCGTCGCCACTGGCTTGCGCACCGTCGGCGCGAAGCGGCCCGCGAGAATGCCGTTGTCGTCGGTCAACTCGATGTTCGTGCAGCGCTCGGCTTCCCACGGCAGGAAGGTGTCGAGAATCCACTTGCTGCGCGCGAGGTGTTCCTGCGGCGTATTCACGTCCGCCCAGCAGTCCATCGGGCCACCGGGCACGCCTTCGAACACCATGATCTCGCAGGGCCCCGTCGTGGTCAGCGCCGGGAACACGAAGTACTCGCCCACGCCGGGAATGAGGTTGAAGCACACGGCCGAGTGCGGCTCGCGCGGCTTCATCCCCTTCACATAAGTCAGCGCCAGTGCACGCTGAGGTCGATCGAATGGCGAGCGCTCCGTGTCGCGCTCGAACAATTGCGAGATCTCGCCCTTGCCGCTTGCAACGACCACAAGATCGTGCGTTGCGGCGCAAGCCTCCAACGCATCGAGCCCCACCTCCTGCAGCACGAGCCGGCCACCGCGCTTTTCGAACTCCGCCATCCAGGCGGGTATCTTGAGCCGCTGGTCGATCGACTGCGCAGGCCCGTCGAGCCTCGCGCTCCATTCGAGGGCCTTGCCGCCTTCCGGGTTGCGCACCGTCATTCCGATGCCTTCCACCGGTGGGCATTTGTCCGTCCACCAGTCCAGCGCCAGCTCGCGCTCGGTCTGCAGCGCGGTCTCGAACATGCACTGGCTGGACATCACCGGCCCTTCGAAAATCTCCCTCGCTGTGCGGTTCGAAAGAACCGTCACCTCGTGCCCCGCGCGCTGCAGGCCGAGCGCGAGCTGCAGGCCGGACTGTCCGGCGCCGACGATGGCCACACGTCGCTTCATGCGTTCGCTCCAGGCTACGCGATGTTCGCGCAGGTTTCGATGTAGCGATCCGCCTCCGCGGGGTCCGCGAACCACGGGAAGAAGGTGCGCGGATCGTCGAACCCGTTGGCAAAAGCACTGGCCAGCGGCGACATCGCGCCGGCGGTGCCGAGCAGCTTGAGCACATGGGGCGGCGGCGGTGCGAGCAGCATGTTGGTCCACTGCGTGACCCATTGCGCGTAGCCGAACCAGTAGCGGTCGAAGGTCTGCTGCATCCACGCGGCATCGGCCGCGCCATCTCCGCGCGCGAGGATGCTCTTGAGGTACGTGTCGGCGCACTTGGCCGCGTTGTTGGAACCTTGCCCCGTGATCGGGTCGTTGAGCACCACCACGTCGGCCAGACCCAGCACCTTGCGCCCCGAGGGCAATGTCGCGATCGGCTTACGGACCGTCGGCGCGAAGCGGCCCGCGAGGATGCCGTTGTCGTCGGTCAACTCGATGTTCGTGCAGCGTTCCGCTTCCCACGGCGTGAAAGTGTCGAGGATCCACTTGCTGCGCGCGAGGTGTTCCTGCGGCGTATTCACGTCCGCCCAGCAGTCCATCGGGCCACCGGGCACGCCTTCGAACACCATGATCTCGCAGGGCCCCGTCGTGGTCAGCGCCGGGAACACGAAGTACTCGCCCACGCCGGGAATGAGGTTGAAGCACACGGCCGAGTACGGCTCGCGCGGCTTCATCCCTTTCACGTAGGTCAGGGCCAATGCACGCTGCGGCTTGTCGAAGCTCGACTTGTGGGCGTCGCGCTCGAAGAGCTTCGAGATCTCGCCCTTGCCGCTGGCCACCAGCGTGAGGTCATGGCTTTGCGTACAGGCCTCGAGCTCGTCGATGCCCGCGTCCTTGAAGACGAGTTCGCCGCCCTTCTTCTGGAACACGTCCATCCAGGCCGGGATCTTCACGCGCTGGTCGACCGACTGGGCGCTCGAATTCAGCCGCGCGACCCAGTCGATGGCCTTGGCCCCCTTCTGCTCGGGATGCGGCACGGCCAGCCCGATGCCGTCCACCGTGGGACAGTCGTGCGCCCAGAAGTCCAGGCCCAGGTCGCGCTCGATCTGCAGCGAGGTGTGGAACATGCACTGGCTCGACATGACCTTGCCACGGCGGATGTCTTCGCCCGTGCGGTTGCTGAACATCGTGACCTCGTAGCCTGCCGCGAGCAGTCCGAGACCCAGTTGCAGGCCCGACTGGCCCGCGCCGACGATGGCGATTCGCTTCATTGCTTGCTCCTTGATACTCCGTTCGGAGCTAGTCCATCAACTTGGGAATGGCGGGCACGGCCTGCTCGGGGCCCATGGCGGCATAGCCGCCGTCCACCGCGTAGTCGGCGCCGGTCACGAAGCTCGCGTGGTCCGAGCAGAGGAACAGCACCACCTGCGCCACCTCGTCCGGGTCGCCGACACGCCCGAGCAGATGGAAAGGCGCGGCCACGCGGTCGGTCTTGGCGCGGTCACCGCCGCTGAGGCGGTCCATCACCGCCGACCATGTCCAGCCCGGCGACACGCTGTTCACGCGGATGCCATCCGGCGCAAGGTCCATCGCCATGTTGCGGGTGAGCTGCGCCATCGCGGCCTTGCTCACCGGATAGAGCCAGCGCCCCGTCTGCGCCACGCGCGACGAGATGCTCGTGAAATTGACCACTGCCCCGCCGCCGGCCGCCACCATGTGCGGGTGCACGGCCTGCAGCATCGCCACCGCGCTCGCAACATTCACGTTGAACGACGTGAGCCAGTCGGCGCGCGGCGACTTGAAGCCGTCGTCCACATACGAGCACGCAAGGTTCACGAGAAAGTGCACGCCGCCATGCTGCGCGGCCGCCTGCGCCACGCAGGCCTGCACTTGCGCGTCGTCGGTGATGTCGGTGCGCACGAAGCGCACGCCGGAGCCGAGTGAATCGGCCAGTGCCTGACCGTTGACGGCATCGATATCGGCGACAACGACCTTCACGCCGGCCGAGTGCAGCGCGCGCACCACGCCGGCGCCTATCAGTGTGGAGCCACCGGTGACGATGGCGCTCCTGCCTTCGAGTCCCTTGAACATGACGCTTGCTCTCCTCGGTTGATCGGGCAGGCCGGTTGGCCTGTGGAGCGAACGTTATGAGCAAGCAGGCGGTCGGCGAATCCCGCAAACGCAGGCCCTGTCCCTGGCGCGCAGGTTTTTTGTCGAGGGGTGATCCGAATTGTGGGTGGGGATGGTTTTTGCTAGGGTGACTGCGCCCCATGGAAACCGTCACGACCCCACCGCTGCCGCTGCAGCGCTACCGGCTTTTCGAGAGCCACGACATGGACGAGGCCCGTGAAAGCGTGGCCCGCGTGTTCTGTCCGCACGGCCTGGTCATGCTGCGACCCCGCACCGAACTCGACGCCTGCCACCACAGCGCGCGGCTGCATCGGGACGTGAGCCTCAATTACGTGCAGTACGGCCCCGGCGTGCAGATCGACCCCGGCTACCTGCAGGATTTCTTCCTGTTGCAGATCCCGTTGCGCGGCGGCGCCGAGATTCACTGCGGCGCGCAGCACGTGGAAGCGACGCCCCGTCTCGCATCGCTGCCCTCGCCCACCGAACCGCTGTCGATGCGCTGGGCCGACGACAGCCCGCACCTGATCGTCCGGCTGGCGCGCTCGGCGCTGCTCTCGCGGCTCGAGTCGCTGCTGCAGGCCCCCGTCAGGCAGGCCCTGGTGTTCGATCTGGGCGTGCCGCTGGACAACCCCGCACTGGCGCCGGTGGTGCATTTCATCGACTATCTGCGGCTCACGCTCGACGCCGGCAACACGCTGCAGGCCGGCGGCCCTTTGGCCGAGCATGCCGAGGCGTACCTGATGGCGAGCCTGCTGATGTCGGCAGGGCACAACCATTCGCGCGCCCTGGCCGGCGAAGCGCAGCGCAGCCTGCTGCCGCGCGTGGTCCGCAGGGCGCAGGAATACATGGCAGCCCATGCCGATGAACCGCTGTCGCTGGCCGACGTCTGCAGCGAAGTCGGCTGCAGTGCGCGCGCGCTGCAGCTGGCGTTTCGCCAGCACGCGGGCCAGGGGCCGATGGAGTTTCTGCGCGAGATCAGGCTCGACCGGGTGCGGGCCGAGTTGCTGGCATCGGCCGGCGTCGCCGCAGTCGGCGTGCGAGAGGTGGCGCAGAAGTACGGCTTTCTTCATTTGGGCCACTTCGCGGCGCAATACCGCGCCCGCTTCGGCGAGCGGCCGTCCGAGACTCGGGCATCGCGCGCCTTCTGATGCGCCTCCCCCCCCCTGTTCGATGCCCCCCCGCTTCGTCGAGGGTCTGAAACGCCGCATCGACGGTGCGCGATTCCACCAGTCTGGCCCGAGACCCCTCTCGATCTCAAATGTCCCATTGACAGAACATTGAAACTGCAAAAACATCAAAGGCATGTCGCAAATGCCTTTGCCCAAATATCACCAGATCTACTTGGTCCTGCGTGAACAGTTGCACGAAGGGCGTTTCGCGGAGGGCCTGCCCGGCGAGCTCGCGCTCATGGCGCAATTCGGTGTGGCGCGCGTCACGGTGCGCCGCGCACTCGAACAGCTGTCTTCCGAAGGCCTGATCGCGCGCAACCCCGGCCGCCGCACGCGTGCCCTGCCACCGCCGGTCAGCGTTGAGAGCCCCGGCACCAAAAGCATGGAACGCGCCAATCTGCGCGGCCTGCTCGAGAACCTGGTCACCATGGGCCTGCACACCTCGGTCAAGGTCATCGAGGTCGCGACCATCACCGCCTCCACCCAGGTGGCCGAGGCGCTGCAGCTGCAGCTCGGCGACCCGGTGCAGAAAGCCGTACGCGTGCGCTCCACCAAGGAGGGCCCGCTCTCGCACATCACCACCTACGTGCCCGACACGATCGCGCGCCGCTTCGGCCGCCGCGAGCTGTCGAAGAAGCCCATCCTCGTGCTGCTCGAGGAGTCGGGCGTCAAGGTGGGCCGCGCGCACCAGACCATCTCCGCGCGCCTGGCCGACAACGTTCTCGCACAGCACCTTGATGTCTCGGTCGGCTCGGCCCTGCTCGCAGTGCGCCGCCTGATCTACGACGAAGACGAGCGGCCCGTGCAATGGCTGCATGGCCTCTACCGCCCTGATCGCTACACCTACGAGATGCAGCTCTCCCGCGTGGGCAGCATCGACGCGAAGGTGTGGGTCAGCAAAGACGTGTCAGCCCAGTTCAACTGAAGAGAAAAGGAAAGCCCCACCATGCAGAACCGCCGCCGTTTCGTGTCGCAGTCCGCCGCCCTGGCGACTGCCGTTGCCTTCCCGCTCGTGGCAGGGGCGCAGCCCAGGACCGTAAAGGTCGGCGTGCTGCATCCGGTCACCGGGGCACTGGCCTATTCGGGCCAGCAATGCCGCCTCGGCGCGCTGATGGCCATCGAGGACATCAACGCCGCGGGCGGCATCAAGTCGCTCGGCGGCGCGAAGCTGGAGGCCCTGCTGGGCGATGCGCAATCGCAGCCGCAGGCCGGCTCGGCCGAGGTCGAGAAGATGAACGAGGCCGGCGTCTCGGCCATCGTCGGCGCCTATGCCTCGGCCATCTGCCTCGCAACCACGCAGGCCGCGGCCAAGTACAACCTGCCGCACGTGGTGGACGTGGGCGTGGCCGACCAGATCGTGGAGCGCGGCCTGAAGAACACCTTCCGCTTCGGCCCGGGCTACAAGAAGTCGACCGAGGTGGCCATGGCCAACCTGCTGGTGCTCAACAAGGCCGCGGGCAACCCGGCCAGGACCGTGATGATCATCCACGAAGAGTCGCTGTTCGGCGCCGGCACCGCACAGCTGCTCTCGCGCGAGCTGCCGGGCTACGGCTTCGAGGTGAAGGAGGTGGTGAAGCACGCCAACCCCACGCGCGACTTCAACAACATCGTGCTGCGCATGAAGTCGATCAACCCCGACATCGTGATCCCGGCCAACTACTACAACGAATACGCGCTGCTGGTGCGTACCATGCAGCAGCAGAAGGTGGTGCCCAAGGCGATCTTCTCGGTGCTGGGCGGCGCGGCATCGAGCTACAAGTTCGTGAAGGAATTTCCGGATGCGGCCAACGGCATCATCGACTGCAACCACTGGTTCAACCCGAAGGACAAGCGCGCGCAGGACCTGCGCAAGCGCGTCGAGGCCAAGGGCCAGTTCTTCAGCTACGAGGTCTTCATGACCTACACCGCGATGTGGCTGCTGGCCGATGCGCTGGAGCGCGCCAAGTCGACGGAGCGTGCCGCAATCGTCGACGCGCTCGAGAAGAGCACCTTCGGCAACCACTTCATGCCCTATGGCCCCACGAAGTTCGTCAACGGCCAGAACGAAGGCGCGCAGCCGCTCATGACGCAGGTGGTGAAGAACGACATCAAGGTCATCATTCCGCGCGACTATCGCGAGGTCGAGCCGGTGTTCCCGCTGCGCGCTGCCTGATCGGAAGGCGGGATGTTCGATTTCGGCATTCTTTTCCCGTCGGTCCTGAACGGGCTGACGACGGGCGCGGTGTACGCACTGATCGCGCTGGGGCTTACGCTGATCTACGGCGTCCTGCACATCATCAACTTCGCGCACGGCGCCAGCCTGATGCTGGCGCTGTACGCGGTGTACTTCCTCAAGGAGCGCCTGGGCGTCGACCCCTACCTTGCGTTGCCCATCGTGGTGCTCGGCATGTTCGCGCTCGGCTACGCGCTGCAGCGCGTGGTCATCAACCGCGCGGGTCACGGCAAGGACGAGAACATCCTGCTCGCCACGCTCGGCATCGCCATCGTCATGGAGAACCTCGCGCTGCTGTTCTTCAAGTCCGACACGCGCAACATCGACACCGCCTACTCGCTGAGCACCGTCGCCATCGGCCCCGCGATGATCGCCGTGCCCAAGCTCGTCGCCTTCGCGGGTGCGCTGGTCGTCTCGGGCATCCTGTTCTGGATCATGGGCCGCACCGACCTCGGCCGCGCGATCCGCGCCGTCGCCAAGGAGAAAGAGGGCGCCAAGCTCATGGGCATCGACGTCGACCATGTCTACGCGATGAGCTTCGGAATCGGCCTCGCGTGCCTCGGCGCGGCCGCGTGCTTCCTGCTGCCGGCCTACTACGTCAACCCACAGGTCGGCGGCGGCTTCGTGCTCGTGGCCTTCACCATCGTCGTGCTCGGCGGCATGGGCAGTTTCGTCGGGGCGCTGATCGGCGGCTTCCTCGTCGGCGTGGTCGAGTCGCTCGGCGGGCTGTACCTCGGGGAATCGCTCGGCCAGATCGGCATCTTCGCGATCTTCATCGGCGTGGTGCTCTTCAGGCCACAGGGCATGTTCGGAGCCAAGGCATGAGCGCGGGCCTGAAGCAGCTCGCGGGCATTGCGCTCTTTGCCGTGCTGGTCGGCTGCGTGCCGTTCGTCACCACCTCGGGCGTCACGCTCAACTTCGTGATGATGGCGCTCTACGCCACGCTCATCGCACAGGCCTGGAACATCCTCGGCGGCTTCGGCGGGCAGTTCTCGTTCGGGCATGCGCTGTTCTTCGGCACCGGTGCGTACATCCAGGCGATCGCGCAGCTGCAGGGCGGCATCAACGCCTGGGTCGCGCTGCCGCTCGCGGTGATCGGTGCCGCACTCGTCGGCCTCTTCATGGGCGCCCTCACCTTCCGCTACGGCCTCAAGGGCTCGTATTTCGCGCTCGTCACACTGGCCTTTGCCGAGGTGTTTCGCATCCTTGCACTGTCGGTCGACTTCACCGGTGGCGGCGTCGGGCTCATGGTGCCGCTGCGCGAGTCAGTGGCCAACCTGCAGTTCTCGACGCGCGCTGGCTATCTCTGGGTGGTGCTCGCGATGGTCGTCGCCGCGCTGCTCGTGACCTGGTGGCTGCGCAACGGCCGCTTCGGCGCCTACCTGCAGGCGGTGCGCGACAACGAGGATGCGGCGCGCGCCGTCGGCGTCAATCCGTTCCGCGTCAAGCTGGCGGCCATCGGTCTGTCGGCAGCCTTCATGGGCGCGGCCGG
This sequence comes from Variovorax sp. GW821-FHT09D05, assembly GCF_059416325.1. Taxonomy (NCBI): domain Bacteria; kingdom Pseudomonadati; phylum Pseudomonadota; class Betaproteobacteria; order Burkholderiales; family Comamonadaceae; genus Variovorax; species Variovorax sp. GW821-FHT09D05. Next base: position 396,039 of record NZ_JBWKOZ010000001.1, on the reverse strand, counting down.
TGCGTTCTACGTGCAGGTGTTCCAGTACATCGATGCCGGGATTGCCTACGGCCCGGCCGTGTCGATCGAGGCGCTGGTCGCGGCCATCGTGGGCGGCATGGGCACGATGTGGGGGCCGGTGCTCGGCGCCGTCGTGCTGCACCTGCTGTCGGACTTCACGCGCAACCTCTTCGGCGAACTGCCCGGCATCAACATGGTGATCTACGGCACGGTGCTGGTGCTCATCGTCATCTTCGTGCCACGCGGCATCGCGGGCATCGGGCTGTCGGTGCGGCAGCTGTGGAAGGCGAAGGGAGGCCGCAATGACTGAAGCCCTGCTGGCCATCGATGGCCTCTCGCGCTCCTTCGGCGGCCTGAAGGCCGTGCAGAACGTGAGCCTCTCGGTGCGCGAGGGCAGCCTGAGCGCGCTGATCGGCCCGAACGGCGCGGGCAAGACCACGCTGTTCGCGCTGATGTCCGGCTTCCTCAAGCCCGACACCGGCACCGTGCGCTTCGCGGGGCAGGACATCACCGGCCGCGAGCCGCACCGCAACGCCGCGCTCGGCATGACCCGCACCTTCCAGATCGTGAAGCCCTTCGCCGCGCAGACCGTGCGCGAGAACATCGCCGTCGGCGCGCACCTGCATGTGCGCGGCCGCGCCGAGGCGCTGCAGAACGCCGAAGCTGTTGCGCTGCGCGTGGGCCTCGCGCCGCAGCTCGACAAGCCCGCCTCGGACCTCACCGTCGCCGGCCGCAAGCGCCTCGAACTGGCCCGCGCGCTCGCAACACGGCCGCGCCTGCTGCTGCTCGACGAAGTGCTCGCCGGTCTCAACCCGCAGGAGATCGCCGAGATGATGCCGGTGGTGCGCGGCATCGCCGACAGCGGCGTCACCGTGCTGATGATCGAGCACGTCATGCAGGCCGTGATGCACCTGGCCGAGCATGTGTGGGTGCTGGCGCAGGGCCGGTTGATCGCAGAGGGCACCCCGGCGCAGGTGACTTCCGACGACAAGGTCGTCGAAGCCTATCTGGGCCACGGCACCGCGGCGCGGCTGCGCAAGGCCGCATCGGGAGTTGCAGCATGAGCGCACTGCTCGATATTCAGGGACTGCGCGGCGGCTACGGTCGCGTCGAGGTGCTGCGCGGCGTCGACTTGCACGTGAACGCGGGCGAGATGGTCGCGCTGCTCGGCAGCAACGGCGCGGGCAAGTCCACGCTCAACAAGATGGTCTGCGGCCTCTGCCCGGCCTCGGGCGGCACGGTGCGTTTCGACGGCAAGGACCTGAGCGGCGCGCACTACCGCGACGTCGTCAAGGCCGGCCTGATCCAGGTGCCCGAAGGCCGCAAGGTGTTCCCCAACCTCAGCGTGCGCGAGAACCTGGAGCTCGGCTCCTTCACGCGGGCACGCGAGCGCCGTGCGGCTAACCTGGAGAAGTCGTTCCACATCTTCCCGCGGCTGCGCGAGCGCATGGACCAGCACGCCGGCACCATGAGCGGCGGCGAGCAGCAGATGCTGGCGATCGCGCGCGGCCTCATGGCCGAGCCGGTGCTGCTGATCCTCGACGAGCCCTCGCTCGGCCTTTCGCCGCTGCTGGTCGAAGAGATGTTCTCGCTGATCCGGGAACTGCGCGACGGCGGCCTCGCGGTGATGCTGGTCGAGCAGAACGTCGGCCAGTCGCTCGAAATCGCCGACCGCGCCTACGTGCTGGAAAACGGCAGCGTGCGCTTCTCGGGCCTGCCTGGCGAGTTGCTCGGCAGCGACGAACTGCGGCGCGCGTACCTGGGGCTCTGAGCCCTCAAAAAAAGCACCCCATCTCCCTGGAGACACAACACATGAAAAGACGCGACATCCTCCTCTCGTCGCTGGCCGCGGCATGGGCCGGCAGTGCCTTTGCACAGATCGGCAATGCGCCGGTGCGCATCCTCGTCGGCGCGCCCGCGGGCGGCTCGACCGACACGCTGGCACGCTCGCTCGCCGTCAGCATGGGCCCGGCACTCGGCCGCACGGTCATCGTCGAGAACCGGCCGGGCGCGGGCGGCAACATCGCCGCCGATGCGGTGGCCAAGGCTGCGCCCGACGGCAACACACTGCTGATGAGCTTCACCAGCCACGCGATCAACGCCACGCTCTACCCGACGCTGCCCTTCGACCCGGTGAAGGACTTCACCGCGCTCACCTGCGTGGCGACCTCGCCCTCGATCCTCGTCGCGCACCCGTCGGTGCCTGCGAAGGACGTGCGTGAGCTCATCGCGCTCGCCAAGGCAAAGCCGGGCCAGCTCAACTTCGCGATCGGCGCGGTGGGCTCGTCGCTGCACATGGCGGGCGAGGCTTTCAAGATGCAATCGGGCGTGAACATCGTGAACATCCCCTACAAGGGCACCGCGCCCGCCGTGCAGGACGTGCTCGCCGGCCAGGTGCAGCTGATGTTCGCGGCCGTGGGCAACGTCAAGGCGCACATCCAGGCCGGCAAGCTCAAGGCGCTGGGCGTGACCACGGCGAAACGGCTGCCGGCCTTTCCGAATGTTCCGGCGATTGCCGAGGCGCTGCCCGGCTACGAATCGAGCGCATGGTTCGGCCTCTTCGGCCCGGCCCGCATGCCTGCCGACCGCGTCAAGCAGATCGGCGACGCGGCGCGCCATGCACTGCAGCAGGCCGACATGCGCCAGCGCCTCGATACCGAGGGCGCGATTCCGGTCGGCAACTCGTCCGAACAGTTCTCGGCCTTCGTGCAGAGCGAGATCGTGCGCTGGGCCGAGGTCGTCAAGTTCTCGGGAGCCAAGCCGGAATGACATCGATGGCTCCAACCCGCGCGCCAGCCCTGACCCTGGCGCAGAAGCTCATCGCACGCGCGAGCGGACGCGAGCGGGTGTCCGTGGGCGAGATCGTGACCTGCGGCGTCGACATGGCGATGTTCCACGACTCCTCGGGCCCGCGGCGGCTGCAGCCGATGCTGGAAGAGCTCGGCGCGCAGATCTGGGACCGCTCGCGCGTGGTGCTCGTCATGGACCATTACGTGCCCGAGCGCGACGACGATTCGCGCCGCATCGTGCGCATCGCACGCGACTGGGCGCGCGACCAGAAGCTGCCGTACGTGTACGACAGCCAGGGCATCTGCCACGTGGTGGTGCCGCAGCACGGCCACATCCGACCCGGCATGCTGTGCGTGGGCGGCGACTCGCACTCGCCCACGGGCGGCGCTTTCGGCGCCTACATGTTCGGCATCGGCAGCACCGAGATGCTGGGCGTGATGGTCACCGGCGAGATCTGGCTGCGCGTGCCCGAGACCATCCGCATGTGGTGGGACGGCGCGCTGCCCGCGGGCGTGACCGCCAAGGACATGATGCTGCACATGATCGGCCGCTTCGGCATGAACGGCGGGCGCTACCAGGCGGTCGAGTTCGCCGGGCCTGCGGTCGCTGCGCTGTCGATGCAGGAGCGCATGACGCTCTCCAACATGAGCGCCGAACTCGGCGCGCAGGCCGGATTGATCGCGCCCGATGCGACCACGGCGCAATTCCTGGCCGAGGCCGGCGCGCCGCCGGTGGACATGGCGCCCTGGTTCACCGACGACGATGCCGCGCTCACGGACCACCGCTTCGATGCGTCCACGCTCGAACCGTACATCGCCGCACCGCACAGCCCGGCCAACGCCCACGGCGTGAGCCGGTACGCGGGCACGCGCGTCGACGTGGCCTACATCGGCGCCTGCACCGGCGCCAAGCTCGACGACCTGCGCGCCGCCGCGCAGGTGCTGCGCGGCCACAAGGTGGCGAGCGGTATCCGTCTCATCGTGGCGCCCGCCAGCCTGCGCGACCAGGAGCAGGCGCGCGAGGAAGGCGTGCTGCAGGTGCTGATGGATGCCGGCGGCGAACTTTTCCCGACGGCCTGCGGCGCTTGCTCGGGCTACGGCGACCCGATGGGCGACGACATCACCGTCATCTCGACCACGGCGCGCAACTTCAAGGGCCGCATGGGCTCGCCGACTGCACAGGTCTACCTGGGCTCGCCCTACACGGTGGCGGCGGCCGCATTGCGCGGCTGCGTGACCGATCCGCGCGAGGTGCTTGCATGAGCGCAACCAAAGCGATGCACCGCGTCTGGCGCCTGGGCGCCGACATCGACACCGACCTGCTCGCGCCGGGCCATGCCATGAAGCACGGCATCGACATCATCGCGAAGCACTGCCTCGAAGCCATCCGCCCCGACTTCGCCGCCGGCGTGCAGCGCGGCGACGTGCTGGTGGCCGGGCCCAACTTCGGCATCGGCTCCTCGCGCGAGCAGGCCGCCGCCGTGCTGGTGCACCTGGGTGTGACGGCAATCGTCGCGCCCTCGTACAGCGGCCTGTATTTCCGCAATGCCTTCAACGTGGGCCTGCTGCTGCTGACCTGCGCCGAGGCCGAGACCTTGAGCGAAGGCGAGCAGATCGCCCTCGACACCACGGTTCCCGAGATCGTCGCAACCGGCCGCGGGCGCCTGGCCTGCGAGCCGGTGCCCGGATTCCTCATGGACATGGTCCGCGCCGGCGGATTGATGAACCAGTTGCGCCAGCGCTCTGGCCGCCCCGCCTTCAAGAAAGCCCCCGATGCATGATCCTTCTTCCGCCACAACCCTCGACCCCGTCACGCTCGCCGTCCTGCGCGGCCGCCTCGAACAGGTGGCCGACGAGATGGACGCCACGCTCTACCGCAGCGCCTTCAATCCCATCATTGCCGAGGCGCACGACGCCTGCCACGGCCTGTACGACGCGGCGAGCGGCGACACGCTGGTGCAGGGCAAGTCGGGCCTGCCGGTGTTCGTCGGCGCCATGGCCTTCGCGGTGCGCGCCACCGCCAAGGCAGCCGAGCCGCGCGGCGGCATGAAGGACGGCGACATCTGGATCAGCAACGACGCCTACGACGGCGGCACGCACGCCAACGACTTCAAGCTGGTGAAGCCGTTCTTTCGCAACGGCAAGCTCTACTGCTACATGGCCTCGGCTGCGCACTGGCACGACGTGGGCGGCGCGGTGCCCGGCAACTACAACCCGGCCGCCACCGAGTGCTGGCAGGAGGCCGTGCAGATTCCGCCGGTGCGCATCGTGCAGGGCGGCGTGCTCGATGCGGACGTACTCGCGATCCTGCAGGCCAACACGCGCCTGCCCGACAGCCTCTGGGGCGACCTGAACGGACAGCTCGCCGCGCTGGAGCTCGGCGAGAAGCGGCTGAACGGTTTGCTCGACGAGTATGGCGACGACCTGGTGCTCAACGCGCTCGGCGAACTGCGCAGCCGCGCGCTGCGCCTGATGCGCTCGCACATCGCCTCGCTGCCCGATGGCCGCTACAGCTTCCAGGACGTGCTCGACAACGACGGTATCGTGAACGAGCCGCTGACCATCGCGCTCGACATGACGGTGGCCGGCGACCGGCTGCTGCTCGACTTCTCGCGCACCTCGCCGCAATGCGCGGGGCCTGTGAACATCTCGCGCGCCACGGCGGTGGCCGCCTGCTACGTCGCGCTCAAGCACCTGTTCCCCGATGTACCTGCCAATGCCGGCGTGCTCGATGCGGTGGACTTCAACATCCCCGACAAGCTCGTGATCAGCTGCGAGCGCCCGCGTCCGGTCGGCGGCTACACCGAAACCATCTTGCGCATGATCGACGTGATCTTCAGCGCGGCGGCGCAGGCCGACCCGACGCGCGCGGTGGCGCAGGCCTACGGCACGATCAATGCGCTGTCGATCGCGGGCCACCGCAGCGACAAGGGTCGCGAAGGCCAGCGCTGGGTGATGTTCAGCTTCTTCGGCGGCGGCCATGGCGGCCACTCGGGCGGCGATGGGCTCTCGCACGGCAATGCGCCAATCTCGACCGCGACGATTCCGCCGCTCGAAATTCTCGAAGCCGCCTACCCGGTGCGCTTCACCGAATGGTCGCTGCGCGCCGATTCGGGCGGCGATGGCCGGCATCGCGGCGGCCTCGGCGCCGTCTACGAAATCGAGCTGCTGGAAAAAGACGCCGAAGTGTTCGTCTTCGGCGAGCGCGGCACCTCACCGCCCAAGGGCATCGCGGGCGGCGGCGAAGGCGCGGTCAACAAGTTCAGCTACGAGAACGCGGGCGAGTGGCACACGCCGCCAATGGTGTCGAAGATGCGCGGCATCCAGCTCACGCGCGGCGAGCGCGTGCGGCTCGAAACGCCCGGCGGCGGCGGCTGGGGCAGCGCCGCCGAGCGGCCTGCGCAACAGCGCGAGGCCGACAGCGCGATGGGCTATGTGACAACCGGCAGCCCCACCGGCGGCAGCAAGAAGAAGGCGTCCGAATGACTTCCAATGGTAAATCCCTTGTCGTCGGCGTCGATGTCGGCGGCACCTTCACCGACCTCTTCGTGCTCGACGAAGCGAACGGCACGGCGCGCATCGTCAAGGTGCCCTCCACGCGCGGCGAAGAAGCGCGCGGCTTCATGAACGGCGTGGCGCGCGTGGCCGACTCGGCCGCGGCCATCGCCACCATCGTGCACGGCACCACGGTGGGCACCAACGCGCTGCTCGAACGCAAGGTGGCGCGCACCGGCATCATCACCACGCGCGGTTTTCGCGACGTGCTGGAGATGCGCCGCCGCGACCGGCCCGAGACCTGGGGCCTGCGCGGCAGCTTCACGCCGGTGGTGCCGCGCGACCTGCGCCGCGAAGTCGACGAGCGCGTGCTCGCCGACGGCACGCTGCACACCGCAGTCGATCTGGACCAGGTGCGCGCCGAAGCACACTCTCTGCTCGACGCCGGCTGCGAGGCCGTGTGCGTGTTCTTCATCAACACCTACGCGAACCCCGAGAACGAGCGCCTGGCCGTCGCGGCAGTGCGCGCGCTCTGGCCCAACCCGCACGTCACCTCGGCCAGCGAAGTGCTGCCCGAGATCCGCGAGTTCGAGCGCTGCTCGACCGCCACGCTCAATGCGGCGCTGCAGCCCGTGGTGGGCGGCTACCTCGCGCGGCTCGAATCCGACCTGCGTGGCCAGGGCTTTGCCGGCGAGCTGCTGGTGGTGCAGAGCAACGGCGGCGTGATGTCGCGGCAGACCGCGAGCGACCTGCCGGTGCGCACGGCGCTGTCGGGCCCGGCGGCCGGCGTGATCGCCTGCGCGGCCATTGCGCGCGCGGCGGGCTTTCCGAACGCGATCACCGGCGACATGGGCGGCACCTCGTTCGACGTGTCGCTGGTGGCGAACGGCGAAGCCGCATTGGCCGCGCAGACCGCGATCGAGTTTGGCATGGTGATCCGCTCGCCGATGATCCAGATCGAGACCATCGGCGCCGGCGGCGGTTCCATCGCCTCGGTGGATGCGAGCGGCATGCTGCAGGTCGGCCCCGAGTCGGCCGGCAGCGTGCCGGGGCCGGCCTGCTACGGGCGAGGCAACATGCGCCCGACGGTGACCGATGCGAACGTGCTGCTGGGCCGCATCGCCGCCGATCGCCCGCTGGGTGGAGGACTGCTCGCGGCGCTGGATGCGCAGAAGTCGCGCCAGGCGATCGAGGAGCACGTCGCCCGGCCACTCGGCCTGGACGTGCATGCGGCCGCGGAAGCCATCCTCACCGTGGCCAATGCGCGCATGGCGGGCGCGATCCGCCTCGTGTCCATCGAACGCGGCCACGACCCGCGTCGCTTCGCCTACATGCCTTTCGGCGGTGGCGGTGCGCTGCATGTGTGCGCGATGATGCGCGAGGTGGGCGTCGCGACCGGCATCGTGCCGCGCTATCCCGGCGTGACCTCGGCCCTCGGCTGCGTGATCGCCGACATGCGCCACGACGCGGTGCAGACCCTCAACAAGCCTTTGACCGAGCTCGATGTGGGTGACCTGCAGCGTCGCATCGACGAACTGGCCGCGAGCTGCCAGCAACGCCTGGATTCATCGGGCGTGCGCTTCGACGAGGTGCGCGAGGTCATCGCACTCGACATGCTCTACGCGGGCCAGACGCACACGCTGCCCGTGGTGCTCGCCGACGCGGGCAAGGCGCCGATCACGGCCGCATCGATCCGCGCCGCGTTCGAGGCCAGCTACACCGCCGCATTCGGCCGGGTGCTCGAAGGTATCCCGATCCGCGTGATGAACCTGCGCTATGCACGCATCGGCGTGCGACCGAAGTTCGACCTGAAGGTGCTGGCACCCGAAGGGCGAGGCAGCATCGTGCCGCTGGGCACGCAGCGCGTGTTCCACCACGGCCAGTGGCATGAGGCCGTGCGCTACGCGCGGCTCGAACTGCCAGTGGCTGCGCGCATCGAAGGCCCTGCAATCCTCGAACAGGCCGACACCACCGTGTGGCTCGAACCCGGATTCCACGCCGAGGTCGACGCGCACGGCAACCTTCTGGTGAGGCTGTCATGAGCACAGGCAAGACATCCGTTGCAGCGAAGACCGCGCTGGTCGTCATCGACCTGCAGAACGACTTTCTCGATGCCAACGGTGCCTATGCGCGCGGCGGCGACACCAATCCGCCGGCGCTGCTGCTGCCGGTGCGCGTGGCCGAGATGGCGCGCGCACTCAAGGCGGCGGGTGGCCTCGTGGCCGCAAGCCAGTTCACGCTGTGGCCGGACGCGGCCGGCGAGCCGATGGTGTCGCCGCACCTCAAGGCGATGCGCCCTTATCTGAAAAAGGGCGACTTCGCGCCCGGCAGCTGGGGCCAGGCGAACGTCGACGCGTTGACCGGGCTGGTCGACGTGACGGTGAGCAAGGTCGCGTACTCGGCCTTCTTCAACACACAGCTCGACTGGGTGCTGCGCCACGCCGGCATCGACACGGTGGCGGTCTGCGGCATCGTCACCAATGGCGGTGTCGCGAGCACCGTGCGCGATGCGCACATGCGCGACTACCGCACGCTGGTGCTGTCCGATGGGTGCGCGGCCTTCGGCGAAGAACGCCACCAGACCTCGCTGGCCGACATGCGCAACGTGGCCGAGCTGACGGACTGCTCGGCATTCATCGCATCGCTCGCATGACGACAAAGCCTCCGCGCCACATCCGTCGCGCCGCGCAGGTCGAGGCCGAAGTGCACGTGCCGGTGGCCATCGTCGGCGGCGGTGCCTGCGGGCTCACGACCGCACTGATGCTGAGCGATGCGGGTGTGGCCTCCGTGGTGCTGGAGCGCGACACGCTGCCGAGCGGATCGACCGCGCTGTCCTCCGGCTTCATCCCCGCGCCCGGCACTCGCGCGCAGCGAGCGCATGGCGTGCATGACGACAGCGCCGGGCGCTTCGCCGCCGACATCCAGGCCAAGGCCCATGGCCAGGCCGCGCCTGCACTGGTCGAGGCCTATGCGGCGTCCATCGGTCCGGCACTCGATGCGCTGCAGGAACGGCACGGCCTGCAGTGGATGCTGCTCGACGGCTTTCTCTATCCGGGTCACAGCGTACATCGCATGCATTCGCTGCCGCAGAAAACCGGTGCGTCGCTGATGGCGGCCTTGCAAGCGGCCGTCGAAGCGGCGGGCATTCCCGTGCTGACGCAAGCGTTGGTCGATACATTGGTACTCGATGCCGAGGACCGCGTGATCGGCGCCGACTACTTGCGCCCCGATGGCAGCCGCGAAACGCTGGCCTGCGATGCGCTGCTGCTCGCCTGCAATGGCTTCGGCGGCAACGCGGAAATGGTCCGCACGCTGCTGCCCGAGATGGCCGAAGCCACCTTCGGCGGTCACGCCGGCAACGACGGCAGCGCGATCCTGTGGGGCCAATCGCTGGGCGCACGTCTGCGCGACCTCGGAGGCTACCAGGGCCATGGCTCGTGGGTCACGCCGCAAGGGGCCCTGATGTCGTGGGCCGTGATGATGGAAGGCGGCGTACAGCTCAACTGCGAAGGCCGGCGCTTTCACGACGAGACGCTGGGCTACTCGGAGGCCGCGGTGCACGTGCTCGCACAACCGGGCGGCATTGCCTGGAACGTGTTCGACACGCCGCTGCTCGCACTGGCGCGGGGCTTCCCCGACTTCTGCGAGGCTGAAGCGGCGGGCGCGTTGCGCCGCTGCGAATCGGTGGCTGCGCTGGCGGATTGCATCGGCTGCGAGCCTTCCGCGTTGCAAGGCACGTTCGACGCCATGCGCGCCAGCACGCCACCGCCCGATGGCCGCGTGTTCGCGCGCGCGCTCGAAGCGCCGTACTTCGCAGTGAAGGTCACGGGCGCGCTGTTCCACACCCAGGGCGGCCTCGACACCGCGCCCGACATGCGCGTGCTGCGGCACGACGGCACGCCCTTCGCCAACCTGTTCGCCGCCGGTGGCGCGGCGGGCGGTGTTTCTGGCGATGAGGTGTGGGGTTATCTCTCCGGCAACGGCCTGCTGAGCGCGGTGGCCGGAGGCTACATCGCGGCGCGCACCGCCGCTGCATTGATCCATTCGACGAAAGCGTCTCCATGACGAACCCTTCCTTCAAGACCCGGCTCGCGCGCCACGACATCGTGCTTGCGCCCGGCGTGTACGACGCGCTCAGCGCCCTCGTGGCCGAGCGGGCCGGTTTCGAGGCGCTCTACCTCTCGGGCGCCTCCATCGCCTACACGCGCCTGGGCCGCTCCGACGTCGGCCTCACCACCTACACCGAGGTGGCCGATACCCTGGCCCGCATCACCGAGCGCGTGAGCCTGCCGGTGATCGTCGATGCCGACACCGGTTTCGGCAACGCGCTCAACACCCAGCGCACCGTGCGCGGCTTCGAGCGCGCGGGCGCGGCGATGGTGCAGATCGAAGACCAGACCTTTCCCAAGCGCTGCGGCCACCTCGACGGCAAGGCCGTGGTGCCCGAGCGCGAGATGGTCGGCAAGCTCAAAGCCGCGCTGGACGCGCGCACCTCGAGCGACACGCTGATCCTCGCGCGCACCGATGCGGTGGCGGTCGAAGGCCTGGAGGCCGCGCTCGACCGCGCCGAGGCCTACCTCGCCTGCGGCGTGGACGCGCTCTTCATCGAGGCGCTGCGCTCGCCCGAGCAAATGGACGCGGCCTGCCGGCGCTTCGGCGACCGGGTGCCGCTCCTGGCCAACATGGTCGAAGGCGGCAAGACGCCGATCCAGGACGCGGACGCGCTGCAGAAGCACGGCTTTCGCATCGCGATCTTTCCGGGCGGCACGGCGCGCGCGGTGGTGCACACGCTGCAGGGCTACTACGCGAGCCTGCACCAGCACCGCACCACGCAGCCGTGGCGCTCGCAGATGCTGGACTTCGATGAACTCAACGAAGTGGTCGGTACACCAGATTTGATACGCAACGGGCAGAAGTACGAATGAGCTAAGCCGCTGTCATGCATTTCTGAACGTAGCGCGCAATGGCTTCCACGCTACGAAACTCGTCTACGGAGCGTGCTGGCGTATCGGCGTACCGGCCGTTCCACATGCGCGCCAGTGCCCGCCCTGGACCAATCTCGATCACGCATGCCACTCGTCGCCCGGCGATGCTTTCCATGCATTCGTCCCACCGCACAGCGTGATCGATCTGCCTGGCCAACGCGTGCTTGAGTTGAGGCGGCTCGGCAACGCGGCCCGCCACATCGCTGAAGAGAGGAATTCCGGCAGCATGAAACGCCAGCGGCGCAATGTGCGCAGCAAAGCCCTGCGCCGCCGCAGCCATCCATCGCGTATGGGATGCCACCTGCACATTGAGAAGCAAAGCGTGCGCGCCCTGGCGTTGCGCCGCTTCGACTGCGAGCGGCAGCACGACTTGCAGGCCCCCGAGCACAACGCTGTCGATGCCGTTTCTTATGGCGACGGCCAGATCGAATTCCTCGCACAGCCGTCCAAGCAGCGATTCGGTCACCCCGCTGACACCCATCAGGCCTGTGGAATTCGATTCACCAGCACAGTCCATCAGCGCTGCGCGGCGATGCGCCAGCTCAAGGGCCGTGTTCGCATCGAAAACGCCAGCGGCCGAGAACGCCGCCAGTTCGCCAACACTGTAGCCAGCCGCCGCCGCTGGCGCTGGAAGACATGGGGCAAGCTGGGCCCACGCAGCCAACGCCAGGCCTGTCAGCAGAACCTGGGCATTCGCATTGCACCCTGCCCAGACGGGATCTTTTACGCATGCTCTCCAGTCGTCGATGCCGAGCAACTGCTGCATGGCGTGCACCGTTTCATCATTCGCGAGCCAGGGCAGCATGTCGGGGTGCTGCATGCCCTGGCCCGAAAAGACGATGGCGTAGCTCATTCCGCCACGCCGCAGATGCGCTGCATCCAGCACGCTGCGGCCAGGGTATCAGCAGCGCCACCAGGCGACAGACGGAGCGCGACGAAGTCACGGTGAACCGTGTGTGCGGCTTCCATGCCCCCCTGCCCTGCTGCACCGCCCTTCGCAAGAAAATCGCGCGCTGCCTGCTGTGCGTTGCGCAGGCCCTGAATTCCGCCGCGGTGCGCCAGGTTGCTGTCGTCCAGTACAGCCATGACGGCGAACAATGTATCGACACGCGCCTGCTCCGGGCTCAGACCGCGCCGCACTGAACGAAAAAGTGTCGGAACGGCTGTGTCGAACAACACCGGAAATCCAAGCGCGGCCTCTTGCGATGCGCTTCGCAATCCATGGCGGCGGGCCGCGATGCCGCCTGGCAAAGTGGAAATGCGGTGGCTGCGGGCCTGCAACGCATCGCCCCAATGCCGACGCAATGCAGCCCGCAATGTGGCTGGACGCGCCGGCTCGCCGTCGCGCCGCGCCGCGCCGGCGGCGGCACAGAGCAGGCCCAAGGTAAAGACGGCGCCACGGTGTGTGTTCACGCCACCCGTCGCCTCCAACATCCGCGCCTCAGCGGCAATTCCACAAGCTTCCAGTGCCTTGAAAGGCGCATGCGCCTGGCCCAACTCAGCGATCTGCACGAAGTAGTGCCGCAGCGCGATGAGGCTTCGCATGAAGGTGTGTGCGTCCATGTCGTCATGACTGCCGTTGTCGACGAAGGACACCAGTCCTGGCTTCGGTGCCAACGCCAGCTCGTCGTACAGCGCCAGCGTTGCCGCGCAGCCGATTGCATGCGATGAAGGCGAGGAAGAGAACGCTGTCGAGACGCGGGCGAGAGGTAGCACGGTGCTCATGCCGCAAGACCCATCTCTTGATTGTCTTCGGGCACGAAGGCGTTTGTCTCCAGCCGGGCGCCGCACACGTGCTTCACCAGCACGCTGCGCGAATGGCCGGCCCGCCAGGCGCTCCACTCGCGCCAATTGACCGCGCTGCCGTCGCGAAAGACAAGTTCGCCATCAAGCCGCAACCGCCCGGGTGCCTGGGCCTGCAGACAGGCAGCCACGAAGTCCGCGTGGCGTGCATCGTCGACTGCAATCCACAAGTCCAGATCGGATCCCGGATGCACGTACCGCAAGCCCGTGAGTTGTTGCCAACCATAGCTGCCGTAGGCGCGCACCTGCACGCGCTCCATTTCGAACGCTGTCGCCAACCTGTGCCAGGCCGCGCGCGCATCGCGCGGCAGCAAATGCAGCACCTCGTTTGCGCGCGGAAATTCACCGAAGCACAGGATGGCCGAACGCGGCACCTGCAAGCCGAGCCGGCGGCGTCCCCAGTGAGTTGGCGCGGGAAGGCCGAGCGAGACAGTCTCCTCCTGCGCAGTTGCAAGCTCGTGCTGGCGTGTCACCACGAGCGGAAGGCCTCGCTCTGCCCAGTGCGCGATGCACGCCTTGCCCTCGCTGTCCCATGGGCGGGCCAGCACTTGCGTCCAGCCCTGGGCGGACAGGTGAGCGAGCCGATGGCGGCGCAGCAGCTTCATGCCAACACCTCAGGCAGCATCGAGCACACGTTGCGCCACGTCGGCGGCGAGCTTGCGGCCGCCGCGCAAGGCGCCATCCTTGGCACGTCGGTCCTCGCCTGTCGCTTCGGACAACGCAGCACGCAACGCCACCTGCAGATTGCCCTCCCAGAGGGCGCGCACTCCGCCCATGGCCACGTAGTTGCCGACACCGGGGGCAAACACAGGATTCGATTCGGAAAGCTCAGTGAGCATGGCCTCCGGCAACTTGGTCACGCGTGCCATCGCAGGGATGCGCATGACACGGATTTCCGCCTCAGGCAGCGCATCGCAGGCATCGGCGATCAGTCCCGAGGTGATGAAGCCACCCGACAACGCCTGGTCGTACACCAGTCCAATCACTCGATGCCCATTCCGCCGCGCAAGGTCAATGCACATACCGAGGTGCGCCATGGCGCGATTGATACCGAGCAATTCGTCGCGTCGGCGCAGCTGCTGGCCCTGGGTATCGATAAGCAGCAGGATCGGTCGACCCGGATGCTGCGAGATCGTGTCAAGCACCACGCGGGCTTGCGCCAACGCGAGCCGAACGCCGATCGAAGCATGATTCGTTGTCCCGATGACCGTGAGCAACTCGCCCTCGAACAAGACCTCCCCCTGGAGAAAATCCCCGACCTCACGCATGCCGTGGAAAGGGCCGAAAAGTTGCGTGACCAACGTGTTCCATTTCATCTTTGTGCCTCCGTGACCACGCGCAAGGCATGCATGGCGGCCACGTCAATGTCGGGAATGCGCTGCGCATCGGCCACGCCCAGACGCTGCCAGAGCGCCATTGCGTCGTCCAGGTCATCGCTGGGTGGCGGCATATCGCGCAAGCGCGCGCTCAACAGCGCGTGTTCGGTCTCCAGCAATGCCGACGTGACCGGCTTCGCGGCCGAGAGCGCGCAGATGGCCGCCTCGCGGAAGGCCTGCACATCGTCTTCGACGAGCTCGTCGCAATCGCCTGTCAGCCAACGGTGTTTGCCGCCGGTGGTACGCCACACCAGGGCGCGGTCGCGCGAATCGAACTCCTCCACACCGTAGGAAGCCTCGATCACCTCGGGGCCGGACATGGCCAGCCGGCCGCTGTCGCTCATCACGATGTAGTCGGTGCAGCGCGCGACGATGCCCATGCCGCCGAAGCAGCCGTTCGCGCCGCCGATCAGCGTGATCACAGGGATGCCCGCCGCACGCACGTCGAGCACCGAACGCATCACCTCCGACACTGCAATCAGGCCGGCATTGGCTTCGTGCAGCCGCACTCCACCGGACTCGGCCAGCAGCAGCACGGCCGTTGGCCGATCGCGCAGTGCGCGCTGCAGCAGGCCCACGAGCTTGGCGCCATGCACCTCGCCAACGCCGCCGCCCATGAAGGCGCCCTCCTGCGCGGCAACGAAGACCGTGCGACCGGCCAATGTGGCGCGGCCGATCGCAACGCCATCGTCGAAAGCACAGGGCACACCCAGTTGGGCAAGGTGCGGGCTGGTCAGCCGCTCGGACGGCGGCAGCCACTCGTGGAAGCTGCCCGCATCCAGCAGAAGGGCCAGGCGCTCACGCGCCGTGCATTCGGCATAGCTGAGGCTCATGACGATGCTCCCGGCAGTTCGGCCACGGCCTGGCCGAGCCGCAGGCCCACCACTGCGGGGGTGGCGCCCATGTCATTGATCGAGATGCGGATGCCTCCGAGCGGATGCCGTTCGTGAAAGTCCGCCAGCACGGCCCGCCAGATGGGTTCGAAGCCGCGCGCCGAGGTCTCGATGCGCACGGTGCAGTCATCGCCGGCAGCGCTCTCGAGCATCACCTCGAGGTTGCCCGAGCCGACCACGCCGACCAGGACTGGCGCAAAGGTGTCCGCGATGCGCTGCCCGGGGAAGGAAAAGTCCAGGATTTCGAGTCCTGCTGGAATGCTCATGATGGTTGTTTCCTACCAGTTCCTGAATCGTTGGGGCGGCTGGTACAGCCCACCCGAGGCGCGCACGATGTCGCGCATGCTGCGTGCGGCCAGAAGGTTGCGCGTGGCGTCGCGCGGGTCGATGCCCAGATCCTCCGGCCGGCGAATCACGCCGCGGTCGCGCAGGTTCTCCACCGCGCGCTTGTCGCGCCCCAGCCCGACCGCCGTGTAGCCCGCTACGCCTCGGATCGCCTGCTCGCGCTCTGCATCGTTGCGGCACAACAGCAGGTTGGCGATGCCTTCCTCGGTAAGGATGTGACTCACGTCGTCGCCGTAGATCATGATCGGCGGCAGTTCCATGCCCGACTGTTCCGCCAACTGCCATGCGTCCAGCCGGTCGACGAAGGCGGGCTGCATGTGCTCGCGGAAGGTTTCGACCATCTGCACCACCAGCTTCTGGCCACGCGGCGTGCCGGCCGCGCCGCCGCGGCCCGCGCGCGCTTCCTGGCCCGCCTTGAGCCAGGCCGGGCTCGTGTGGCGGCGACCGCGCGCGTCGGCGCCCATGTTGGGCGCACCGCCGAAGCCCGCAATGCGTCCCAGCGTGGCGGTCGAGCTGTTGCCGTCGAGGTCGATCTGCAGCGTCGACCCGATGAAGAGGTCGCAGGCGTAGTGCCCTGCGGCCTGGCAGAACGCGCGGTTGCTGCGCAGCGACCCGTCCGGGCCGGTGAAGAACACGTCGGAGCGCGCGCGGATGTAGTCCTCCATGCCCAGCTCGGAGCCGAAGGAATGCACCGATTCGACCCAGCCTGCCTCGATCGCCGGAATCAGCGCGGGATGCGGGTTGAGCGCCCAGTGCTTGCAGATCTTGCCCTTGAGGCCGAGCGACTCGGCATAGGTCGGCAGCAGCAGCTCGATCGCTGCCGTGTCGAAGCCGATGCCGTGGTTCAGGCGCTGCACGCCGTATTCGGCGTAGATGCCCTTGATCGCCATCATGGCCATCAGCACCTGAATCTCGCTGATCTGCGCCGGGTCGCGCGTGAACAAAGGCTCGATGAAATTGGGGCGCGGCGCTTTCACCACGAAGCTCACCCAGTCCGCCGGTATGTCGATGCGCGGCAGCGTGGTGGTGCGGCCATCCACCAGCTCGTTGACCTGCGCGATCACGATGCCGCCGGAAAAAGCGGTGGCTTCGACAATGGCGGGAGTGTCCTCGGTGTTGGGGCCGGTGTAGAGGTTCCCCTCCGCGTCCGCGGCATGGGCCGCCACCAACGCCACGCGTGGCGTGAGGTCGACGAAGTAGCGCGCGAAAAGCTCCAGGTAGGTGTGGATCGCGCCGATCTCGATGCGCCCGGCCGACACCAGCTTGGCCAGGCGCGCGCCCTGCGGCCCCGAGAAGCTGAAGTCCAACCGGCTCGCCACGCCGTTTTCGAACAAGTCCAGGTGTTCGGGCAGCGCGAGCACCGACTGCACCATGTGCAGGCCGTGCACCCGCGCCGTGTCGACCTGCACCAGCGCTCGGGCCAGAAAGTCGGCCTGCTTCTGGTTGTTGCCTTCCAGGCAGACCCGGTCGCCCGGCTCCAGCACGGCCTCCAGCAGCGTGCCGATCGCTTCGGTGGCCACCAGCTTGTCCTGGCGCTGCGTGCCAAGCGCCTGCGCGGCGCGGGCCAACCGGCCCGCGCGGTTTTCGGTCCTGGTGTTCCAGTTCATGCGATCCATTCGTCCATTCCTCAACCCATCACCGCCTTGACGGCAAAAAACAGCACGGACGGGCCCAGAAGGCAACCCAGTCCGGTATGGAAAGTAGCGACCAGCGCACCGTAGGGCACCAGCTTGCGATCGGTGGCCGCGAGGCCGGCCGACACGCCGCTCACAGTGCCGGCAAGGCCGCCGAAGACCATCGCCGAGCGCGGCGTCTTCAGGCGCAGGAAGCGTGCGGCCATCGGGGTGCCGACCATCACGAGGATGGCCTTGACCAGGCCGGTCGCGATGCTCAGCGCCATCACGTCGGGGCTGGCACCGATGGCCGCCCCCGTGACGGGGCCCACGATGTAGGTGACGGCTCCGGCGCCGATCGTTGTCATGCTGACCGCGTCGGAGTAGCCGAAGCTCCAGGCGATCGCCGCGCCCACTACAAAAGGCAGCAGCGTCCCGAGCAACAGCGAGATCACTCCGATGAGCCCCGCCTGGCGAGCTTCGGTCACCTGCACTTCAAAGGCCGTGGCAACAATCGCGAAATCGCGCAGCATGGCCCCGCCCATCAGGCCGATGCCTCCAAACAGCGACATATCGGCCAGGCCTTTGTGGCCCCCGGTCCGGGTGCCGCCCCAATAGGCGAGGATGAGTCCGATCACGATGGCGATGGCCGATCCGTGCACGCGCCCGAAGGTCAGGCGGCGCGAGATCTGGCCGGAAAGCAGCACGATCAGCCCCACGACCATGAAGGCGCTGACCAGGCCGTTCTGCAAGGCCGCTTTTTCGAGGATTTCAAGCATGGCGCTCATTCCGCCTCGTTGAGAAGAGGGTTGTCGTTGCGCACCGGCTCGGCCTGCGAGCTGGCGACCGGATGCTCCATGCGATTGATCAGCGAGATCACCACCGCGCAGACGGCAACGGCCGCCAGCGCCGAAAGTAGTGCGACAGGTCCACCGCGCAACGCGGAAACCATGTCCTGCTGCGCCGCCATGGCGACCACCACCGGGATGTACATGGCGCCCCAGTACTCCACGCCCAGTTCGGTCAGCTTGGGCAGGATGCCCTTCCTGTGCATGTAGATGCGCGCCGTGATGAGCAGCAGCATCGCGATGCCCACGCCGCCGACGTTGGTCTTTACGCCCAGCGCCTGACCCAGCAGGTCGCCTAGAAAAATGCCCAGCAGATGGCACAAGGCCAGCAGCGCGGTGCCGTAGATGATCATGGGTTATGTCTCCGGAGTGACGGCGCGCGAGGGGCGCTGTTCCTGGAGACGTACGGTATCGGCTTGCCCGGCCGCAATCAATTAACGGCAGTCGACGACAGTTACTCTCAGCGAAACGATCGAGGGTGCCAATGCGATGGCGCGCTCAGGCCAGTTCGGCTCTGGCGCTCCTGCATACCGCGAGCAGCGCAAGCAGGTTCGGGTCGCGCTCGCGTGTACGCAGGAAGCTGA
Source organism: Variovorax sp. GW821-FHT09D05 (assembly GCF_059416325.1). Taxonomy (NCBI): domain Bacteria; kingdom Pseudomonadati; phylum Pseudomonadota; class Betaproteobacteria; order Burkholderiales; family Comamonadaceae; genus Variovorax; species Variovorax sp. GW821-FHT09D05. The sequence continues at coordinate 377,308 of NZ_JBWKOZ010000001.1, read as the reverse complement.
CTCCCAAGGTCTGGCGCATCAGGTACTTGGGCGCCAGCGGAATCAGTTGGACCTTCTGCGAGAACAGGTCGCGCACGCGCCCTGGCAGCAGCGTGTAGCCAATGCCGCCGCTGACCAGGTTCATCAGCGAGAAGATGTCGCCGGTCTTCATCACCACGTTGGGAGTGAAGTTCGCCACGCGAAAGGCCTCCACGAATCCGTTGTAGGTAGCGAACCCCTCCTTGAGGCTGACGAATTTCTCGTCGGAACATTCGCTCAGATCGACGCAATCGAGCGTGGCGAAGCGCGATCCCATAGGGGCCGCGAAGTAGATGTCGTCTTCGAACAGCGGCTCCGAAACGATGTCGCCAGCCTCTTCCGGGACCGCCATCAGCGCCGCATCGACGGCGCCGTCGCGAATTTTCTGCAGCAGATCCGCGTTGGAGCCGAGTACGAGCTCGGTCTCAAGGCTGGGCTTGCGCACCTTCATGTGGACGAGGACCGCGGGCACAGTGCGGATGGTCAGCGAGTAGAGCGACCCGATACGGATGCGATCGGCCGAGTAGCCGGCGACCTCGCGCGTGGAGCGGATGCCCGCGGACATGGTGTGCAGCACCTCACGCGCCACTTCGGCCAGCGCATGCGCGGCTTCGGTGGGATGAAGGTTGCGACCCTCATGACGAAACAGTGCGCAGCGCACGCCGACTTCCAGAGAGTGCAAGGCACGGTGAACGCTCACCGTGCTGACCTCGAGCCGCTCGGCCGCGCGCGCGAGATTGCCGGTTTCCATGAACGCGATCAGCGTCTCAAGCTTGCGGAAAGTGATTTCTTCGTCGACACGGGCGTGCATGATGGTCTCGCAGATCAGTCCACATCCTAGCCCTTTGGTGCGCTCGGCCGGCCTGGCGCTCCAAGGACGCGGGCGTGCAGTGAACTTTCTGGCCCCCTCGGAGTACGCACCGGAGGCAAAGTTGATGGCATGGCCGCGCCGGGCGTTCGTTCGAAGGATCGGCATTCACGCTGGAGAGGTCGGGATGTTCATCAAACCGCTGCCTGCTTGCGCCATGCCGTCCGAACCAAAGTACAGGACGCATCGATGCACAGGGCCAGGTGACTGCCGACATTAATTTCTCGCACCTACATCGCATCGCGGCTAGCGGGCCGCATTTCGATCGGTAATCATCTTCGGGGTGATGAAGATCAGCAATTCGCTCTTCTTGACCTCGCGGGTGCGCGATCGGAACAGCACCCCGACATAAGGCAATTCGCCGAGTACCGGTATCCGTGACTCGTCGTTCGTTTCCGACAGTTCGAAGATCCCGCCGATCACGACAGTCCCTCCGTTTTCTACGAGCACTTCGGTCTGAACGTGCTTCGTGTTGATGGCATAGCCGGCGGTGGTCGACTGGCCGACGGAATCCTTGTTCACATCCAGCGTCAGGATGATGTTTCCTTCTGGCGTGATCTGCGGTGTGACCTCGAGCCTGAGATTCGCCTTCCTGAAGGAGACCGAGGTCGCACCGCTCGACGTGGCAGACTGGTAAGGAAGTTCCGTCCCCTGTTCGATCAGGGCCTTGGTTTGGTCGGCCGTGACGACCCGAGGGCTCGCCACGACCTTGCCCTTGCCGTCTTCTTCCAGCGCGGATATTTCCAGATTCAGGATCTTCGACATGCTGGAGTTGTAGAGCGAAACCGCGAAGGTCCCCGTGGAAGTGCCACTGGAACTGCTGGCCGGCAGGTTGACGAAGTTGCTGCTGGAGGTCGACGAGTACGACACGGTGCCGTCGCTGCTCGTCGTCGCCTGGGTGCCGATCGAACTGTTGCTGCCCTTGGACGATCCACCCAGCTTGACGCCCAGCGATTTGCTGAAAGTGTCCGATGCCTCGACGATGCGCGCCTCGATCAGTACCTGTCGCACCGGCACATCGAGCTTCTGGATCAGCTCGGCGACCTGCTGAAGCCGCGAGGGGATGTCCGAGACAAAGAGCTGGTTGGTGCGCGCCTCGGCGATCACACTGCCGCGCGGACTCAGGATGCGTGTGGGCGTACCTGAGCCGCCCCCCCCACCGCCACCGCCACCGCTACCCGTCAGGCCTTGCACGAGGGTCGCGGCCTTGGTGTAGTTCAGCTGAAACGACTGGGTACGAATCGGCTCCAGGCTCTGTATGGTGGCCTGCGCTTCGAATTCGAGCTTTTCCTTGGCATTGATTTCATCCTTGGGCGCGATCCAAAGCACGCCGCCGTTCTTGCGCACGCCCAGGTTCTTCGCCTGCAAGATGATGTCCAGGGCCTGGTCCCAGGGCACGTCCTTCAGCCGCAGCGTCAGTGCGCCGCTCACCGAGTCCGAGGTCACGATGTTGAAGTTCGTGAAGTCGGCGATCACCTGCAGCAGCGAGCGGATATCGATGTTCTGGAAGTTCAGCGAGAGCTTCTCGCCGCTGTAGCTCACGCCCTGCGTGAGCTTGGTCGGATCGACCTTGCGCGGGCGCACTTCCACGACGAACCGGTTCTCGCTCTGGTAGGCGCTGTGCTCCCAGTCGCCCTTGGGCTCGATGGTCATGCGCACGCGATCATCCGATTGCTGCACCGTCACCCACTGGACGGGGGTGCCGAAATCCGCCACGTCCATGCGGCGGCGCAAACCTTCGGGCAGCGTGGACTTGGTGAATTCGACGACCAGGTTCTTGCCTTGCTGCCGAATGTCGACGCCCACCTGGCTGTTGGCCAGATCGACGATCACGCGGCCGGCGCCGTCCGAGCCCAGGCGGAAGTCAACGTCGCGCAGCGGCAAGGTGTCCCTGCTGCGGTTCTCCGCAAAGGTGGAAGACATGGGCGCGTTGAGCGCCGCACCGGCGACAGGACCGAGTGACACGAGCAGCGAGTTGCCCTGAACCTGGGTCGTGTAGGTCGTTGCCTGTTTGAGATTCAGCACCAGGCGCGTGCGCTCGCCGGCCTGCGCCACGTTGACGGAGCGCAGATTGCCCTGGTTGATTTCGATGGGCGCGCGGCCAACGCCGTTCGTGACGCCGGGAAAGTCAAGGGCGATGCGTGCAGGCGACTGGATGGTGAAACCCGTCGGCGCCGTGGCAAGCGGCTGGGAAAAATCGATGCGGATGACCTCTGCACCGGATTGCACCGAAGACGTGACCGATTCGATCACGTTTTGCGCCTGGGCTGCTGCTGCGCCTCCCCACACGCAGAGCAGCAGACATGCGGTACGCAGCCATCGCGCGATGGCAGATTGTTGTTCGTTCACGTTGGGCCTTTTGTTACTGCAGCGATCGGGAAAAAATTGATCAGCGGACCTGCGCGGTCTTCATTCGGCCGCCTGCAGGGCCTGCTCGGGCGCAGCGCGTGTGGCGCTCCTGCGTGACACGAGGCCGCGCCCCCACTGCAAGAGGTCGTCGACGTAAGTGAAGATCACCGGCACGACCAGCAAGCTCAGCGCGGTGGACGTCAGCAGACCTCCAATCACGACGATCGCCATCGGCTGGCGAAAACTGGGCTCCGCACCCAGCCCCAGTGCGTTGGGCAGCATGCCGGCGCCCATTGCGATGGTCGTCATCACGATCGGGCGAGCGCGCTTGTGACAGGCATCGATCAGCGCGTCGAACCGGCCCATGCCTCGGTCGCGGCGCGCCACGATGGCGTACTCGACGAGCAGGATCGAATTCTTCGTGACGATGCCCATCAGCATCAGAACGCCGATGACCACCGACATCGAAAATGCCTGGTGCGTGAGCCATAGCGCGAACATGGCGCCGCCCATCGCCAGCGGCAAGGCACTGAGGATGGTGCCGGGTTGCAGGAAGTCATGGAACAGCAGCACCAGCACCGCATAGATGCAAAAGATCCCGATTGCCATCGCAACGCCGAAGCTCTGGAACAGTTCGGACATGCGCTGCAATTCGCCTTGTTCCACCTGGTGCACGCCAGCCGGCAAAGACTTCAGTGCGGGCAACGCCATGGCTTCGCGCTGCACCTCGCCGATCGCGCGTCCGTTCAACTCGACACTGAGCGTCACGTTGCGCGAGCGATCCAATCGGTCGATCTGCGACGGGCCGCTGCCCATCACGATCTCGGCCACCGAGCCCAGGTCCACGTTGCCGCTGCTGCCCTTGACTCGCAGCTGCGCGATGGCATCGAGGTTGCCGCGCACCGACGGATCCATGAGCACGCGGATCGCGATCTGGCGCTCCGGCAGGTTGAGTTTGGGCAGCGAGTTGGAATAGTCGCCGTAGGTGGCCAGGCGCACTGCGTCGGCCAGCGCTTCCGACGTGACACCCAACGCAGCGGCACGAGCGGTGTCGGGGTGCACCTGGATCTCCGGGCGCTGCAACGAAGCGCTGGAGGTCACGTTGCCAATGCCCTTGAGCGTGCGCAGCTGCGACTCTGCCTGCGCCGCCGCGCTGGCAAGGATCTGCGGATCGTCACTCGCCAGCGTGATGTCCAGCGACTCTCCGTTGGCGCCGGCCCCGACTGTGATGCGGGCGCCGGGAAGCGCTCGCAGCATCTCGCGCATCTTGGCCTCGACACCCGATTGCTTGAGTTTTCGCTCGCTACGCGGCACCAGGTCGACGGTGAGCGTGGCACTGGTCACGTCGGTCGAAGAGCTGACGCTCATGCCGCCACCGCTCGTGGCCGTGCCGACCGAGACAAATACGCCTTTCACCTCGGGCAGTGTGCGCAGCATCTGAGACGCACGTTGGCTGGTCGCCGCGGTGTCCTGCAAGGTGCTGCCCGGCGCCAGCTTGATCGTCAGGGTGCTCTGCGCCTTGTCCTGCGCCGGGATGAAGGCGGTCGGAATGAAGGGGATGATGAGCAGTGCCAGGCCAAAGAAGGCCGTGGCCGCCAGCACCGTGGCCTTGCGCCGTGACAGGCTCGCCCGGACCCAGCCGAGATAGCGGGTCATGGTCGGGCCGTCGGTCGATATCTCGTGATGTCCCGGCGTCTTCGGCTTGAGCAGATAGGCCGCCATCATCGGGGTCAAAAGCCGCGCCACCAGCAGCGAGGCCAGAACCGCCACCGAGGCGGTCACACCGAACTGCCGGAAGAACTTGCCGGGAATGCCGCCCATGAAAGCCGTGGGCAGGAAGACCGCGACAAGTGCGAAGGTGGTGGCGATCACGGCCAATCCGATCTCGTCGGCCGCCTCCATTGCCGCTTGATACGGCGTCTTTCCCATCAACAGATGGCGTTCGATGTTCTCGATCTCGACAATCGCGTCATCCACCAGGATGCCGACCACCAGCGACAGCGACAGCAGCGTGATGACGTTGAGCGAATAGCCCGCCAGCGCCATGAAGCCGAAGGCCGGAATGATGGACAGCGGCAGCGCGGTGGCCGAGATGAGCGTGGCGCGCCAGTCGCGCAGGAACCACCACACCACCAGGATCGCCAGGAATGCGCCTTCGTACAGCAGGTGCATCGAGCCTGTGTAGTTGTCCTCGATCGGCGTCACCGTGTTCGAGGCCTCGGTGATGCTCGCCTCGGGATGCGCCGTGGAGAAGCGCTCGATCGCGCTGCGCGTGGCCTCGGCCACGCCCACGTCCGAATAGCCGCGCGAACGCGTGACCTGGAAGCCGATCACCGGCCGGCCATCACGAAAGGCCATGGTCGTGCGGTCGGCATGGATGTCGCTGACCCGCGCGATCTGGTCCAGCCGCACGTAGAGTCCATTCGAGATCGGCACGGTGATCGCGGCAATCTCCTCGGCCGTGCCAGCGGTGACGATGGTGCGCGTGGACTGCTTCTGCCCGCCCACGGCCCCCTCACCGCCCGAGCTTTCTTTCTGCACCGCCTTGAGCTGCGTGGAAACGTCGGACGGCGTCACGCCCAGGCCCGCCATCAGCGTGGGATCGAGGTCCACGTGAACCTCCCGGTCGATGCCGCCAACGCGCTCGACCTTGGCGACGCCCTTAACGGCGAGCAGCGCCTTGGTCACCGTGTTGTCGACGAGCCAGGACAGATCCTGATCGTCGAGCTTGGTCGATTCGACGGTATAGGTCAGCAACGCCGAGCTCGCCGAGGTCTGCTTCGAGACCGTGGGCGAAGCCATGCTGGAAGGCAGATCGGCGCGCGCGCTGTCCACCGCGTTGCGGACCTCGCTCAGCGCTTCTTCGCTGTTCTTGTCGATCTCGAAGCTGACGCTGATGCTCACCGTGCCGTCGGTGATCTTGGTGGTGATGTGGTCCAGTCGCGTCAGGGAGGCCAGCTTGTCCTCGATCTTGCGCGCCACCTCGGTCTCCAGCTGCGAGGGCGCGGTGCCTTCGAGCGTGGCCGAGACCTGGATGGTCGGCAAATCCGTGTCGGGAAAATCCTGGATCTGCAGGCTCTTGAAGCCGATCAGACCCAAGGCCGTGAGGAGGATGAACAGCAGAACCGCGGGAACCGGATTGCGGATCGACCAGGAGGAAAAATTCACTGCGAGCCCCCCGCCTGCGCTTTGGCTGCGCCGGCTACCGTGACCTGTACGCCCTCCGACAGGAAAGCGCCTCCGCCGGCAACGACGCGCGCATCGCCGGCGAGCCCGGACAGCACCTCGATGCGGTCGCCCTGGCGACGTCCTGTGGCGACCGGATGGCTGCTGACCTTGTCACCGCTGCCGACTACGTACACATACGAGCGGCCGTCGCGCATCACGATCGCCGACTGCGGCAGCGTGAGCGCGGATTTGGCGTCGAGTTCCAGCGTGCCGTTGGCGAACATGCCCGAGCGCGACGCGCTGGCCGCGGGCAGGCTCGCGTAGACCGTGCCACGGCCGGTGGTGGTGCTCAGCGTCGGGCCCACCAGCCGGACCTTGCCCTCCACCTGCTCACCGCCGGGCAATGTGACCCGTGCAACCTGCCCCACGCGAACGAGAGCAACCTGCCGGGCATCGAGCTCCGGGCGCCATTCGACCTTGGCCTGCCGCACCAGGCGAAACAGCTCCGCGCCCGCACTGACCACATTGCCCAGCACCGCCGACTTCGAGGACACGATGCCGTCGTCGGCAGCGACGATGCGCGTCTGGATGAGCTTGAGCTTGCTGCTGTCGAGCTCGGCCTGGGCGGAAGCGAGCGAAGCGCGCGAGGTGGCCTCGGTGATCCGGTACTCCTCGATCTTCTGCGCCGACAGCGCGCCGCTGCTTTCGGCGATCTTCGCGCGCCGCGTGTTGGAGACCGCCTGGTCGAGCGAGGCGCGGGCCTGTGCGACAGCGGCTTCCTGCTTGCGCACCTCGGCTTTCACGGTCGCGTCCGCCAGCCGCGCAAGAAGCTGGCCGCGCTTGACGCTCGCGCCCACATCCACCAGCAGTTCAGCGATGCGCAGGCCACCGGTCTCGGGGCTGACGATGACCTCCTGCCAGGCCGTTACCGGTCCACTCGCCTGCAGTGTCTGCGGCCAATTCTGCGTCTGGGGCACGACCACCTCGACTGTCAGCACGCTGGGGGCCCGGGCGTCGGCATCGGGCACGCGGGCGTCCCCGGCCGAGCGGGCCAGCCAGGCGACGAGCCCCAGCCCGAGCGCCACGGCGAGTGCCGCGGTCCCGATAAAGAACTTTCGATTCACGGTAAACCTCATTGATTGTTTGTCTGCTGCGCCGCCACCGCCTGCGGCGGCAATGCGGGCGAATCGGGCTGCCAGCCGCCGCCCAATGCCTTGTAGAGAGCGATCCAGTACTGGACGCGGTTGCGCTGCAGCGCGATCTCGTCGATCTGGGCGGACAGCGCCGAGCGCCGCGCCTCTTCCAACGTGAGCAGGCTTGCGCCGCCGGCACGCCAGTTCACTTCCGTCGCTTCGAAGTAGCGGCGATATTCCTGCGCCGCCTGCCCGGCCTGGTCCGCGCGTCGGGCGGTACTGTCCAGGCGGACCAGCGCCTGCTCGATCTCCTTCACGGCGTCGCGCACACTTTGCCGGTAGTCGGCCAGCGCCGACCTGTAGCTCGCTTGCGCGCTGTCCACTGCCGCGCGGCGCTTGCCGGCGTCGAAGATCGGAATCGACAGCGACGGGCCCAGGGACCAAGTGGTGACCGACGAAGAGAGATTGGAGGCCGAGACCGTGATCGATCCGGTCAGTGAAAGGCTCGGGTACAGATCCGCCACCGCGGCGCCGATCTCGGCGCTCGAAGCCGCGAGTTCCCGCTCGCTCGCGGCCAGGTCGGGGCGTTGGCGCAGAGCCTGAGCGGGCACGCTCGGAACTGCCAGCGCGGCTGGCTGCGGCACCTGTGCGCCAGCGTGCGCCATCAGGGCTCGCAGCGCGGCCTCATCGAAGCCGGTGAGATTGACGAGCGACTTCACCAGCAGTTCGCATTCGGCACGCTGCGACAACAGCGTGGACGTGGTGCTCGCCAGGCTGGCTCGCGCGAGCGCCCCATCGGAAGGCGCAGTGAACCCGGCACGCACCGCAACGGCGGTGGCCTTTTCGGTCTCGGTCATCGAGGCCAGTTCACGCTCATAGGCCTGGGCCAGCAGGCCGCAGGCGCGGTATTGCACATAGGTGTCGGCCACCTCGGCCGCCAGCGAGACCCGTGCGTCGTGCCAATCGTCCACGCGCGCATCGATGCGCGCCTGCGCCGCCTGCGCATTGCGGCGCACCTTGCCGAACAGATCCAGTTCCCAGGAGGCATCGAGGTCGGCGCTGCGGCTGGTGGCAAGCACCGGCGCGCTGCCTTCGGTCGTCTGCTGCCTGGCGCGCGATAGCGAACCGCTGCCGCTCAGGCTGGGCAGACCGCCCGCTCGCGTCGTGGTCAGCGTTGCGCGCGCCTTCTCGATCTTCGTCCAGGCTTTGTCCAGACTCGGACTGTCGGCTTCCGCCTGCACGATCAGCCGGCCAAGGACCGGGTCGTCGAACTGGCGCCACCAGTCGACCATCGCACTGACACTGCCATCGTGCGGCACCACCGCCTGCCAGGTTGCGGCCACCGATGGCGTCGGCGGGTGATATTCCGGACCGGCCGCACAGCCGGCCAGCATGACGCCAAGAGCGAGCAGCGCCATCGCGCGCACCCGCCTTCCGGGGGAGAGAATTTGAGAGGCATGCATAGGGTTCTTCGTTCGAACCCATCGTAGGAAGAGCCTCTGTTGGATGCGGTTCGGGAGAGTTAAGCTGGGTAAAAGATGGCCGTGGTTCGCCATCGACGCAGCATCTGATGCCAAACTGTCGGCTCTCGCCCAGAACCAAGCCATGCACCGAGTCCTGCTGATCGACGACGACGTCGAACTCACCACCATGCTGTCCCAGTACCTGGGGTACGAGGGCTTCGATGTCCGCGCCGTGCACGATGGCGGCACCGGTGCTGGCGAGGCAGCCACCAACCTCTATTCCATCGTGGTGCTGGACATCATGATGCCGCGCCTGTCCGGCATCGAGGTGCTTCGGCGCATCCGGGAGCGCAGCGCAGTGCCTGTCCTCATGCTGACTGCCCGCGGAGACAATGTCGACAAGATCGTCGGGCTGAACATGGGCGCCGACGACTACGTGTCAAAGCCATGCACGCCGGCCGAGCTGGTTGCACGCATACGCGCAATTTTGCGACGCACGGAAACAAGGGCTGCAGCCGAGCCATCGTCCGCGCCGCGCGTACTCAAGGCGGGAGAACTTGTGTTGTGGCCCGGCAGCCGCCGGGCGACGTGGCACGGAGAGCCACTCGAACTCACGGGTACGGAATTCAGCCTGCTGGAGGTGCTTGCAAGCCATGTGGGCAAGCTCGTCAGCAAGCAGGACATTTCGCTGCAAGCCTTCGACCGTTCGCTCGTACGTTTTGACCGTCGTATCGATGTGCACATCAGTGCCATCAGGCAGAAGCTGGGGACCCGCCCGGACGGCCAATCCTGGATTCAGAGCGTGCGCGGCTTGGGCTACCAGTTGCTGGAGGGCTGATGCCACTCAGGCCAACAGTCGGAAGGCTGTTCTGGAAGCTCTTGCTTGCCTTGTCGCTGAGCATGATCTTGTCGATGGTCGGCACCGCCGCCTACCTGATGCTCACCAACCACCCCTTCCCTCCGCCGCAGCCGGACGGCATGCCGTCCCTTGGCTACACGCCGATCGTCCCGCTGCTTTCCGGGCTCATTGCCATACTGGTGATCGGCCTCGCACTCTCCTGGTACCTGTCTCGCCCGCTGCGCCATTTGCGTTGGGCGCTTCACCGTGTTGCTCAGGGCCATCTCGATACCCGCATATCGCCGCTGATGGGGCGCCGGCGCGACGAGATCGCCGATCTGGCGCGGGACGTCGACCGGATGGCCGAACAGTTGCAACTGGTCGTGGAATCGCGACGTGTTCTGCTGCACGACATCTCTCATGAACTGCGCTCCCCACTGACTCGAATTCAAGCCGCCATCGGTCTGTCACGACAAGATCCCGAGCTGACCGAGGCCATGCTTCTTCGCATCAAGAACGAAAGCGAGCGACTGGATGGCCTGATCGAGGAGTTGCTCACACTGCATCGCCTGGAGGCTGGTGCATCCGTCGCGCCACTTGAGCGGGTGGATCTGATCGAGCTGCTGGACGACATCACGGAAGACGCCGACTTCGAAGCCCGCGCCACGGGTCGCCGCGTGAGCACCGATGCTCACGGAAGTTTTGTCGTTGAAGTGCATGGCGAGTTGATCTATCGCGCTTTCGAGAACGTCATCCGCAACGCCGTCAAGTACAGCCCGCCATGCGGCATCGTGGAAGTCAATGTGCAGGTCGATTCGCAGACAGGTGCTCTCGTCATCGCGGTGGCTGATCGAGGCCCGGGCGTGTCGCCCTCGTTGCTGGAAAAGATTTTTGAGCCCTTCTTCCGTGCCGAAGAAGGCGAGCAGGTACACGGCGTGGGCCTCGGCCTGGCCATTGCTCGTCGCGCAATGCAGATGCACAACGGAAGCGTCACGGCATCGCCGCGCGAAGGCGGAGGCCTTTTGGTGAAGCTGATCTTGCCCTCTCCCCAAGGAGCGTCCGGCCCCTTCGAGTGAGGCAGGTGTCACGCGACTCTGCGGTGCCCGCATGGCCATGCGGCTTCGCCGGATGGATGGCACCTTTACATAACTTGCGTCGGCCAAACGGCGGCACGCGGCCCCGGCGGTCAGGTCAGGTTGCCCTGGCCGTCAGCCACTTGTCGGAAGTCAGGGGGACGCCAACGATGCGGATTTCACCAATGCTTCCCAAGAAGCCGGTCGACATGTTCCCGGCCCACTGACCGCAGCCGATGGCAATTTGCTGGGTGGGGCTCACGTATTGAATGCCCTGCATGTTCGTGTTGTTCCGCAGGACGGGCGCTCCTTCCACGTACATGGTGGTCGCATACGACGCGGAGGGGTCGTTCACGATGGCAATGTGCAGCCACTGGCCGGCCGACACGCCTCCGGACCAGCAGGTCAGATTGGTCGCCTGGTTCACCGGGACAATTTCCCACTGGAATTCCATCAGGTTTGAAAAGGCGAACATCAGTGCGCAATCGCCCTCGCCCGATCCGAAACCAGGCAGCTGCGATCGCGCGCCCAGGCGGTACAGGATGCCCATCCATCCATTCGTCGTCGCATCGAAACCCGGATCGATATTGACGAATGCCTCGATGGTGTAGCCCGAGGGGAAGGTTTCCACGTTCAGCGTCGAATTCTGGTCGGTGGTGAAGTAGGAAGACTTGGTCTTCGTGGCATTCAGGAAACGCAGGCTTCCGGGCGCGGCCGACAGCGGATGATGGCTTGTCGACCAGACCAGATCACCGGGCGAGCCCATCCACGTGTTCACCGAAATCGGGTTCTTTCCTCCAGCCGAACTGTCCTGGATTTGCTGCCCGGGCTGATAGGGAAAAAGATCCCCGTCGGCTGCCGACGCATTGAAGAAACGCCAGTGCGCCAGCGTGCTGCCGACCTTCGGGTAATCCTCGGTGCTCGTCGGAAGCCTTGCGGCCTTCTGTGGAGGCTGGCTGTAGTTTGTCAGGATGATTTTCCTGGCCGCGTCTGTCAGGCCGCTGTCCGATGAACCGTCCGGAACGGTGAAGTTCGGATTGAAGGAAGCAAACCTCTGGACAAAATCCAGGTCCAGCGCGAAGGACTGGTTCGAGTCGGACAGCCAGGCGGCGTCGAACTCGTTGAGCGTGGCGGCCGGCTTCAAGGGAACCCATGGAGAGAACGAGCTGGCAATGATCTTCTTGTTGGTGAGATCGAACTCGAACATCCGCATGAGACCGTTGCCGCCCATGTAGGCCATCTGGTAGTCCACCACCATCAGGTAGACATCGTTGCCACGGGAATTCTTCTTCGTGCTCGTGCAGGAGCCGTGGTAGTGGCCGCTGACCGCCATGAAGATCTGGTCGTTGTCCTTGATGAGCTTGTCCCACATGTAGTTCGAATAGGCGGTATCGGCTGCGGTCTTCCCGTCGCTGCCGATTCCGACCAACTGGTGATTCACCAGGATGACGGGGAGCGTCTTGTTCGCCCGGATGACCTGGTTGGCCCAGCCGATCGCATCGTCAGATGCTCGCCACGACATCGACAGCACAAGGAATTTGTTTCCTTCGGCTTCGAAGACGTGATATTCGTGGAACCCGGAAACGTGCCTTCCGCCGAATGTCGCCTGCCTCTTCGCGCGCTCCGCGGGGAACACCTGCAAGTAGGGCTCGAACAGGCCCACCCGATGACTGCCGCCGTCCTGGTAGCCGTCGTTGTTGGCGAAGCCGGTGACTCCGACGCCCCAGTCCGGGCCCCATTGCATATCGGAGTCGATGGCCCCTACGTCATGATTTCCCGCGCAGATTGAGTAAGGGCATTGGGCCGCCTCGAGCACCTGCATTGCCTGGCTTGCAAGCTCCCATTCCTTCGTGACCTGGCCATTGCCGATCTGGCCATTGCCAACGAGATCGGTCGAGGCGCTCCAGGGGGTCGATTTTTCCGATGTGTAGTACCAGGACTGGTCAACGATATCGCCAAGATGGATGGTGAATGGCATTTTCAGCAGCTTGGCGTTTTGCGCGATCCATTGCGTTTGGGTTTTGAATGGATTGTCGTATTTCGGATCTATTCCCGAATACAGTTTTTGATAGAGCCCGCCCATCTTTTCCGATGCATACCTGGGATAGAACTGGGTATCAGGAAGTACGGAAATGGTGAAGCTGGATATCTTTTGAGCGGGGGCGCCAGAACTGGCTGGGGGCGACGAATTGCCCGGCGACGCACCTGCCGATGTCCCGCTCCCTCCTGTTGCCGGAAAGGCCGTGGCGCCCACGCCATTGTTGCCGCCGCCGCACCCGGGCAGCGCGATTGCCATGCCGGTGACCGAGCCGGCCAACATGAGCTTCAGCAGTTCCCGGCGCCTGTTTTCCGGAACGGAAGCCAATTGATCGAGGCCGGCATTTTCTTCAGGAGAGTAATTTTCAGTCATGGCATAAAAGTCAGGAACGCATCGAAGCTCTTTCGCGGAATTGCGAACGACTTCGAAAAGCGGAACTTTATTTGCCAAATATGATGTTTTCGTGAATTAATTACCGCGCAAAACGCACGAATTCACAAGTCATTCACTCAATATTCCGGGAAATCGACTCAGGCAATTAACCCGCCAATTGGCGGCAGGAATTAATCCTGACCCAGGCCTGACTCGCTTACCGAACATTCATGGTCGATGCATCACTCAAACAGGTGCAGCTCCCGCAGGGTGCGGGGACCGGTCGCAATACTCGATCAGGAGTTCGGTGAGGACCCGTATCTTCCGTGCGGGATGCTGACCTGGCGGTCGGATGACATATGCACCTGCCGGGGGTGGTGGGTGACGTGTCATGACCGGCACGAGTGCCCCGGAGGCCACATGTTCATGGGTGAGCCAATCGGGCAGGTAAGCGATCCCGAGTCCTGCTGTAGCAGCGGCGACCAAAGCAGTGCCGTTGTCGGCCTTGAAGCGCCCCTGCGGACGAACCGTGATGATCTTGTCGCCATCCGTGAGCTGCCAGGCCTCGGTTCCCTGCATGAGGGCCTGATGGGCGACGAGTTCCTCCGGCGTCTCGGGCGACCCATGCGCCTTGACATAGTCCGGACTCGCGACGAGCTTCCCGTGGACCGGGCCGATGCGTCTTGCAATCAGGTTGGAGTCCTGAAGATAGCCAACCCGTATCGCACAGTCGTAACCCTCCGCGATGAGATCAACGAAGCGATCGCTGTAGCAGGTCTGGATGTGAAGCCTAGGGTGGCGTCGTGCCATTTCCGCGAGGATGGGCGCGAAGTGAGTCGGGCCCAGGGAAAACGGCACAGCGACACGCAAGCGGCCGCGAAGGTCACCGGCGGGCAGGATCGCTTCCCTGGCCACGTCGATCTCGGCGCAGACCCTGGCTGCATAGTCCCGGAACGTGGCCCCGGCTTCAGTGAGAGCAGCCCCGCGGGTGGATCGCGCAAGCAGCTGGACACCAAGTTCTTCTTCAAGCCGGACGAGACGACGACTGACGATCGACTTGGACACCCCAAGCCGCAGCGCAGCAGACGAAACGCCCCCGGCATCGGCAACTTCCACGAATGTCTGCAGCTCTTCGATATCCAATTTGGCGTTCCCCATTTCGCGACACAGCTCGCCGCGAAATGCTACTACCGCATCAAAAGGGGGAACAACAAAATCCTGCTTCGGGCAACGTCGCCGCCGGCGAATGTTTCCCGAAAACCAATCCCGCTCACAACGGCAACAAAGGATCCATCAATGACTTTTCGCAACGGCCTGGCTTCGCTTCTTCGTCCCGAGGACTCGGTACTCGTCCTTATCGACCACCAGCCCTACCAGCTCGCCAATCTGAACAGCCACGACCCGCAGGCCGTGGTGAACAACACGACCGCCCTGGCGAAGTCCGCCAAGGCCTTCGGCGTCCCTACCATCCTGACGAGCGTGATCGCGGCGCGAGGCGGTCTGCTCTTCCCGCACATCACTGACGTGTTCCCCGGCCAGGAGGTGATCGACCGGACCTTCATCAATACCTGGGAGGATCGGAAGGTCGTCGATGCGGTCAAGGCGACGGGCCGCAAGCAACTGATCATCGCCGGCCTGTGGACCGAGATCTGCGTCGCCATGCCGGCGATCCAGGCGCTGGGCGAGGGCTGGGATGTGACGGTGGTCACGGATGCGTCGGGCGGCACTTCGGTCGAGGCCCACGAGGTCGCGATCCAGCGCATGATCCGCGCGGGCGCAAACATGATGACCTGGTTGGCGGTGGCCTCGGAGTGGCAACGCGACTGGGCGCGCACCGAGCACGCCGCAGAGCTGACGGAAGTTCTCAAGCAGCACGCCGGTGGCAGCGGCATAGCCTATCTGTGGGAGCAGCAGCTGCTCAACACGCCGGTGCCGAGCACCGCGGGCTGATCTGGGCGGGGATGAAGAGGACTCCTGAGCGACGCGTCGCGAGAAGGCGGATTGCTTTTCGCAGCCTCGTCATCCCTCTTTCCATGCGCGGCATCTACGGAAGATTCTCCCGAAAGATCACCTGGCTGCGCGTGGTCTCCACGCCGCTCAGCGCCTCGCGCTTGTCGCGCAGGTTGGTGAAGATGCGCACGCAGCTCATCAGCGTGGTGTGCGGGCTTTGCGTGATCACCGCGTCCATGCTGCCGTCGATCAGCAGTGAGCGCGTATCGGGCGTGAGCCCATGGCCGATGAAGACCACCTTCTGCTCGCGCCCTGCCTCCTTCAGCGCGCGCGCCACGCCGTCCGACGCGCCACCGATGTTGTAGATGCCGCCCATGTCCGGGTACTGCTCCAGCAGCGCACGCGTCTGCCGGTAGTTCTTGCCCGCGTCGTCCTGCCCTTCGCGCAGGCCCACCACTTCGAGCCGCGGGAACATCTCGTCGATGACGTGCAGGAAGCCGGCCTCGCGCTCTTCGTGCGCCTTGTAGCTCAGGCTGCCCGCAATGAGCGCGACCTTCGCGGCCCGTGCACCGATGAATCGGCCGATGAGATAGCCCGCCGTGCGGCCCGCGGCCCGGTTGTCGAGCCCCACGAACGCGGCGCGCTCGGAGTTCGACAGGTCCGAGATCAGCGTCACCACCGGTAGCCCGCGTGCAGCGAGCGCGGCCACCGCCTCGCGCACCGCCGGATGCTCCAGCGCCATCATCGCAATGCCGTCGCAGCGCTGGCCGTGCCGGCGCAACGCGTCGGCCAGCTCGTGCGGATTGAAGCTCTCGATGAACACCGTACGGCACTGCACGTTGAACGGCGCCCAATGTTCCTGCGAGTAGCCCACCATATCGCCCAGCATGCGAATGAAGCGGTTGGTGCCGGCCGGCAGCAGGAACACCAGCCGCAGCGGCGGCGGCGTGAGCGCCGCATACAGCTCGGGGCCGGGCAGGTAGTCGAGTTCGCCCGCGGCCTTGAGCACGCGCTGCACCGTGGCGTCGCGCACGCCGGGGCGGCGGTTGAGCACGCGGTCGACCGTGGCGGTCGAGACCTGCGCCGCGCGGGCGATGTCGACCACGCGGGCACGCCGCACGTCGCGTGGCGAATCCGTGGACTCGGAAATGAGTGAAGGGTTTTCCCGCATACATCAAAAACCATCAGGCAGAAGTTTGACCCGAATCATGCATCCTTCTATCTTCACTGGGCCTTGAAGCCCATGGTGCATCAGATTGCATCAATCGCATAACGGAGACAGACATGACCTCGCTGACCCGCAGGAGTGCCCTGCGCACCCTTTCCGCCCTCCCCGCCGCCGGCATCGTGTCGGCGCTGCCGCGCATCGCACGCGCCGCCGAGTTCTCGTACAAGTACGGCAACAACCTGCCGCTGACGCATCCGCTGAACATCCGCGCACAGGAAGCGGCCGACCGCATCGCAAAAGAAACCAAGGGCCGCGTCGAGATCAAGATCTTCCCGAACAACCAGCTTGGCGGCGACACCGACATGCTTGCGCAGGTGCGCTCGGGCGGCATCGAGTTCTTCACGCCCTCGGCACTCGTCATCGCCACGCTGGTGCCGGTGGCTGCCATCAATGCAGTGGGCTTCGCGTTCAGCGACTACAGCCAGGTGTGGGCCGCCATGGACGGCAAGCTCGGCGCGCACGTGCGCGGCGCCATTGCCAAGTCACGCCTCTATGCCTTCGAGAAGATGTGGGACAACGGCTTTCGCCAGACCACCAGCAGCAAGGCCGCGGTGGCGAACGCCAAGGACATGGACGGCCTGAAGATCCGCGTGCCCGTGAGCCCCCTGTCGATCTCGATGTTCAAGGGCCTGGGCGCCGCACCGGCAAGCCTGCAGTTCAGCGAGGTGTATTCGGCGCTGCAGACGAAGATCGTCGACGCGCAGGAAAACCCGTTGCCCATCATCCAGGTGGCCAAGCTGTTCGAGGTACAGAAGTTCTGCTCGCTCACCAACCACATCTGGGACGGCTACTGGTTCGTTGCCAACGGCCGCGCCTGGGACGCCCTGCCCGACGACCTGAAGACCATCGTGGCGCGCGCAATCAACGACGCCGGCACGCAGCAGCGCGACGACATCAGGAAGCTCAACGAGTCGGTGGTCGGCGACCTGCAGGCCAAGGGCCTCACCATCAACCGGCCGGCTGCCGACAGCTTCCGCGCCAAGCTGCGAGAGTCGGGTTTCTACGGCGAATGGAAGGGCCGCTTCGGCCCGGAGGCCTGGGCGCTGCTCGAAGGCGCGGTCGGCAAGCTGGCCTGACGCTCCATGGTGCATGAATCGACTTTCGAGGCGGCCGCCTTTGCTGGCGCCGGCGCTTCGGCCAACCCGCTGAGCGGCATGGCGTCGCGCTGCGACCGCGTGCTCGGCGCAGCGGTCGAGGCCGTGGCCGCGCTGCTGGTGCTGGCCGAGATCTGCGTGCTGTTCGCGGGCGTGGTGTCGCGCTACGTGTTCCATGCGCCACTGGTGTGGTCGGACGAGCTCGCATCCATCCTCTTTCTGTGGCTGTCGATGCTCGGCGCCGTGGTGGCGCTGCGGCGCGGCGAGCACATGCGCATGACTGCGCTGGTGCAGAAAGTGCAGCCACAGACGCGCGCCATGCTCGACGCCTTCGCCATCGCCGCGTCGGTCACGTTCCTGGTGCTGATCATCTGGCCCTCGATCGACTACGCGCACGAAGAGTCGTTCATCGTCACGCCCGCACTCGAGATCAGCAACGCATGGCGCGCTGCGGCCATTCCGGCGGGCATCGGCATCATGCTGGTGATGGCGCTGCTGCGCCTGTTGCGCGTGTGCACCGGCCGGCAGATTGCGGTCGCACTCGTCGGCATGGCCGCGCTGGTGGGCGCCTTCTGGCTTGCCGCACCGGTGTTCGCGACGCTCGGCAAATTCAACCTGGTGATCTTCTTCGTGGTCATCGTGGCGGCCACGGTGCTCTCGGGCGTGCCCATTGCCTTCTCGTTCGCGCTGGCCACCTTCGGCTACCTGGCGCTCACCACGCGCACGCCGCTGCTGGTGATGGTCGGGCGGCTCGACGAAGGCATGTCGCACCTCATCCTGCTGGCAGTGCCGCTGTTCATCTTCCTGGGCGCGCTCATCGAGATGACCGGCATGGCGCGCGCCATGATCCAGTTCTTGGCCAGCCTGCTGGGCCACGTGCGTGGCGGCCTCTCCTACGTACTGATCGGCGCCATGTACCTGGTGTCGGGCATTTCGGGTTCGAAGATTGCCGACATGGCGGCCATCGCGCCCGTTCTCTTCCCCGAGATGACCAAGCGTGGCGCCAAGCCCGGCGACCTGGTGGCGCTGCTGGCGGCCACCGGCGCGCAGACCGAGACCATTCCGCCGTCGATCGTGCTGATCACCATCGGCTCGGTCACCGGCATCTCGATTGCGGCGCTGTTCACGGGCGGCCTGTTGCCGGCCGTGGTGCTGGGCGCCGCGCTGTGCGTGGTGGTCTGGTGGCGCTATCGCCGCGAAGACCTGAGCGCCGTGCAGCGCTACAGCAAACGAGAAATCGGCAAGCTGCTGCTGGTCGCGCTGCCCGCCGTGCTGTTGCCCTTCGTGATCCGCGCCGCCGTGGTCGAGGGTGTGGCCACGGCCACCGAAGTGTCGACCATCGGCATCGTCTACTCGGCCATCGTCGGCCTGGTTGTGTACCGCCAGTTCGACTGGAAGCGGCTCAAGCCGATGCTGATCGACACCGCCTCGCTGTCGGGCGCCATCATCTTCATCGTCGGCTGCGCCACGGCCATGGCCTGGGGCCTCACGCAGTCGGGCTTCTCGCAGGACCTGGCGCGACTCATGGGCACGCTGCCCGGCGGAGCCTACGGTTTCCTGGCCGTGTCGATCGTCGCCTTCATCGTGCTGGGCAGCGTGCTCGAGGGCATTCCGGCCATCGTGCTGTTCGGGCCGCTGCTGTTCCCCATCGCCAAGGCCGCTGGGGTGCACGAGGTGCACTACGCGATGGTCGTGATCTTCTCCATGGGCATCGGCCTGTTCGCGCCGCCCTTCGGCGTCGGCTACTACGGCGCCTGCGCCGTGAGCAAGGTCAATCCCGACGAAGGCATCAGGCACATCTGGGGCTACATCGGCGCAATGCTGGTCGGCCTGGTGATCGTGGCCGCGTTCCCGTGGTTCTCGACCGGCTTCCTCAAATTCTGATCACAACAACACACTCACATCACCGGAGCCAACCGCAATGAGTCGATTCCTCGGCGAGATCCGCCAGCTGGGCTATGTCGTGCACGACATCGAAGCCGCCATGGACTACTGGAGCACCAGGCTGGGCGTGGGCCCCTGGTTCTACAACCCGCGCGTGCCCATCAAGAACTACCGCTACAACGGCGAAGCGCACGAGCCGCACAATTCGGTGGCACTCGCCAACTCGGGCTATGTACAGGTCGAACTCATCCAGACGCGCAACGACGTGCCTTCGATGTACCGAGACTTCCTGCAGGCCGGCCGCACCGGGCTGCAGCACGTCGCCTACTGGACGGCCGACTACGACGCCGACCTCGCGCGCCTCACCAAGCAGGGCTTCAAGCCGGTGATGAGTGGCGAAGTGGGCGATCGCGGGCGCTTCATCTACTTCGACACCGAGTACCACCCGGGCACCGTCATCGAGCTGTCGGAAGTCGCGGGCCCGAAGGGCAGGATGTTCGACCTGATCCGCAGCGCGTCGGAAGGCTGGGACGGCAGCGAGCCGGTGCGGCCCTTTCCCGACCTGAGCAAGCTGTGAGCGTGATGGCGCCTGAACGCATCCGCGCTCGCTATCTCATCGAGACGCCGCTGGACCCGGCCGCCGTGGCCGAGGTGATGGCCGGAGAGCAATCGTGCGGCACCTTCACGCGTGTCGAAGGCGAGACCGATGCGCTGCGCGAACGCGCACGCGCCACGGTCGAGGCAATCACCGAACTGGCACCAGCTGCGACGCCATCGCTGCCCAATGCCCTGCTCGAACGCAAAGGCACGCGCGGCCCGTGGCGGCGTGCGCATGTCGACATCGCGTTTCCGGTAGCGAACATCGGCGCCAACCTGCCGACCCTGGCCGCAACGGTGTCGGGCAACCTGTATGACCTGGGCGAAGTGACGGGGCTGCGGCTGGAATCGCTGCAGGTGCCCGCGAGCTATCGCGCTCAGTTCGAGATGCCGCGCGCCGGCATCGCCGGCACACGGCGCGCGACCGGCGTGGCGAGCGGCGCGCTGGTCGGCACCATCATCAAGCCGAACGTCGGCCTTTCCGCCGCGCAGACCGCCGACCTCGTCGGCCGGCTCTGTGCGGCAGGCGTCGACTTCATCAAGGACGACGAGGTGTGCGCCGACCCCGCACACGCCCCGCTGGCCGAGCGCGTGCCCGCCGTGATGGCTGTCGTGCGCGCGCACCAGCAGCGCACCGGCAAGCACGTGATGGTGGCCTTCAACATCACCGACGAGACCGACGCGATGAAGCGGCATGCCGATCTCGTCGAACGCGAAGGCGGCTCGTGCGTCATGGCCAGTCTCAACTGGTGCGGGCACTCGGGTATCCAGACGCTGCGTCGGCACACCGGCCTTGCGCTGCACGGCCACCGCAATGGCTACGGTGCGCTATCGCGGCATCCGCTGCTGGGCATTTCGTTCCAGGCGTACCAGACGCTGTGGCGCCTGGCGGGTGTGGACCACATGCACGTTCACGGGCTGCAGGGCAAGTTCTCGCAGCCTGACAGCGAAGTGATCGAGTCGGCGCAGGACTGCTTCACACCGCTGACCGATGCGGCGGACGATCGCGTGATGCCGGCGTTTTCTTCGGGCCAATGGGCCGGTACCGTGCCTGCGACTTGGAAAGCCATCGGCAGCGACGACCTGCTCTTCATGGCCGGCGGCGGCATCCTCGCGCACCCCGGCGGCGCGGCGGCAGGCGTGACGAGCATCCGGCAAGCATGGTCGGCCGCGCGGGCGGGCGTGTCGCTGGCGGATGCCGCCAAGGATCAGCCCGAGCTGGCCCACGCCCTCGCCTTCTTCGGCAAGCCATGAGGCCCTGCCCGCCGATCGTCTACTACGGCGACGATTTCACCGGCGCAACCGACACCCTCGGCACCGCGGCGCGCGCGGGACTGCGTGCACTGCTGTTCCTGAAGACGCCCGATGCCGCGCGGCTGGAGCGCACGGGGCCGCTCGACGTGCTGGGCATCGCGGGCGCGGCGCGCGCCATGACGCCCGAGGAAATGCAGGCCGAACTCCGCCCCGTGGCCACGCTGTTCCGCTCGCTCGGCGCGCGCGTGCTGCACTACAAGACCTGTTCGACCTTCGACAGCGCCCCGCACATCGGTTCGATCGGCGCGGCAGTGCGCGTGCTGCGCGCGGCGGTGCAGCAGCCATGGACCGCCATCGTCGGCGGGCAGCCCAACCTGGGCCGCTACTGCCTCTTCGGCAACCTGTTCGCTGCGGCGGGGAGCGGCGGCGAGGTCTTTCGCATCGACCGGCATCCAACGATGAGCCGGCATCCCGTAACGCCGATGGACGAGGCGGATCTGCGGCTGCACCTGGCAAAGCAGGGGCTGGCAGATGTGCGCTCCATGCCGTTCACCGCCGCATCGCGCGGCAGCGATTCGCTCGACACCGCGTTGCGGCAGGCACTGCACTCGCCGCCGGCGGATGCAGTGCTGTTCGACGTGGCCGATACGACGCAGCTGCGGGCCATCGGCGAAGTGCTGTGGGCCAGGGCGCAAAGCGCCACACTGCTGGCTGCGGGGCCGAGCAGCGTGGTGGATGCGCTGGCAATGGCGATGCCCTCGTCGCACAAGGAAGGCGGCAGTGCCCCGACGGCGCGGACCGGCGTGCCTCCGGCGAAGGGGCCGGTGCTGGTGCTTGCGGGAAGCCTGTCGCCTGTCACGGCGCGGCAGGTGGCGGCGGCGAAATCGTTCGATACCGTGTGGCTCGATGCGTCAGGAATCGCGCAGCGGGACGCAGCCACGCTGGAACGTCATGCTCGAGACATCGCGAACGGGCTCGTCAGCGGCCGCAACGTGCTGGCCTGCACCCGTCCCCCCAAGCCGCTGCCGCTCGAAAGAGGCATCGATCCCCAAGCCTTGGCGCGCGCTGGCGGCGATCTGCTCGCCAGAGTGCTGGCAATGGTGCCATTGCAGCGCGTGGGCATTGCCGGGGGCGACACCTCGAGTCATGCAGTGCAGGCGCTCAATGCCTGGGGGCTTTCCTACGTGGCGGACATGGGCGCCGGCACCTCGTTGTGTCGCGTGCACAGCGACGACGACGCGCTCGACGGGTTGGAAATCATGCTCAAGGGTGGCCAGATGGGCTCGGACGACGTGTTCGAGCGTCTGGTGCGCGGCTCAGCCTAGGCCTGGCTCCCGGCGTCCAATAGGCTGTCGCTTTGCGCATCCTATAAATGCGGGATCCCGAAAAAGCTCTCTTCAGGTCAACTGCGCCTTCGGGAAGTTTGACGGAAGCGAAGCAATGCCTAGACCCCCCATTCACAACGCAACGATCACCTTGAAGCTGCCATCCGACATGGAAACCAACGCCGAGATCAGGGCCTTGCGCGCCGCCGGCATACCGGTCGACGCGCTCGGCAACGCGGAGCGGGGTTTTCTTTTCGTGCGCTTCAGCGACGGATGGAGAAACCACGCCAACATCTTCCGATGGTTCGCCGGTGACATCGGACAAGACCCTCGCAGCAGCGGCATCAAGCCGGGTCCCCGGCGGCGCAGAGCGGCATTCTCAAGCTGCATGCCCAATCATCGCTAGACGCCCACCCGCCGATTGCCGCGGGCGCGCCTCAGACGGCGCCGTGGGCTTCGACGTAGAGCGCATAGAGCGAATGGCTGCTCGCCATGTAGAGGCGATTGCGCTTCGGGCCTCCGAATTCGAGATTCGGGCAGCGCTCGGGCAGGCGGATGAAGCCGATGGGCTTACCCTGCGAATTGAAGATCTTCACGCCGTCCATCTCTTCCGACTTGCCTGTCGGCAGGTAAGCCTTCATGCCACCACCGATGTCGGTGGGTTCGGATGCAATCGCGCCCGAGTAACCCCAGCCGCACCAGAGATTGCCGTCGCGGTCAACGCGAAAGCCGTCGAGGGAACCCGGCCCGTCGGCGTCGATCAGCTTGGTCTTGTTCGAAACGCCTGTGCCGTCCGGTGATACGTCGTAGCTCCAGATGCTGCGGTTTGGCGTTCCCTTCCACTCGACGACATAGAGCTTCTTCTCGTCGGGCGAGAACGCCAGGCCGTTCGGATTGACGAGATCGGTGATCACCGCACTCAGCTTGCCGTCCTTCGCGATGCGGTACACGTTGGTCGTCGCCTGCTCCGGCACGGCCTTGAAACCTTCCCACTCGCCGTTGATGCCGAAGGTGGGGTCGGTGAACCAGACGGTGTCGTCCGACTTGACGACGACGTCATTCGGCGCGTTGAGGCGTCTGCCTTCGTAGTTGTCGGCCAGCACCGTCATGCGCCCGTCCTTCTCGGTGCGAACCACGCGCCGCGTCACCGAGTGCTCGCAGGTGATCAACCGCCCCTGCCGATCGCGCGTGTTGCCATTGGCATAGTTCACGTTGGTCTTGTGCACGGAGAACTTGCCGGTCTTCTCGTCGTACTTCATCAGCCGGTTGTTCGGAATGTCGCTCAGGAGCAGGTAGCCATGCTCGGGAAAGTAGACCGGGCCCTCGGCCCAACGCATGCCCGTGCCGAGTTGTTCCACCGTGCTGCTGTAGATCCGGTACTTGGCGAAGCTCGGATCGAGGATCATCACGGAGGGATCGGGGTAGCGCTGGTTGGGTTTGAAATCGAAGGCTTGCGCGCCGGCCAGACCGCTGAGCGCCGCGGCTCCTGCGCCCGCAGCCGCCCTGAGCAACTGGCGTCGTCGATGGTTGATTTCGTTCTGCATCGGAGGTCTCCTCATGTGGTTGCGAAAACTCAATCGGCCACCGCGCCCGACTTCTTCACCAGCTCGGCCCAGCGCGGAATTTCCTTGGCCATGAAGTCACGCAGTTCTTCCGGCGTGCTGCCCACGATCTCCATCGCCAGCTGGTCCGAGAGCTTGGCCTGCACGTCGGGCTGCCTGAGCGCCTTCACGATCTCTGCATTGAGGCGCTGCACGATCGGCCTGGGCGTGCCCTTGGGCGCGTACACCGCCTGCCACGACGACATCTCGAAGCCGGGAATGCCCGACTCGATCATGGTCGGCAGCTCGGGCACCAGCGCGATGCGCTTGCCGGTGGTCACGGCCAGCAGCTTGAGCTTGCCGCTCTTGACCAGTGGCAGCGCGGCCGTCACCTGGTCGAACATGAAGGGCACCTGCCCTGCGGCCACGTCGGTCAGGGCCGGCGGCGTGCCCTTGTACGGCACGTGGGTGAGCTTCACGCCGATGAGGTCGGCGAACATCTCGCCGGCCAGGTGGGTCGAGGTGCCGGCACCGGAAGAGGCAAAGGTGCGCTTGCTCTCGTCCTTCTTCAGCAGGGCCACCAGTTCGGCCACCGAGTTCACGCCGAGTTGGCTGTTGACGATCAGCACGTTGGGCAGGCGCGCGACCAGCGAGACGGGCTCGAAGTCCTTCATCGGGTCGTAGGTCAGCTTCTTGTACAGGCTGGCGTTGATCGCGTGCGTGCTGATGGTCCCGCCGAAGAGCGTGTAGCCGTCGGGTGCGGCCCTGGCCACGTAGGCGGCGCCGATGCCGCCGGCCTGGCCGGGCTTGTTGTCGACCACCACCGATTGCTTGAGGCTCTCGCCCAGCTTCTGGGCCAGCGTGCGGCCCACGATGTCGGTGGAGCCGCCGGGGGTGAACGGCACAACGTAGACGATGGGCTTGGCAGCCGGCCATTCGGGGGTCTGGGCCAGTGCGGCCACAGGGGCGAGCGCAGCCGAAAGCAGCGCCGCGGCGAGGCGGATGAAACGCATGTCTTGTCTCCTTTGTTTTCTTGTCGATGGGCTCAGCGGCCCTTGGCCTGGCGCCAGGTTGCGAAGTCAGTGCGGCTTTGCTCGTCAGTGGGCGGATAGAGGCCGAGGATGGAACGACCTTCGAGCACCTTTTCCTGCACGAAGTCTTCGAAGACGGTCATCTCGGTTGCTTCGGCCGCGACCTCGTCGGCCATGTGGGCCGGTATGACGATCACCCCTTCGGCATCGCCCACGATCACGTCGCCCGGAAACACCGGCGCATCGCCGCAGCCGATGGGCACGTTGATGTCGATGGCCTGGTGCAGCGTGAGGTTGGTCGGCGCGCTGGGGCGATGGTGATAGGCCGCAAAGCCGAGCTTCGCGATGTCGGGACTGTCGCGAAAGCCGCCGTCGGTCACCACGCCGGCCACGCCGCGCTTCATCAGCCGCGTGACCAGGATGCCGCCAGCCGAGGCGGCGCGCGCATCCTTGCGGCTGTCGATGACCAGCACGGCGCCTTCGGGGCACTGCTCCACCGCCTTGCGCTGCGGATGGTGACGGTCGAGGAAGACGCTGATCGGGTTCAGGTCTTCGCGCGCCGGCATGTAGCGCAGCGTGAAGGCCTCGCCCACCATGTTGGGCAGGCCCGCGTTGAGCGGCCGCACGTCCTGGATGAACTGGTTGCGCAGGCCGCGCTTGAACAAGGCCGTGCACAGGGTGGCGGTGCTCACCTTCATGAGCAGCTCGCGGGTGGCTGGATTCACGTGTTGTCTCCGTTCCTGAAATGAAATGGGAAATGAATTGGCGTTGAAAGGCGAATCAGAAGATGTCGGGCTCTGGCACAGGCTTGCCGAAGCTGGTCTCCAGGAAGTCGAAGTCGCAGCCTTCGTTGGCCTGCTTGATGTGGCGGCCGAACATCCATCCGTAGCCGCGCTCGTAGCGCGGCGGCAGCGGCGTCCACCGGGCCTTGCGCAGGGCGAGTTCCTCGTCACTGATGTCGAGGTGGATGCGCCGTGCGGGCACGTCCACGGTGATGCGGTCACCTGTCTGCACCAGTGCGAGCGGCCCGCCGATGGCCGCCTCGGGCGAACAGTGCAGCAGGCAGCCGCCGTAGCTGGTACCGCTCATGCGCGCATCGGACAGGCGCAGCATGTCTTTCACGCCCTGCTTCAGGAGCTTGGTCGGAATCGGCAACATGCCCCACTCCGGCATGCCGGCGCCGCGCGGGCCGGCGTTGCGCAGCACGAGGATGTCGTCGCCCGTCACGTCCAGGTCAGGGTCTTCCACCGCCTTCTTGAGCGCGGGGTAGTCGTCGAACACCAGCGCACGGCCGCTGTGCTGCAGCAGGTGCGGCGCGCAGGCGCTGGGCTTGATCACCACGCCGTCGGGGGCCAGGTTGCCGCGCAAGACGGCCAGCGCGCCTTCGGCATAGATGGGGTTGGCGAGCGGCCGGATGACGTCGTCGTCGTAGACCTCGGCGCCTTCGATGTTCTCGCCGAGCGTGCGGCCATTGACGGTGCGCGCGTCGGTCCGCAGGTGGCCGCGGATGCGCTCCAGCATCGCAGGCAGGCCGCCGGCATAGAAGAAGTCTTCCATCAGGTAGGTGTCGCCGCTGGGCCGGATGTTGGCGATGACGGGCACGCGGCGGCTGAAGGCATCGAAGTCGTCCAGGCTCACCGCATGGCCGGCGCGGCGTGACATCGCGATCAGGTGCACGACAGCATTGGTGCTGCAGCCCATGGCCATCGCGCAGGCGATGCCGTTCTCGAAGTTGGCGCGCGTGAGCATCTTCGCGGGCGTGAGGTCTTCCCACACCATCTCGACAATGCGGCGGCCGCAGTCGGCGCTCATGCGGATGTGGTTGGCGTCCGCTGCGGGAATGCTGGAGGCGCCCGGCAAGCTCAGGCCCACCGCTTCGGCAATGCCCATCATGGTGGCGGCCGTGCCCATGGTCATGCAGGTGCCGTGGCTGCGGGCGATGCCGGCCTCCATCTCTGCCCAGGCCTGCTCGCCCAGCCGGCCGGCGCGGCGCTCGTCCCAGTACTTGAAGGCATCGGAACCGGAGCCCAGCACCTTGCCCTTCCAGTTGCCGCGCAGCATGGGGCCGGCCGGCAGGTAGATGAAGGGAATGTCCATGCTGAGTGCGCCCATCACGAGGCCGGGCGTGGTCTTGTCGCAGCCTCCCATCAGCACCGCACCGTCTATCGGGTGGCTGCGCAGCAGCTCTTCCGTTTCCATCGCGAGGAAGTTGCGGTAGAGCATGGTGGTGGGCTTGACCATGCTTTCCGAAAGGGAAATGGCCGGAAGCTCGAGCGGGAATCCGCCCGCCTGCAGCACGCCGCGCTTGACGTCTTCCACGCGTTGCTTGAAGTGCGCGTGGCACTGGTTGGCGTCGCTCCAGGTGTTGACGATGGCGATGACCGGCTTGCCCATCCAGTCCGCATAGCTGTAGCCCATCTGCAGCACGCGCGAGCGGTGGCCGAAGGAGCGGAAGTCGTCGGGCGCGAACCAGCGGGCGCTGCGAAGGGATTCGTAGGGGCGTTTCATCAGGGTTGTCTCCAGGGCGCGCTGCACCATGAGTGCCGCCTCGCCGATCGCAATTCGGAAATTAAAACACTAATATATCAGTCGGGTCAATGACACAATCGGCAGCGATGAGCGCCCCTTCCAAGATCCGACTTGACCGTACCCGCCTGGCCGCGCCCCAGGTGCTGGAAAAACTGCGCGAGGCCATCCTCTCGCTGGAACTGGCGCCCGGTACCGTGCTGGTGCGGCAGGAGCTGGCCGACCGTTTTGGCGTGAGCCAGACACCGGTGCGCGAAGCGCTGCTGCGCCTGAGCGAAGAAGCACTGGTGGACGTGTTTCCGCAGCATGCGACGCTGGTCAGCCGCATCGACATCGCGGCGGCGCGCGAAGCGCATTTCCTGCGCCGCTCCATCGAGCTGGAACTGGTGCACCAGCTGGCACAGCAGGAGTCAGCCGGGCTGGTCGCGCAGCTGAAAGCCATCATCGCCCAGCAGGCAGCGCTGTCGGCGGGGCAGCGCTACGGCGACTTCGTCGACGCCGATCGCGCGTTCCATCGCCTGATGTACGAAGCCGGCAACGTCCTCGGCCTGTGGGATCTTGTGGGCCGCGTATCCGGGCACGTCGACCGGCTGCGTCGCCTGCACCTGCCTACCGCCGGCAAGACCGAGGCGATCCTGCGCGACCACCGCGCCATCGTGCGCGCCATCGAGGCACAAGACCCGGCCGCCGCCCAGGCCGCGCTTCGCAAGCATCTGTCAGGCACGCTCAGTGCGGTGAACGAGATCTGCCGGCAGTACCCCGACTACGTGCTCGCCTGAATCTTTGGATGCTCGACTTCAGCGAGCCCCTCCCCCGTTCAGAAATCGAACCGCAACGCGCTGGCTGCGACAACTGCGCCGCCCCCGTCTCCGCCAGTACTCACCAAGGTAGTTCGTCGCCAACACCTGCCCAATGTTCAGGACCGCCGCGATCTGGTCATCACCATGCGACATTGCCGGACCAGCCGATGGGACATCGTATGCTGTGGCATTCTTCGATTGCACACAGTTTGTAGACAAATCATATGAAACCCAAAGCCGCGATCAAGCCAACGCCGCATGCGAAGCCCGGAAAGACGGCTTCGCCCGGCAAGGTCTCGCGCGCTCGCAAGCCCGCGCAGGCACCCGTGAAGCGCGCGAAGACCGCTCCGGACGCTTCCGGCGAAGCCTCGACGAACCTGACCGACCGGGCCTACGCCGTCGTGCGGCGGCTCATTCTGCAGCGCGAGCTGACCGGCGGCGAGGTGCTGGTGGAGGGGCGCCTGGCCGAACGGCTCCAGATGTCGCGCACGCCTCTGCGCGAAGCCTTGCTTCGACTCGAGGGCGAAGGCTTGCTTGTGCGGGCCAACGCGCGCTCCTATGCGGTGCGACGCATCACGGCGTCGCACTACTTCCAGTGCCTGCAGGTGCGCGAACGGCTCGAGTCGCAGGCCGTGTCGCTCTCCATAGGGCATGTGCCCGCAGACCTGGTGCAGCGCCTGCGCGACGACATCCTGTCCCTGGATTCGAGCCAGCAGGGCTCGAGCCACTGGCACGCCGATGACGAGATCCACGGCATGTTCGCGCGTGCATCCGGCAACGCGATGCTGGCCGAGACCATCGCTCATCTGCGCGTGCTGTGCCGCCTCTTCGAGGTGGTCGACCCTTTCAATCGCATCGAGGACGACAGGGCCGAGCACCTGGCGATCCTGGACGCCTACATCGCAGGCAACGAGAAGGCAGCCGAACAGGCGGTCGTCGCCCACCTGCGCAACCTTGCGCGCTATACGCTCTCAAGGCTCAGCAACGGGCTGGTGACCGAACTCCCGCAGTAGGCCGGGCCGGCAGCGGCGCACGAGCCGATCAGTGCCGCAGTATCTTGCCGACGAACTCGCGGGTGCG
Source organism: Variovorax sp. GW821-FHT09D05 (assembly GCF_059416325.1). Lineage (NCBI taxonomy): Bacteria > Pseudomonadati > Pseudomonadota > Betaproteobacteria > Burkholderiales > Comamonadaceae > Variovorax > Variovorax sp. GW821-FHT09D05. The sequence continues at coordinate 347,678 of NZ_JBWKOZ010000001.1, read as the reverse complement.
TGCCTCGCGGGGTTCGTCGAAGATCTGCCGCGGCGCGCCGATCTCGACCACATGCCCGTCGGCCATGAAAACGACCTTGCTCGATACCTCGCGCACGAAGCCCATCTCGTGCGAGACGATGAACATCGTCATGCCCTCGGCCGCCAGGAGACGCACCGTGTCCAGCACTTCGTTGACGAGTTCGGGGTCGAGGGCGGCCGTGACTTCGTCGAGCAGCAGGATGCCCGGCTGCAGCGCCAGTGCCCGCGCGATTGCCACGCGCTGCTGCTGGCCGCCCGACAGCTGGTCGGGGTACGCCTTCAGCTTGGCGCCCATGCCCACCTTCTCGAGCAGCTGGATCGCATAGTCCTCGACCTGCTTGCGCGGCCTTCCCTTGACCTTGATCGGTGCGACGGTCACGTTGTCGAGCACCGTCATGTTCTGGAACAGGTTGTACTGCTGGAACACGATGGCCATCTGCGAACGCAGGCGGCGCAGCTGCTCGCGGTCGTTGTAGTCGAGCGCCTGGCCGTCGATGCGCACCTGGCCCTCGATCGGCGGCAGCAGGCCCATCAGCACGCGCAGCAAGGTGCTCTTGCCCGAGCCCGACGGGCCGATGAGGCTGACGATCTCGCCCTTGTCGACCGACAGGTTGATGCGCTCGAGTACGGTGTGTGAGCCGTAGTTGGCCTTCAGGTCAACGATTTCGAGTTGGGGCAAGCTTTTTCTCCAGGTGTTTTCCGAACCGGGCAAGCGGATAGGACAGCATGAAATAAAGGGCCAGCACCGTGCCGTAGACAAGCGTGGCCGAGAAGCCCTTGTTGTTCATCGTCTTGCCGGCAAAGGCCAGTTCGACGACACCGATCTGCGAGGCCAGCGCGGTGTCCTTGATGAACAGGACGAAGAAGCCGAAGACCGGCGGAAGAATGATCTTCCAGGCCTGCGGGACGATCACGAGGCGCAGCGTCTGCAGGTAGCTGAAGTTCATCGCCGCCGCAGCGTCCCACTGGTTGCGGTGCACCGATTCGAGCCCGCTTCGCACGATCTCGGCGATGAATGCGGTGGCGATCAAGCAGACGCTGATCAACGCCACGGTGAACATGGCGAGGTCGGCGTTGAGCCCCTGGAAGATGAAGAACACCAGCATCAGGGTAACGAGGAAGGGGATGCGCCTGAACAGCTCGACGAAGACCGTCGAAGCAACGCGCAGGGGCCGGCCTGCCGGCCGGGTGTCCAGCCTCACGGCCGCGAGCAGAAAGCCCAGCGAGAACCCGACGACGCAGCCGATGGCCGACAAGGCAAAGGTCACGCCCAGCGCCTTCGCGAAGAAGAGCAGGTTGTAGTAGCTGAAGAAACGAGGCAGCTCCTGGAGGATCTGGTCGAGCATCAGAACCACCTCATCTTGGCGCGGAAGAATCGCTTTCCGACGAAAGCGAGCGACAGCGTGGCGATCAGCGTGATCACGATGTAGAGCACCGCGGCAACCGAGAACACCTCGATCGAACGGAAGGTCTCGGAGTTGATGTTGTAGGCCCTTCCGGTGAGTTCCTCGACACCAAATACGGCCGCCATCGACGTGCCGAGGGTCATCAGGATGTACTGGTTGGACAGCGGCGGAAACAGCACGCGCACGATGTGCGGCAGGATCACGTAGCGGATGGTCTGGATGCGCGAGAAGCCCAGCGTCTCGGCGGCCTCCAGTTCAGGCAGGCGCACCGATTCGAAGCCCGCGCGCTGGATCTCTGTGAGGTAGGCACCGGCATTGAGCGTCATGCCGATCAGCACGGCCTGGTACGGCGACAGCAGGATGCCGGCATCGGGCAGCGCGAAGAAGATGAAGAAGATCTGAACCAGCTGCGGCGTATTGGTGAAGAACACCACGTAGGCGCCGACGATGCGACGCGCCCAGCGCGGGCCGTAGGCGCGCACCGAGGCACCGCCAAGGCCGAGCAGCATTCCGAGGGCAAACGCGAGGAACGCGATCTGCAGGCTCAGCCAGGCGCCGCCGATCAGATAGGGCAGGCGCTCCAGCACCGGTGTGTAGTCGAATTGCATGCCCTCCCCTCGCGGCCTTATTTATAGGTCGGTGCGGTGCGCGGATCGTGCAGCATCGGGCCGCCGAACCACTTCTTCCAGCGTTCGTCCACGTAGCCGCTCTTGTGCATTTCCTTGACGGCCGCGCTGAGTTTCTCGCGCAAGGCGTCATTGCCCTTCTGCACGCCGATGCCGCAGAAGTAGACCTCGATCGGTGCGTCCACGATGCGCCAGTCGACCTTGTGCTTGGCCGTGTGCTCGGTCATGAAGTCCATCACGTCAATCATTGCATCGGCCCGGCCCTGGGCAATGGCGCGCACCGCATCGGGGTAGTTGTCGAGCAGCAGCAGTTGCGCCTTGGGCAGCTTTTCCTGTACCAGCTTCACGGGCGTGGCGCCGCGCACCTCGACCAGTCTCACTGCCGGGTCGTTGAGCTCCATCCAGTCCTTGTAGGGTTTGGCCTTGGTGGTCAGCACGCCCAGCACCTCGGTGTGCAGCGGCACGGTGAAGTCGATCACCTTCTGGCGCTCGGCCGTGATCGTCATGGCGCCGAGCACCGCATCGATCTTGCCGCTGCTCACGAAGGGAATGCGGTCGGGCGAGCCGACCTGCACGATCTCGGTCTTGACGCCCAGCAGTTCGCCGAGCTTGCGCGCGATGTCCACATCGAAGCCGTCGATTTCATTCTTGTCATTGAAGATGCCCAGCGGAGGCAAGGTCGGATTGACGCCGATCACGAGCTTCTTGCTGGCCACGATTTCATCGAGCGTGCGTGCCGAGCCCGTGGCCGGCAGGCCCATCAGCGCCGAACCCAGCGCGAGCGATCCGGCAACCAGGAGGGTGCGGCGGATGGTGTTCCTTATCTGCTTCATCGAGAAAAACTCCTAGAGGGTGAAGGTTGAACCAGTCGCCGAAGCGGCCCGGATGTCGGGAAAAACGGATGCAAGACGAATGCCAGATCGCATTTTGTCTTCAAAAAATATAAGATATATATATTGAATGTATACAATAAACTTCGAGCGGTCCAGTCCAGGCTTCCAGTTCGCGTTTACCCGTTCATTCCGTCACTTCCTCTCATGACGAAAAGCTCAACTTCTGCGATGCCATCGCTGCGCGCCGACCAGGCGGTGCAGCGCGGACCTGCGGTGCGTTTCATGGCCGACGGCTGTACGGTCGACGCGTTCGAGGGCGAGAGCGTCGCGGCGGCGCTGTTTGCCGCAGGACAGCGCGAACTCCGGCGCAGTCCGCGCGACAACGCACCGCGCGGAATGTTCTGCCTCATGGGCTCCTGCCAGGAATGCCTCGTATGGGTCGGCGGGCGCAAGCTGCCGGCCTGCCAGGTGCCGGCGGCGGCGGGCCTGGAGATCGAATCGCTCGACTACCGGGAGCAGCGTCTTGGCTGAAGCGCCCCCTTCCCCCATCGATCTGCTGGTGATCGGCGCCGGACCGGCCGGCGCACGCGCCGCGCTACGCGCGCAGGCCTGCGGCCTCGACGTCCTGCTGGTCGATGAGAACTCCGACGCGGGAGGACAGGTGTGGCGTCCCCTGCCCCCGGGCTTCACGCGGGCGGCGGGCATTCGGCCCTCGGCCGAAGCCGTACAGGGCGACGCCCTGCGTGCCGAACTGAGCCGATCCGGCGTCCGATGCCTGTTCGGTCACAAGGTGTGGAACGTGGGCAGCAGCCTTCGCACCGACCTGATCGGCCCCAAGGGCGTGACAAGCTGGCAGCCGCGCGCATTGCTCGTGGCAACGGGCACAACCGAGCGGGTCGTTCCCTTCGCCGGCTGGACCCTGCCCGGCGTCATCGGGCTGGCCGCCGCCACGATCCTCCTCAAGTCGCAGAACATGCTGCCCGGGCGCCGCACGGTGGTGGCAGGCAGCGGCCCCCTGCTGCTGGCTGTGGCGAGCGGCATCCTCAAGGCCGGCGGCGAGGTCGCTGCCGTGCTGGACCTGTCCAGCCGGGCCGATTGGCTGCAGACCTTGCCTTCGCTGGCAGGCCGGCCCGATCTGCTGTGGCAAGGCGTGCAATGGAAGGCGCTCCTGCGCAACGCGCGTGTGCCACTGCTCTATCGCCACGGCATCGCGTCAGTCGAAGCGCTCGGCGACGGATTCCTCGTTCACGCGCGGCAGGTCGACATGACCGGTGCGCCCGTTGCGCATGCCGCGCCTGTGGCTTTCGAGGCGGACGCTGTTGCGGTAGGGCACGGCCTTGTGCCGGGCACCGACGTCACCAGGCTGCTGCGTGCGCGCCACCGCTACGAAGCGGCGCGTGGCGGCTGGATTGCCGAGACCGATGCGCAGGGCCGCACCTCCGTCTCCGGTCTGTACGTCGCGGGCGACGGGGCTGGCATTGCCGGTGCCGCCGCAGCCGGCGCCCACGGCGAGCTTGCTGCCGTGGCCTGCGCCCACGATCTGGGCCGATTGACGGCCGAGGCCCACTCGCGCGAACGCGATCGACTGCTCGCGCAATGGCACAAGCCCGCCCGCTTCGGGCGCGCGATGGCGGGTCTGATGGCACTGCGCGAAGGCGCCGTCGCGAGCATTGCGCCCGACACGGTGGTTTGCCGCTGCGAAGACGTGACCCGAGCCGAGATCGATGCCGCCGCGCGCGACGGCGCCCGCGACATGAACCAGCTCAAGGCCTGGACACGCTGCGGCATGGGCCCCTGCCAGGGCCGTACCTGCGGGGACATTGCGGGCGCCCTGCTCGCTGCTCACGCGGGCAGCCGCGAAGCCGTGGGGTGCTTCACGGGCCGGGCCCCGCTGCGTCCGGTCTCGCTCGCCGAGGTGGCCGGCAACTACACCTATGCCGACATCCCGATCCCGAAGGCGGCGCCGCTGTGAGCGGCAAGGTGCGCTCCTCGGCCGCATACGACGCGGTCGTGATCGGTGGCGGTGTCATGGGCTGCTCGACCGCGCTGCATCTCGCGCAAGGCGGCATGCGGGTCGCACTGGTCGATCGCGGGCCCCTGTGCCGCGAGGCATCCGGCGTCAACGCCGGCACGCTGACGCTGCACATGACACGCGCCGCGCTGGTGCCCTATGCGATGCGCGCCTGGCAAATGTGGATGGACGCCGAGAAATGGCTGGGCATGGGCGTGCTCGCAACCCATGTGCCGGGCCTCACGCTGGCCTTTACCGAGGCCGAGTGCGAACTGGTCGAACTGCGCGCCAAGGCGCGCCGCGAATACGGCGCGCCGATCGAAGTCATTTCGCCGGCGCGCGCGAGGGAGATCGAGCCCGGCGTGCACCCCGGCCTGCTGAAGGCGGGCTATTGCGACATCGATGGCTTCGCGAGCGCCTATCTCACGGGCCGCGCCTTCCGCCATGCGCTCACGGCTGCCGGCGTCGACGTGCTCGAGAACGCGCCCGTCGAGGGCGTCGACTCCGGGGACGCGGGCCACGTGATCCGCTTTGGCGGCGCGGCGAGCCGGCCGCCCTTGCAGGCGACGCGCGTGGTCCTCGCAGGCGGGGTGTGGATCGAGAACATGCTCGCCTGGCTCGGCGTGCAGATCCCGATCAAGGTGCTGATCAACCAGCTCATCATCACCGAGCGCATGCGACCGGTGATGCGCACCGTGCTCAGCGTCGCCAACGGGTTGTTGTCTCTCAAGCAGTTCGCCAACGGCACCGTGCTGATCGGCGGCGGCTGGCAGGGCGAAGGCGACCGCGAGCGCGGTGGCGTCGAGGCCCGTCCGCAGAATCTCGTGGGCAACATGCGCCTGGCGGCCTATGCCCTTCCCGCCCTGGCCGAGGCCCGCATCGCGCGCATCTGGCTCGGCCTTGAGGCCGAGACTGCCGACGCCATGCCGATCATCGGCGACGTGCCCGGCGTGCCGCGGGCCTACGTGGTCGGCAGCGCCCACTCGGGCTACACCAGCGGCCCGTTCATGGGCCGGATCATGGCCCAGCACATCCTCGGGCAGCAGCCCGAACTGCCTCTTTTCGATCCCGCCCGCCTGTTGGGCATGCCGATGCCCGGCACTTGATAACCCGCTCCATGATTCCCCAACAACCCGACGCTTTCCACGGCATCTATGCCGCCACCCTGTGCCCGCTGCTCGACGACGGCCGCATCGACGAAGCAACGCTGGCGCGCCATCTCGAGGCCAACGCCTTTGTGCCGGGCATGAAGGGCCTGCTGATCAACGGCCATGCCGGCGAGAACTTCTCGCTCTCGCGCGAGGAAAAGCGCCGGGTGACCGAGATCGCATTCGAGGTTTGCGGCGAACGATCGCTGCTGGTGTGCGGCATCAATGCCGAAGACAGCTTCGAGGCCCAGCGCCATGTCGACGACGCCAAGGCGGCCCGGGCCGATGCCGCGCTGGTCTTCCCGCCGTTCTCGTGGGCACTCTCGCAGGACTCGCGCATGGCGGTAACGCACCACCGGATTGCCAATGCCAACGCGCAGATGCCCCTGATGCTCTACCAGGCCGGCGTCAACGCAGGCACCCTCGCCTATCGTCCCGAGGTGCTGGCAGAGCTCGCCCAGATGCCGCATGTGGTCGGTATCAAGGAAGGAAGCTGGGAGGCGGCGGCCTATGAGGCCAACCGCCGCTTGGTGAAGCGGGTGGCGCCGCACGTCGCGATGATGGCCTCGGGTGACGAGCATCTGCTGACCTGTTTCGCGATCGGCAGCGAAGGCAGCCTGGTGAGCCTGGCCGCGGTCGTTCCCGAACTGGTGATCGACCTCGACCTTGCGATCAAGCGTGGTGACCTCGCGCAGGCCCGCAATCTCAACGACCGCATCTACCCGCTCGCCAAGGCGATCTACGGCACCGCGCCCGGCGGATATGCCACGGCGCGCCTGAAGACCTGCCTCAAGCTGCTGGGCCGCTTTCCGAGCGACGCCATGCGCCCCCCGATAGGACCGCTGCCGCGCGATGAAGTCGCGGCACTGGAACGTGCGCTGGCCGAGGCCGGCGTGCACGCCTGAACCGAGCCGACCAAGGAGAGCCCCGCCCATGACCCGCAAGATCATCCGCAACGGCCGCATCGTCACGGCCGTGGACGACTACACCGCCGACCTGCTGATCGACGATGGCTGCATCGTCGCCATTGGCCGCGCACTCGATGTCGGAGCCGACGTCGAGGTCATCGACGCCGCCGGCATGCTGGTGCTGCCCGGCGGGGTGGATTGCCACACCCACATGGACAACACCTTCGGCGACTCGACCACCTGCGACAGCTTCGAGTCGGGCACGCGTTCGGCCGCTTTCGGGGGCACCACGACGATCGTGGACTTCGCCTTCCAGCGCAAGGGCGTGAGCGTGCTCGAGGCCATCGAGCGGGCCCGGGTGAAGGGCGCCGACGGGGCCTGCATCGACTACGGCTTCCATGTCATCGTGACCGGCGTGGACGACCAGGCGCTGGCCGACATGCAGCACGCGATCCGGCATGAGGGGGTTTCGAGCTTCAAGATGTTCATGGCCTACCCGGGTTCGGTGATGGTCGACGACGCGGCCATCTTCCAGGCCATGCGCATGGTCGGGCAGCACGGCGGCATGATCGCCCTGCACGCCGAGAACGGGACCATCATCGAACTCCTCATCAAGGAGGCGCTCGCGCAGGGGCACACCGCACCCAAGTACCACGCGCTCACACGGCCGGCGATCATGGAAGGCGAAGCCACGCACCGCGGCATCAAGCTCGCCGAGCTCGCCGACGCACCCGTGTACTTCGTCCATCTCTCGGCCAGGGAGGCGCTCAAGCATGTGGTCGAGGCCCGGGACATGGGGGTGCCGGTGTTTGCCGAAACCTGTCCGCACTACCTGTTCTTCGACGACAGCGCCTACGACAGCGAAGACTTCGATCTGGCGCGCTACGTGATGAGTCCGCCGCTTCGCTCCAAGGAGTCGCAGCAGGCCTTGTGGACCGCACTGCGCACCGACGACCTGCAGCTGGTTTCGACCGACCATTGCCCCTTCTGCATGAAGGAAGGGCACCTGGGGCGCGTGAACCAGAAGCCGTACGGCCGCAATGATTTCTCGAAGATCCCCAACGGCGTACCCGGCGTGGAAACACGCATGGCGACGCTCTACGACGGCGGCGTGCGCGCCGGCCGCATCTCGCTCAACCGCTTCGTCGAGCTGGTGTCCACGGCGCCCTCGAAGCTGTTCGGACTGTTTCCGCAAAAGGGCACGATCGCCGTCGGCAGCGATGCCGACCTGGTGATCTTCGACCCCGATGCGCCGCACGTCATCTCGGCGAAGACACAGCACGGCAACTGCGATTTCACGCTGTTCGAAGGCCGGGGCGTGACTGGGCAGGTTAAGAAAGTGCTGTTGCGCGGCAAACTCATCGTCGACGGCGATCGATGGCTCGGCAAGACCGGCAGCGGCCGCTATGTGGCGCGTGGTGAATCGGGCGGCTGGTAGCTCCATGCCCACCTACGACTACGCCTGCCCACGCTGCGGACCATTCGTCGAACGGCGGCCGATGGCCCTGTTCGATCGGCCAGCGCCCTGCCCCGCATGCGGGTCGGAGTCCGGCCGCGTGCTGAGCGTGCCCGCTTCACTGGGTGGGCAGCGAAGCGGCGAAAAGTTGAGGCATGCTGCGGCGCAGAGCGACGGTTCGAGCTATCGGCGACTCCAGCAGAGTGGCGTTTGCGCCTGCTGTCCGCGAGCCGGTGCCTGAACCTCCAGGCGGGACCAGGCAGGCCGCGCCGATCGCAGCAAGGGTGTGCAGTGGAAAACGCTCAGGTCCGCGCGATGGCAATGCCGTCGGCCAGCAACGCCTCGCGGATTCGCCGGGCAAACACGACGGCGCCGGGCTGGTCGCCGTGAAGGCAAAGGGTGTCGGCGGTCACCGGCACGTCCACGCCGTTCACGGAGCGAACGACACCCTCGAGCACCATGCGCCGCACCTGTGCGATGGCCTGCTCGACGTCCTCGATCATGGCGCCCGGCTGCGAGCGCGGCGTCAACGTGCCGTCGTCCTGGTAGCTGCGGTCTGCGAAGACCTCGGAGCACACCGCCAGGCCCTTGTCGCGCGCGGCCTGGGCCATATTCCTGTTCGCCACGAAGAGCTGCAGCGTCGGATCGAAATCGAACACCGCCTGCGCCACCGCTTCGGCGAGCGCCGGCTGCCGCACGGTCATGTTGTAGAGAGCGCCATGGGTCTTCACGTGGTGCAGCGATGCGCCCTGGGACCGTGCAAAGCCCTGCAGCGCGCCGACCTGGTAGATCACCAGCGCATAGACCTCGGCCGGCGACATGTCCATCGCGCGTCGCCCGAAGCCCTGGCGGTCCGGCAGGCCGGGATGGGCGCCCAGCGCCACGCCGCTGGCAATGGCCGCACGCACGGTCTTCATCATGGTGTCGGGGTCGCTCGCATGAAAGCCGCAGGCGATGTTCGCGGAGGTCACGTGCGGGAGGATCTCGAGGTCTTGCCCCATGACCCAGGGGCCGAAGCTCTCGCCCATGTCGCAGTTGATGTCGATCGATGGCATGGCAGTGTTTCCTTGTACCTTGTGAGTGGGCGCGTGCGGCTCGATGCGGGCTCAGGCGAGCGCGTGCGCGGCCATCTCCCGCACCAGCGCCAGCCGGTCTTCGAGATCGAGCCATGCCTGCTCGGCCGCATGCTGGGCCACCGGAGTGAAGCGGATGGACGCGCCCGGAAGCGCCTGGGCCAGGCGCGGGAGGTCGGCGCTCGCGACATAGGCGATCTTGGGATAGCCGCCCGCGCTTTGACGGTCGGCCATCAGCACGATCGGCTGACCGTCGGGTGGCACTTGCACCGTGCCGAAACTCGTGGCCTCCGAAATCATCTCCAGCGGCTGCGTGAGCTGCAGGCCGGGGCCTTCGAGCCGGTAGCCCATGCGGTTGGAGCGCGACGAGATCGCGAAGGGCTGGCTGACAAAACGCTCTCTCGCCTCGGCAGAGAAGGCGTTCCACTGCGGCCCCGGTATGAAGCGAACGCCTTCGGGCGATCCGTCCGGCAGTTCGGTGCCGATGCGCGCTGCCGCCACGAACGGCAAGCCGCTCTGCACCAAGATGCGCTCGAGCGCCAGCGTGGGCGCATCCGGGTCCGACGCAGCGAGGGGCACCCGGTCGCTCTTGCGTAACGCCCGCCCCTCGTGACCACCGAAGTTTCCGGGCAGATACGTGCTGCGACTGCCGAGCACGGGCGTCGTCGCGAAGCCGCCGCGCACCGCCAGGTACATCCGGGCGCCGCTGCTGCGCTCGCCGAAAGCCAGCGTCACGCCGCGGCGCAACAGCACGGCACAACCCATGGGAACGGGCCGGTCCCCTGCGGTGATGCGGACCTGCGCGCCGCAGACGGCCAGCAGCGTGTCCCGGGTGAATTGAACGGCGGGGCCGGTCAGCGTGCATTCGAGCACGGCCGCATCGTCGGCATTGCCGACCAGCATGTTGGCAGTCCGGTGCGACCACTCGTCCATGGCACCGGTCACCGGAACGCCATGATGCTGATGGCCCAGGCGCCCCAGGTCCTGCACCACCGAGAACATGCCCGGCTGCAGAACCTGCATGTGCGCGAACGAGCTCCTGGTCATGACCTGGGCTCCTGCATCTGCGCGAATTGCGAAGGCGAGATCGGATGGAAGCGCACCCGGGCGCCGGGCTGCATCCGCGTTGGCGGGGTCTTCGTCACATCGAACATGCTCCACGGGGTACGGGCGATCACGTTCCAGCCGCCGGGCAGCGCCGTCTGGTAGATGGACGTGATGCCGTTGGCGATGGCGACCGACCCTGCCTCCACCAGCAGGCGCGGCGTCGCGCGGCGCGGGACCTTCAGCCGGGGATCGACCGGACCGAAGAACGGGTTGCCCGGAGAGAAGAAATAGACGTAGAGCGACATCGGCGCCGCGGAATGCAGACCGACGACTTCCTCGGCCGTCAGGCCGCAGCGCCGGGCCACATCCTCCAGGTCGGGGCCGTATTCGCCGCCATAGCAGGCGGGGATGTCGATCACCTGGTCGTTCACTGGCAGCGTGGGAATGTCACGGCCCAGCAGCCGCTCGATGCGCCGTGCCAACTGAAGGGACGCCGCCCCCTGGCGTCGCGCGAATGCGAGCGGTTGATAGTGCAAGGCCACGGTCGTGAATGCGGGCACCACATCGAACACGCCAGGCAGGTTTGCCGATGACAGATATGCAGCGACGTTCTGCACGGTGCGACTGGTCTCTGCACCGACCTGATCGCCCAGACGCACCAGGAGGCATCGATCGCCCACCGGTTCGATTTGCCAGCCCGTGAGACGGTGCGCTGAGCCGCTGGCCCGACCGGGAGGAATCGTCGGCATCGCATCTTGCATGTTGGTTGAAGGTATTTTCAAGTTTGGTATGCCAGTCAGCCGAGGTGCTGCACCCACTGGGTGCCGCAACGCCTGCAATACGCCTTGCACGCCTGTCGCGCGATGTCGGCGGTGCGCAGCACGATGGGCGTCGCATTGGACTGGTGCGAGAGCGCCACGCCGAGTGAGGGTGGCGCGGGCAACGGCAGCACCACGAGCTCGCCGCGTTCGATGTGTTCCCTGACCAGCAAGCCGGGGATGATGCCGACACCGACGCCTTCCCGCACCAGCGACACCAATGCCGCCAGCGACGGTGAACCGGAGATGCGCAGATCGCCCTGCGCCATGCCCTGGCGCGCCGCGAGCTGCTGCGCGAGATTGACCGCGGCGATGTGCGGTGTCGTACCGCGCACCTGCGTCAGCAACTGGTGCGAGAGTGTCTTGCGCAGTGCGTCGCGCTTGGGGATGAGCCCGCGCCTGGCGACCCAGTGGATCGGCAACGACATCAGGTCTTCCATGACCGAATAACTGCTGCCGACCTCGTTGCTCACCCGCAGGATGAAGTCCAGGGTGCCCCGCATCAACTGGTCGGCCAGATCCACGGTGAGGTCGACCGTGAGATCGACTTCGACCTGCGGCAGTTGGGTCCGCATCGCTTTCATGAAGTCGGGCAACCAGGTATGCACGGCCGTCTCGAGCACGCCGACGCGGATGCGGCCGCCGATCGCGCTGCCGCTTGCCGCAGCAGCCTGGATGGCGCGCGTTGCCTCCAGCACACCTTCGGCATGGCGCAGCAGGCGCGCGCCATCCGGCGTGATGCGCATGGTCTTGTGGTCGTAGTCGAACAGCGTGACGCCCAGTTCCTCCTCGAGACTGCGCACACGCATCGAGATGGTCCCGGGCGTGGCATTGAGGTGCTCCGCCACGCGGCGCACGCTGCAGATGCGGGCCAGCATCACGAAGGTCTCGATGAATTTGGTGTTCACTTGCTCCTGATCCAGTGCGCGAGCGCACTACGTTGCAGCCTCATTCCCCGGTGTGGGGCGTGCGCTGTTCAATTTCTCTGAACAGTGCCCGCGCAAATTCCTCGATGGACGCGGTGCACTGCGATTTCTACAGTAAGCAAATTCCTTGCTCACTTCCTTCGAGAACCCGATGAACTCCACGATCTGGATGAATCCTGACGATCTGCGCCGCGAGATTCGGGAAGGCCGCTTCAGGGGCCCGACCGCAGGCCACAGCCCCGGCTATACACAGGGCAACCTGGCGATCCTGCCGCGCGAATTCTCCGAAGAGTTCCTGCGCTTTTGCCGCCTCAATCCGAAGGCCTGCCCGGTGATCGGCGTCAGCGAGCCCGGCGACTGGCGCGTGCCCGAACTCGGCGAGGTAGACCTGCGCACCGATGCACCGGCCTACTGCGTGTTCCGCGACGGCGAGCCGGCCGGCGAAGCGCTCGACCTGCGCGAACTGTGGACCGACGACATGGTCGGCTTCGTCATCGGATGCTCGATGTCCTTCGAAGAAGCCTTGCTGGAGGCCGGACTGCCGATACGCCACATCGAGCAGGCCACCACGGTGCCGATGTACGACACCAGCATCGCCAACATCCCGAGCGGCCGCTTCGGCGGCACGATGGTCGTGAGCATGCGGCCGATGACGCCGCAGCAGGCCATCCGGGCGATCCAGATCACATCGCGTTTTCCTGGCGTGCACGGCGCGCCGGTGCATTTCGGCGACCCGGCGGCCATCGGCATCCGGGACATCGAGCAGCCCGACTACGGCGAGCGCTCCGAGATCCGGCCCGGCGAAGTGCCGGTGTTCTGGGCCTGCGGCGTGACACCGCAACGCGCAATTCGCACAGCGCGCCCGAAACTTGCAATCACCCACAAGCCTGGGCAGATGCTGGTCTCGGACGTCCGCAACAGCCACCTCGCGGTGTTCTGACTTTTCATCGCCTTCACGCTTCCTCCCCGATTCACCCCTGCAGTACCGGAGATTCATTCATGAAACGCAGACAAGCCCTCATTGGCATTGCCGGCACCGTGGCATTGAACGGCGCCTTCACCCAGGCCCTGGCCCAGAAAGGCGAGGTCGTCATCGGTGTGATCTACCCGTTGACGGGGTCCAGCGCGCAGGTCGGCGTGGACAGCAAGCACGCGATCGACACCGCACTTGAAATCATCAACACCGCCAGCACGCTCGACCTGCCGGGTGCCCGGAATGCCGGCCTTGCAGGCCTGGGGAACGCAAAGGTGCGGGTGGTCTACGCCGACCACCAGGGCGACCCGCAAAAGGGCCGCTCCGAGGCTGAACGCCTGATCACGCAGGAGAACGTCTGCACCATCGTGGGTGCATTCCACTCGGCCGTCTCCGCCACGGTGAGCGCCACTTGCGAACGCTACGAGGTGCCCTATCTCTGCGCCGACTCGTCTTCCCCGAGCCTGAGCCGGCGCGGCCTGAAGTACTTCTTTCGCACCTCCGCGCATGACGAGATGTTCAGCGAGGCCATGTTCGACTTCATGGACGCGATGAAGGGCAAGGGCAAGCCGATCGGCAGCGTCGGCATCTTCTACGAAGACACCATCTTCGGCACGGACTCGTCCGCCGTGCAGCGCAAGCTGGCCAACGAGCGGGGCTACAAGATCGCCTGCGACATCAAGTACCGCGCCAACTCGCCCTCGCTGAGCGCCGAGGCACAGCAGATCAAGACGGCCAACCCCGACGTCCTGCTGCCCTCCAGCTACACCAGCGATGCGATCCTGCTGACCAATGCGATGGCGTCGATCGGCTACAAGCCGAAGAACCTCGTGACGCAAGCGGCCGGCTATATCGAGAAGCCCACGCTCGAATCGGTGGGCGACAAGCTCCAGGGCATGATCTCGCGCGCCAGCTTCTCCGCTGACATGGGCGACAAGCGGCCGTCGGCCAAGGCCGTGAACGACATGTTCAAGGCGCGCGCCGGACGCGACCTCAACGACCAGACCTCGCGGGTGTTCACCGCGATGATGGTGCTGGCGGAGGCCATAGACCGCGCCAGATCGGTCGAGCCGAAGAAAATCCGCGAGGCACTGGTTGCCACCGACATTCCCGGCGAGAAAACCATCATGCCGTGGAAGCGCGTGAAGTTCGACGCCACGGGCCAGAACACATTTGCCAGCCCCGTGCTGATCCAGTTCAAGGCAGGCAAGTTCTCGACGGTGTTTCCGTTCGAAGTCGCAACCGCGACGCCGGTCTGGCCGATGAACCCATGACCGCCTCCGCCCTACCGCAGATCCTGGCCACCGGCTTGCTGATGGGGCTGATCTACGCCCTCATCGCCGCCGGCCTCTCGCTCATCTTCGGGCTGATGGACGTGGTGAACTTCGCCCATGGCGAGTTCCTCATGCTCGCCATGTACGCGACGTTCGGCTTCGCGGTGTTCGCACATCTCGATCCGGTGCTCTCGCTGCCGCTGGTGGCGGCCGTCATGTTCATTGTCGGCGCGAGCGTCTATGCGGGCGTGGTGCGGCATGCGATGCGCTCCAAGGTCAACACGGGCATGGTCCAGATCTTCTCCACCTTCGGCCTGGCGACGCTGATCCAGGGCGGTGCGCAGTTCTTCTTCACGCCGGACTTCCGCAATGTCGACCACACCTGGCTCAGCGCGAAGACGCTCGACCTCGGCGGCATCTTCCTGCCCTGGTCGCAGATCTTCGGTGGCCTCATCTCACTGGTCGCCTTCGGCGGCCTGTACCTGATGATGACGCGCACCGACTTCGGCCGGGCGCTGGAGGCCACGCGCGAGGACAAGGGCGCGGTCGCGCTGGTCGGCATCGACAGCAACCGCGTGTTCGCGCTCGGCTGGGGCCTGGGTGCGGCGCTGGTCGGCGTGGCAGGCGCGGTGCTCGCGACCTCTTATGCCATTCATCCCCAGGTGGGAGCCGGCTTTGCGACCATCGCCTACATCACCGTCGCGCTCGGCGGCTTCGGCAGCGTGTTCGGCGCGCTCGTCGCGGGCATCGTCGTCGGGCTGGTCGAAGCCCTCACTGCCAACATCCTGCCGCCGGCCATGAAATCGATGGGCATCTACGCGCTCTACCTGGTCGTCATCTTTCTTCGCCCGCAGGGGCTGTTCGGGAAGCTTTGATGTCCATCCCATCTTCCCCTGCGGCTGTGCCGTCTTCTTCGTCTTCGTCGTCTTCTTTGCTGGGCGGCGTCACCCGGCATCGGCGCCGCCAGCTCATCGAGGCGGTGGTGGTGTTCGCACTCATCGCCCTGCTGCCCCTGCTGGTGAAGAACGCCTACCTGCGCAACGTGATCGTGCTGACGCTGATGTACGCCGCCCTTGCGCAGAGCTGGAACATCCTCGGCGGCTACTGCGGCCAGATCTCGCTCGGCCACGCGCTGTACTTCGGCGTTGGTGCGTATGCGGTCAGCAAGCTCTATGTGAGCTACGGCGTGCTGCCTTGGTTCGGCATGCTCGCCGGTGGCGGGCTGGCGGTGTTGCTGGCCCTGGCGCTCGGCTACGGCACCTTCCGGCTGAAGGGCCACTACTTCTCGATCGCGACCCTGGTGATCGCCGAGATGGGCCTGCTGATCGTCCACAACTGGGACTGGCTCGGCGGCGCCACGGGCATCCAATGGCCCTTCGGCCCTGACAGCTGGGCCACGCTGCAGTTTGCGCGAGACAAGACGCCCTACATCTTCTTCGCGCTCGGGCTGCTCGTCGTGACCTGGCTGCTGACCTTCTTCATCGAAGGCTCGAAATGGGGCTACTGGTGGCGCGCCGTGAAGGACCACCCCGAAGCTGCCGAAAGCCTCGGCGTGACCGTGTTCCGGTCCAAGATGGCGGCCGCCGCGCTGTCGGCCTTCTTCACCGCGATTGGCGGCGGCTTCTATGCGGCGTTCGTGTCCTACGTCGATCCCGACAGCGTGATGCACTTCAGGTTCTCGCTGCTGATGGTGCTGCCCGTGGTACTCGGCGGCATCGGCACGCTGTGGGGGCCGATCCTCGGCGCTGCGATCCTCGTGCCGCTGTCGGAGTTCACGCGCAGCTACGTCGGCGGCTCCGGCGGCGGCCTCGACCTGATGCTGTACGGCGGCCTCGTCATGGCGGTTGCGCTGCTCAAGCCCGAAGGGCTGATCAAGCTGTTCGCAAAGAAGACCCGGATCCGGGAGGCTGCACGATGAGCATCGACATTCTGCTGGAGACGATCGACGTCACGCGCCGCTTCGGCGGCCTCGTCGCGAACCGTGACGTGAGCATCCGCGTGCACCGGGGCGAGATCCTCGGGCTGATCGGGCCCAACGGCGCGGGCAAGTCGACCCTGTTCAACCTGATCGCCGGCGCCTATCTGCCGACCTCGGGCAGCATCCGCTTCGACGGCCGCGACATCACCGAACTGCCGGCCACGCGCCGCTGCGCGCTCGGCATTGCGCGCACCTACCAGGTCCCGCGCTCCTTCGATTCCATGACGGTGCTGGAGAACGTGATGGTCGGCGGCTTCGTGCGCCACGCCTCGTCGAAGGCGGCTCGCCTGGCCGCACTGCAGGTGCTCGACTTCACCGGCCTCTCGCGCACGGCCGGCACCCTCACCGGCGAACTCACGCCACCCGAGAAGCGCCGCCTGGAGGTTGCACGGGCGCTGGCCACCGAACCCAAGCTGCTGCTGCTCGACGAAGTGCTCACGGGCCTCACGCCGAGCGAAGCGCAAATGGGCGTCGAGCTGATCCGGCGCGTGCGCGACGCGGGCATCACCGTCGTCATGGTCGAGCACGTGATGCAGATCGTGATGCCGCTGGTCGACCGCGCCATCGTCCTCAACCTCGGCACCGTCCTTGCCAGCGGCAGCCCCGCCGACGTCGTGCGCGACCCGGCGGTGATCTCCGCCTACCTTGGAACACGCCATGCTGCTTGAAGTCAATGGCCTGACCACGGCTTATGCCGGCATGGTCGCCATCGCCGATATTTCGGTGTCCGTGAACGAAGGCGAGATCGTCGTCGTCGCCGGTGCCAACGGTGCCGGCAAGTCGACCCTGCTCCAGTCGATTGCCGGGCTGGTCAAGACGCAGTCGGGCCAGGTCCGCTTCGCCGGCGAGGCCATCGATGCCCTGCCCGGCCACCAGATCGCCGCGCGCGGGCTGGCGTTCGTTCCCGAGAGCCGGCGGCTGTTTCCGCGCCTGTCGGTGGAAGACAACCTGCGCCTGGGCAGCTACCTGCACCGCAAGAAGGCAGACCGCGACGCACCGCTGGCCCAGGTGTTCACGCTGTTTCCGCGCTTGAAGGAGCGCCTGAAGCAACGGGCGGAGACGCTGTCGGGTGGCGAGCAGCAGATGCTGGCCATCGGCCGCGCCTTGATGACGCGGCCGCGTCTTCTGATGCTGGATGAACCCTCACAAGGAATCATGCCCAAGCTGGTCGACGAAATCTTCGAGGCGGTCCTGACGATTCGCAAGGCTGGCGTGACTGTGCTTCTGGTCGAGCAGCGCCTGGCTGAAAGCCTGGAGATCGCGGAGCGTGCCTACGTGCTGCAGACAGGCCGACTGATGCTGTCAGGCAAGGCAGCCGAGGTGCGCGACAACCCCGAAGTACGTCGCGTGTATCTGGGCATGTGACCCTTCTTCGCAGCATCAACTGAGGCCGTAAATGAACCATCGAGTCACTCGTCGTACCTTTACCCTGTTGGCGTGCGGCGCGGGGGCTCTCTCCACCGCACGCGGTGCAACTGTTTGGCGGATTGCAACGGGATACCCGCTGGAGAACTTTCACACGGCCAATCTCATCGCAATGGCCAAGGATGTTGAGCTCGCGACGCAGGGGCAGCTTCATATCGACGTCTATCCCAAGAACTCCCTGTATGCGCTGAACGCCATTCAGTCCGCCGTGCAGGACGGAAAAGTCGAAGCTGGCGAAGTCATCATGAGCAGTCTTGTCGCCGACCTTCCGATCGCGGGCGCAGATTCGGTTCCATTCATCACCGACAGCTATGCCGATGCACTTCGGCTCTGGCGAATTCAGCGCCCCCTGATCGAGAAAGCCTTCGCAAGTCGGGGACTGGAGGTTCTGTATGCCGTGCCGTGGCCACCGCAAGGCTTGTACTCGACCCGACCGCTTGGCGGATTGGGGGACATGCGTGGCATGCGAATGCGCACATTCAACGCAAACACCGCAAAGATCGCAACGCTCATGGGCACCGAAGCCGTCGATGTTCCAGCTACCGAACTCAACAAGGCACTCGCTGATGGACGCATCGACTGCATGATGACGTCGGCCGTGACTGGAGTGGAAAGCCGTGCATGGCAGTCCATGCACTACTTCTACGAAATCAATGCGTTCTTTCCCAAGAACATTGTGTTTGCCAACAAGAAGGCATGGGACGCCATTGGCGCCCCATTGCGCGAGGCATTGAAGAACGCGAGCGCAGCGGCAGAACTTCGCGGATGGTCCAACAGCGCATCGGTTGCCGCTCAGTCCCTGGAGGAATTGAAGCGAAGCGGCATGAAGATCGAATCACCTTCCTATTTGTTCGGTCGAGACGTCAAGCGTCTCGGGGAACGTTTTTCGCTGGATTGGGTTAAGCAAGTAGGCGTATCCGCCAACGATGTCTTCATTCCCTATTTCGACAAGCGATAGATATCTCCCAGATCCGTCTCGCGACGCCGGAAATCCAGCTCCTGAAGAACTTCTGCCGTGCCGCGGACAAGACTGGTGGCCGGACGCGCGGTCGGTGTCGCAAGCACCAATGCATTCCAGATGCTGGGCGGCCCGATCGGCGCCCGCGGCAATGCCTCGCCGCCGGGTGCGCCGAGGGCGCTCTCCGGAAGAATCGTGCACCCGACCCCGGTTGCAACGAGCGCAAGCACGGTGTGGACGGCTCCCACCTCCGCAAGCACCTGGAGCTCGATGCGACGCGGGCCAAGGACGGAGTCGAGCAGGTGCCGGATTGCGTTTGGCGCGCTGGGCAACACCATCGGGTAGTTCGCGAGTGCCGCCAGTCCGACACGAGCCGGCAGCTTGCTCTTGGGCGGTGCGACCAGCAATAGTTTTTCGCGCATCAAGGGCTGAAAGCTCAGCTGGGGCGAAGCGGCGGGATCGAACAGCAGCGCCAGATCCAGCCGCCCCGCGATCAGGGATTCGCGCAGCGAGACGCTCAGGCCTTCGAGGATGGTGATGACTGCGCGCGGAAACCTCTCCCGGAACTGCTGGATCAGGGGCGTGCTCAAGCCCAGGGCCACCCGCGGCGGCATGCCTACCACGATACGGCCGCCGGGACTCTCATCCAGTTCCTGCAATTCGTCGCGGGCACGGCGGGAGATGTCCAGCATCGCGCGTGCGTGAACGAGCAGCGCAGCGCCTGCATCCGTCGTGGTCACGCCGCGTCCGGTTCTCACCAGCAAGCGTTGCCCGAGATCTGCCTCCAGCAAGGCGATCTGCCTGCTCAAGCTGGGCTGCGCCAGGTTGAGCGCCACCGCGCCGCGGCTGAAGCTCCCGGCATCGACCACGGTGACGAAATACAGAAGCTGGCGCAACTCCATAGGAATTCAGCATAGCTGATATAGGCATGTTGTCCTTACGCCGGTGGCTATCGGTGGGGAAACTGCCTGCATGACCTTCCCCCTTCCCCCAGGCGCCTGCAACGCCCACTGTCATGTGTTCGGGCCCGGCGCGCGCTTTCCTTACGCCCCGGACGCCGCCTTCGTTCCCGAAACAGATGCGCCCAAGGAAGCCCTGTATGCGCTGAACGACCGTCTCGGCCTGCAACGCTGCGTGGTCGTGCAGTCGACCTGCCACGGCTTCGACAACCGCGCCGCCGAGGACGCCGTTGCGTCGCGGCCCTCGAGCTACCGCGCGATCGCCCTGCTGCCGACCGACGTCGACGACTCAGAACTCGAGCGGCTCCACGCCGCAGGCTTTCGTGGCGTCCGCTTCAACTTCATGGGCCACCTCGGCCGGCACGCGGACATGGAGGAAGTGCTGTCGTTGGCGGGCCGCTTCGCGCCGCTTGGCTGGCATCTGCAGATTCACGGCGATCCCGCGCTGCTCACGAACCTGGCGCCCGCACTGCGTCGCTCGCCCACGCCGGTGGTGATCGACCACATCGGGCGCATCGATGCGGCGCTGGGTCTTGACCAGTCGGACTTCCAGGCACTGTTGCGGCTGATGGCGGATGAGCGCTTCTGGGTCAAGGTGAGCGGCATGGACCGCATCACGCGGCTGGGCCCACCCTACGTCGACGCCCAGCCCTTTGCCCGAACGCTGGTCGCCGAGTTCGGCGACCGGGTCGTATGGGGCAACGATTGGCCGCACCCGAACCACGCCGGCCCCATTCCCGACGAGCAGCAACTCGTCGACCTCATTGCCGAGATCGCCCCCACGGAATCTGCGCGCCATGCGCTGCTGGTCGGCAATCCGGAACGCCTTTATCAGTTTGGAGACAGGCCATGAGCCTCCGATTCGAGAACAAGATCGCCATCGTGACCGGCGCCGGTTGCGTCGGCGCCGGCTGGGGCAATGGCCGTGCCATCGCCGTGCGCCTCGCCCAGGAGGGCGCCAAGGTCTTGGCGGTCGATCGCGACCGTGCCCGGCTCGACGAGACGCTCGAGCTGGCCGGCGACGTCCGCGCGTCGATCACGCCATGGGTCTGCGACGTCACGAACAGCGAGAGCGTGGCAGCCATGGCGGCCGCGTGTCTGGACGCGTACGGGACCATCGACGTCCTCGTCAACAACGTGGGAGGGTCCGCAGCGGGCGGGCCGGTGGAGTTGCCTGAAGAGACATGGGATCTGCAGGTCGACACCAACCTCAAGAGCGTGTTCCTGACCTGCAAGCATGTGCTTCCCACGATGCTGGCGAAAGGCGCGGGTTCGATCGTCAACATCTCTTCGACTTCCGGTCTGCGCTGGACCGGCAGCGCGCAGGTGGCGTACGCCGCGACCAAGGCCGGCGTCATCCAGATGTCGCGCGTGATCGCGGTCCAGCACGCGGCCAAGGGTGTCCGGGTCAACAGCGTCGTGCCGGGGCAGCTGCACACGCCGATGGTCGAAACACGCCTGGCGAAGCAGCGCGCGGGCGGTGATGTCGACGCACTGCTGGCCCAGCGCCAGAAACGCATTCCACTCGGCTTCATGGGCGACGGCCGGGACACGGCGAGCGCGGTACTGTTCCTGGCCAGCGACGAGGCTCGATTCATCACCGGCACAGAACTGATCGTCGACGGCGGCATGACCGCGCGCTGCGACTGAGATTCGAGTTACCAGAAAAAAGACGGAGACATTCATGACCATCCAACGCATCCTGCTCGCGGCAGCATTTGCCATGGCGCTGGCGCCCGCTGTCCATGCACAGCCGAAGACGACGCGGATCGTCGTTTCCTTCACCTCCGGGGGACCTGTCGACTCGGTCGCCCGCATCCTCTCCGAACAGCTCGGCAAGGAGCTGGGCCGCACGGTCATCGTCGACAACAAACCCGGCGCCAACGGCGCGATCGGCGCCGTCGATGTCATGAAGTCGGCCCCGGACGGCGGCACGCTGTGGTTCACCAGCGTCGGCGCGGCTGCCATCAATTCTTCGCTGTACGAGAAGCTCCCCTATGACATGCAGCGCGACTTCGCGCCAGTCTCGCTGGTCGTCAACAACGTCGAACTGCTGGTGACCCAGCAGAGCAACCCGGCCAAGGACGCGGCCGATTTCGTGGCAGCAACGAAGAAGCGCGCCGAAGCAACACCGATGGGCTCCTCCGGCACGGGCAGCATTCCGCATCTGGCAATCGAGCAGTTGGCCGATTCGAGCGGCGCCAGGCTGCTTCATGTCCCCTACAAGGGTGCAGCGCCGGCCATCACGGACCTGATGGGAGGCCAGATCGGCGGATTCTTCGGCGACGTGCCCGGGCTGCTTGGACATCTGCAAGGCGGACGGCTCAAGGCGCTGGGTGTGGCTTCAAGCAAGCGGCACCCTTCGTTGCCGGACGTGAAGACTCTGGAAGAGCAAGGCATCAGGGGCGTCGACACCAACAACTGGTATGCGCTGTTTGCGCCTGCGAAGACGCCGCCCGAAATCGTCGAGGCGCTCAGCAAGGCGGTGCGCAACACACTGGCCAACCCGGGCGTGCGCGAGAAGCTGCTGAAGACGGGCACGGAGCCTGCCGGGTCCACGCCCCAGGAACTGGCGACCATCCAGAAGCGGGACACCGAGAAGTGGGCGAAGCTGATCCACACCAAGAACATCAAGGCCGAGTGATGACGACCACCCCTGTCCGCGTACCCCTCGTGCAGCCCGGCACACGCCCCGAGCTGGCCGAGATCGAGTCCCGCATCATGGCGCAGCGCGGTCGCGTGTCGCTGCTCTATCAGGTGCTCCTCAACAGCGAACCGATCGCCTCGGGCTGGGAGCGCATGCTCACGGCGGTTCGCAACCAGACTGGCGTACCCGCCGATCTTCGCGAGCTGATGATCCTTCGGGTCGCCGTTCTCAACGCCGCCAGCTTCGAGTACGACGCGCACGTGCCGCATGCACAGAAGGCAGGCGTCAGCGCGGAGAAGATCGACGCCGTCCGGCAGGAGGTGCTGCCCGGCGTGTTCGCGCCGCTGGAGCGCCTGGTGCTCGAACTCACGGATGCCATGACCCGCCAGGTCGTGGTTCCGGAAGAGCTCATGGGCCGGATCCAGCAGCACTTCGACCCCAAGGGCGTGGTGGAAGTCGTGGCGACAGTGGCGGCCTACAACATGGTGTCGCGCCTGCTGGTTGCCCTGAACGTCGCGCATTGAACGAGGAGCCCGGAATGCAGGATCTATGGCTTCTCAAGTCCGACACATCCATGGCCGAACAGCCACTCGCGCCGGTCCGAACGCTGCTGCCTGGAGTTCAGCCATGGCAGGCAATGAATGGCACTTTGGTCTATTTCTACGCGGCAGGGAACACGCCGCCGGTGCTCACGCCCCAGGGTGTTGCCGGCGAGTGGAAACGGCTTGCCTGCTTGCAGGAGGTGCAGGGCGCGTCGGCCGGTCAGGTTGCTTCGCACCACTATGTTGTGGAAACGGACGTGCTTCCCGAGTTCGAGGACGACCTCAACGCCTGGTACGCGCAGGAACACCTGCCCGGACTGGCCGCCGTGCCGGGGACCATCCGAGCGGCCCGGTACATCGACACCGCAGGCTCGCCGCGCTACTACGCCTGCTACGACCTCGCGGGCGCCGAGACCCTGGGCAGCCCCGAGTGGCTGGCCGTGCGTGCAACGCCTTGGAGCTCGCGGATTCGCCCCGCTTTCCGGAACACGGGGCGAACCATGTTTCGTCGGCTGTCGGCCGCACGCTGAGCACGGCTCGCATCGCCGAAGCCTATCGCGCGGATGGTCTGGCCAGCGTAGCGAGCTTCTTCCTGGCCGCCTGCAAAAGACTGCCCCGTTCGACAGGCAGTGCCGCCTTGGTATCTCCGAGCGCGACGACCTCATGCACGGTGGTCGCGGAGAGCTTCGAAGACAACGGGTCGCGCGGCGACATGCCATTGAGCCTGGTGATCGGGATGACATGCACCTTGAGGTGGCGGCCCATGGTCTTCGACAACTTCTGACAAGCTGTCGTCATGGTGGCTTCGTCAGGGACCAGCCGGCCATGCACGACCAGCAGTTCCACAGTGCCTTGCGCGTCCTCTCCCAGCACGAACGCGCGCACGACCGAGTCCTTGAACTTGGAACGCAGCATGGCGCGGATCGGCTCTGCCGCGGCGAACGATTTCAACGCGATGTTCCGCAGCTCGTTGTGAAGGACGAACGAGCGATCGACCTGAACGGTATCGCCCTGGTCTGCCTGCGCCGCCAGCCGCTTCACGATGCCGCTGCGGACGAGATGCTCCACGGTGAGGGCGGTCTCGGCCTCCTCCAGCTTCGCCCGCCGTGCAAGCTCACTCGTCGAGAACTGTTGATCGGGCGCCGCGTACAGGACCATGAGGAGCTTCTGTACTTCGGGAGAGAAAAGGAAATCCGCGGCACTCATTCTTGCTTTGCTGCTGACACAAAGACCGCATTATCCAAGCGGTATGGAAGAGGTCGGCCTCGGCGCTTCATCTATCGCTGGGGCAGCGCCTGAGTATGAGAAGAAAAGTGACAGCGGTCGGCATCGAGGCGGTTTCCCTGAGCGGCTTTTTTCTCCCTGGCCTCTACCAGCGCCGAACCACTGTCGAGAGGCAGTGTGCGCGCCCCCATCGAAACCAACGTGGAGTCTGTGCGGGAGTTCTGTAAAACGATACCTGCCGTCCTGTGAGGTGCGACCTCGAGGCCTTCGACAAGGTCTCAAGGAGGCCAAAGTAATCCTTTCGATGAGCAATCACAGAAACCCCAAAAGGACTTTTGATTGCCTCATTGAGCATGTCGTTACGCTTGTTCCGGTCATTGCGGCACGATCTGTGTGCCCGACAAAGTCGGCCAATGCATCTGCAGATGCCGGCCGTAGAACTGTTTGCGGACCGGTTGCCGAAGCGACTCGATGAGATGAATCTGAAACGGTCGACTGCGATTTTCTTGATGACTCTCGTCCTGTTGTCCGCGACGGCCGAATGGTATGGCTGGGAGCGAGGCAAGCAGCCGCGGCAAACGGCGGAAGAGGCGTGCAAAAAGCAGTGCTATTCGCTGCCCTGGCAAATCAAGGGCGAGAGACAAATACCGAATGCGTCTGAAGGGTGGCGCAACTACCCGACGCATCCACGATGTGTGTGCGGATAGCGAAAGCGTGGCTTCTGACCCGTGATTTGTAGATAGTGGCTTTGAGGTTCGCCGCGTCGGGGTTGGGAACAGACACCGGGGCTTTGTTGCGGCCTGCAACTCGACCTTCAATCCCCTCCGGGAGACCGGTCAACCGGCACCTCTCATCCCATCTCCAAATTTCGACCCAAGTGGTGGCATAGGCTGAGCCTTCGTTGTTCAAAGGAGCTCAAGCAACATGCGATACATCACCCAGAAACTCACTACGGTCTCCATGGCCGCCGTCGTTGCCGCATCCACTCTCGGCGGCTGCGTGGTCGCACCAACGCCCGTTGCCACCAATGTGGTCCTGGCGCCTGGCTCGCCTCTGCCGCCCGGGTATCAAGGCGAGGTGTATGTCGTGAGCGACTGGCAGTCCAGGGGTCTCTACGCGCCTCCGCAGGGCTACGCCTGGCGCTATGTCGACGGGCAATATGTGCTCGTGGCCGTAGCCACCGGAATCATCGCTGCGACTTTCCTGGCTGCATTTTTTGGACATGGCGGCCATGGCGGGCCCGGGCCAGGTTTTGGTCCTCGCTGAAACAGCACATCTGTTGAATTGCAGGGCGGTGAACTTGCTGGACGCACTCCGGGCTTTATGGGCGGCAATGGTCGCCATCGGTCAATTCTTCAACTGGCTCCTGAGCTTGTTGGCGTGACTCAATCTCCTCCACGCTCCTGCGGCTCGCCCAGCGACAGCATCAGCCGGTTGGCCCAGTTGAAGAACGCCGCGCCGTGGATGACGTCGGCAATCGCGAGGTCGTCCAGGCCTTGCGCACGCAGCTGCTCGATGTGCTCCGCCCCGAACGCAGATGGCGTAGCCGACAGCGCGACCGAGGCCGCCACGATCGCATTCCAGCGCTCGCCCAGGTCGGCCTTCACGCCTTCGTCCAGCAGGCGTTGCACATCGTCCGTGCGCTGCGAGAAATGCGAGGCGAAGCGCGCATGCACCGAGGCGCAGTAGATGCAGCCGTTGTAGCGCGAGGCCGCGGCGGCCGAGAGTTCACGTTCGGCGCGCGGCAGGCCGGCTTCGGGGTTGTAGAAGATGTCCTTGTCGGTGCGCGTGCGCGCGCCCAATATGTCCGGGTCGCGCGCCAGCAGGCGGAAGTACGGCGACTTGGCGCGCGATGCGTCCACCAGCCCGGCGAAATGCCGCTCGGTCAGCTCGGTCTCGGGCAGCGGTTCGAGCCAGGGCAGCCATTCGAGCTGCGCCTGCGTGAAGGCATTCGGGTGCGTGTTGTGGGGATGGCTCAGGGCCGATTCGGCAGTCATGGTGTTCCTCGGGTCAATCGACAAGGGTGACGGGGCGTTGCGCCAGCGCCCTGAGGCCGGTGACGACACGGATCTGGAATGCAAGGAAGGCGACGAGCTGCGACAGGGTCACGATCTCGGTGCTCGACCACCCCGCATCGAGCAGCGACTGCAGCGCGGTCGGGCTCGCATCGCGTGGGTGAAAGACCAGCAGGTGCGCATGCGCGAGGCCGGCCGAAAGCCGCTCGCCAAGCACCGGGCGCTGCGCGGCGCCCACCGCATACGAAGGGCCAGGGGCATCTTCGGCGCTGAGCGGGCCTGCGGGATAGCGCCCGTACGGCCCTTGCGTGGAACCTCGCTTCGTTTCGATGGCGATGGCCTCCGCCACCCCGGCGCGAGCGCCCTGCCCCGCCAGCGCATCGACATAGAAGCGCGCCACATCGGCCTGCCCGTGCAGTCCGGCGACGAAGGCCGCAACGGCGAACCGGTCTGCGATTTCGAAATGCCCGAACACAGGCGGCGTCGGCGCGAACAGCGAGAGATAACTCTGCTGCGCATGGGTACGCGCCTGCTCGCGCTGCACGCGGATCTGGTCGAGGTGGCTGCCCGGCTCGATGCCGACGAGCCGGTCGATGACATCAGGCACAGCAGACGCAGAAGAAGAAACGGTGGCGTTCATGAAATCCAGCCTAGAGAAGTGCAAGGGATTGGAGGTCCGACACGCTCGCATCGCGCGCCCAGCCGAGGGCCGGCGCGACCACGGTGGCGGTCAGTTCGATGGAGCGCAGGATCGCCTCGTGCGGAGGATCGACGGAGTGCACCTGGCAGACCAGGTCGGTCACGCGTGCGAGCGTTCTGTCGGCGCGCAGAGAGGCGATCACGTCGTCGGGCGATCCAACGTGCACGTCGTACGCGGCAATCAGCTGTTCGAGCGGTGCATCAGGGCCGGCGCGGTCAGCGAGGCCGAGCTGTCCCGAAGCAGCGAAGCGGGCCGCCGAGCGGCGCAGACCGATGTCGGCCAGGCGCAGCGCCTCCTTGCGGGTTTCCGCGACGAAGACACTGCGCGAACCCACGATGCGCGGCGTGCTGCCGGGCGGCAATGCAGCCAGGTAGGCATCGACGATCGGGTTCTGGATGTCGGCAAGCGACGCGCCGGGCGCGTGCTCGGGGCGCGGCTGCGTGCGCGAGAGCATCAGGCCGTCGCCGGCCTCCGCCGCACGCGTGCCGCCGCTCACCGAGAACGTGGCCTGCCAGATGCGGTCCAGCAGCGGCGAGCCCGCGGGGTACAGCGTGTCGCCGCCCTGCAGCGGCTTGCCGGCCCACGCTGCGCGCACCGCGGCAAGCTGTCTCGCGAAGATGGCCGAACGGTCGTTGCCATCCAGCCCGAAGGCCGCGAAAGATTCGGGCGTGCCGCCGGTTCCCACGCCCACTTCGAGCCGGCCTTGCGAGAGCAGATCCAGCACGACCGCATCCTCCGCCACGCGCACGGCGTTTTCCAGCGGCAGCGTGACGATGCCCGTGCCCAGGCGAATGCGTTTCGTGCGCGAGGCCACATAGGCCAGGAAGACGAACGGCGACGGCAGCCCTCCCTCGTGTTCGTGAAAGTGATGCTGCGCCACCCAGGCCGAATCGAAGCCGAAGGCCTCGGCGTGGGCGATCTGCGCAGCGGCGAGACGGTAGCGCTCGGCGGCTGTCGCGTCGTCGAGCAGGCGGCTGAAGAAGCCGAGGCGAAGCTGGCGCGGGGAGTGAGAAGTGCCGGGCATCCGAAGAGAAGAAGGCTGGGTTGTCGAAAGCCTTCGAGTCTTGCCCGTGATGCGGTCCGCAGGGAAATCCGGATTTCGCGCTTGTTTATGCGGTTTGCGTGTATCGCCGCCTGTCCTCGCAGCGGGAGCGCGGAAAGCCGTTCACGCCGTCGTCGGGCGTATCTCCGCTGTGCAAACGCGATTCCGGCCTCCCATCTTGGCCGCGTACAAGGCCTTGTCGGCCGACTGAATCAACTCCTTCGGCGGTCCGTGGGTGACCGAGGGGCTGAGCGCATCCACGCCGGCGCTCAGCGTCACGAAGCCGTCGGGAGCACCGGCGTGCACGATTGCCAGGTCGCGCACCGCGCTGCGGATTCTTTCCGCAAGCACGGCCGCGCCAGCCACATCGGTGTTCGGCAGCAGCACGGCCAGTTCCTCCCCGCCGTAGCGGGCCGCGAGGTCTCCCGGGCGGCGGGATGCGAGGCCCGAGATAGTGCGGCCGATCGTCTGCAGGCACTCGTCCCCGGCCGTATGGCCGTAGATGTCGTTGAACTGCTTGAAGCAATCGACGTCGATCAGGATGAGCGCCAGGGTGCTCGCGTCTCGCATGGCCCGGCTGAACTCGTTGTCGAGCGTCACGTCGAACTGCCGGCGATTTGCCAAACCCGTAAGGCCGTCCTCCATCGCGAGGGTGTTCAGGGTCTTGTTGAGCGTCTCCAGCGCGTCGCGTGCGCGCCGCAGCTCGGCCTCGGTCTTGCTGCGTAGCTCCATCTGCTTCACCAGCCGCCATCCCACGAAACCGACGATCAACGCCAGGAGAATGACGCCTCCCGTATGCCAAAGCGTTTCCCGCCACCAGGCGGCCAGGATCTCGTCCTTGGAGAGGGCCGCCGCAACGAACAGCGGGTAGTTGGTGAGGCGCCGGAAGCTGTTCAGCCGCGTGATGCCGTCCTGAGCCGACAGGATTTCGGCCGTCCCCACCGGGCCCTGGGTCACGTACGAACGGTAGAGGCCGGTGTCCAGCATGTTTCTTCCGACCATGTCGGTGCTGTACGGCCGGCGAGTCATCATCGTCCCGCTCTCGAGAACCAGCGCGACTGCGCCTGCCTGGCCTATGTCGAGGCTGTCGTAGAACTTCGTGAAGAAGCTGATGTCGATCGTCGCGAGCGCCACCCCGCCGAAGCTGCCGTCCGCGCGATTGATGCGCCGTGACACGGGAATGAGCAGTTTGCCGTTGACGCGGCTCTTCACCGGCACACCGATGTGCGGTCCGCGCTCCTCGTGTTCGCGGTGATAAAGAAAGTACTCCCGGCTCGCGTTGTTCAGGTTTTGCGGCGGTGTCTGCCGGGAGTTTGCGACCCAGTTTCCATCCTTGTCGTAGATGTGAAGCCCGTCGAGCTGCGGGAGCTCGGCCACCCGCATCGCGAGCACCTTGCGAAGCCGTTCGATGGCGGCCGGCCCCGTGCCGTCGTATTCCATGCGTTCGACCATGCCGACCAACGCGGTGTCGGCCTGCTTGATCGTGTCGTCCGCCTGCTGTGCCATTGCACGTGCGAGATTCGACGTCGCAACGCTCATCTGCTGAAGCTGGACCCTTCGCGAGTGCCAGCTGTTCAAGCCGTCGAGCGCCACGAGGGCGAGGCAAACCACGGCCACGAAGGCCGTCGTCCGGAAGGTGATGGATCGTCGACGAAACACGATGCGCTTTCGAAGCAGTGATGTCTGAAGCCTTGCCCGACTTTGACACAGCTGCGGCCGAATCGTCACCCTCCGCGCAATCTGCAGGCGCGGTCGTCAGCGCGGCTCAGATCGGCCGCACGTCGAAAAATGCCTCGTCGGTGTCTCCCAGGTCGCGAAAGCCCGCGGTGCGCGCCGCGTCGTAGGCCTTGGCCCAGCGCTTGGCCATCGTGATCTCCGCCTTCGACAGATCGCTTTCGCTCGATTCGCTCGCGTTCTGGAATGCGCGCAGCGCCTCGACCACATCGGCGCCCAGTTGCCGGTCGATCTCGCGCCGGAAGCGCTGCTCGGCGACCTTCACGGCATCGGCTGCCGGGTGCGGATAGTCGGCTAGCCGCACGGCGTACGTGACACGCGCCTCGACCTCGACGTCTTCGAACTGGAACGGCTCCTCGCGATCTTCTTGCGGCAATGGCGGCGGCGGCGCTTGTTGCGACAGTGCGATGGGCAATGCCGTTGCTGCGACCCGCGGGAAGAAAAGCTCAAACTGGTTCATGGTTCATCGCCCCCAAGCGCGTACCGCGCTGAACAAGGCTTGTGGCCAAAATACTGTACGAATATACAGTTTTTTGCCATTGTTAACCAGTCTGCGGCTGCTTGGGCAGTCGATTCAGCGACCGTCGGCGACCAAATGGGGGCGATCAGTCGGGCTTCGCAGGCAGGTCGCCCTCACGCAGCTTGCGGCCCACCCACATCATTCCCGTCGCGTAGTCGGCAGCCCCGACCTGAATGCCGCCCACAGTTCGCAGCGCACCCGTGCCGTCGTCAGTGGCCGGGCCTTCACCGGTGTATTCGCCGGGCACCAGCACCCGTCCGTCCTTCAGGAAATCGGCGATGCGCAGTTCGCGCATGGCGCGGCCCCAGTGCCATTGCTTCTTGATGTCGTAGCTGCTGGTTTTCTTCGGTGGGTTGGTTTTCTTCATTTCATTCGGCTGCATCAAACACTGCCGCCGAGCATAGCCGCGCCCTACTCGGCGCAAGGCCTGGCCGCGCCCCCCGGCACCGACGGCTGAAGCTTCACCGGCTCTGTTGCCTCCCCTGCCTCCACATAGTTGAGGTCAACAGGATGAACAATTGCCGCGGCGAACTCGCCGTCGAACTTGACGAGGACGTGTTCCCCGCTGGCACCGGTGATGACACCGAATCTGCCGTTGAGCTCGACACGGCTTCCGCGTCGCGCGGGCACTTTGAAACGCACACGGATGTAGGGCAGTCCTACCCGGAAATACTCGACCATTTGATTCCCCGACTTTCTTGTGGCTCGCATCGGCGGCTGTCTTGACAGGACACGCCCACCGGCCGCGACACCTGCGACATGCAGTGATGCACTGTCTGCGCATGGCCACGGGGATACGTGTCGGTCAGAGCCTACGCTTGCTGACAGCCATTGGACATCCGCCAATTGGCTAACACCACCCATGTTTGTGGGTTCCGTCAATCGGTATAGGCGCGCAGGCGGGCACAAATTTCGGCGCGACCAACTTCTGCGCGCCGACAGCGAAAGATTGGGGGGATGCGCCGCTAGTCGAGCTCGCCGACAGCGTCGTCTTCTTCAGCGAACACCGATTCGTCGACCTCTTCGCGCGGGCCGACGTTCAGGTCTTCCGACAGGCCGCGCAGCACGGTGTAGCCCGCTTGCAATGCCTCGGCGTAGGTATGAAAGCCCTTGGCCGCCTCCATCAGCGGTTCGAACTCCATCGAGTTGTCGAAGGATTCCAGCAGCACCCAGAAATAGTCGCCCTCGTCGTGTTGATCCACTGTCAGGGCGATGGAGATAAGTTGACCAGCCATCCGCGCATGGTGGCGCGCCCAAATGACAATCCGAAGAAGCGGGTGTGAACGTTCGGCTTCTACGTTGCCTTCTCCGCCGGCCACCGCTCACCGGTCAGCCGGCGGCCTCCAGAAACTCGAAGCCCATCGTCCGCGCGTGGTAGTGCAGCCCGCCGTCCTGCACGATGAGGAAGAGCGCGCCGCGCGGGCCCGCGTTGTGATGCGAGTGCGGCGCACCGGGTGGCGTGACCAGCGTGGACCACGGCGCCCACGGGCACACCGCACCACCCACCACCGAATGGCAGCCCTCGCCCTGCACCACCAGCGTGATGGCGGCGGAGTTGTGGCGGTGCGTGCGCTGGTGCGTGTTCGGCTCGAGCGTGTTGAAGCTCAATGTCAGCGTGGGCGTGAGGTTGCGTGCGGCGGCCTGCCGGTCGGACGAGAAGATCAGCGCGCGGCCCGAGGTCTCCTCGCTCGTGCCGCTCGAAAAAATCAGCGCGAACTGGCGCTCGATCTCCGCGGCCGAATAGTGCACGGCGTCGATGGTCGCCTTGGCCACGGGCGCCGGCTGCGCGCGTTCAAAAGCCAGCTGCGGCTCGTTGCCGACAGTCCACAGCAGCACGCCCTCGGCGCCCGCTTCGAGCCGGTAACCCGGCGCGCCAGGCAGCAGGAACACGTCGCCCTTGCCAAAGGTCAACCTGTCGACCGCGCCCGTCAGGCTGCCGCTGCCGAAAATCACGTACCAGACCGACCCGGTGGCGCACACGTCCAGCGGCAGCAGCGCATCGCGGGCGGCAATGCGAACGTAGCGCGCGAGCATCAGCGGCGTGGTGGCCGGGAAGCCACAGCCCAGGGCCCGCGACTGGTCGCAGTCGAACATGCCATAGCGTCCTTCCGGCGGCGGCGCGAAGAGCCGCGCTGGCACCTCGGGCAGCTTCACGTTGAAGGCATTGCCGGAATTGAAGAAGCGCGCCCTGGCCTGCGCGACGCTGGCCGGCGCGCGCGGATGCTGCATCGGCAGATCGGCCATGTCGACGACGGTGGCGATGTCTGCGGCAGTCATGCCCCGGCCCCTACATAGGGCAACAGCACGCACAGCAACACGTTCGCGCCGGCCGCCACGTGCACCGGCTCCGCCCACTCGTGTTCCGCATGGCTCACGCCGTCGCGGCAGGGAATGAAGATCATCGCGCTCGGGCACAGCGGCGCCATATGGCGCGCGTCGTGGCCGGCAGCCGAAAGAATCGGCATATGCGGCTGTCCGATGCGCTCGGCGGCTTGCGCAATCGCCTGCTGCAAGGCGGGATCGAAGCCGTTGGACGGCGCATCGACCAAGGGGGTCACGCTCGCCTGGCACGGCGCGGCAAGTGAATCGCACAGCGCGGCCAGCCGCTGACCCAGATGTTCGAGCGCCGTGTTGTCGGGATGCCGCAGGTCGATGCGCAGCGTCACCCGCTCGGGCACCACCGAGGGTGCGTTCGGCTCGACCTGCAGCCGGCCGATGGTGAATTTCACCGCGTCGTCGTGGCCGCCGATCTCGGCATAGAGCGCCGTCGCGATGCGCGTGAAGGCTGCGAGCGCATCGCGCCGCTCGACCATCGCGAGCGTGCCGGCGTGACCACGCTCACCCTCGATCACGACATCGAATGTCTTCTTGCCCTGGATGCCGGTGACGACACCGATCACGCACTCCTGCGCTTCCAGTATCGGCCCCTGCTCGATGTGCGCCTCTACATACGCCGTCACCGGAAAGCCCAGCGACCGCCGCCGCAGCGACGGGAACGCAGCGTGCAAGGCATCGAGCGCATCGGCGACAGAGATGCCGCTGGCATCGCGCACCGCACGCACGGCCTCGAGGCTGCGCACGCCGGCAAAGGCCTCCGAGCCCATCATGCCGGGCGCGAAGCGCGAACCCTCTTCGTTCATCCACGCCACGCAGACGACGTCCACCGGCGGGCGCACGCCACGCCCGGCCAGCGTGGTCAGCACCTCCAGCGCAGCCACCACGCCGTACACGCCGTCGAAGCGGCCGCCGCCGGGCTGGCTGTCGAGATGGCTGCCGGCAAGCACGGGCGGTGCATCACGGTCGGCGCCCGGCAGCGCGATGAAGAGATTGCCGGCCGCGTCGGTCGAAGGCTCCAGCCCCGCCGACAGGGCCCAGTCGATCATCGTGCGCCACGACGCGATCTCTTCCGCGCTCAGCGCCTGCCGGTCTACGCCGCCGCCCGGCGTGGCGCCGATGCAGGCGAGCGTCATGAGCCGGTCCCACAGGCGATCGGCATCGATGCGCCAGATGCCTTGCTCTCCGGCGACTTCTTCGGTGGCGGTTTCGGCGGTCATCAGTCGGTCTTCATGATCTGGCTGGGCAGCGCACGCGGATCACGCGGCTTCCACTGGCCGGCCTCGACCTGCGCGAAGAACTCGGCCAGCAAGGCGTTGAACGCGGCTGGCTCTTCCAGGTTGAGCGTGTGGCCGGTCTTGGGCATCACGGCCAAACCGCAGGCCGGCACGGTCTTCTTCAGGAAGATGCCGGGCTGCAGGCAGTGGTCGTCCTCGTCGCCGACCACAACGAGCGAGGGCACGTTCATCACGCGCAGATCGCTCTCCAGGTCGTAGATCGACGGGCGCCGTGCCTGCACGCCGCGCATGGTGTTGGCCGCGCCGACGGCGTCGTGCTCGCCGAGCCAGGTCGCAAACTCCTGCCAGCCGCGCGGGTCCTTGTTCTGGAATTGCACGCGGCTCGCGCCCAGCGAATAGGTGCGGGCGAATTTCTCGGAGCCCTGCGCTTCGAACTGCTTGGCCACTTCGAGCGAGACGCCGCGGAAATATTCCTCGTGCTCTTTCTCCGCGCCGTAGCCCGCGCCGGCAATCACCAGCGACGAGGCCCGCTTCGCATGGCGAAGGCCAAAGTGCAGCGTAGCGAAGCCGCCCATCGACAGGCCCACGATGTGCGCGCGCTCCAGTTCCAGCGCGTCCATCACGGCGGCGATGTCGTCGGCCGCTGTGGTTTGCGAATAACGCTCCATATCGGCCGGCACGTCCGACGGCGGATAGCCGCGCGCACCGAAGGTCACGCACTGGTGGCGCCGCGCGAAGTAGCGCATCTGCGGCTCCCAGCTGCGGTGGTCGCCGCCGAACTCGTGCACGAACACGATGGGCGTGCCGCTGCCGGCAGTCTCGTAGTAGAGGCGAACGCCGTCGGGGGTGGTGGCAAAACTCATCGTCGGCCTTTCTTCTTCAGAACGCTCAGAACAGCGCTGCCGTGGCCGGCAGGCTGCGCGCACGCTCGACCGCCTGCGGCAGCACGTCGCACAGCGCCTGCGCCCAGGCCTTCGGTACGGTGGTGGAGATCTTCACGAAGCGATGTCCGAAGCGCGGCGTGTGATACGTGCCCTGCCGCACCATGATGTCGTGCTCGCCCAGCGCGCTGACCAGCGCCTCGGGCGTCACGCCAGCCTTGCTGCACTCGACCACGATGAAGTTGGCCTGCGACGGGAACACCGGCACCTCGAAGCCCGGCAGCTTGGCGAAGGCGTCGACGATCATTTGCTGGTTCTCGCGCTGCTGCGCGATCACTTCGGCCATCCATTCGTCCTTCACGCCCAGGCCCGCGATGGCCGCGCGCTGCGCCAGCACGCTCGCGCCCAGCGGCGCCTGCGAATGCGGCAGGATGCGCGCGAGCAGTTCGGGCGAAGCCACCAGTGCTCCGAGGCGCAGGCCCGCGAGGCCGAGCCATTTGGAGAAGCTCACGATGGTCACCGTGCCTTCCGGGTAGAAGCGCGAAGCCAGCGTGTGGCTGTCGGCAAAGTCGCGGTAGGTGCAGTCGTGAATGAGGATGGCGCCGATCTCGCGCGCGCGGTCCGCGAAGGCACGGATCTCGTCTTCGGTGTAGGTGGTGCCCAGCGGGTTGTTCGGGTCCACGAGGTAGATAACCGCGGTGTTCCCGTCGGTCGACGCGGCCAGCGCCTCGGCCGACAGCTTGAAGCCGTACTCCGGCCCGTAGATCGGAATCTCGGTGATCGCCGAGCCGGCCTTGGCGGCGAACTGCAGCGGCCATTTCCAGCCCGGGTCAGTGGTCACGAAGCCCTTGCCCGCCCCGCAGAAAGCACGGCAGGCCAGCGCCAGCGCCGACACCGCGCCGTCGGTCACCACGGCCGACTGGTCCGGCACGCCCAGGTCTTCCACGATGGCCGAGCGCAGCGCTTCCATGCCCAGCGGCGGCGCATAGGCGTGAAAGCTCTCGTCGTCGATGGCGTCGTGCAGCGCCTTTCGCACGGCGGGGTGCAGCGGAAAGTGATTGGTGTTCTGGCCCAGCCACATCAGGTCGGGATTGGTGAACAGCCGGTCGAAATACTGGTTGCGGGTTTCGGCGTCGCTCGTCACGGCCGGCACTGCAGCGGCGGGGTTCAGCGCTGCATTCATGCCGCGAGCCTCCGGGCCTGTTCGGCCTCGACCACCTTCTTGCTGGTCTTGATGATCGAGCCACGCGCCGCGATGCCGCCGTCGATGGTCACCACCGTGCCGGTGATGTAGCCGGCGCGCGGTGAAGCCAGGAACACCATCAGCTCGGCCACCTCTTCCGGCGTGGCCGGGCGGCCGCCGGGGTAGTTGTCGAACAGCTCTTCCCAGCGGCCTTCGTCGCCATGGGTGTCGAAGGCGCGACGCTTCATGAGCTTGACCATGCGGTCGGTCGCCACGGGGCCGGGGTTCACGCCCACCACGCGGATGCCGTCGTCCAGGCTCACGCCGCCCAGGGCACGCGTGAAGGCCATCACTGCGGCGTTGCCGGTGGAGCCGGCGATGTAGTTGGCGTCCCAGTTCTCGCCGGAGTTGCCGATGTCGTTCACGATCACGCCGCCGCCCGCGGCCTTCATGCGCGCGTAGTAGATCTGGCTGAGCTCCATGTAGCCCAGCACCTTGAGCTGGAAGCCCCGGCGCACCACGGCGAAGTCGAGCGATTCGATGGGGCCGGCCGGAATGTCGCCCGCGTTGTTCACGAGGATGTCGACGTGCCCGGCCGCTTCGGCCAGCTGCGCCATCGCGCCGGGCGCGGCCAGGTCCATCGGATGGATGCGCACGTTGATCGGGTAGATCTTCTCGATCTCTTCCTTGGCGGCCGCCAGGGCGGCGCCGTCGCGTGCGGCCAGTTGCAGGTGGCAGCCTTCGGCCGCGAACGAATGGGCGGCCGCAAGGCCGATGCCCTTGGAGGCGCCGGTGATGAGTACGGTCTTGCCTTCGAGTTCGAGTTTCATGGAGTGATGTCCTGGGATGCGATCGAAAAAGGGTGGCGTTGAGTGCGTTGAAAGAAGAGGCTCAGGCAGCCCCGTTGTCCTGCTCGGACAGCGCGGCGATCAGGTCGACGATGTCGTCCTCGAGCAGGCTCACGTGGTCGATGGCGGCGTTGAACGCTGCCCCCGGGTCGTTGCGCCGGATGGCGTCGAGGATGGCGCCGTGCTCGCCGATGGTGGCGGTCATGCGGCCGGGCTGGAAGGTCACGTAGCGGCGGTACACGCGCACGCGCTTGCGCAGCGCGCGCGTCTGCTCGGCGAGGTAATGCGTGTTGGAGGCTTCGTAGAGCGCGTCGTGGAAGTCCTGGTTCACGTCGTAGAAGCGCGAGTGGTCGCCCGAGGCAAGGATGCTCGTCAGCTCGTCGTGCAGCTGGCTCATGCGCTGCTTCTGCGCCTCGGTGGCGCGGCGCGCGGCGAACTTGGCGCACAGGCCTTCCATCACCGCCATCATCTGGAACATCTCGATGAGCATGGGCAGCGAGATGCGCGCCACGCACACGCCCCCCTGGCGGCTGCGCAGGTCGACGAGGCCGGTGGCGGCCAGCGCCTTGAGCGCCTCGCGCACCGGCGTGCGCGACACCTTGAAGCGTTCGGCCAGCTCGGCTTCGTCGAGCCGCGCGCCGGGCTTCATGACGCCGCTGACGATCAGGTCCTCGAGCGTGTCCTTCAGTTCGTCAGACAGCGTGGCACCCTTGCCGCGCTGACGCTCGCGTCCGCGCAGCGCCGGAGGTTCCGCTGCCATCTCTGGTTCGTTCGGTTCCATGTTCTTGCCTTCCTTGTTGTGCTTGTCTTTGTCGGTTTTCTTCAAACGCGGGGCCTGCCTGGCAGGTGGGGAAAGTGTCAGAAGGGGCGGTCGCCAGCCACGGTGGTGCGATGCATCACGCGGCGGTACACGTTGTCGTCGTAAGGCGTGGCGCGGTGCATGGTGCAGCGGTTGTCCCACACCAGCAGGTCGCCCGCGAGCCACTTGTGGCGGTAGCTGAACTCCGGCGAGATGGCGTGCGCGTTCAGCTCGGCCAGCAGCGCGGTGCTCTCATGGGCGGGCAGGCCATCGATGTGCTTGACCACGTCTTCGCCCACGTAGAGCGAGAGGCGACCGGTTTCGGGATGCGTGCGCACCAGCGGATGCACCACGTCGGGCGTGGCCGCCAGTTGCTCGGGCGTGAGCGGGTTGCGGTCGGCAAAAGCCTTGCCGTAGTAGTTGGCGTAGCTGTGCGTGGCCGTCATGTGGCGGATGCGCGCCTTCATGTCGTCGTCAAGCGCTTCGTAGGCGGCGTGCATCGAGGCGAAGAAGGTGTCGCCTTCCACCGGCGGCACTTCGAGCGCGTAGAGCAGCGCGCCCATCGAGGGCTCGGCCTTGTACGAGAGGTCGGAGTGCCAGTTCCAGCCCTCCTTGTGGTTGCCGATGGGCTTGCCGTTTTCCGACACGTTCGACAGCACGTAGACCTCCGGGTGCTCCTTCTTCAGGAACTGCGTGAGCACGTGGCCCAGCAGCGGGCCGAAGCGGCGCGAGAAGGCCACGTGCTGCGATTCGTTGATGCTCTGGCCGCGAAACAGCAGCACCGAGCGCTGGTTGAGCGTGTCGCGCAGCACCGCGAAGTCGGCGTCGCTCACGGGCTCGCGCAGGTCGATGCCTTTGACTTCGGTGCCGATGAAAGAGGTGAGGTTCTCTAGTTGCATGGTCGAAATGTGTCTCTGGGAATGAAGAGGAAAGTGCCGACACTCAAAGCCGGTAGTCGGGTTGGGTGCGCTCCAGCATGCGCAGGAACGCAGGCCATTCGCGCGTGCCGGGCGGCAGGATGTCGCCGGCGAATTCGGTGAACTGGCGCGCGGCCAGATCGCTCACTTCGGGCTGCGGGTACACCAGCGATTCGCCGGGCGCCACACCGCCCTGCGCGAGCAGTTGCACCTTGGCAGCCTTCTCGAAGTAGTACATGAGGATGAAGGCCTCGGGAATCGTGCGGCCCACCGTCAGGATGCCGTGGTTGCGCAGCACCAGCGTGTGGTGCGGGCCCAGGTCGCGCACCAGCCGCTCGCGCTCGCCGGTTTCCAGCGCCACGCCTTCGTAGTCGTGGAAGGCGGTATGGCCCTGGTAGCGCATCGCGAACTGGCTCAGCGGCGCCAGGCCGTTGGGCATGGCGGCAATGGCGGTGCCGGCCTCGGAGTGGGTGTGCAGCACGCACAGCGCGTCGGGCCGGCCTGCGTGAATGGCACTGTGGATCACGAAGCCGGCCTGGTTCACTTCGGCGTCCGTGTCGTCCACCTTGTTGCCGTCCAGGTTGATCTTCACCAGCGACGAAGCCGTCACTTCAGAGAACAGCAGCCCGTAGGGGTTGATGAGAAAGTGATGTTCCGGCCCCGGCACGCGTGCCGAGATGTGGTTGTAGATCAGGTCGTCCATGCCGAAGTGCGCCACCAGCCGATAGCAGGCGGCGAGCTGCACGCGCAGCTCGGCTTCGGTGTCGGGGTATGCCGCGGGATTCGTCTTTGCCATCAGCGCCACCACACGAGTTTCTGATCGATCCATACCAGCAGGCCGTAGAAGACCATGCTCGCAATCGATGCAACAAGCACTGCCGACCACACGCTCAGCAAGTCGACCTGCTGGGTCGATTCATAGATCATTCGCCCGAGCCCCGCATAGGCGCCCAGCATCTCGCCGACGATCGCGACGATCATGCTGCGCGGCACGCCGATGCGCAGGGCAGTGACCACCGAGGGCATTGCCACCGGCAGGCGCAGGCGCCACACGATCTTCAGCTGCCCTGCCCCGAAGCTGCGCATCAGGTTCACGGCCGCAATGTCGGCCTGCTTCAGGCCGTGCAGCGCATTCACCAGCATGGTGAAGCCGACAGCCAGCGCCACCAGCGCGATCTTCGAAGCGGCACCGAGGCCGAACCAGATCAGGAACAGCGGCGCATAGGCCACGGTCGGCACGGCGTTCACCGCCACCGCAAGCGGCATCACGATGCGCTCCAGCGGTGGAGCCAGCAGCAACACCACGGCCAGCAACAGCCCGAGCACGCTGCCCAGTGCATAGCCGCCGAGCGCCTCGCCCAGCGTGGCCAGCAATGCGCTCATCAAGCGCCCCGTGTCGGTGAACGCATGCTGCACGATCGTGCCCAGGCTCGGCAGCACGAACGGCGGAATCTTGAAGAGCAATATCGCGCCCTCCCACACCGCGAGCAGCACGACGATGCCCAGCACCACCGGCACGACGGGCGATTCCATCAGCTTTCGCTGCGCCACCATACGAGCCTCCTTTCCACGAAGGTGAGCAGCCCGTAGAGCAGCGCACCCATCAGCCCGCAGGCAAACATCACCACCCACAGGCGCACCACGAGGTCGGCGTTCATCGCCTCCATGAGCATCACGCCCAGGCCCACGGTTTCGCCGAACCATTCGCCCACCACCGAGCCGATCAGGCTGAGGCCAATGGCCACGCGCAGCCCGACCATGATCTGCGGCAGCGCCGAAGGCACGGCCAGCTTGAAGAACATCACCAGGCGGTTGGCGCCGAAGCTCTTCATCAGCGCAATGCGCTGCGGGTCGCACGACTTCAGGCCGCGCAGCGTGTTCACCGTGACGGGGAAGAAGGTCAGGAAGAACGCCGTCATCACCTTGGCCAGCAGCGAATTGCCGAACCAGATGACGATGAGCGCGCCGAAGGCCACCACCGGCACCGTCTGCGACACCACGAACAGCGGGAACACCGAGCGCTCCATCCAGCGCGAATAGGTGAACACCGTGCCGCAGGCGCAGCCGAACACCGCGCCCATCGCGAAGCCGAGCACGGTTTCGAGCAGCGTGCGGCCGAAGCCACGCATGAGCTGCGGCCACACCGACCACGCGTCCTGCGCGATGGCGCTCAGCGCCGGCAGGTAGCGCGGCGACGGCGCGAAGGCGTGCACGCAGATCTCCCACACCAGCGCCAGGCCCACGAAGGCCAGCGCGGGCGAGCGCACTGCGCGCTGCAAGAGGGCGTTCACGAAGCGGTGCCCTCCTGCGCGAAGGTCTTCTGGCTTTCTTCCTCGATCTCGGCCAGCAGGCGCTGCTTGATGCGGATGAACTCAGGCGACAGCACCACCGACGGGTCGCGCGGGCGCGGCAGGTCGATCACGGTCTCGCTCTTCACCGTGCCGGGGCGCGCCGTCATCACCAGCACCTTGTCGCCGAGCAGGATCGCTTCGTCGATGTCGTGCGTGATGAACAGCACCGTGCGGCGGTGCCTGGCCCAGAGCTCCAGCAGCCAGTGCTGCATGCGGGTGCGCGTGAGCGCGTCGAGTGCGCCGAAGGGTTCGTCGAGCAGCATCAGGTCGCGCTCGAACAGGAAGGTGCGCATCAGCGCGACACGCTGGCGCATGCCGCCCGAGAGCTGGTGCGGATAGTGGTTGGCGAAACCCGCCAGGCCGAACTCGGGCAGCATGGCGCGGGCCCGTTCGCGCGCTTCCTTGCGCGGCACGCCTTCCACCTCGAGCGCGAGGATGGCGTTGTCGAGCACGGTGCGCCATGGAAACAGCAAGTCGCGCTGCGGCATGAACGACACCTTGCCGAGCAGCTGGCCGTCGCGCTGCGGTGCGCCGCCGAACAGCAGCGAGCCGTCGTCGTCGGGCGGCAGCAGGCCCGCGATCATGTTGAAGAGGGTCGACTTGCCGCAACCCGAGGGGCCCACGAGCGTGACGAACTCGCTCTTCGCGATCCGCAGGTTGACGCCCGACACCGCGACGGTCCTGGCCTGCGCTTCACCGAAGCGCTTCCATACGTTGACCAACTCGAGCATGGGCGGCGCCGTGTCGCTCACGGCGGGCGGCATCACTTCGTGAGGCATGAATTTCATGGCTGCGGCGATGCGGCTCAGAACTTCTTGTCGGCCGCGGGCACCTGCGTCCAGAAGCTGGCGTCGTAGGCCTTCGACAGATCGGCCGGCGCCTTCAGCGCCTTGTAGCCGACGAGCTGCGCCTGCATCTTCTCCACCGTGGGCAGGTCGATGGCGAGGATGCCGTCGGTGGTGCCCTTGCCGGCCTTCACGAGCTTCTCGAATTCATCGAGCATGGCTTCCTGGTGCGCGCGGTTCAGGCTGGGGGCGGCGGCCATGACGATGTCGATGGCTTCCTTCTTGTTCTGCAGCGCGTACTTCCAGCCCTTGATGGTGGCGGTCAGGAAGGCCTGCACCTGCTGCGGCTTCTCGTTGCGGTACTTCTCCGACACGAGCACGGTGTCCTGCTGCACGACCACGCCGTAGTCGTCGGGCTTGATGAGCGTGAGCTTGTCGCCCAGGCCCTGCTCCTTCAGCGTGTTGAGCTCGTTGTAGTAGGTGGCCGCGGCCACGTCGAACTGCTTCTCGACGAAGGGCGCCATGGAGCCCGACTGGGGAACGATGGTG
Organism: Variovorax sp. GW821-FHT09D05; assembly: GCF_059416325.1. Lineage (NCBI taxonomy): Bacteria > Pseudomonadati > Pseudomonadota > Betaproteobacteria > Burkholderiales > Comamonadaceae > Variovorax > Variovorax sp. GW821-FHT09D05. The sequence goes on along the minus strand of NZ_JBWKOZ010000001.1, from coordinate 305,530 downwards.
AGGTCGCTCTGCTTCACGCCGGCCGAGGCGAGCATCGAGTACAGCGTGTACTGCGTGCCGGTGAACCAGGTCGCGACCTTCTTGCCCGCGAAGTCCTTCACCTTGGTGATGCCGGAGTCCTTGTAGGTCACGTATGTGAAGGGCGTGTTCTGCACGGTCACGCCGATGCAGACCAGCGGCAGGCCCTTTTCGCGGGCGAGCAGCACGGTCTCGGTGCCGCCGGCCAGGCCGAAGGTGTCGTTGCCCGAGGCGACCAGCGTCTCGACGTTCAGGTTGGGACCGCCCGGGTTGATCGTCAGGTCGAGGCCGCCCTGGTCATAGAAGCCCTTGGCCTTGGCTACATAGAAGCCGGCGAACTGCGCCTGCGCCAGCCACTTGAGGCGCAACGAGACCTTCTCGGCGGCAGACGCGGGCATGCCCGCCAGAAGAGCCATCGACGTTGCGACGGCGGCCAGGATACGCAAGGACTTGAAAGACATTGGATGGCCTCATGGATACAAAAAACTCTTTAAGCAGTATCCATGCCATGCAATTTCAGCCTGTTTTCTGGCGTCAGAAGCGCGAATTGGCCCGAAACATGCACCGGAGTGCAGCTTCCGCCCCACTTCGAGCCTTCATGAACCGAATCCATGCGCTGACCGATCTTTCCGCCCGCGAGGCCGCCGGGCAGATGGCGCGCGGCGAACTGCGCGCCACCGACTACGCGCAGGCGCTGCTGGAACGCGCCAGCGCAATCGCACCCTTCGGCGCCCTGCTCCACCAGGACCCCGCGGCGCTTCGCGCAGCCGCCGCCGCGCTCGATGCAGCGCCGCGCCCCGCGCCGGGAACGCTGCCTCTATATGGCGTGCCGCTCGCCTTCAAGGACAACATCGACGTCGCCGGCATGCCGACCACGGCCGGCAGCCCGTGGATGGCGGACCACCGGCCGCGTATGCACGCCGGCGTGACGCAGCGGTTGATCGACGCAGGCGCGCTGGTGCTCGGCAAGACGAATCTGCACGAGTGGTCGCAGGGCGTTACCGGCAACAACCACGGCTTCGGGCCGTCGCGCAATCCGTTCGACGCTGCACGCGTCACGGGCGGCTCCAGCGGCGGCAACGCTGCGCTGCTGGGTATGCGCGCCGCGCCGGCAGCCATCGGCACCGACACGGGCGGCTCGGTGCGCGTGCCGGCCGCGCTGTGCGGGCTGGTGGGCTTCAGGCCGACGGTGCACCGCTGGCCGGACGAAGGGCTGGTGCCGATATCGCCGACCTTCGACACCGCCGGCGTCATGGCGCGCTGCGTGGACGACTGCGTGCTGGTCGACCACGCGGTGGCCGGCGGGCCGCTGCAGATTGCCTCGACACCGCTCACAGGCGTGCGCCTTGGCGTGCCCGAAGCCTACTTCTGGGAAGAGGTCGATCCGCCCGTGGCCGAACTGGCCCGCGAGCGCCTCGAACTATTGCGCGCAGCCGGCGCCGTGCTGGTGCCTTGCGACCTGGCCGAAGCCGGCGCACTGTTCCAGGAAGGATCGATGACGATCTCGCTGCACGAGATCCTGCCCGCGCTGGCCGCCTACTTCGCGCGGCACGACCGCCCCTTCGACGCTCGCACGCTCACCGACGCGGTGGTCAGCCCCGACGTGCGCCCGCTGTTCGAACGCCTCTTCGGCGCGACGGCCATCACGCCCGAGGCCTACGCCCACGCGCTGCACACCCTGCGCCCGCGCATGCAGGCGGCGTACCGCAATTGCTTCGCGCGGCACGACCTGGCCGCCCTCGTCTTCCCGACCAGCCCGCTGACCGCCGCGCGTCTCGGCGAAGACGTGGAAGTAACGCTGTGCGGCCGCCCCACCTCGGCTTTTTCGGCCTACATCCGCAACACCGGCCCGGCCGGCATGGCGGGCTTGCCGGCGGTGAGCCTGCCGATGGGCCTCGCCTCCAACGGCCTGCCTGCCGGGCTGGAATTAACCGGCGCGCAAGGCACCGACACGGCGCTGCTGGCACTGGCGCTCGGCATCGAAGCCGCGCTGCCTGAAGCACCAATCGCCCCAAGCGTGCAGAAGTTGGCAAGCCACTGAACACGGCGTCGCCAAAACACTACGCCCCTTCGCGTAACAGGCCTTCACGGCTTGATGCGGGATCGGCGATGCTCAAGGCATGCCCGCAAATTCACGACCGCCCCAACGCCCCGGATGGCGCGCCGCCGCACTGATCTACACGATCACCGGCGCCGTCTGCATCCTGGCCTGTGCTGTCGTGCCCGACAGCGAGGCCGGCATGCTGGTCGCCATCGCGGGCGGGTTGCCGTGGTCGCTGAGCCTGCTGACGCTCGACCTCTCGCCCGGCGTCGCGAACACGGCGCTGATGATGCTGGCCGGCAGCTGGGCGATCAATGCCGCGCTGCTGTGGTGGCTGGCGCTGCGGCGGCCCGGGCACCATGGGCCGTCGCACCCGGCATAGCGTCACCCTCTGCGGCATCGGCATCCAGCCCCAGGTAGGCGCGCCGCAGCTCCGGCCGCGCCATCAGTTCTTCCGGCCGGCCCAGCGCGACGATGCGCCCTTCTTCCAGCACCGCGGCGCGCTCGGCCACGTCGAGCGCCATGCCCACGTTCTGCTCCACCAGCAGCACCGCGATGCCGTCGGCATGGATGCGCCGGATGGCGGTGAACATGTCGAGCACGATGCTCGGCGCCAGCCCCAGCGAGGGCTCGTCGAGCAGCAGCAGCTTGGGGCGCGCCATGAGCGCGCGGCCGATGGCCACCATCTGCTGCTGGCCGCCCGATAGCGAACCGGCCGGCTGCTCCAGCTTCTCCGTCAGCGCCGGGAACAGCGTGCAGACGTGCTCCATCGAGCGAGCGCGCTCCAGCCGCGCCGCGCGCAGGTAGCTGCCGAGCTCCAGGTTCTCGCGCACCGTCATCTCGGTGAACAGGCGCCGCCCCTCCGGCACCAGCGCGATGCCCTGGGCGCAGAAGCGATGCGGCGCCAGGCGCGAGATGTCCTGTCCCTCGAAGCGCATGCGCCCTGCGCCGATGCGGTGCAGCCCCGCCACCGCATTGATGAGCGTGCTCTTGCCCGCGCTGTTCGGCCCGACGATGCACAGCAGTTCGCCCTTGCCGATGGACAGCGACACATCCCACAGCGCGGTGGCCTGCCCGTAGGCAACGCGGATGGATTCGAGTTCAAGCATGTGCCAGCTCCCTTTCGACACCCGCCGCGGACGACGCGGCGGCTGGCGCGGCGGGCGCCTCCGGCTCCATGGCCTGGCCCAGGTAGGCCGACACCACCTCGGGCCGCTGCATCACGTCATGCGGCGCGCCTTCGGCCAGCACCTCGCCGCGGTTGAAGACCACGATGCGGTCGCACAGCGCCATCACCGCGCGCATCACGTGCTCGACGAAGACGATGGTCGCGCCCTGGTCGCGGATGCGGCGGATCAGCGCCACGGCCTCGTCGATTTCTGACGGCGTGAGGCCCGACAGCACCTCGTCGAGCATCAGCACCTGCGGCCGCGAGGCCAGTGCGCGCGCGAACTCCAGGAACTTGCGCTGGTGCAGGTTCAGTTCCGCCGGCAAGGCGTGCGCGCGCTCGGTCAGGCCTGTGAAGGCCAGCCATTGCCAGGCTTCGGCCTCGGCCGTCCTGCGGTCGAGCGCGGCTGCGCCGAACATCGCAGGCAGCGCCACGTTCTCCAGCACCGTCAGGTGCGCGAAGGGACGTGGGATCTGGTACGTGCGCGCAATGCCGCCCTGCGCGATGCGGTGCGCCGGCACGCCCGAGATGCGTCGCCCCTCGAACTCGATGACCCCGGCTGTCACCGCATAGTGGCCACTCACGACATTGATGAAGGTCGACTTGCCAGAGCCGTTGGGCCCGAGCAGGCCGAGGATCTCGCCGCGCCGCACTTCGAGGCTCACGCCGCGCAGCGCGTGCACGCCCTTGAAGGACTTGCGCACGCCCTCGGCACGCAGCAGCACTTCGCCGGTGATGGCAGCGGGCTTTTTCGCTTCATCAGCCACGGCCACATGGACCGGCGCGGACGAGGCCGCGGGCGCACCGCGCCGAGCGTTCCACCACTTCAGCGCCTGCCCCAGCAGGCCTTCGGGCATGAAGAGGATCACCACGATCAGCACCAGCCCCGTCATGCCCTTGCCGATGATCGCGCTGTCGCCGCCCGTGAAGGCATACAGCAGCAGCGTGATCGCAGTCGCGCCGACGATCGGCCCGGCCCAGTGGCGCGTGCCACCGAGCACCGACATCAGCACCACCGTGAGCGGCATCGCGATGGTGAAGGTATCGCCCGTGGTCACGTACGACACGAAGAGCGCATGCACGCCGCCCACCACGCCCGCCAGCCCGCACGAGAGCGCGAAGGCGCCGAGCTTGAAGCGGTACGTCGGCACGCCCATCACCTCGGCCACGTCTTCGTCGTCATGAATGGCGAACAGCCCGGTGCCGAAGCGCGAGTGGTACACGGCCAGCGACGCCAGCACCGTCAGCACCGCCACGCCCAAGGCCAGCAGGTAGAAGGTGCCAGAAGCTGTCGGTCCGATCTGCGGCACCGCCACCGCGCTCATGTACACGCCGGGTCCGCCGTCGATGGGCGTGTTGAGGATGATGGTCGCCACCACGAAGGTGGCGGCCAGCGTGAGCAACGAGAACAGCTCGGCGCGCACCGCCTGCACGCGGAACGCCACGGCGCCCAGCAGCGTGCCGAACAGCGCGGCCACCGCGGCGGCGGCCGGCAGCGTCCAGAGAAACGGAATGTCGAAGCGCGTTGCCAGCGTGGCCGTCGTGTACATGCCGATGCCGAAGAACGCACCGTGCCCGAACGAGAAATACCCCGAGTAGCCCGACAGCAGGTTCCACGAGGTGGCCAGCGCGACCCAGTGCAGCACCAGGTACAGGATCGACTCGTAGAACGCCGGCAGCCCGAGCCACGGCACCACGGCAAGCCCCGCGCCGGCCGCAAGAATCAGCAGGAACGAGCGCTTCATGCCACCCTCCCCGGCCGCACCAGCAGCACGAACATCAGCAGCGAGAACGACACCAGCGGCGCCCACGATGGCGCGGTGACGGTCATGGTGACGGCCTCGGTCACGCCGATGATGCAACCCGCGATCAGCGGCCCGAGCGGGCGGCCGAGCCCGCCCAGCATCACGGCCGCGAACACCACGCCGATCCACGCATAGATCTGCGAGGGCGACAGCGTGTACGCCAGCGCAATGCACACGCCCGCCACGCCGGCCAGCGCCGCGTTGAGGCCCGAGAGCATCAGCGCCAGCGCGTTCTGGTTCACACCGAAGGCGGCGGCGATGGGTGCGTCTTCAGCGGCGGCGCGCATCGCCTTGCCCAGGTCGGTGCGGCGCAGCGCGAACCACACCGCAAGCGAGATGCCCACGCCCAGCGCCAGCGTGATGAGCTCGGGCACCGGCAGGTAGAGCGGGCCGATCTGCAGCTTGTGCTCCGCGTAGCTCGATTCGAGCTTGCGGTAGTCGGCCGTCCAGGTCCACTGCAAGAGCGCCTCGATGATCACGGTGATGCCGAAGGTGACGAGCAGCGAGTTGAAGGGGCTCACGCGAAAACGCGTCAGCACCCAGTGCAGCGCCACGCCCAGCACGAAGAACAGCGGCACGATCACCACCAGCGTGAGCAGCGGATCGACACCATGGTGGCTCGACAGTTCGTAAGTGAGATAGGCGCCAAGAAAGGCGAGCGCGAAGTGCGCGAGGTTGATCTGCCGCAGCATCCCCCACGACAGGCTGAGGCCGAGCCCCAGCAGGCCGTAGAGCGCCCCGGTGAACAGGCCCGCCAGGATCGACTGGGCCAGCAGCGTGGCACTGGGGAAGCTCATCAGCTGGTCACCCCGCGCGTCTGCAGCTTTGCGCCGGGGGCGGCCCAATCCTTCGGCCACACCACCACCCACTTGCCGTTCTGCACCTGCTTCACCTTGCCCAGGTCGTCGCCGAAGTTGCCGCGCTCGTTGAAGCGCAGCTTGCCCTGGATGGTGTCGACCTTGTTGGCGCGCAGCCAGGTGGCCATGGCCTTGTCGTCGATGCCCTTGGTGGCGACCACGGCGGCCTCGATGATCTGCCAGGCCGAGAACGACGCGGCGGCTTGTGTCTCCACCGCCGTGTCGGGCATGCCGGCCTTCGCCGCGCGCTCGCGGTAGACCTTCACGAACTCGGCGGCCGTCGGGTTGTCGGTAAACGGCGGATGGTCTTCGAAGATGGTGGTGGCCAATGCGCCGTTGGCCTCGGGCGCCTTGAGCATCGGCGCGGGCGCAGGCACGTGATAGAAGTGATGCAGCGGCGCGTAGTCGATCTTCTTCATCGCATCGAGCAGCTGATTGCCCTCGAGGCCGATGGCGCCGTTCCAGATGAAGTCGGGGTTGGCCTCCTTCAGCCGGCCTGCGATGGGGCCGAAGTCGCGGTTGCCGAAGTCCCATTCGAGGAACAACACCTCCTTCAGGCCGCGCTGCTTCGCCACCTCGCGCGCGCCCAGCGCCACGAAGTGCACCGAGGGGAACTTGCTGGTGACGATGGCGATGGTCTTCGGCGGCTTGGGCGAGGTGGCCAGCGCGTCCATGACCATGGCGGGCATCGTCTTCTCGGGGTCGGGGCCGAGCGACCACGCCGGAAACTGCTGGTCGTACTTGGCCAGGCTCGGAATGCCGAAGGTGTGGTGCACCAGCGTCTTGTTGTAGCGCTGGGCCACGCCCATGGCCGAAAGAATCGCGCCCGTGGCATACGGGCCGATGAGCAGGTCGACCTTGTCGGCCGTCACGAGCTGCTCGTACAGCGTGCGCGCGAGGTCGGGCTTGGACTGGTCGTCCTTCAGCACCCACTCCACCGGCCGGCCGAGCAGGCCGCCGCGCTGGTTGAGCGACTCCACGTAGATCTCGCCCGTGAGCTTGTGCACGAGCCCCGTGGCCGAGAGCGGCCCGGTGAGCGCCAGCGTGCCGCCCACGCGGATGGGCTTGCCCGAAGGCTGCTGTGCGGCGGCGGTGCCGCTGAACAGCGCGCCAGTGCCGAGGGCACCGAAAGCGCTGGCGGCCGCGACGAAGGAACGACGATCGATGCTCATTTTTTGTCTCCGTAATTGTTTTGGTCAGCGCGGCCTTGGTGCTGCTGCCGCTGCTCAGTCTCCGTCGACGACGGGGTTCGAAAGAAGGCCCACGCCTTCGATCTCCACTTCGCACGCGTCGCCGGCCTTCATGAAGATCTGCGGCTTGCGCGCCAGGCCCACGCCCGAGGGCGTGCCGGCGATGATGATGTCGCCCGGCTGCAGCGCGAAGGGCTCGGAGCACACCGACACCAGCGTGGCGACGTCGAAGATCATGTCGCGCGTGTTCGCGTCCTGCAGCACGGTGCCGTTCAGGCGCGTCTGCAGCTTCAGGCCGGTGGCCCCCGCAGGCAGCTCGTCGGCGGTGACGAACTCGGGGCCGAAGGAGCCCGAGCGGTCGAAGTTCTTGCCCATCATCCATTGCGCCGACTTGAACTGGTAGTCGCGGATGGAGCCGTCGTTGAACACCGAGTAGCCCGCCACGTGGTTCAGCGCATCGCCTTTCTTGATGTAGCGCCCGGCCTTGCCGATGACCACCAGCAGCTCGCCTTCGTAGTCGAACTGCGTCGACACGTGCGGACGCACGATCGGCTGCTTGTGGCCGACCCAAGACGACGGAAAGCGATGGAACAGCACCGGATAGGTCGGCGGGTCGAATTTGCTTTCGGCCGCGTGGTCGATGTAGTTGAGACCCACGGCAATGGCCTTGGAGGGCGACTGCACCGGCGGCAGCCAGTCGATGCCTGCGAGCGGCAGGCGCGCGCGGGCCGCGTCGCCGGCCTTCTTCGCGGCGGCCATGGCTTCGGGGCCGGCGCGCAGCAGTTCATCGAGCGTGGCGGGCAGGCCTTCGGCGGTGAGGTCGACGACCTCCTGGCCGAGGCGCAGGCCGAGGGCCGGCTTGCCGTTATGGTTGAAGGCGAGGAGACGCATGGGATTCCTTTGTGATTCGGATGCAGAGAAGAAACGGTCTCAGGCCTTGGCGGCCTCGACCTCGAAATTGGTGACGAAGTCCTCGGGCACTTTCGGGCCCCAGGCGTAGAAGGAGTCTTCGGGCGGGTGGTCGGCGGCGCGCCAGTCGAAGTCGCCGGGCACGAAGTCCATGTCGCAGGAGTACTCCGAGTAGCTGCCCCACGGGTCGCGCACGTAGTGGAAGTAGTTCGAGCCCAGCACGTGGCGCCCCACGCCCCAGCCGCGCACGTGGCCGGCCGCATACATCTGCTCCATGCCCCGGCCGACTTCGTCGATGTTCGCGACGTCCCAGCTCAGGTGGTGCAGCCCCGGGCCGTTCGAATGCGCCATCGCAATCAGGTGGTGGTCGCTGCCGTGCACGCCGTGCATGAACACGATGAGATCGCCCGAGCGGTCGGTAACGCGCAAGCCCAGCGCGTCTTCGTAAAAGCGCAAAGCCTCTGGCACCTTGGCGCAGAACATCAGGATGTGCGAGAGCCGGCGCGGATGCACCTTCGGAATGCGCGCGCGGTTCGGCGAGGCGCCAGTGCCCACGGGCGGGCGCGGCGCGACGACGGGCTCGCTGCCCGCGTCCGGCGCGCTCTTCGCGGCCACGACGACCTGCACCGGAAAACCCTCCGGGTGCAGCACCCACAGGCCGCGGTCGTCGCCCAGCGGGTGCGGCGAGCAGCGCGGCACGCCCAGGCGCTCGATGCGCGCCGCGATGGCGTCGAAGTCTTCCGCGAAGCAGGCGAAGCGCAGGTACTGCAGCTTCTTCACCCCGGGCGCCTGGTACAGCGAACCCCAGGCGTGCGGGTGGCCTGCGGTGTACAGGTCGAGCCGGTCGCCCTCACGTTTCGGCTCCAGCCCGAAGGCGTCGTAGAAGCGCGCGGCCTCGTCGAGGTCGGGCACGGTGAAGACGAAGGCATCGAGCGAATGAACACTGTGCAACGCCGCGCGCTCGGGGCTTTTGTGGGTGCGAAGCTGGATATCGGCCATGTCGTATGTCTCCAATCGGCTATCCATGTTGGAACAAATAATATATTCTTTCAACGTTAGTCTATTGTTTAGCCATCCATGGATCATTAGGGTTAACAAGTAACATCAGGCCGTTTTTCGCGGTGACGGGAGTGCAATGAACGAAAAAACGAAAGGCATGAGCCAGACACGACAGGTGTTCACCGAGCTGCGCACGGCCATCGTGGGCGGGCGGCTACTGCCGGGCTCGAAGCTCAACATCGCCGCGCTGGCAGAAGAGCTGGACGTGAGCGCAGGCGCGGTGCGCGAAGGCCTCGCCATGCTGGAAGCCGAGGCGCTGGTGGTGTCGGAGCCGGCGCGCGGCTACCGCGTGAGCCCCATTTCGGCGACCGATCTCGAAGAGCTGGTGAAGGCGCGCATCGAGATCGAAAAGCTGTGCCTCGCTGAAGCCATCCGCCACGGCGACCTCGCCTGGGAAGGCAGCGTGGTCTCGGCGCACCACCGCCTCTCGCGGCTGGCCGAGCGCGACGCGGCCATGCCCACGATGCTGAGCGCCGAATGGACGGCGAGCCACGCGGAGTTCCACAACGCGCTGGTGGCGGGTTGCCCGAACGGCTGGCTGCTGCGCATGCACCAGATGCTCTACCAGCAGAGCGAACGCTACCGGCAGCTGTCGGCGCCGCTGTCGAAGCAGGCGCGGGACGTGGGGGCCGAACACCAGGCGCTGCTCGATGCGGTGCTCAACCGAGACATCCAGGCGGCGCAGACGCTGATTGCCGAGCACCTGCAGACCACCGGCCGCCTGCTGATGACGGCGCTGAAGGCGAACCCGCCGGCCGACAGATAGGAGGCAGGCATTTCGGTGCGATCATCTCGCCCCGATCTCCTCCACAAAGCGCCTCCACGAAGGCTTTTCCCCGATGCCCCAAGACCTGCTGCAAGTCAACGCGCCGCTGATCGGCGTTCCCGGCGGACGCCATCTTCTGGACACCCCCGCCCTGCTGATCGAGCTGCCCGCGATGACGCGCAACATCGAACGAATGGCCGCCTTTGCCAAGGCCCGCGGCGTCAACCTGCGCCCGCACGTGAAGACGCACAAGTCGGTCGAGATCGCACGGCGCCAGGTGGCGGCCGGCGCCGTCGGCGTGAGCTGCGTCACGCTGGGCGAGGCGGAGGTGATGGTCCAGGGCGGCATTCCGGGCGTGCTCATCACCTCGCCCGCAGTCACGCCGAGCAAGATCGCGCGGCTCATCAAGCTGGCGCAGCGCGCGCGCCCAGGCGACGTGATGGTGGTGGTCGACAACCCGCAGAACCTGGCCGACCTGGCGCGCGCCGCGAGCGAACTCACGCACCCGCTCGACGTGCTGGTGGACTACGGCGCGGGCTACAACCGCACCGGCGCCGCCACGCAGGCGAAGGTGCTCGAGCTGGCGGCGCTGGCAGCTGCCGAGCCACGCCTGCGACTGCGCGGACTGCAGTCGTATGCGGGCAACCTGCAGCACATCGTGTCGCGCGACGAGCGCAGCGCGGCGGCGGCCGGCCTGCGCGAAACCGTGGCGGGCATCGTCGCGGCGGCAAAGCGGCAGGGCCTGAACTTCGACATCGTGACGGGCGCGGGCACCGGCACGCACGACCTCGATTCGCAGGAAAACGCGTTCACCGAACTGCAGGCGGGCTCGTATGTGTTCATGGACGCCGAATACACGAGCGTGCTGGCCAGCGGCGAACAGCCCTCGCCCTTCGACGTCTCGCTGTTCGTGCAGACGGCGGTGGTCAGCACGAATGCGCCCGACTGGGTGACGGTGGACGGCGGCACCAAGTGCTTCTCGACCGACAGCGGCGTGCCGCTGGTGGCGAAAGGCGCCGACGCGTCGAGCTGCTACGCCTTCTTCGGCGACGAGCACGGCAAGCTGATGCTGCCCCCGGGCTCGCAGGCGCAGCGGCCCGCGCTGGGCGCTCGCGTGGAGTTCATCACCCCGCACTGCGACCCCACGGTCAATCTGCATGACGCATACCACGTGGTCGAAGGCGGCACGCTGGTTGCCATCTGGCCGGTGGACGCGCGCGGCAGGCGGTAAGGGATAGGAACGGGCGGCATAAGAAAACTCGAAAAGCGTATTTCACAAGGACCCCGCCGCGGGGGACAGTCGGGCGCCTGTCTCTCTCTCTTTCCGGGCGCCCTTCCGGGGCCGCCCAGCCTCCATGGAATCCATCCAAGCAACGACGCGACCCGCAACGCATGCCCCGGGCGTGCAAGCGCCTTCCTCGCAGCAGCTCGCAGCCCGCTTCCGCCCCGTGTTCCAGCGCATCGCCGAGCATGCGGCGCAGCGCGAGAACGAACGCGAGCTCGCCTACGAGCCCGTGGCCTGGCTCAACGCAGAGCGCTTCGGCGCGCTGCGTGTGCCGCTCGAACATGGCGGCCTGGGCGGCTCGGTCGAACAGCTCTACGACCTGCTCATCGAACTCGGCGAAGCCGACTCCAACCTGCCGCAGATACTGCGCGCGCACTTCGGCTTCATCGAGCGGCTGTTCGCGGAGATCGACCCCGCCCTGCACGGCCCATGGATGCGCCTCGCGGCCGAGGGTGTGATCTTCGGCAACGCCACCACCGAGCTTGGCGAAGGCCCGCTCGGGGCACTGCAGACCACGCTGAAGCGCGACGGCGACGCGTGGCGGCTCGATGGCGACAAGTACTACAGCACCGGCACGCTGTACGCCGACTGGATCTCGGTTTCGGCCCAGCGCCTGAACGACGACGGCAGCGGCGATCGCGTGATTGCGCTCGTGCCGGCCGAAGCACAGGGCGTGGAGCGCGTGGACGACTGGCGCGGTTTCGGCCAGCGGCTGAGCGCATCGGGCACCACGCGCTTTCGCAACGTGCGGGTGAAAGCCGAGAACGTGCTGCTGTACGTGCGCGACCAGCCCACTCCGCTGACCGCGCATTTCCAGCTCACGCACCTCGCCACGCTGGCCGGCATTGCCCGCGCCATCGTGCGCGACGCCGTGGCCTTCGTGCAGCCACGCAAGCGCGTCTACAGCCACGGCAGCGGCGACACGCCGCGCGAAGATCCGCTGGTGCAGCAGGTCATCGGCCAGCTTGCGAGCACGGCGTTCATCGCGACCTCGACCGTGCAGGCCGTGGCGCGCGGGCTGGGCGAAGTCGACCGCTTCCGCCAACGCGGCGAAGCCGTGCCCGAAAGCCTGCTGTTCGAGGTAGAGCTGAACACCGCCAAGGCACAGGCCGGCATCGTTGATGCGGTGCTGCAGGCGGGCACGCGGCTGTTCGACATCGGCGGCGCCTCGGCGCTGCAGGAAGACCGACGGCTAGACCGGCACTGGCGCAATGCGCGCACGCTGGCGTCGCACAACCCGACCATCTACAAGGGGCGCGTGGTGGGCGACCATCTGCTCAACGGGGCAAGGCCGACTTTCTATTGGGCGGTGGGAAGCAGCAGCGCTTAAAGTCGCGGGTCTTTCACCGGACCCGTCTTCTTTCATGCGCCGATTGCTGCCCGCCCTTCTTCCCCTCGCCACCGTCATTGCCGGCTGTGCCACTCCCGTGACCGGCGTGGTGCGTCTCTACGACGGGATCCTTCGGGCGGCGAGTCCGCAGGAAGCGGAGGCCTACTGCCGCAAGGACGGAAATCCGATCCGCTTCCTGGAGCAGGCCGATGCGCCGAACACACCGGGCAGCGGCGTGCTCTTCAGGTGCGACTGAAGGGAGTGCGTCAGACGCGCGGAAGCGCCGCCAGGAAGGTGGACACGACAATCGCGGCGGCGCGGTCGAGCTGCAGGATGTCTCCCACTTCGAAAGCGTGCGGCGCTGTGCGTCCACTCGAACCGAGTGGTTTGCGGATCTCGACAAGAACTTCGGCCGCCAGCTCGCGGTCACTGCGCGGCTGGCCGTCGGGGTGCATCACCCATTCATCGACTTGATCGAATGGAATGCTGCGAAAGACCCCCACGATGGGGATGTACTTGTAGCGATCCTCGCCCACCAGAATGGGCACGCTGAGGTTGCAAAAAAACGTGGTCGTCGACATGCAGGATCGCCGTCGCTAAGCAAAGCTTTCAATTGTTAATGAGTGCGCTGTCAGGAGCCATCCTCCGCGGAAGCCATCAGAGAGGAAGACGTGACCTTCTGCACACAAATTGCCTCCATTCCCGTTCATTCTCCCTTTAAAACAACTACTTAATTCTTACACAAAGACACTTGAAAAGCACTTTGCATTCTTTTCGGCTGTTTGGGCGCGAGATTGAAGGGCCCGCCCACAGGCAAACGCGGGCTCGACTGCACCCGTAGAAGATGGGGTGCGAGGGTGCGCGAAGTTCGGCCCCGGCGGGCTGGGGGATTACCCGGCTGCCCGGGCACAAATGATGAGTCGCACGGGCCCGGGAGCCCGGCGGATCAGGCCGGAGCGCTGAAACGCGGCGCGCGCCGCTCGATGTTGGCCTTCACGGCTTCGACCTGGTTCGGGCTGCCGATCAGGGCCTTCTGCTCTACCGACTCGGCCAGCAGCATCTCGGCTGCGCTGTGCGATGCCGACGCGTTGAGCAGCCGCTTGCCGGCGCGGATCGCGTCGGGGCTCTTGCCGGCGATCTCGTGTGCCATCTGCAGCGCCTCGGCCAGCGGATCGGCTGTGACGCGGGTAGCGAAGCCGATGCGCAGGGCTTCCTCGCCCGAGAAGATGCGGCCCGTGAAGGTGAGTTCGCGCACCACGTCGCTGCGGGCGAGTTCGCGCATCAGCACCATGCCGGCCATGTCGGGCACCAGGCCCCACTTGATTTCCATCACCGAAAGCTTGGTGTCGGGCGCGACGATGCGGATGTCCGCACCCAGCGCTACCTGCAAGCCGCCGCCGAAGGCCACGCCATGCACGGCGGCAATGACCGGCACCGGCACCTCGCGCCAGACCATCGCCACCTGCTGCGCGGCGTTCGAGATACCGTGCGTGCGCACCAGCAGGTCGGCGCCGGCAGCGCCCTCGCCCAGCACTCCGGAGCCCGCGCCTTGCTGCTGCATGCGCTCGAAAGACGCCATGTCGAGCCCCGCGCAGAAAGCCTTGCCGCGGCCCGAGATCACCACGGCCCGCACCGCCTTGTCGTCGCGCAGCGCCTCGCCGGCTTCGATCAGCGCGTCGAACATCGCGGGGTCGAGCGCGTTCATCTTGTCGGCGCGTGCGAGCTGCAGTTCCACCACGCCGTCGGCGTGGCGGGTCCATTCGATGCGGTCGGTCATTCGATGTCTCCTGGGCGGTTGCCGCGCCAGTATCGCCGGGTGCGGCGCCCGGCGATGATCGTGGCTGTCGCCTACACAACAACACCCACTGCCATGCCCCTGGATCGTCGTCACTTTCTTCTGCAATCGGGCTCCGCCGCTGCCGTGGTGGCGCTCTTCGGCCAGGGTTGCGCCGTGCCTTCCTCGCACACGGGCCGCGGCAACGTGCTGGGTTTCACGGGCGTGCCGGCCTCGTTGCGCGACGGCATCGTCGTGCCGCCCGAATACGAGTGGCAATTGCTCTATCCCTGGGGCACACCCGCCGGCGTCGCGGGCAGCATGCCGGCCTTCGCGCCCGATGCCGGCAACAGCGCCGACGACCAGGCCGTGCAGGCCGGCATGCATCACGACGGCATGCACTTCTTCGCGCTCGACGCAAGCGGCGACCGCGGCCTGCTCGTGATGAACCACGAATACACCGACGAGCAACTGCTGCACACCGACGGCGTCAAGGCGTGGACTGCCGAGAAGGTGCGCAAGTCGCTGCACGCCATGGGTGTCTCGGTGATCGAGATCCGGTGCACCGGCCAGGGGTGGCAGCAGGTGCGGCCCTCGCCCTTTGCGCGTCGCGTGCACGGCAACACGCCGATGCGCATCACCGGCCCCGCCGCGGGCACGCCGCTGATGCGCACTGCCGCCAACCCGGCGGGCGACGCGGTGTTCGGCACCTTCGCCAACTGCGCAATGGGCGTCACGCCCTGGGGCACCTACCTCACCTGCGAGGAAAACTTCCATGGCTATTTCGGCGGCCCGAAGGAAGCGGCTCAGGGCGCGACGGCGGCGCAGCGCCGCTACGGCACGGTGGCCGGCTCGCAGTGGGTCGAGTACTGGCGCTTCGACGAGCGCTTCGACCTGAGCCGGCATCCGAACGAGCCGCACCGCTTCGGCTGGGTGGTCGAAATCGACCCCTTCGATCCGACCGCCGCGCCCATCAAGCGCACCGCACTCGGCCGCAAGCGGCAAGAGAGCGCCACCTGCACCGTCGCCAGGGACGGCCGGCTGGTGGTCTACATGGGCGACGACTCGCGCTTCGAATACATCTACAAGTTCATCAGCCGCGAGAAGGTGCGTCCCGGCACCGATGCCGCCGCTCGTGCCGCCAACCGCCACCTGCTGGACGACGGCACCCTCCACGTGGCGCGCTACGACGCCGGCGGCCGCGGCCGATGGCTCGAGCTCGTGCACGGCCGCGACGGCCTCGACGCGGCGCACGGCTTCGCCGACCAGGCCGAGGTGCTGATCCATGCGCGGCTGGCGGGCGACGTCGTAGGCGGCACGAAGATGGACCGCCCCGAGTGGATTGCCATCCACCCGCAAAGCGGCGAGGTCTACGTCACCCTCACCAACAACAGCCAGCGCGGCGACGCCGGCAAGCCCGCCCCCGACGCGGCCAACCCGCGTGCCAACAACCTCTTCGGCGGCATCCTGCGCTGGCGCGAGGACGGCGGCGACGCCGCCAGCACCGGCTTCGCCTGGGACCACTTCGCGCTCGCTGGCGATCCGGCACAGCCCGGCAGCGGCGCACGCTATCCGTCGGGCGATGCCGACATGTTCGGTGCTCCCGACGGCCTGCACTTCGACCGGGGTGGCCTGCTCTGGATCCAGACCGACCTGAGCGGCCAGGTGCTCGGCAAGCCGCCCTACACCTCGCTGGGCAACAACCAGATGCTGTGCGCCGACCCGGCTTCGGGCCGCATCAAGCGCTTTCTTACCGGGCCCAACGGCTGCGAGATCACGGGCTGCGTGGTCACGCCCGACCGGCACACGCTGTTCGTCAACATCCAGCATCCGGGCGAGGCGCGCGACGACGGCGACACCAGGCACAACAGCGCCTGGCCCGATGGCACCGAGCCGGGCAGCGCGCGGCCGCGCTCGGCAACGCTGGCAATACGCCGGCGCGACGGCGGTATCGTCGGCACCTGAGACATCGACTCAAAGCCCAAGGGAAAAGGAAGAACACCATGAGCATCCGCATCGTCCGCCTGGGCACCCCGCGTGCGCCCGGCGAAGGCCTGCGCGTCGGCACCGTGCGCCGTCCGCCGCGTGGCGTTCCGAAGACCGAGTTCGCCTCGCAGGACTGGTACGACGTGTGGTACCCGAACCTCGCGCCCTCCGTCGAGACGATGAAGCAGGCGCAGGAGGCCCAGAAAGCCGACTCGCCCGCGCAATGGAACGCCTTCGTGCGCAAGTTCAAGGCCGAGATGGCCGAGTCCGACGCGAGCCGCAGCCTCGACCTGCTGGCCGCGCTGTCTCACGGCACGGCCCTGTCGGTAGGCTGCTACTGCGAGGACGAAGCGCACTGCCACCGCTCCGTGCTGCGCAGCCTGCTGGCCGAGCGCGGCGCAGACATTGCGGACTGAGCAAGGGCAAAGCGAACCTCGCATGAACATCGACAGGAAAGACCGGCAGATCCTCGAAGCGCTGCAGGCCGACGCGCGCCAGAGCCTGGCCGCGCTGGGCAAGCGCATCGGCCTCTCGCAGCCGGCCATGAGCGAGCGCGTGCGCAAGCTCGAAGAGGCCGGCGTGATCGAGGGCTACGGCGCGCGCGTCAACCTGCGCGCGCTGGGTGTGGGCCTGCAGGCCATCATCCGCATCGACACCACGCACGCGGGCATCGCCAAGTACCTGAAGCTGTTCGACGCCATGCCCGAGGTGCTGAGCGCCGACCGCGTGACCGGCGAAAGCTGCTTCATCGTGCGCTGCGCGATCGCCGAGCCGGCCGACCTGGAGCGCGTGGTGGACGCGCTGGCAGTCGACGGCTCGGTAACAACGTCGCTGGTGCTGTCGAGCCCGGTGAACAAGCACGTCACCGTGCAGGCGGCCAGGACGCCAAAGAAGTAGTCAGCGCTGCGCCTTGTCCTTCTGGTTCTGCGCCTCGATGCGTTCGCGCGCGGCCAGCCAGTCGGCGTCGCTCCACTGGCGCAGTTCGTAGAAGTTGCCGCCGGTGGCCAGCGCATTGCCGCCGTCCATCATGATGCTCTGGCCCGTGAGCCAGTCGCACTGCCCCGGCGCCATCAGGAAGGAAGCGAGGTTCTGCAGCTCGCTCATGCGGCCGGTGCGCGCCATCGGGTTGCTCTGCTTGCTGCGCGCGCCGGGCTCCTCGCCAGGGTTCAGGCGCTTGCTCATGCCCTCGGTCGGAATCTCGCCGGGGCCGACGGCATTCAGGCGGATGCCGTGGCGCGCCCACTCCACCGCGAGCGACTTGGTCATCACCTCGATGCCGGCCTTGCTCATGGCCGAGGGCACGACGTAGGGGCTGCCGTTGTCGACCCAGGTGACGATGATGCTCATCACGCTGCGGAAGGCATCGCCCTGCTTCCACTGGCCCGACTTGGCCTGGGCCACCCAGCGCTTGCCCACGGCCTGCGTCACGTAGAAGCTGCCGTGGAACACGATGTTGGCGATGGCGTCGAAGGCGCGCGGCGAGAGGTTTTCGGTCGGAGAGACGAAGTTGCCCGCCGCGTTGTTGACGAGCCCCGTGAGGCCGCCGCTCTGGAACAGGCTCTCGACCATCTCGTCGACCTGCTGCGCGATGCGGATGTCCACGCCGAAGGTGTCGATGCGCCGGCCCGGGAACTGCTGCCGCCATTCGGCCGCGGTTTCTTCGCAGACCGACTGGCGCCGGCCGCAGATGGCCACGTCGGCGCCAAGGCTCAGGAAGCGCTCGGCCATCGCGCGGCCGAGGCCCGTGCCGCCGCCGGTCACGAGGATGCGCTGGCCGTTCATCAGGGAAGCTTCGAACATGTTTCGTCTCCTTGGTCGTTGCGGCAGCGGCAAGGACGAGCGCTGCCATGGCGCATGCTACGCGCGCCGCCTCGATGGCGGCTTGCGGAATCTGGCTTCCCACTCCGCACGGGTGAGAATGGCTGCTGGCCTGTTTTCCGGATCGACGCCCCATGTCCAGCCCCACCCAAGACTCCTTCCAGCCGCTAGAAGGCGTGCGCGTGCTGAGCCTTGCGCTCAACCTGCCCGGGCCGGCCGCGTTGCTGCGCTGCCGCGGAATGGGCGCCACCTGCCTGAAGCTCGAGCCGCCGGGCGGCGACCCGATGGCGCTCTACAACAAGCCCGCGTATGCCGCACTGCACGAAGGCATCGCCATCGAAACGGCCGACCTGAAGACGGACGCGGGCCAGCAGCAACTGCACGCCGAACTCGCGAAGACGGACGTGCTGCTCACCTCGTTCCGCCCTTCCGCGCTGCGCAAGCTCGGCCTCGATTGGCCTGCGCTGCAGGCGCGCCATCCGTCGCTGTCGCAAGTGGCCATCGTCGGCGCGCCGGGCGAACGCGCCGAGGAGCCGGGCCATGACCTGACCTATCTCGCCGAAAGCGGACTGGTCACCGGCACCGAACTGCCGCCAACGCTCTACGCCGACATGGGCGGCGCACTGCTCGCAAGCGAAGCGGTGTTGAAGGCCATGCTGCTGCAGTCGCGCAAGGCGGGCGGCGTGTACCTCGAAGTGGCGCTGAACGCCTCGGCCGACTGGCTCGCCCTGCCCCGCACCTGGGGGCTGACGCAACCCTCGGGCACGGTCGGCGGCGCGCATGCCGGCTACCGCGTCTACCCCTGCGCCGATGGCCGCGTGGCCGTTGCCGCGCTGGAGCCGCATTTCGCCAGCCGGCTCTGCGAGGCGGCGCAGATCGACTCGCGCGACATGCTGGCGCCGGCCACGCACGAAGCGCTGGCCGCATGGCTGGCGACGCGCACGCGCGCCGAACTCGAAGCCATGAGTCGCGAGCGCGACGTGCCGCTGCTCACGCTGGCCAGCTGATTCATCAGCGACTGGCGCCGTCGCGCTGCCGGTCTTCGCGCTTGAGCGCGAGGTAAGTGTCGAGATCGACTTCGTGCAGCTGGCGCGGGTACTGCTCGGCCGCCGCGAACCAGCGACGCTGCCGACGGTCGGCCTGCTCCGGCCCCGGCGCCGAGAGGTAGGCGTCCAGCGTCAGGAAGTAGCGCATCGCATTGCGCTCCACCAGCCCGCGCAGGCCGCGGATGTAGTCGGGCTGGCCTTCCGGCGTCTTGCCCAGCACGGTAAAGCCCACCTTGTCGCTGCCGAAGGTCGCCAGGTAGGCCATGGTGCCCAGCCGCACCATGGTGTTGTGGTCATAGCTGTAGCTGAAGTGCAGGAAGCTCTTGCGCTCGTCGAGCGCCACGGCCTCCAGCGTGACGCGATAGTTGCTGGTGCCCAGCGGCCCGCTCTCGGCCGACAACTCGACCATCAGGTGCTCGGGCGTGGCACTGGCGACCCGGTAGACGAACGGCAGCTCGAAGGCCTGGTCGATGGGCTTGTCATAGCGCCGCACCACGTAGAGCGTCAGCATCTCGCGTCCCTGCGGGCCGCTGGCCGTGCTGCAGCGCCGGTTGTTGATGTGCAGGGTCAGCACCTCGCACCAGTGGGCCGACCCCTTCAGCGCGGTGCCGATTTCCGCGAGCGGATGCTCGACCACGGCGTAGACGTCGCCCTGCAGGCCATCGGCCGTCTCCATGGAATCGAGCTGCACGGGCCGCCCGAAGCTGCTCTTGTCGAGCTTGTCGCTCAAGCGCTGGTGCGTGGCGCGCAGCGCCTGGGCGGAAGAATTCTCCGGTGCGGCGGCAAGCGCCTGTTGCGCCGAGGCTGCGAGCAGTAGCAGCAGCGCTCCCGCCAGGGTGCGCATCGTCCATGAAGCCGACGGGTAGTACGAACTGCTCATGGACCACACCATACAGCGGACCGCCCCACCCTCGCCTTCAGTCGGACTGCGTGGGCTTGCTGCGCCGCACCAACAGCGGCATTGCGCCCGCCATGGCCGATCGATACGGGATGTACCTTAGGCTTCCACTCTTTTTCGAGGAACCACAGATGCCACTCGTCCGGATCGATCTTTCCAATGACAGCCCCGAGACCCTGGGTCCGGCCATCGGGGATCTCATTTATCAGGCCATGCGGGACACCATCAACGTGCCGGAAGACGACAAGTTCCAGGTCATCACGCGGCACGAGGCACGCGAGCTGGTCCATCCGGCAAGCTACCTCGGCGTTGTCTACTCGCCGGGCTTCGTGCTGATCCAGATCACGCTGAATCACGGAAGAACGACGGAGATGAAGAAAGCCTTCTACAAGCGCGTGGCCGACGATCTGCACGCCCGGCTGGGCATCCGGCGCGAGGATGTCTTCATCAACCTCGTCGAGGTGGCGAAGGAGAACTGGTCGTTCGGAAATGGCGAGATGCAGTACGCATAGCGGCGAGAATCCCGCCGATGAAACGCCAGGGCACGCTAGTTCGATGGGAGAAAGACCGGGGCTTCGGCTTCATCCGCTGCCCCGAAATCTCCGCCGATGTGTTCGTGCACCTGCGCGACTTCACCGACCGGGGCACCACGCCGCAGGTCGGCATGAGGGTGAACTTCGAGGAGATCCATGTGGGCGGCAAGGGGCCGCGTGCGATGTCGGTGCAGGCAGCCGGTGCGGCGCGGCAGCGGCAGCCGCAATCACAACCGCAGCGGAGGTCCGCGCCGCCTCGCCGGCAACCTGATCGCTCGGTGCGTTCCTCGGCCTCTTCTTCGTCCCCTTTGCCGATGGTTCTTCTGCTCGTGGCGTACGGCGCGCTGCTCGGCTATGGCGTGTGGGCAGCACGCCTTCCACCAATCGCGCTTGGCGTATTGGCGCTGCTCAGCCTGCTGACTTTCTTCATCTACGGCTTCGACAAGAACGCAGCCGAAACAGGCCGCTGGCGCACCGCGGAGAAAACGCTGCACCTGCTCTCGCTGATCGGGGGTTGGCCGGGCGCCTGGGTCGCGCAGCGGCTGTTTCGCCACAAGGTGCGCAAGGCGAGCTTCATGGCGGGCTACTGGGCCACGGTGCTGGCACACATGGCGGCCGTGGGCGCCTGGGTCGGCAAGCTGCTGCCAGCGGGACTGCTGGCGTTCTGAAACTCAGCGCGGCTTGCGGATGCTGCCGCGTACCGGGCCGGCAGCCTTGCGCGGCGCCGCGGCCGAGCCGTTGTCGCGTGGCGGCAGGCCGGTGTGCTGCGTGAGGATGCGGCCCTTCGAGGGCTTCACCGGCGTCAGCTTGACCGGCGCGGACTTGTTGACCGCCGGTGCGACGGTCGAATTCTTGCGACGCGCGCTCGTGTAGCCGCCATCGGTCAGCGGCTGCCACGTCGGGATGAGGTGGTGCTTGCCGTTGCCGATCAGGTCGGCGCGGCCCATGCTCTTGAGCGCCTCGCGCAGCAGCGGCCAGTTGTTGGCGTCGTGGTAGCGCAGGAAGGCCTTGTGCAGGCGGCGGCGCTTGTCGCCGCGCACGATGTCCACCGTCTCGCTCTCGCGCGTGATCTTGCGCAGCGGGTTCTTGTTGGTGTGGTACATCGTCGTGGCCGTGGCCATCGGGCTCGGGTAGAACGTTTGCACCTGGTCGGCGCGAAAGCCGTTCTTCTTGAGCCAGATCGCGAGGTTCATCATGTCCTCGTCGCTGGTGCCCGGATGCGCGGCAATGAAGTACGGAATCAGGTACTGCTTCTTGCCCGCCTCGGCCGAGTACTTCTCGAACATCTGCTTGAACTTGTCATAGCTGCCGATGCCGGGCTTCATCATCTTCGTGAGCGGGCCCTGCTCGGTGTGCTCGGGCGCGATCTTCAGGTAGCCGCCAACGTGGTGCTGCACCAGCTCCTTCACGTACTCCGGCGACTGCACGGCCAGGTCGTAGCGAAGGCCCGAGCCGATGAGAATTTTCTTGATGCCCTTCAATGCACGCGCCCGACGGTAGATCTTGATCAGCGGGTCGTGATTGGTGTTGAGGTTCGGGCAGATGCCCGGGTACACGCAGCTGGGCTTGCGGCAGGCCGATTCGATCTCGGGCGACTTGCAGCCGATGCGGTACATGTTGGCCGTGGGGCCGCCGAGGTCGGAGATGGTGCCGGTGAAGCCCTTCACCGAATCGCGGATGGCCTCGACCTCCTTGATGATCGAATCTTCCGAGCGGCTCTGGATGATGCGGCCCTCATGCTCGGTGATCGAGCAGAAGGTGCAGCCGCCGAAGCAGCCGCGCATGATGTTCACGCTGAAGCGGATCATTTCCCACGCGGGGATCTTGGTCGCGCCGTCGTGGCTGCCGTTTTCGTCGGCGTAGCTCGGATGCGGGCTGCGCGCATACGGCAGGTCGAACACGTGGTCCATCTCGGCCGTGGTGAGCGGAATGGGCGGCGGGTTGATCCACACGTCGCGCGCAGTGGCGCCTTCGCCGTGCGCCTGCACCAGCGCGCGGGCGTTGCCCGG
Source organism: Variovorax sp. GW821-FHT09D05 (assembly GCF_059416325.1). Taxonomy (NCBI): domain Bacteria; kingdom Pseudomonadati; phylum Pseudomonadota; class Betaproteobacteria; order Burkholderiales; family Comamonadaceae; genus Variovorax; species Variovorax sp. GW821-FHT09D05. The sequence continues at coordinate 283,038 of NZ_JBWKOZ010000001.1, read as the reverse complement.
GTTGGTTTCGAGATGCAGCACGCGGTTGGCGTGCGCGTAGAGCACCGGGTCGCTGCGCACCTGTTCGTAGGCCGGCAGGCGGATCACCGAACGGTCGCGCGGCGGAACGGCGATCTTGCCGCGGGGCTGCAGCGCCGGGTTGGGCACGAAGTTCAGCGGCTTGATGGCCGGGTTGACCACCGAGCCGGCGGCTTCGGCCGCCTTGGCAACGGCGTCAGCCTCGTCTTCCTTCGCGCAGGTGGCGCCGTTGGCCTTGGCCTGGTCGGACACCATCAGGTAGGGGTTGACGTGCGCTTCGACGCGGCCGGGTTCGTCGACGCTGGTGGAGTTGATCTCGAACCAGCCCTCGGGCGTTTCGCGCCGCACATAGGCGGTGCCGCGCACGTCGGTGATCTGCTGCACCGGCTCCTTGGCGGCCAGGCGGTGCGCGATCTCGACGATGGCGCGCTCGGCGTTGCCGTACAGCAGCAGGTCGCACTTCGAGTCGACGACGATGGAGCGGCGCACCTTGTCCGACCAGTAGTCGTAGTGGGCGATGCGGCGCAGGCTGCCTTCGATGCCGCCGAGGATGATCGGCACGTCGTTCCAGGCTTCCTTGCAGCGCTGCGAATACACGATGGCCGCGCGGTCGGGGCGCGAGCCGCCGACGTCGCCGGGGGTGTAGGCGTCGTCGCTGCGGATCTTCCGGTCGGCCGTGTAGCGGTTGATCATCGAATCCATGTTGCCGGCAGTCACGCCGAAGAACAGGTTCGGCTTGCCCAGTGCCTTGAAGGGCTCGGCGCTCTGCCAGTCGGGCTGCGCGATGATGCCGACGCGGAAACCTTGCGCCTCCAGCATGCGGCCGATGACCGACATGCCGAAGCTGGGGTGGTCGACGTAGGCGTCGCCCGTGACCACGATGATGTCGCAGCTGTCCCAGCCGAGCGCTTCCATTTCCTTGCGCGAAGTCGGCAGGAACTTGGCCGTGCCGAAACGGGCCGCCCAGTACTTGCGGTAGCTGGTCAGCGGCTTGGCGGCGCGCGCGAAAAAGGAGACGTCGACGGGGGCGTTCATCGGTGAGAGTAGACAGCGCCGTGGGAGCGCCGTTGTGGGCAACCCTCGATTTTAGGGTTTTCCATCATGTCTGTCGCGGCAAACATCCTGTGACCGGGCCCCTTCGGGGCCTCAATTAATTGCCAAAGTCAACCTTCTGAATGACAATGGCAACCATGTCAGCCACTTTACCCTCCATCGACCCCGCCGCCGTCAAGGCGATCCGTCAATTCAACCGCTTCTACACCCGCCGCATCGGCGCCCTCGACCCCTACCTAGGCAGCGCCATGTCGTTGACCGACGTGCGCGTGCTGTACGAGCTGGCGCACCGCGAAGTGGCGGTCGCGAGCGAAATCGGGCGCGACCTCGGGCTCGACGCGGGCTACATGAGCCGCATCCTGCGCCGCTTCGAAAACGAAGGCTGGCTCACGCGCGAGCCGCATCCGCGCGATGCGCGCCAGAGCGTCCTGCGCCTGACCGAGGCCGGCCACGCCGCATTCGCGCCGCTGCAACAGAAATCGCGCGAAGAGGCCACCGCCCTGCTCGCCTCGCTCGCGCCGCCGCAGCGCCAGCAGCTGGTGCAGGCCATGGGCACGGTGCAGTCGCTGCTCGACCCCGAAGCCGCCCCGGCCAAGACCCAGGCCGCCATCCTGCGCGACCCGGCACCCGGCGACATCGGCTGGGTGGTGCAGCAGCACGGCGAGATCTATGCGCGCGAGTACGGCTGGAACAGCACCTTCGAGGCGCTGGTGGCCGGCATCGCGGGTGAGTTTTTGCTCAAGTTCCAGCCCGAGTGGGAGCGCTGCTGGATCGCCGAGCTCAACGGCGAGCGGGTGGGCGCGATCTTCGTGGTGCGCAAGTCGGCCGCGGTGGCGCAGCTGCGCCTGCTGATCCTCGCGCCCGCCGCGCGCGGGCTCGGCCTGGGCGGCAAGCTGGTGGACGAATGCATCGCCTTCGCGCGCCTCAAGGGCTACAAGAAGATGGTGCTGTGGACCAACAGCTGCCTGGTGGCCGCACGCGGCATTTACGCCAAGCGCGGCTTCCAGCTCACCAAGTCGGAGCCGCACGAGGGCTACGGCTCGCCACAGGTCGGTGAAACCTGGGAGTTGAAGCTGTAGCGTCTGCTTATTGCATGAACCAGCCGTGGCTCACCACCAGCGACTGGCCGGTGAGTGCATTGGTAGGGAAGCCCGCGAACAGCAGCGCGACGCGCGCCACGTCTTCCGTGGTCGTGAATTCGCCGTCGACCGTTTCCTTCAGCATCACGTTCTTGATGACTTCCTGCTCGCTGATGCCCAGGGTCTTGGCCTGCTCGGGAATCTGCTTTTCGACGAGCGGCGTGCGAACGAAGCCCGGGCAGATCACGTTGGCGCGCACGCCGTGCTTGGCGCCTTCCTTCGCGACCGTCTTGGCCAGGCCGATGAGACCGTGCTTGGCGGTGACGTAAGGAGCCTTCAGCAGCGAGGCTTCCTTCGAGTGCACCGAGCCCATGTAGATCACGCTGCCGCCGCGACCTTGTGCATACATGTGCTTCAGGCAAGCTTTCGTGGTGAGGAAGGCGCCGTCGAGGTGAATGGCGAGCATCTTCTTCCAGTCGGCGAAGCTGAACTCTTCCACCGGGTGAACGATCTGGATGCCGGCGTTGCTGATGAGGATGTCGATGCCGCCGAAGGCCGCAGCGCCCTCTTCGACCGAGGCGTTGACCTGGTCTTCGTTCGTCACGTCGACACCTACGCCGATGGCCTGTGCGCCCGTGGCCTTGAGCTCGGCCGCGGTGGCGTCGGCCGCTTCCTTGTTGAGGTCGGCAATGATGATCTTGGCGCCCTCCTGCGCGAACAGGATGGCGATTTCCTTGCCGATGCCGCTGGCCGAGCCAGTGATGTAGGCGACCTTGTCCTTGAGTTGCATGGTGATGTTCCTTGGTAAGAGTCGGGTTTGAAAAGGGCAGCAAGAATCAGGCGAGATAGTCGTGCTCGACCGTGCCGAGTGCGAGCGTCATGTCCGCGATGTAGTGCACGGCCGATTCGACCTTGAGCACCGGCAGGTCGGCCACGGGCGCCAGCGCATGCGGGTGCAGTTCGAGCGAGCCGGGCCCGCCCCATGCGCCGTGCAGCGTGACGTCGACCATGTGATAGCGCACCAGTTCGCAGATGCGCGCCGTGCCGTCGACGTGCGGAATGATCTTGAGCAGAAAGTTGGGTTGCGCAATGCCCGCGAGGATGGGCTCGGGGTCGAGCGCGCGGTGCTTGAAGCCCATCGTGGCCTTGGCGACGCGCACCTTGCCGTAGTCGAGCGTGCCGACCACCACGTCGGTCTCGTAGTCGAGCACCGGCGAGGCGAGCTTCTTCGGAAAGCCCCAGAGCTCGCGGCCGCCGGCAATGGGCGGATGGTCGTTGAGGTACATCGCGTGCACGTACGCGCCCTTCTCCACTCCCCTGGCGGTGCGCAGCTGCACCGGAATGACCTGGCCCGACTCGGTGTAGTCGCCGAAGCCGGTGGAGTCGGGCATGCGGATGAATTCGTACTTGACCAGCGGCTCGACCACTTCGAGCGGCTCGGGCACCACGGCGCGCAGGGCGTCCATGTCGGTGCGGTACGTGAGGATGAGAAATTCGCGCCGCACGAAGCGGTACGGGCCGGGCGGAAAGGCGGGATTGGTCAGCGGCATCGCGAATGCCGTTCGTCGCACATCTTCAATGTTCATGAAAACATTTCCTCCTGTTGAAGTGAAGTGACGGCCCAGTCTCGCGCTGGTTTCTTAGTTGAGGCTGAATCGTCCGTGTCAGCGCGACAGGCCCGGCCGCTTGACGCGCCCCGAGCCGTGCTCGCCAAGGTCGAAGGTGGTCACGCCGTTGACGGTTGCGTCGGCACGCAGCGTCTCGGGGTGGGCCAGCGTGTTGCGCATGTCGCGCGCGCCCGAATCCCAGTGCTCTTCAACGGCGGCGCGCGAGAACTCGTAGTCCTTGGACTCCAACTCGTAGGGCTTGTCGCGGTAGATCAGGTGGAAGATGTCTATGGGCTCGTGCGTGAGCTGCGACTGCACCGCGAGCACGCTCGGGTCGTTGCGCAGGCCTGCCGGCAGCTTGGAGATCAGGTCGGCAATCGCCTGCTGCAGGTTCATGTTGGCGGCCAGCGCATCGGTGTTCATGCGGGTGCGGCTGGAGTAGGTGATGTCCTTCTGCCGCTCCATCACGCCCGCCATGGTGCGCGGCATCTCGCCGCGCGCATTGAACAGGTCGACCTGCAGCACCACCAGCGGCTCGCTGCGCGGATGCGTGTCGAGCACGTACTGCAGCGGCGTGTTCGACACGATGCCGCCGTCCCAGTAGTCGTCGCCATCGATGCTGATTGGCGCGAAGCCCGGCGGCAGCGCGCCGCTGGCCATGATGTGCTCGGGCCCGATGAGCTGGCGCGTGTTGTCGAAGTACACCGAATTGCCGGTGCGCACATTGACCGCGCCCACGCTGAAGCGTGCCTCGCAGGCATTGATGCGGTCGAAGTCGACGAGGCGCTCCAGAGTGGACTTGAGGGCAGAGGTGTCGTAATAGCTCAGCAGCGGCGCCGCCCCGCCCATCAGGAAGGCCGGCGAGTACCGCGGCTCGAAGAAGCCCGGAATGCCCACCAGTGAGGCCATGGTGGCGCTGTACTGGTTCTGCAGGGCCCGGTCGCCCAGCCAAGAGGGCAGGCGCTGCGAGGGGCCCGAAGACACAAGGTGCCAGAACTCGCGCAGCCGGTCGACGCGCGTTTCCGGTGCATTGCCCGCAATCAGTGCCGCGTTGATGGCGCCGATGGAGACGCCGGCAATCCAGTGCGGCTGCAGCTCGGTTTCGCTGAGCGCCGCATACACGCCGGCCTGGTAGGCGCCGAGCGCGCCCCCACCCTGCAGCACCAGCGCCTTGCGGGCGGTGCGCATGTCTTCGCGGCGCGAAGCAAAAGGGTTGAGGGGCTTGGAGGAGGCGGCACGGGGTTTCTTCTTCGGTGGTGTCGTCGTCATGCGTTCATTTGACACCAGCCCCGCGACACCAACCTGACCAGGGGTTGTTGCCCCCGGGACGATGTCACATCTTCGGCAGCATCTGTCCGCGGATCTCGCCGCCCGGGTTGGCGGCGGTGTGCACGTTGGCGTACCACTTGCCCGCGGACAGGTCGGCGGCCTGTGCCGGCGTGAGCGTGGCCTGGCCTTCGATCGGGCTCGCCGGGTTGGCAAAGGGCAGCACCACGCCCGCATTGGCGCCCGCGGCGGCCGGGCCGTGGAAGTGCGCCATGGTGGCCGGACCGCTCAGGCCGGTGTAGGTGATCTTGTACTTGAGCACGTTGGTGTCGCGGTCGAGCCAGGCCTCGGCCATGCCGCTGCCGCGCGTCATGTTGGGCGGGACTTCGCTGGCTGCGTTCATCGCGCCGCTGAAGCTCGCGACGTTCGACTTCGACATCATTCCGCAGCCGACCAGCGCGGCACTGGCCACCCCGGTGATGAGGGCTGCGCGCAAAAGGGTGCCATATTTGGTCATGAGCTTGATCTCCTGAGTTATGAAAGCCTCCACAGCATAGGCAGCACGGCGGGCTTGGCTTGTCGGCCACCACCCCGACTTTGACGGCCGCCTAACGGCTGATAAAGGGCTGAAAGGCTGAAAGAAAATGCAACGATGACTTTCAACGCCCTCCCCACCGCCCGCGACGTGGTCGATTTCTGGCGCGAAGCCGGCCCGGACCGCTGGTTTGCCAAGAACGACGCCTTCGACGCCGACTTCGCCGCCCGCTTCTCGCACGCCCATCAGGCCGCAGCCCGCGGCGAGCTCGACCACTGGACATCCGATGCCGAAGGCGCCCTGGCCTTGCTGGTGCTGTTCGACCAGTTTCCCCGCAACACATGGCGCGGCAGCCCGCACATGCTGGCCACCGACGGCAAGGCGCTGACCGTGGCGAAGCAGGCAGTCGAATCAGGCTTCGACCTGCAGTGCGAGCCGGTGCTGCGACGTTTCTTCTACCTGCCCTTCATGCATTCCGAAGTGCTGGCCGAGCAGGAGCGCTCGGTCGAACTCAACGCGGCGCTCGACGCCAATACGCAGCGCTACGCGGTGCTGCACCGGGACATCATTGCGCGCTTCGGCCGCTTTCCGCACCGCAACAGGATGATGGGGCGCAGCACCACGGCGGAAGAGCAGAAGTACCTCGACGAAGGCGGCTTCGCCGGCTGAAGCGAGGCTCAGGTGTCGTTGTGCGGCAGCGGCACGTTGCGCGTCGGCGACGGGTTCAGGTCGGCGATGCCATTCGTGTCCTTCATCGAGCCGTAGGTACGCGCATAGACCCAGGTGAACTCGGCCCCCAGCAGGAATATCTGCGCCGAGTAGTAGACCCACACCAGCACCACCACCAGCGAGCCCGCCGCCCCGTAGCCCGAGGCCACGCTGCTCTTGCCGATGTACAGCCCGATCAGGTGCTTGCCCACGGTGAAGAGCAGCGCCGTGACTGCCGCCCCCACCCACACGTCGCGCCACTGCACCTTGGCGCGCGGCATGATCTTGTAGATCATCGCGAAGATCGCCGTCACCATCGCGAAGCTGAAGACGAAGTTGACGGCCTGCGCCGTTGTCTCCCACGCTCCGAACACCGGCGACCACCACTTGCCCAGGGCCGCGAGCGCCGCACTCGCCACCAGCGACACCATCAGCAAAAAGCCGATGCCCATGATCATGCTGAACGACAGCATCCGCACGCGCAGCATGTTGAACAGCCCCTTGTTCTTGGCGCGGGCCGGCGCGCGCCAGATGCGGTCGAGCGCGTCCTGCAGTTCGCCGAAGACGGTGGTGGCGCCCAGCACCAGCAGCCCGATGCCGATCACCGTGGCGACGATGCCTTCGGCCGGCTTGTTGACGGCCTTCAGCATGCCCTGCACCGCCGCCGCACCCTGCTCGCCCATCAGGCCCGAGAGCTGCGCGAAGATCTCGCCGCGCGCGGCCTCCTGCCCGAAGACCAGGCCGGCCACCGCAATCACGATCAGCAGCAGCGGTGCAATGGAGAACACAGTGTAGTAGGCCAGCGCGGCGCCCATGCTCGGGGCGTAATCGTTCGACCAGGAGTTGAAGGCCCGCTGGCAGAGATCGAAGAGTGCGCGCAGTTGCTTGACCATGCTGAAGTGTCCCTGTGGAATCGCCCGGCGCCATGTCGATCCGGCGCCCGGCATGTTGAAAGCGTGCCTACGATAATCGCTCCACATGCACCCGTCTCCCCCCGCTGCCCAGCCCCAGTCGCCACGCGACCTTTTTGTTTCATTCACCTGGCTCGCGTTGCAGGGCTTCGGCGGTGTGCTCGCCATCGTCCAGCGCGAGATGGTCGAGAAGAAGAAATGGCTCACGCCCGAGCAGTTCCTCGAAGACTGGGCAGTGGCGCAGGTGATGCCGGGTCCCAACGTGATCAACCTCGCGCTGATGATCGGCGACCGCTACTTCGGCTTGCGCGGCGCGCTCGCCGCCCTGGCGGGCATGTTGACCATCCCTCTGGTCGTCATCCTTGCGCTGGCCGTGCTGTATGCGCACTTCGCCGGCAACCCGCAGGTGGCGGCCGCGCTGCGCGGCATGGGCGCGGTGTCGGGCGGACTGATTGCCGCGACCGGCATCAAGCTGGTGCCGCAGCTGCGCAAGCATCCGCTGGGCTTTGCAACCTGCCTCTCCTTCATGGCGCTGGTGTTCGTGGCCATTGCGGTGTTCAAGATTCCGCTCGGATGGGTGCTGCTGGTGGTCGGCGGCGTCGCCTGCGTGTGGACCTGGAAGAAGATCGCGCCATGACCATCACGATGCAATGGCACGACTGGCTGGCCCTGTTCGGTCAATACGCGCTGCTGTCGCTGCTGTCGATCAGCGGCGCCATCACCACGGTGCCCGACATGCACCGCTACCTCGTGGTCCAGCACAGCTGGCTCACCGACGCGCAGTTCAGCTCCTCGATTGCCATCGCGCAGGCCGCGCCCGGCCCCAACGTGCTGTTCGTGGCGCTGATGGGCTGGAACGTCGGGCTCAACGCGGGCGGCGGCATCGGCGCCGGGCCCTCGGCCTGGCTGCTCGGCTTCTTCGGGCTGATGCTCACCATGGTCGGCATCATGCTGCCGAGCACCACCCTCACCTACTTCGCCACGCGCTGGGGCCACCGCAACCGCACGCGCCGAGAGGTGCGCGCCTTCAAGCAGGGCATGGCGCCCGTGGTGGTGGGCCTGCTGATTGCCACCGGCTGGGTGCTGGCTGCGGGAAACCATGCCGGCAATGCGCCTGCCTGGCACCTGTGGCTGCTGACCGGCGTTTCCGCCCTTATTGTCTGGCGCACGCGCATTCATCTGCTCTGGCTGCTCGGCGCCGGGGCGGCGCTGGGCGCCGTGGGCTTCGTCTGATCCTTCGTCTCATCCCTTTCTTCTTCAGGAACACTCGACATGTCGCAACTCCGCCCGCTCGGCCGCTCCGGCCTCCTGGTTTCCCCGCTCGCCTTCGGCGGCAACGTGTTCGGCTGGACCGTCGACGAAGCTGCGTCGTTCAAGCTGCTCGATGCCTGGCTTGATGCGGGCTTCAACTTCGTGGACACCGCGGACGTGTATTCGGCATGGGTGCCGGGCCACACCGGCGGCGAGTCGGAGACGATCATCGGCAAGTGGCTCAAGCACAGCGGCAAGCGCAACCGCGTGGTGCTGGCCACCAAGGTCGGCAAGCCGATGGGCGAAGGCAAGGTGGGCCTGGCACCAAAGTACATCCGCGAAGCCGTCGAGGCCTCGCTCAAGCGCCTGCAGACGGACTACATCGACCTCTACCAGTCGCACGACGACGATGCCAGCACGCCTCTCGAAGAATCGCTCGGCGCCTTCGACGACCTGATCAAGGAAGGCAAGGTGCGCGCCATCGGCGCCTCGAACTACAGCGCGCCGCGGCTGGCCGAAGCGCTCGACGTGTCGGAACGCCTGGGCATCGCCCGCTATGAAAGCCTGCAGCCGCTGTACAACCTGTACGACCGCGCCGTGTTCGAAGATGCGCTGGAGCCGCTGTGCATCAAGCGCGAAGTGGGCGTGATCAACTTCTACGCTCTGGCCGCCGGCTTCCTCACGGGCAAGTACCGCACCGAGGCCGATGCCGCCAAGAGCGCGCGCGGCGCCAACACCACGAAGAAGTACCTCAACGAGCGCGGCCTGCGCATCCTCGACGCACTCGACAAGGTGGCCCAGCAGTACAACGCCAAGCCGGGCCAGGTCGCCATCGCCTGGCAGATCGCTCGGCCGGGCGTGACGGCGCCCATTGCCAGCGCCACCTCCATCGCGCAGCTCGAAGAGCTCGTGGTCGCGACGCAGCTGAAGCTCGACGCGGGCACCATCGAGATGCTGGACCGCGCCAGCGCCGAAGCAAAACCCGCTGCCTGAGCGGCTCCCGGCGATGAGCGTGTTCGACACCATTGCAGCGCCCGCACTCGAGCACTTCGTCGACCTGCGCGTCGAGGTGGGCGTGCCGCAGGTGCTGGGCAACAGCCCGCGCGGACTGCGCCGCGTGGTGCCGATCACGGGCGGCGAAGCCATCGGCCACGGCTGGCGGGCGCGCGTGCTGCCGGGCGGCAGCGACTTTCAGCTGATAGTGAGCGACACGCTCTCCGAGCTCGATGCGCGCTATGGACTGGAGACCGATGCCGGCGATATGGTCTACGTGCAGAACCATGCAGTGCGTTCGGCCTCGCCCGAGGTGATGGGCAAGCTGCTGCGCGGCGAGCCGGTCGATCCGTCGCAGGTGTACTTTCGCTGCAGCCCGCGCTTCGAGACCGCCTCGCCTTCGCTGAAGTGGATCAACGAGCGCATGTTCGTCGGCGCCGGTGTGCGCCACCCGGCCGAGGTGGTGATGCGCTTCTTCGCGCTGGTCTAGCTGCTAACCGTCGACCGGATTCATCGGCGTCGCAAGAATGCGCTGGTAGAAGGCCACGTCGAGCCAGCGGCCGAACTTGAAACCGGCCTGCCGCACCGTGCCCGAATGCTCGAAGCCCAGGCGCTCGTGCAGCGCGATGCTGCCGGCGTTGGCTGCATCGATGGCACCGACCATCACGTGCACGTCGCGCGCGATGGCCTCGGCAATGATCGCCTCCATCAGCGTGCGGCCCAGGCCCTCGCCGCGGTGCGCGCTGTCGACATAGACCGAGTGTTCCACCGTGTACTTGTAGGCGGGAAAGGCACGGAACGTGCCGTAGCTGGCGAAACCCAGCAGCTTGCCGGCATCGTCCACGGCACCTATCACGGGAAAGCCGTTGGCGCGCTTGGTGGCAAACCACGCGACCATGTTCTCTGGCGTGCGCGGCTTGTAGTCGTACAGCGCGGTAGAAGTGACGATGGCCTCGTTGAGGATGGCCAGGATCGCGGCGGAGTGCGCTTCTTCTGTGCAGGGGATGAGACGCATGGTGTCCTCGTTGAAATTTCGTTCAATATAGGAGAATAATAATCTCATATGAGAAACGATTCATCTCCTGCCGACACGCCCGGCCAGAACATCGACATGCTCATCGCCACCCGGCTGCTGGCGCTGAGGCAGGCGCAAGCACTGAGCCTCGCGGAGCTGGCTGAGCGTTCGGGCGTGAGCAAGGCCATGATTTCCAAGGTGGAGCGTGCGCAGAGCAGCCCCACGGCCGTGCTGCTGGGCCGGCTGGCCGCCGGGCTCGGGGTGCCGCTGGCGCAGCTCCTGACGGAAGAGAAAGAGCAGCCACAGCGCCTGCGCACGCGCGCCGAGCAAGAAATCTGGCGCGACCCGAAAGCCGGCTACCTGCGGCGCCAGGTCGCCGAGCGTCATGCGGGCAGCGGCGTCGAGTTGGTCGAGGTCGAGCTGCCGCGCTCGGCACAGGTCGACTACCCGCGCTGGAGCGGCAAGCCCCACCGGCAATGCCTGTGGATGCTCGAAGGCGCGCTGCGGGTGGACTATGGCGACGAGCGCTTCGAACTCGCACCGGGCGACTGCCTCGACTTCGGCGTGGACCGGCCGCTGGTCTTCAGGGCGCTGGGGCGCACCGCCTGCCGCTATCTGCTGGCGGCAAGCCCGGAGTAGCCGCACGCGCAGGGTAGGCAAGCTCCGACACGCACTGGCGGTCGACGCCTGTGCGGCACCTGCCACCCCTCGGGATACTGCAAGGCATCTCAGCTTCCAGAGGAACGACGATGTCATTCGCGCTCTACATGATCGGTTTCGTGATCTTCCTGGGCGGCCTCATCTGGGGCGCCTCCGTCGCCGGCGTGCCGACGCTCTACATCGGCATCGGGGCGGTGATCCTGCTGGGGATCGGCATCTTCAGCGCGGTGAGCCGCACGCGTGGCAAGGATCCGTCCTGACCGGCCGGGTGCATCCAGCAGGTTCACACAGGCTTCACGCCGCACGCACATGGCGTAGCTAACTTCGCATGCGCACCGCAGACCGCGGTGCGCATCGAATCCAGTTGGCTGTCCCATGCACACTTCTTCCAGCTTCTTTTCTCCCCTCGCCTCCTCATCCTGCGCAGCGCCCCAGCCGGCCCCGGCTCCGGCAGCAAGCCCCGGCAACATCAAGGTCGACCTTCTCGTCGTGGGCGCGAGCTTTGCGGGCCTGGCCTGTGCCCGGGCCGCGGCCCTTGCAGGCCTCAGCGTGATGGTGCTGGAGAAGAAGACCACCGCCGGCGCCAAGCTGCACACCACCGGCATCATCGTCAAGGACGCGGTCGACAGCGTGCCGTGGCTGGCCGAAGTGCCACTCGCGCTAGTGCGCCGCATCGAAGGCGTGCGGCTCTATGCGCCCAACATGCGCCATGTCGACCTGCATGCGCCGGGCTACTGGTTCTGGGCCACCGACGCGCCCGCCCTGCTCGACTGGATGGTCGGCTCGGCCCGCGCCAGCGGCGTCGACGTGCGGCTGGGCACGCTGTTCGAGCAGGCGCTGTGGCTCAACGGCCGGTGGGAAGTGCCGGTGACGCAAGGGCCCTGCATCACGGCCACCTACCTCGTGGGCGCTGACGGCCCCCACTCGCGCGTTGCCAAGGCCCTGGGCCTGTCGCGCAACACGCGCTTCCTCTACGGCATCGAGCACGAGTACCAGGGCGCGCGTATGGCGCCCGGCCTGCTGCATTGCTTCATCGACCGCAAGCTCGCGCCCGGCTATATCGGCTGGGCGCTCGACGGGGTCGGCGTGAGCCAGATCGGGCTGGCGCGCCGCATGGTGCACGACAGCGCGGGCGCACTGAAGCTCGATCCGCTGCTGCGCAAGATTGCCTCGGTGGTCACGCCCGGCGACGCCCCGCCGGTCGCGGTGCGCGCGGGAATGATCCCGTGCGGCGGCGTGCTGCCGGTGGTGGCGCGCGAGCGGGCCCTGCTGGTGGGCGATGCGGCGGGCATGGTGTCGCCAGTGACTGCCGGCGGTATCCACACAGCGCTGCTGCACGGGGAGCGCGCGGGCGAGGCCGTAGCGCGCTTCGTGCGCGGCGAGGCCGGCGACCCGGCCACGTGGTTCGTTCGTGGCTACCCGGGCTTCCGGCTCAAGCGCGCGCTGCGCTGGGCCTTCGACCATTTCCAGAGCGACTGGATGTTCAACCACCTGCTGGGCACGCCGCAGATGCGACGGGTGGCGGAGCTCATCTACTTCCACCGCAAGGGTGGATCGCTGCCCAAAAGCTAAAAGAGACGGCGCTCAGGCGCCGCGCTGGCGCATCGCCTCGTAGAGGCACACGCCACTGGCCACCGAGACATTCAGGCTCTCGACCGCACCGGCCATCGGAATGCTCACCAGCTCGTCGCAGGTCTTGCGCGTGAGCTGCCGCATGCCTTCGCCTTCGGCGCCCAGCACCAGCGCCAGCGGGCGCTTGAAGTCGCTCTGGTAGATGGTGCCCGGCGCGTCGTCGCTGGTGCCCACGCACCAGATATTGCGTTCCTTGAGTTCGTTCAGGGTGCGCGCGAGGTTGGTGACCATGAAGTAAGGCACCGTCTCGGCCGCGCCGCTCGCCACCTTGGCCACGGTGGCGTTGATGCCGGCCGCGTGGTCCTTGGGCGCGATGACCGCATGCGCGCCGGCGCCATCGGCCACGCGCAGGCAGGCGCCGAGGTTGTGCGGGTCGGTCACGCCATCGAGCACCAGCAGCAGGGGCACGGTGCCGGCCTCTTCGAGGCCCTCGAGCAGTTCGTCGAGCGAGCGGACCTGGGCCACGGGTTCAACCCGTGCCACCACGCCCTGGTGGCCGTGGCTGCCGCTGAGCTTGGACAGCCGCAGGCCGTCGGCCTCGACCAGCCGCACACCGGCTTCCTGCGCACGCGCGATGAACTGTTTCATGCGCGCATCGCGCCGGCTGGCGTCGAACATCACTTCGAGCACCGATTTAGGCGCGGTCTTGATGCGCACGCCCACGGCATGGAAGCCGAAGATCACTTTGGGGGAAGACATCCCTGGATTATCCCTACCCCCGGGACCTGGCCATTTCGCGTGGTCAGGCGATCGGCAAACCACTGAGCGCGCGGGTGCGCTCGTCGTGCAGTTCCTGCACCGCCAGCGCGCTCGGATGCACCTTCGCACCGTTGCCCACGCTCTCCAGGTACTGGCAGGCCGCATGGCCCTCGGCTGCCTTTTCGTAGCGCGCGATCCAGGCGTCGCGCGCAGGCAGCTTCTCGGGCGACACCGGCCATATGCCCGGCTGGGGCCGCATGTGTTCGCCGATGCCGATGCGCCAGGGCTTGGCGCTCACCCGGGCACGAAAGCATTTCTGGTTGCGGCACATGCGTGCGTAGACCTTGTCGACACCCATTGCATGAAAGCAGTCGGCCACCGCGGTGTCGGCCGGATCGAAGACGTCGTGCATCGCCAGCACCCGGAAGCCCGCGGGCGTGCGGTAGATGCGCAGGTGCCAGTCGGGGTGCTGCTGCATGAAGCGCCCGATGCGCTCGGCCGCCCGCTTCTCAGGCGCGGGGTTGCCGCTGTGCTCGCCGCGCTTCTTGCGCTGGCCGATGACCCATGCCACGACGAAAACCACGATGCCCGCGATCAGCCCGCCCAGCCAGGTCTTGGCGGCCCAGCCGCCGACCACCCCGGCGATCAGCGCCGGCACCAGCGCAAAGCCGAACACGCTGCCGCGCAAGGGCTCCTCGAAGTCAATGTCGACGAACAGCACGTCGGGCGTGTTGAGGCAGCGCGCGCCGTAGGTGTTGCGCGTGATGACGGTGTCGCCCTGGCGCTCGACGATTTCCTCGCGGATCGGCATGCCGTCGGCGCCGTTGTAGGGCATCTTGCGTTCGCGGCGCTCGAGCTTCTCGCCCTTGTGGACGATGCGATCGAAGGCATCGCGCGTGCGCTGGTCGGCGTGCGCCTGCGCGGCCAGCGGGCTCTCGTCGGACCAGCCGAAGCGGCGCACGGTGAACTGCTTGCCGGCCACGCTCTCCTGGATACGGCCTTCGGCCCAGAACTGGGGAACGATCATCGACTCAAGCCTTTCCGGCAATCAACAACCAGGCCATGACCGCCGCCAGCACGATGATCAACGCCGGCAGCCATTTGTAGCCGTCGCCATGCACGCGGCCCGGTTCCTCCATCTGGCGGCGGGGCATGTGCTGGGTCAGGGGGCTGAAACTTCCGAGCGCCGGATCGTCATGGTTGTCGACCAGCCGCTTGGCCGCAGACAGGCTCAGGCCCGTGGCTTCGCGCGTGAGGCGGATGGCCTCGATCTTGTTGCCCTGGGCCAGGGCTGCGAGTGCGATGGAGGGCATGGAGGCGAAGCCGCGGTCCTGCATGGCGGCGGCAGGCGCACCGCGTCCGCTGGCTTCGCCTTCTCCCCGCTCCAGCCTGTCGGCGTAGCGATCGACAGCGTCCTTGGCCGACTTGAGGTCCACGCCCGTGCGGGCGCGCACGATCTTGATGGCCTCGATCATCCTGCCGCGCTGCAGCGCCAGGACGGCGTCGGGCGGAAGCTCCTCCATGAATATCTCCTGTGTGGCTGGCTATTTACTTATGTTTAATAGCTTATTGCGCTTGTCAGGCGGGCGCCAGAGCCACTTTTTCATTAAGTGCGACACGACCGGCCTCGATGGTGATGCGTCGCTCGCATCGGGCCGCGATGCCCCGGTCGTGGGTGACGAGCACGAGCGTGGTGCCGAGTTCGCGATTGAGGTCGAACATCAGCCGCATCACCTGCTCGCCGGTGGCGAAGTCGAGGCTGCCGGTGGGCTCGTCGGCCAGCAGCAGCGCCGGCTGCACCACGAAGGCGCGGGCCAGCGCCACGCGCTGCTGCTCGCCGCCCGAAAGCACCTTGGGGTAGTGCCCGAGCCGCTGGCCAAGGCCGACGCGGCCGAGCATTTCGGTGGCGGCCTTGCGCGCATCCTTGCGGTTGGCCAGCTCCAGCGGCAGCATCACGTTTTCGAGCGCGCTCAGGTTGCCCAGCAGCTGGAAGCTCTGGAACACGAAGCCCACGCGCTGCGCGCGCACGGCGGCGCGCTCGTCCTCGTCGATGGCGAAGATGTCTTCGCCGGCGATGCGCACCGTACCGCGCGTGGGCGTGTCCAGCCCCGCGATGATCGACAGCAGAGTGCTCTTGCCGGAGCCCGAGGCGCCGACGATGGCTGCGGTTTCCCGCGCGCCGAGGGTGAAATCGATGTCCTGCAGAATGTCCAGCGTGCCGGCCGAATCGGTGACGGACTTGAAGACATGCTCGACGGCGACAATTGCATCAGACGGGGGTTGGGACATGGAAAGGCTTTGGTTTTGAATCGACGTGACTTTATCTTGACCACCGCCGCGCTCGGCAGCGCGGGGCTATGGACGACCGCGGCGCAGGCCCAGGCTCAGGCCCAAGTACCGATGGCTGGCAAGCCGGTGATCCTGGTGCTCGGCGATTCGCTGAGCGCAGAGTACGGCCTCAAGCGCGGCGAAGGCTGGGTACCCTTGCTGGAAAAAAGGCTTGCGCAGCAGAAGATCGCGGCCACCGTGGTCAACGCCAGCATCAGCGGCGACACCAGCTCCGGCGGGCGCTCGCGCCTTGCTTCGCTGCTGGCGCAGCACAAGCCCAGCCACGTGGTGCTGGAGCTCGGCGCCAACGACGCGCTGCGCGGCCTGCCGCTCTCCGACACCGAAAGCAACCTGATGCAGATCACCAAGGCCGCGCAGGCCGCGGGCGCGAAGGTGCTGATCGTCGGCATCCAGGTGCCGCCGAACTATGGCGGCGACTACACGCGGCGCTTCGAGGCGGTGTTCTCCAAGGTGGCGGGCGCGACCAAGTCCGCGCTCGTGCCCTTCCTGCTCAAGGGCGTGGCCGATGCGCCTGACGCGCTCTCGCTGTTCCAGGCCGACCGCATCCACCCGACGGCCGCGGCGCAGCCGCAACTGCTGGACAACGTCTGGCCCGAGCTGCGCAAGCTGCTGCCGAAATAATCAAGAAAAAAGCCGCCGCAGGCGCAGGCCTGCGGCGGCTTCTTGATGGGTACGCCAGGAGCGGATCAACCGTTCTTGGTGGGCAACTCGGGCACCGTGGGTGGATCGCGTTCGAGCGAGGCCACGTCGGTTTCCGGATCTCCGGGGGCCAAGCCGTCGCTGCTCGGATTGAGTTTGCGGTTCGCCTTTTCCCGGAGCTTTTCTTCCTTCTTCTTCTTCTTGGCCAGCTCTTTCTGGCGCTTCTCGTAGCCGTAATTGGGTGTTGCCACTGCTTCTCCTTGGGCGAGGCAGTCAGGGTGACTGCGCGTGGCCTACTGTAAGCGATAACGGTGCAGTCCCAAGACGGTACCCACTGACGCTCCCAGAGAGCGAGAAGCGATTTTTTACATCCGCGCCAGCGCCTGCTGCAAGTCGGCGCGCAGGTCCTCCACATCTTCGAGGCCGATCGAAAAACGAACGAGCGTGCCCTTGTAAGGCCAGCGTGCCACGGAGGCATCGCGCATCAGGCCGATGTCGTACGGCACCACCAGGCTGATGGGACCGCCCCACGAATAGCCGAGGCGGAACAGCTGCAGGCTGTCGCAGAAACGGTCGACCTGCTCGGTGCTGTAGCGCTCGTCGAACACCACCGAGAACAGGCCTGCGGCCAGGTCGGTCGCGCCACACAGCGCGCGCCAGTGCACGTGCCCGGGCGAGTCTTCGAGCGCGGGGTGCAGCACCTGCGCGATCTCGTCGCAGCCGTTGAGCCAGCCGGCCAACTCGCGCGCCGCGCGGTCGTGAGCGGCATAGCGCAACGCGATGCTGGGCAGCGAGCGCAGCAACGTCTCTACGTCGCCCACACCAATGCCGAAGCCCATGCGCATGTGCGTGAGCTTGAGCGCGCGGTGCAGCCGCTCGTCGCGCGTGATCACGCTGCCCATGAGCACGTCGCCGCCGCCGCTCGGGTACTTGGTGAGCGCGTGCACCGAGATGTCGACGCCCTGCCCGCTGTCGTTGAAATCGAAAGGCGCAAAGGCCAGGCCCGCGCCCCAGGTGTTGTCGAGCGCGGTCATCACGCCGCGCGCGCGGCAAACGTTCACGAGCGCAGGCAAGTCGGGAAACTCCATCGTCACCGAACCCGCCGCCTCGACCCAGACCAGCCGCGTGCGGTCCGACAGCTTGGCCGCGAGGTCGGCCGGATTCATCGCGTCGTACATGCGATGGGTAATGCCGAAATTCGCCAGTTCGCCGGTGGCCAGCGCCTTGTTGGGACCGTAGGCGTTGTCGGGGATCAGCACCTCGTCGCCGGTCTTGAGGAAGGCGAACGACACCAGCGAGATGGCCGCCAGCCCGCTGGGCACGAGCAGGCATTCGGTGCCGCCTTCGAGCGTGGCCAGGCGCTCTTCGAGCGTGAAGGTGGTGGGCGTGCCGTGCAGGCCGTAGGTGTAGCCAGCCTTGGTGCGCCAGTCGCGCGCGCGCATGGCGGCCACGTCGGCGAAGAACACGGTCGATGCCTTGAACACGCCGGGCTGCGGCGCGGCGAAGGTGGCTGGCGGAACGTAGGGGTGGTGGATCAGGGTCGTGGAAGGCTTGCTCATGGAGCGATGCTAGCGCGAGCGCCGCATCCGGGGATTTAGCGGGCGGGGTGATTGCGCCGCGTGGCGGCTCGGCAGACACTTCCCGCGTCATGCAGCTGACCCGACCACCCTCCCCCCATCTGCGGCCCTTTGTGCGGCTCCTGTGGGCCTCCGCGCCCGATGAGCAGCACGAGGGACAGCCGGGCGCGCGCGAACACGTGCTGCCCACGGGCGGCATGCACCTCGTGTTCCGGCTTTCGGGGCCGCCCTTGCGCCTGTTCCAGGACGATGCCGATGCGCGGGGCTTCACGGTGGGCCATGCCATGGTGGGCGGAGCCCGCTCGGCGTTTTTCGTGCGCGACGTGTCGGTGCAAACGCACTCGGTCGGCGCCATGCTGCAGCCGGGCGCGGCCAAGGCGCTGCTCGGTGTACCCGAGGACGCGCTGGCCGACCGCCACACATCGCTGGACGCGCTCTGGGGCGCGGACGCTGACTTCGCGTTAGAGCAGTTCCACGGCACCGACTCGCTGGCGCGGCAACTAGCGATCGCCGATGCCCTGCTGGGCGCACGCCTCGCCGCCTCCGCCATGCACGGACTGCATCCTGCGGTGGCGCAGGCACTGGCCAGCATGGCAAGCGCGAGCGCCCGTGACGACGATGCGCAGGCCGGCGCCATCCGCGAACTGGTGAAGCAAAGCGGCTACAGCCACCGGCGCTTCATCGCTCTGTTCCGCGGCATGACCGGCCTGGCGCCCAAGCAGTACGCGCGCATGCTGCGCTTCGACCGCGTGATCGGGCAGTTCGCCATGGACCCCACCCAGCCCTGGGTCGATCTGGCGCTGCAGGCCGGCTACAGCGACCAGGCGCACTTCAACCGCGACTTCCTGGCCATCGCCGGTATGTCGCCGCAGGCGTACCGGCGAGCAGCGCCAGCATCGTCCCGGCATGTGCGAATCTGACTACGAGCCCGCAGGTCAAATTTGTTCAAGACCTGAAAAGCAACGGTCGCCAGAATCGCAGCCGTCTCATCAACCCGACTGGACAAGAGCATGGCCATCCACGAACTGTTTCCGTACCTCTGCGTCCACGATGCCGGCGCAGCCATCGAGTTCTATTGCAAGGTCTTCGAAGTGAAGGAAATCTTTCGCCTGACCGAGCCGAGCGGCCGCATCGGCCATGCGGAGCTGGACTTCAACAATGGCGCGATCCTGATGATCTCGGACGAATTCGCCGAATTCAACATCCACAGCGCAAAGACGCTGGGCGGCACGGCCGTCACGTTGCACCTGCACGTGGACGATGCCGACGCGGTGGTGGCGCGCGCGGTCGCCGCGGGCGCCACGTTGAACATGGCGCCGCAGGATCAGTTTTATGGGGAACGTTCCGGCGTCTTTCACGACCCCTTCGGCCATCGCTGGAACGTGGGGCACAGCATCGAGAAGCTGACGCCGGAAGAAATGCAGCGGCGCTATACCGCGATGCTCAGCGACGCCGGGTGAGCCGGCAGCGCCGCTTATTGCCGAAGGGTCGGCCGATAGATCAGACCGACCACTTCTCGATCAGCTTCTCGGCGCCCATGGAGTCGTAGCCTTCGAAGGGCTGGTGGATCCACGGGTTCGTGGCAAGGAATTCCACCTGGTAGTCGGGCGTGAAGGTCGACAGCGCCTTGGTCCAGATCACCGCGCTGCGCAGCTCGGTGATGGGCGGGTAGTTGTTGCGCAGCATGTCCATCACGGCATGCAGCGTGTGCCCCGAGTCGGCCAGGTCGTCCACCAGCAGCACGCGGCCGGCAATCTCGCCCTTGGGCGTGGTGATGAAGCGGGCGATGTCGAGGTGACCCTGCACCGTGCCAGCGTCGGCGCGGTACGAGCTGGTCGACATGATCGCCAGCGGCTTGTCGAAGATGCGCGAGAGCACGTCGCCAGGGCGCATGCCGCCGCGCGCCAGGCACAGGATAGTGTCGAACTGCCAGCCCGACTGGTGCACCTTGATCGCGAGCTTTTCGATCAGGTTGTGGTACTCGTCGTAGCTGACGTAGAGATGCTTGCCGTCTTCGGTCAACATGGTTCTTCTTTTCCTCTTCAGTCGGCCAGGTAGGGGTGGCGCATCATGATCGTGTGGTCGCGGTCGGGGCTGGTCGACACCATGTGGATCGGCACGCCAGTGACCTGCTCGATGCGCTGCAGGTACAGGCGCGCATTGATCGGCAGCTTGTCGTACTGCGTGACGCCAACGGTGCTTTCACTCCAGCCTTCGAGGGTCTCGTAGATTGGCGTGCAGCGCTCGATCTCGTCAGCGCCCATCGGCAGGATGTCGGTGATTTCGCCGTCGAGTTCGTAGCCGGTGCACAGCTCGAGCTTTTCGAGGCCGTCCAGCACGTCGAGCTTGGTGATGCACAGGCCCGACAGGCCGTTGACCTGCGCCGAGCGCTTGAGCAGCGCGGCGTCGAACCAGCCGCAACGGCGGCTGCGGCCGGTGGTCACGCCCTTTTCGGCGCCCACGGTGCTCATGTGGTAGCCCGGGGTGCCGGGCGTGGCCCAGTCGAGTTCGGTGGGGAACGGACCGCCGCCCACGCGCGTGCAGTAGGCCTTGGTGATGCCGAGGATGTAATGCAGCATGCCCGGGCCCACGCCCGAACCGGCAGCGGCATTGCCGGCCACGCAGTTGCTGGAGGTGACGTACGGGTAGGTGCCGTGGTCGACGTCGAGCAGCGTGCCCTGTGCGCCTTCGAACAGCAGGTTGGCGCCGTTCCTGTGCGCGTCGTTCAGCTCGCGCGAAACGTCGGCCATCATGGGCTTGAGCAGCTCGGCGTGCCTCATGGCCTCGTTGAAGACTTCGTCGAAGTCGATGGCCGGGGCGCTCAGCACCTGCGTCAGCACGTGGTTGTGCAGGTCGAGCAACACGCGCAGCTTGGCCGCGAAACGCTCAGGGTGCTTCAGGTCCTGCACGCGCAGCGCGCGGCGGGCGATCTTGTCTTCGTAGGCCGGGCCGATGCCGCGGCCGGTGGTGCCGATCTTCTCGATGCCGCCCTTTTCGCGGTAGGCCTCGCGCGCGATGTCCAGCGCGGCATGGAACGGCAAGATCAGCGGGCAGGCCTCGCTGATGCGCAGGCGCGAACGCACCTCGACGCCGGCTTTCTCCAGCCCTTCGATTTCCTCGAACAGCTTGGCGGCCGACAGCACCACGCCGTTGCCGATGTAGCACTTGACGCCGGGCCGCATGATGCCGCTCGGGATCAGGTGCAACGCGGTTTTCACACCGTTGATGACCAGCGTGTGGCCCGCGTTGTGGCCGCCCTGGAAACGGACCACGCCCTGGGCGCTTTCCGTCAGCCAGTCGACCAGCTTGCCTTTGCCCTCGTCGCCCCATTGGGTGCCGACGACGACCACGTTTCTTCCGGTGGTTACGCTCATGCTCGTTCCATTACTTCAAAAATTCAGATCGCTCGGACATTCCACTGGCCAGCTTGCTCGACGAGCTCGCGGTCGCAGTGGAATTCATCGATTTCGCTGCCATGGCCCGGCAGCACGCAGACTACCGTTTCGCCGGCCTTGCGCAATTGGGCAATTGCCTGACGCAGCCCGGCCGCGTCGCTCCAGGGTGCACGGATGGCGGCGCGCAGCGGGCGGGCCGGCAGCACGCCAACCAGTTCGCGCACGTCGAGGCTGAAGCCGACCGCCGGACGGTTGCGGCCGAACACGGCCCCCACTTCGTCATAGCGGCCGCCACGCACCAGCGAATCGGCCGCGCCGGGCACGTAGATGCCGAAGCGCATGCCGCTGTAATACGCATAGCCGCGCAGGTCGGCCAGGTCGAAGCTGATCTGGCGACCGGCCACGCCCTGCAGACCGGCGGCGAGCTGCTTCAGGTCGGCCAGAGCAGCACCCACTGCGGGCGTGCCTTTCAGGGCCTTGGCGGCCTCGTCGAGCACCGACGCGTCGCCGTACAGCTGGATGAGGGCACGCAGCCCCTCGCGCGAGGCGGCGGGGAAATCCTTGGTGAGCGATTCGAGTTCGCTCGCGTCCTTGGCGGCCAGCGCTGCATGCACCCGGGCCAGCGCGGCCGCATCGACCGGCACGCCAGCGAACAAGGCGCGCACGATGCGAGCATCGGCCAGGTCGACGATCACGCCGTCGCGCAGGCCGGCGGCATCGAGGCAGTCGAGCGCCAGCAGCAAGGTTTCGATGTCCGCTTCGAGACCGGCATGGCCGTAGATCTCGGCGCCGAACTGCAGGGGCTCACGGGTGGCGTGCGGGCGATCTGGCCGGGTGTGGAGCACCGGACCGCAGTAGCACAGGCGGGCAACACCGTCACGGTTCAGCAGGTGGGCATCGATGCGCGCCACCTGGGGGGTGGTGTCGGCACGCAGGCCCATGCTGCGGCCGGAAAGCTGGTCGACAAGCTTGAAGGTTTGGAGATCGAGTGCCTCGCCGGTGCCCGAGAGCAGCGATTCGAGATGCTCGAGCAGCGGCGGCATCACCAGCTCGTAGCCATAGCCACGGGCGGTATCGAGCAGCTGGCGTCGAAGTTCTTCGATGTGGCGCGCCTCGGAGGGCAGCACATCGGCAATGTGATCCGGGAGGACCCAGGCGGACATGGGGATCGGGGGCGTGGTTAAACCGGGATTCTACCGGGACCGCGACCAGCCCAAGACTAGGCCAGGATCCAGAGCAGTATCAAACCCAGCAGGATGCTGCAAAGTCCGAAGAAACGAAGCTGGCCGTCGCGCAGCTGCATGAGCTGCCCGAAGCCGCGCCGCCACCCTCCCGGCGAGACGAAAGGCAGGATGCCTTCGATCACCAGGACGAGCGCCAATGCGCTCCAGAAAGTGTCGGCGCTCACGGCTCCTGGCGAAGAATCAACGACGAGGCGCGTTGGTGGTCGAGCCCGAGCCTTGCATGGCGCGGAAGAAGTCCGACGATGGGTCGAGCACCATCACGTCGCTCTTCTTGTTGAAGCTCTGCTTGTAGGCATCGAGGCTTCGGTAGAACTGCGCAAACTGCGGATCGCGACCGAAGGCTTCGCTGTAAGCGGAAGCGGCCTGGGCATCGCCCTCGCCCTTGATCTTCTGGGCGTCGCGGTAGGCGTTCGCCACGATCACCTCGCGTTGGCGATCAGCATCGGCGCGAATCTTTTCGCCTTCAGCCGTACCGGTCGAACGCAGCTCGTTGGCCACGCGCTTGCGTTCGGCTTCCATGCGGCGATAGACCGATTCGGTGATGGCTTCTACATAGTCGACACGCGTGATGCGCACGTCGACCACGTCCACACCCCAGGGCTTGGCGCCCTTCACCACCGACAGCACTTCGCGCTGCACGTCGGCCATGAGGGCCTCGCGGCGCACCGAGATCAGGTCGCGCACGGTGCGCTTGTTGATGTTCTCCTGGAACGCATTGCGCACCACGCGGTTGAGCTGCATTGCACCGGCGTTCTCGTCGAGGCCGACGTTACGGATGTAGGCCTGCGGGTCGGAGATGCGCCAGCGCACGTACCAGTCGATCACCACGCGCTGCTTCTCGGCGGTGAGCATGGGCTCGGTGTCCACGCTCGACAGCGTCAGCAGGCGCTTGTCGATGTACGACACGTTCTGGAACGGCGGCGGCAGCTTGAAGTTCAGGCCTGGCTCGGTAATGACCTGCTTGATCTGGCCGAGGGCATAGACCACGCCGAACTGGCGCTGGTCGACCACGAAGAGGGTCGAGCTTGCCAGCACGAGCAGCACGAGGATCGACGTGGCGATGAATCCGATTCTGTTCATATTCTTTCGGGCCTTTCTCAACGCACGTCGCGGTCACGCGAGCGGCCATCGCGGCCACGCACGTCGGTCGTCGCAGGGGCCACCGGGATCACCGAGGACTGGGCCGGCGCGGTGCCGGCAACGTTGGGACTGGCCGCATCGACCGGGGTGGCCGCGGCGGCGCCGCTGTTGCCACTCATCTGCATGAGCTTGTCGAGCGGCAGGTACAGCAGGTTCGAGCCCTGCTTGCTGTCGACCAGCACCTTGGTCGTGCTGGCGTAGATCTGCTGCATGGCGTCGGTGTACATGCGGTCGCGCGTCACCTGCGGGGCTTTCTGGTATTCAGCCAGCACCGCGCTGAAGCGGCCTGCATCACCCTGGGCCTGCGCCACGATCCGCGCCTTGTAGGCCTCGGACTCCTCCTTCAGGCGCGAAGCCGTACCGGTGGCGAGCGGCACCACGTTGTTGGCGTAGGCCTGTGCATCGTTCTTGGTGCGCTCGCGCTCCTGGCCGGCCTTGAGCACGTCGTCGAACGCGGCCTGCACCTGCTCGGGCGGACGCACGCCGCCCTGCTGCAGGTTGATGCCGACGACTTCGACGCCGATCTTGTAGCGGTCGAGGATGGTCTGCATCAGCGCGCGCACGCGTGGTGCGATCTGGTCGCGCTCTTCGGCCAGAGCGGCATCCATCTTCATCTTGCCTACCACCTCGCGCACGGAGGTTTCGGCCACCTGCACGACGGTGTCGGCAGGCGACTTGCTCTCGTAGAGCCATGCGCGCGGGTCGCTCAGGCGGTACTGCACGGCGAACTTGATCTCGACGATGTTCTCGTCTTCGGTCAGCATCGCCGATTCGCGCAGGCCGGTGGAGCGCACGATGGCATCGCGGCCCACGTCGGCGGAGCGGATCTGCGTGGTCACCACCACTTCGTGGCGCTGAATGGGATACGGCAGGCGCCAGTTGAAGCCTGCACCCACGGTGCTCTTGTAGCTGCCGAACTGCGTGACGACGGCCTGCTGGCCTTCGTTCACGATGAAGAAGCCGGTGCCGAGCCAGATCAGGACGGCCACTGCGGCCACGAGGCCGAGGCCGAATCCTGCATTTTTCATGTCGGGCCTGTAGCCGTTGCCACCACCGCCGCTGCTGCCGCCGTTGGGACGGTTGCCGCCACCCTTGCCGCCGAAGAAGCCACCGAGCTTGCGATTGAGGTCGCGCCAGAGTTCGTCGAGGTCAGGCGGGCCCTGGTTGGGGCCTTGTCCGCGGGGACGGTTGTCGTTGCTGTTGTTGTTGCCCGGAGGCGGGGGCGTCGGTGCGCCCGGGGGATTGGCATCGGGGGGGCGGTTGCCGGCCGGGCGGTCGCCGTTGGAGGACGACGGCTCGTCGCCGCGCCCCCATCGGCCATCGTTCAGGTTGAACATGCCCAGAAACCCTCTCCGCGCTGGCTTTGAATTCATTCGCTTCGTTCTCTTGTCAGTGGCGGGATTGTGCCCAATCAATCGGCTGCATCGTGCAATTCAGCGTTTGCCCCAGGGGTCATCGTATCGGCTACGGAACCCGACTGCCGGGCGAGCTCGGCGCGCAGCAGCGACACGCCCTCGCCGCTCTTGGCGCTGAGGAAGATGCGGGGGACCTGCACGCCGTCGATTTCCATCTCGTCCTGCAGATGCAGCGGATGTTGCGCGCTTTCAAGGGCGTCGAGCTTGTTGAATACCAAAAGCTGCGGAACGGTGTCGGCACCGATCTCGCGCAGCACCGCCTGCACCTCGGCCATCTGCTCGGGGTAATGCGGGTTGGAGGCGTCGATCACGTGCAGCAGCAGGTCGGCGTCGACCGCCTCCTGCAGCGTGGCCTTGAAGGCATCGACCAGGCCGTGCGGCAGGTCACGGATGAAGCCCACGGTGTCGGAGATCGATACCTGCCGCCTCCGTCCATCTTCGGTATTGCCCAGGTAGAGGTTGCGCGTGGTGGTATCGAGCGTGGCGAACAGCTGGTCGGCCGCATAGGCGCGGGCCTTGACCAGCGCATTGAACAGCGACGACTTGCCCGCGTTGGTGTAGCCCACCAGGGAGATGTTGAAGGTCTCGCGGCGCTCGCGCTGGCGGCGCTGCGTGCCGCGCTGCTTCTGCACCTTGGCGAGACGCTCGCGTGTGCGCTTGATCGACTCGCTGATCATCCGGCGGTCGAGCTCGATCTGCTTTTCACCCGGGCCGCCGCGCACCCCGGCGCCGCCGGTCTGGCGCTCCAGGTGGGACCAGCGACGGACCAGCCGCGTGCTGAGGTACTGCAGGCGAGCCAGCTCGACCTGCAGCTTGCCTTCGTGCGAACGCGCGCGCTGGGCGAAGATCTCGAGGATGAGGAAGGTCCGGTCGTAAACGGCGACGTCGAGCTGGCGCTCGAGGTTGCGCTGCTGCGCGGGGCTCAGGGCCTGGTCGAAGATGACCTCGCTCGCCCTGTACAGGGCAGCCAGCTCCTTGATTTCTTCGGCCTTGCCGCTGCCAACGAACAATGCCGCATCGGGCGCCTTGCGCTTGCACGCAAGACGGGCGACGGGCGTCAGGCCCGCGGTCTGCGCAAGCAGACCGAGTTCCTCTAGTTCGCTGTCGAAATGGGGCAGCCCGAAATCGACGCCGACGAGAACGGCGGCGCCTTCCTGGCGGGGGATCAGTTCAGACAAGCGGGATCAGAAATTGGGAAAAAGCGCGGCAGCAGAGCTGCCGCGCTCCGCGCGATCAGGCTGCGGCGTCGTCGTTCTCGGCAGCCGAGAAGTTGACGGCACGACCCGGCACGATGGTGGAAATGGCGTGCTTGTAGACCATTTGCGTCACCGTATTGCGAAGCAACACGACGTACTGGTCAAAAGACTCGATCTGGCCCTGCAGCTTGATACCGTTCACCAAATAAATGGAAACCGGCACGTGCTCACGACGCAGGGTGTTCAGAAACGGGTCTTGCAGAAGTTGCCCTTTATTGCTCACGATATTCTCCGTGTTCAAGAGTAGTTGTTGGAGAGATGACCTTAACACAGGGTTTCTGCGCTGCAGCAATCGGGGTCAAAAGCCTTGAGAAAATAACGGTTCTCAAAAAGCGGAACTTCCACTCCTGCTGCAACTCATTGGCCGCCATCGGCGGCCAAGCTCCCTCAATCGTCCTTGTCGGCAAATGGATTGTGCGAGCTCTTGAACTCGATGCGCAAGGGGGTACCCACAAGGTCGAATTCCTTGCGGAAGCGCCCCTCGAGGAAGCGCTTGTAAGCGTCGGTGACATGCTCCAGCGAATTCCCGTGGATCACGATCACCGGCGGGTTCATACCCCCCTGATGCGCATAGCGCAGCTTGGGGCGGTACATGCCGCCACGCTTGGGCGCCTGGAACTGCACCGCCTCCAGCAGCAGGCGTGTCAGCACCGGGGTCGACATCTTGCGCGTGGCCGACTTGTGGGCCTGCGCAATCGCCTGCCACACCGGGCCCAGGCCCTGGCGCTTGATGGCCGAGATGAAATGCAGCGCCGCGAACTTCAGGAACGGCAGCCGGGTCTCGATCTGCCGCTGGATCTGCTCGCGCTGGTAGCTGTCGACCGCGTCCCACTTGTTGATGGCGATCACCACCGCGCGGCCACTCTCGAGGATGTAGCCGGCAATGTGCGCATCCTGGTCGGTCACGCCCTGCGTGGCGTCGAGCAGCAGCAGCACGACATTGGCCGACTCGATGGCCTGCAGCGTCTTGACCACCGAGAACTTCTCGATCGCCTCGAACACCCTGCCCTTGCGGCGCAGGCCGGCCGTGTCGATCAGCTCGAAGCGCTGGCCGTTTCGCTCGAAAGGCACGGAGATGGCGTCGCGCGTGGTGCCCGGCATGTCGAAGGCCACCAGGCGCTCTTCACCCAGCCAGGTGTTGATCAACGTGGACTTGCCCACATTGGGCCGGCCGGCCACGGCCAGCTTGATCGGCTTGTTGACCTCGTCCTCGTCCGTCTCGTCGTCGGGATCAGGCAGGTTCAGCGGCTCCAGCGCAAGCTCGACAAGGTCGCGCATGCCCTGCCCGTGCGCAGCCGACACGCCATGCACGTCGCCGAAGCCGAGTTCGTAGAAGTCGACCAGCTTGGTGCCGTCGTGCATGCCCTCGGCCTTGTTGGCCGCCAGCACGCAGGGCTTGCCGAGACGGCGCAGCTCGTTGGCGATGTCATGGTCTTGCGCGGAAAGGCCCTCACGGGCGTCGACCACAAAGATCACCACGTCGGCCTCGGCCACGGCCTGCCGAGTCTGCTTGGCCATTTCCTTGTAGATGCCGCTGCCCGCGTCAGGCTCGAAGCCGCCAGTGTCGATCACGATGAACTCGTGCTTGCCCAGGCGGCCGTTGCCGTAGTGACGGTCGCGCGTGAGTCCGGCGAAGTCGGCGACGATGGCGTCGCGCGTCTGGGTCAGGCGGTTGAAGAGGGTCGACTTGCCAACGTTGGGCCGCCCGACCAGGGCCACGACCGGCTTCATGGCCGGCCTTTCGATGGCTCGGTATTCATGGTCGGGCCTTGGAAAAAGAAAGAAAAGTTATTCAGGGCGATAGCCAAAAACGCCACCCTTGGCAGTCACCACCACGACCGTGTTGCCGGCCAGTACCGGCGTGACGGTGATGGCCGAGCCATCGGGCGTGATGCGATTGAGCAGCGCACCGTCTTCGCGCGAGACGAAATGCAGCATGCCAGTGTCTTCGCCGACGATCAGCGAACGGCCCACGGCCAACGGTGCGGTGAGGTTGCGATTCTTGAAGCGGCTCATCTGCCAGGCGCGTTCACCATCGGCACGGCGCCAGGCCACGACGCTGCCGTCGGACTCGGTGCCATAGACAAAACCGCTGTCGCCGCTGACGCCGTCCGCGCCCGAAGCCGGCTTGCTCCAGACCAGCGAACCGCGTACGGTCTCGACGCAGCCGACGCTGGCGTAGTAAGCGCGGGCGCAAACCGTGTCTCCAAAGCGGCTCACGCTGCCGGTCAGGTCGACCAGGCGCTCCACGTCGTTGGTGCCGCGCGGAGCCGCAATGGGCGACTCCCAGCGCGAGGTGCCGTTGGCGGGGTTGATGCCGACCAGACGGCCGCCGATGCCGGCCACCAGCGTGTCGCCCACGGCGATGAGCACGCCCGACTTGCGCAGCACCAGGTTTTCTCCGGCGCGCTGCTGGATCCAGAGGCGACGGCCGCTCTGGCCGTCCCAAGCGCTGATGCTGCGGTCGGCGGTCTGCACGAACACGCGGCGGCCTGCCACCAGCGGTGCGGTGAAAGCCTGGGCCGAGAGCTTCTGCTTCCACAGGACCTTGCCGTTCTCGATGGCGACCAGCTCGTTGCTGGTGGTGACGACCGCGGCCATCGACCCGTCGCTGCCAACACCTGCAGCCAGCGGAGCACCGGCGCTGACGCGCCAGGTTTCGCGGCCGGCGCGAGCATCGATGGCGACCACCGTGCCGTCGCTGCCAGCCACGGTAACCGTGTCGCCGCTGACGTCGGTGCTGAGCGGGAACTGGACATCGGGGATGCGCACAGTCCAGGCCTGGCGCACGCCCATCAGGGCCGGGTTGGCAGGCAGCTCGGCCGGCTTCGGCTTGCTGGTACCAGAACAGGCGGCGAGAAACGCTACCAAAACAAGAGCTGATCCCGCACGCAAGGCGGTCGATTCAGGCATGAAACGCTTGAAATTCATGATGCGGTCAGGGAGTTTTGGGGGCTGCGGGTGTGACGGTGACGACGGGTGCCAGGCTCTTCGGATCGACACCGACCGCGTTGAGCTTGATTTCAACCAGACGGCGATAGTCCGAGGTGGCGCCAAGGCCGGTCCACGCCTTGCGGTATTCGGTCTGTGCTTCAGCGCGCTTGCCTTGAGCCAGGTAGATGTCGCCCTTGCGGTCGGCCACCAACGGTTCGAATTCCTTGGGCACGCTGCCGTCGAGCTGCTTGAGGGCATCGTCGTAAGACTTGCTGTCGAGCAGTTCGGCCGCCAGCCGCAGCCGGGCGATGGCCTTGTAGCCAGGGTCGATGGCGTTCTGCGCGACCCATTCGAGCTCGGCGCGCGAGCCTGCGGCATTGCCCTTCTCGTACAGCGTCTTGGCGACCAGCAGGCCGGCCTGTTGCGCGTAGGCGGTGCCGGCGAAGCGCTTCTTCATGTCGTCGAGCACGAGAGCGATGCGTGCCGGGTCGCCCGCCTGCGCCGTCTTCTCGACCTCGTCGTAGAGCGACGAGGCCTGCGCCGCCTTGTTGCGGCCATACCATTGCCAGCCGTTCCAGGCCACGAAGGCGCCAGCGACGAGCAGCACGACCGAAGTGATCAGGGTGCCGTAGGTATTCCAGAAATGCTTGAGCTGGTCGAGCTGTTCCTGTTCTTCGAGGTCGAGATGGGTTGCCATGCGCTGTCAGTTGTTGGGAGCCGGCGATTGTAGGGTGGCGGCCCAGGCGGCCACTTCAGCAAGTGGCCGGGAGGTTTGCGCGCCGCTTCCGTCGCGCAGCGCCTTGAGAGTCACTTCGCCGCGTGCAAGTTCATCGGCGCCGAAGATCAGGGCGTAGGTAGCGCCGCTGTTGTCGGCCCGCTTGAACTGCGACTTGAAGCTGCCGAGGCCATCCGCCGTGGCGGCGTGCATCTGCACACGCACGCCGGCGTCACGCAATTGCTGCAGCGTGCGCAGCACCACCGGCATGGCGGAGGCATCGGGCACGACGGCATAGACATCGGGGGCCCGTACCGGGATCTGGGTGCCCTGCTCCTTCATGAGGTCGAGCACGCGCTCCACGCCGATCGCCCATCCCACTGCAGGCGCCGGCTTGCCGCCGAGTTGCTCGAACAGGCCGTCATAGCGGCCGCCGGCACACACCGTGCCCTGCGAGCCGAGCCGGTCGGTCACGAACTCGAACACGCTGAGGTTGTAGTAGTCGAGGCCGCGCACGAGGCGCGGGTTGATGGTGTAGGCAACGCCGTTGGCATCGAGGATGGCCTTCAACCCCTCGAAGTGCGCCAGCGATTCGGCACCGAGGAAATCCATCAGTCTCGGCGCCGACTCGACCACATCCTTCATCGCCGGATTCTTG
Source organism: Variovorax sp. GW821-FHT09D05 (assembly GCF_059416325.1). Taxonomy (NCBI): domain Bacteria; kingdom Pseudomonadati; phylum Pseudomonadota; class Betaproteobacteria; order Burkholderiales; family Comamonadaceae; genus Variovorax; species Variovorax sp. GW821-FHT09D05. The sequence goes on along the minus strand of NZ_JBWKOZ010000001.1, from coordinate 252,289 downwards.
GTGTCGAGGATGCGCAGCGGGTTGCTGTGCAGGCGGCGCTGGCCGTCCTCGTCGAGCTTGTCGGCATGTGCCTCGAAATGCGCGATGAGCTGGGCGCGGTGCTGCGCCCGCTCTGCCGGTTGGCCAAGGCTGTTGAGTTCCAGCCGCACGTCGGTCAGGCCGATCGCCTTCCAGAGCGCGCTCGCGAGCAGGATCAATTCAGCGTCGACGTCGGGACCAGCAAAGCCCAGCGCCTCGACGTCGATCTGGTGGAACTGCCGGAAACGCCCGCGCTGCGGCTTCTCGCGCCGGAACATCGGCCCGATGGCCCACAGGCGCTTGCCGCCGTCGTAGAGCATGTTGTGCTCGATCGCGGCCCGCACGATACCGGCGGTGTTCTCGGGCCGCAGCGTCAGGTGGTCGTTGTCGCCGTACTTGTCCGAACGGTCGTGGAAGGAGTACATCTCCTTCTCGACGATGTCCGTCACTTCGCCGATGCCGCGCACGAACAGCGCTGTGTGCTCGAGGATCGGCGTGCGGACGTTACGGTACGCATAGCGCCCCATCAGGTCGCGCACGGTGGCCTCGAGCCACTCCCAGCGCGCCGATTCGGGCGGCAATATGTCGTTCATGCCTTTGACGGCATTCAATTTTTCAGCCATGAGTCTGCGGAGGTGTCAGGCCGCGACAGCGTGTTCGCCGCCGAAGCGCTTTTCGATGTAGGTTTCGACGAGCTGGTGAAACTCGTTGGCGATATTGTCGCCGCGCAGCGTGAGTGCCTTTTCGCCGTCGATGAAGACCGGCGCGGCGGGCGCCTCGCCGGTGCCGGGCAGGCTGATGCCGATGTCGGCATGCTTGCTCTCGCCAGGGCCGTTGACGATGCAGCCCATGACGGCCACCTTCATCGTCTCGACGCCCGGATATTTCTTGCGCCAGACCGGCATCTGCATGCGCAGATAGTCGTCGATCTGCTTGGCCAACTCTTGGAAAGTAGTGCTGGTGGTGCGGCCGCAGCCCGGGCAGGCCGTAACGCTGGGCACGAACACGCGCAGCCCCAATGCCTGGAGGATTTCGGAGGCGATCACCACCTCCTGTGTGCGCGACTCGCCCGGCTGCGGCGTAAGCGACACGCGAATGGTGTCGCCGATGCCCTCCTGCAGCAGGATCGACAGCGCCGTGGCCGATGCCACCGTGCCCTTGGTGCCCATGCCGGCCTCGGTGAGGCCCAGGTGCAGCGCATAGCCGCAGCGGCGGGCCAGCTCGCGGTAAACCGAGATCAGGTCCTGCACGCCGCTCACCTTGCACGACAGGATGACCTGGTTGCCAGCCATGCCCATCGATTCGGCGAGCTTCGCGGACTCGATGGCCGAGGTGATCAGCGCCTCGTACATCACCTGCTTGGCGTCCCACGGCTCGGCGCGCTGGCTGTTGGTGTCCATCAGGCTGGCGAGCAGTTCCTGGTCGAGGCTGCCCCAGTTGACACCGATGCGCACGGGCTTGTTCCAGCGCATGGCCGCGTCGATCATCTGGCCGAACTGGCGGTCGCGCTTGTCGCCCTTGCCCACGTTGCCGGGGTTGATGCGGTACTTGCTCAGCGCTTCGGCGCAGGCCGGATAGTCGGTGAGCAGGCGGTGACCGTTGTAGTGGAAGTCGCCGATCAGCGGCACGTCGATGCCCATGCGATCGAGCTGCTCGCGGATGTAGGGCACCTGCGCCGCGGCTTCGGGCGTGTTGACTGTGATACGGACCATTTCCGAGCCGGCGATGGCCAGCTCCTTCACCTGGATCGCGGTGCCGATGGCATCCACGGTGTCGGTGTTGGTCATGGACTGCACGCGCACGGGGGCGTCGCCGCCCACCGTAACCACACGCGAGCCCCAGGTCACGCTGGACTGGCGCGAGCGGCGCGCCTTGGGCGCCGCCGATGGAATGGGATCGGGATAGCAGTCGGTCACGATTTCACCTCGAAACGCGCCACGCCACCGCCGCGCGTGACAGGCGTCAGATCGTAAGGCTTGCCGCTTACCTGCACATCGACCGCCGACGCACGGCCCACCACCACCGACAGTGGCAGCGCGCCCGACAGGCCGACCGTTTCGCCGGCCTGCAGGCTGCGACGCAGCAACTGCTTGCCGCCGGCTTCAGTTACGGTGATCCAGCACTCTTCACGTGCCACGAAAACGAGTTGCTGACTGCTTGCGCTTGCGGCAGTCGCCACGGGCGCGGTGGGGGCAACCGCAACCGCTGCGGGGGCAGATGGCGCATTGGCAGCGATTGCGGCGGGCGCTTGGCCCACCGGAGCGCTCGGTGCCACAGCCTGCGAGGGCACCGTTTCGGCCACGGCGCCAGTTGCGCTGGCCGAAGCCGGTCCGTTCGCTGGCGCCGATTCCGTATCGGCCTCGCTACGCGCCGTCAGGCGCGACACGGAAGCACTGATCTGGTCGAACACCGATTGCGGCAACCAGAACAACGCAGCCGCGCCAACCAGCAGCACCAGCACCACGATCAGCAATCCGCGCGAAGGCAGTCCGCTGGAGCGTCCGCTGCTGTTCCAGCGCGGCGTGCCCGAAGTGATGTTCGTCCGAAGGGTTCGGTCGGCCTCGGCCAGCGACACCCTTTGCGTGCTGGGCAGCTTCGCAAGCACGGGCGCCGGGTCGATGCGCAAAGCACGGCAGACACTGCTCGCCAGGGCGCGAGCGAAGACCGGGTCCGGCAACGAGGCAATGTCGTCTGCTTCAAGCGCCATGAGCTTCTGCGGCGGCACCTTGAGGGCGGCCGCCACCATCTCGATGTGCAGGCCATGGGCCTCGCGCGCTTCGCGCAGCAGGTCGCCGGCGGTCTTGTGCGTGATGTCGCCTTCTTCCAGCGGCAGCGCTGCGGAAGTGCCGAACTCCGAAACCCGATCAGTCATTGAAATTCCCGCGCTCGTACGCTGTTGCCTCCCGCGACTGGGGGAAGCGTCGTTGCAGTTGGCCTCCCAACTGCGCGACTGCCTCGCGGTTGTTCAGCTTTCGTTCGATCTTGATGCCGAGCCAGAGCGTCTCGGCGCTGGCCGAGGCACTGTTGTTGACGCGGCGAATGTAGAACTGCGCGCGCGACCATTCTTCGCGCTGCGCCAACACCGAAGCAAGGTTGAAGCCAACCACCGGATTGCCGGCGTCGATCTCGTAGGCCTGCATGAGGCTGCGCTCGGCTTGCACGCGCTGCCCAGCCTTGAGCTCGCACACGCCCTGCGTCATGAGCGTCTTGGCGCGGTCGGCATAGCTCGGCACTGCCAGCGCCTCGGTGAACTGCGCAGCCGCATCGCCATAGCGGTTCTGCTGGCACAGCAGCCAGCCGTAGTTGTGGCGCGCGTTGGGGTCGCGCGGATTGATGGCGATGGCGCGGCGGAAGCTGTCTTCAGCCATGCCGGCATCGTCGAGCCGCATGTAGACCAGGCCACGCAGGTTGTAGGCGTCGGCGTTATTGGGGTCGGCGACCAGCGCCTGCTTGATCTCGTCGAGCGCGACAGTGGTCTGGCCATGCTCGAAATAGCCGGCCGCCAGTTCCATGCGCAGGCGCGCGCGGCGCTGTCGGCTGGACTCGTCGGATTCGGTGACCACCTCGGTCCCCTTGCCCGAACTGGTGTCGGCCAGGCTGGTGGTGGTGGTGCGCGTGTTCACGCAGCCCGCAAGCAGCAATGCCACGGCGACACCCGCGAAACCTGTAGTCAGCATCCGCTGCACGTTCGCGGTCGTCGTCGGAATGACCATGCTCATCAGTTCAATGCTCCTGGGGGGCGGCCTTGCGGACCGGATGCAAAACAACGGGACGCTCGGTTGCACGGCGCTGGGCCATGCGCTCGGCCGCGCGGGTGCGGTCCTTGACGTCGCCGGCGAGCTGGCCGCAGGCGGCATCGATGTCATCACCGCGCGTCTTGCGCACGGTGGTCACGAGACCAGCTTCGCTCAGCGTCCTGGCGAATGCCAGCACGCGCGGCTGCGGCGAGCGCAACAGACCCGAGGCCGGAAACGGGTTGAAAGGAATCAGGTTGAACTTGCACGAGATGCCGTGCGTGCGAACCAATTCGACGAGCTGCCGCGCATGCTCGGGCTGGTCGTTCACGCCATCCAGCATGCAATATTCGAAGGTGATGAAATCGCGCGGCGCGTGCGCCAGATAGCGCTTGCAGGCCTCGATCAGTTCGGCGATCGGGTATTTGCGATTGAGCGGCACGAGGTCGTCGCGTAGCGCGTCGTTCGGCGCATGCAGCGAAACGGCCATGGCCACCGGGCAATCGGCACCCAGGCGGTCGATCATCGGCACCACGCCGGAAGTCGACACCGTCACGCGGCGGCGCGACAGCCCGTAGGCGTTGTCGTCGAGCATGGTGCGCAGCGCGGGCACCAGCGCCGAGTAGTTCTGAAGCGGCTCGCCCATGCCCATCATCACCACGTTGGAGATGACGCGCTCGTCGCGCTTCAGGTGCTTGCGCAGGAAGTGTTCGGCAAACCAGAGCTGGGCGACGATTTCGCCCGTGTTCAGGTTGCGGCTGAAGCCCTGATGCCCAGTCGAGCAAAAGCGGCAACCGACCGCACAGCCGGCCTGGGACGACACGCACAAGGTGCCGCGGTCGTCCTCGGGAATGAATACGGCTTCGACGGCATTGCCGTCACCGACGTCGAACAGCCACTTGATTGTGCCGTCCTTGGATTCGTGCTGCGTGATGACCGGCAAGGCCTCCACGCGCGCAGTGGTCGCGAGTTTCTCGCGCAGCGACTTCGCCAGATCGGTCATCTGGGTGAAGTCGCTGGCGCCACGCTGGTGAATCCAGCGGAACAGCTGCGTGGCGCGGAATTTTTTCTCGCCGAGTTTTTCGCAGAACGCAGCCAACCCCTCGAGATCGAAGTCGAGCAGATTGGCCGTGGTCATGGAATCGGTCGAGATGCGGCTTCAGCGTGCGTAGACGTTGAGGCCGGCGAAGAAGAAAGCGACTTCGTTCGCTGCGGTTTCGGCAGCGTCCGAACCGTGCACGGCGTTGGCGTCGATGCTGTCAGCGAAGTCGGCGCGGATGGTGCCGGCGGCTGCCTTCTTGGGGTCGGTGGCGCCCATCAGATCGCGGTTCTTGGCGATGGCGTTTTCGCCTTCGAGCACCTGCACGAACACGGGGCCCGAGATCATGAACTCGACCAGGTCCTTGAAGAAGGGACGCTCCTTGTGCACGGCGTAGAACTGTTCGGCTTCGTTGCGCGACAGGTGCACCAGCTTGGCGGCGACGATCTTGAGGCCAGCAGCTTCAAAACGGGAAACGATCTTGCCGATGACGTTCTTGGCAACTGCGTCGGGCTTGATGATGGAGAGGGTACGTTCGATAGCCATTGAAATGCTTCCTGGAGCTTTGATTTTGAAGTGTTTTGTCACAACTGCAACGAATTTGTTGCGTCACGTGTCGACAAAGCCTCTGATTTTAACCGGCGCAGCCTTGCTGATTGGTGAAAACCCCGCGAAAGGCCGCGCTCCGACGGCTGGCTTTCAGCGCCCGCGACGGCGTCCGCCGCCTTGGCCGCCCTGACCGCCGAAGCCGCCACCACCGCCCCCGCCTCCACCACGACGCGGGCCTCCGCGCTGCTCCTTGCGCTGGCGCGAGAAGCTGTCGGCACCGATGTACCCCAACGAGGTCTTCATCGGATCGGGCTGGTTGGCGCCGCTCGGTTGACGGTCGTCGCCCTGCTGGCGATTGCCGCCGCCCTGGCGGTTGCCGCTGTTGCCACGGCGTCCCTGCCCCTGGGGCGGGCCGCCATTGCCACCGCCACGATTGGGACGGGCACCCCGGTCGCCGCGCGGCGGACGGCCATCTCCAAGCGGATTCGGAATCGGCGCTTCGCGTCCGCCCTCGTCGCGTGCATCGCGCATGTCGCGCGGCGGCTGGCCACCACCGCCACCATTGCGGTTGCCCCGTCGCTTCTTGTTGCGCCCGTTGCGGCCATTGCCGCCACCGCCCTCCTGCCCCGGGCCGCGCTGCTGCTGCTGCGGACCGGGCCGGGCAGCCGCGCCACCGGAGGCCTGGAACAGCGCTCGGATGTCGCGCTCGTCGAGCTCCATCCAGGCACCGCGCTTCAGGCCGCGCGGCAGCACCATGGCACCGTAGCGGATGCGGATCAGCCGGCTGACCGCATGGCCCACCGACTCGAACAGGCGGCGCACTTCGCGGTTGCGGCCTTCGGAAATGGTCACGCGATACCAGCAATTCGAGCCCTCGCCACCACCGTCTTCGATGGTGCCGAACTGCGCCATACCGTCGTCGAGGCGCACGCCGTCGAGCAGCTTCTGCTTTTCTTCGCTGGTGAGCGCACCCAGCACGCGCACCGCGTACTCGCGCTCCAGGCCGAAGCGCGGGTGCATGAGCTGATTGGCCAGGTCGCCGGAGCTGCTGAACAGCAGCAGGCCTTCGGTGTTCAGGTCGAGACGGCCGACCGACTGCCACTTGCCCTGCTGCAGGCGCGGCAGCTTGCGGAACACGGTCGGGCGGTTCTGCGGATCGTCATGCGTAACCACCTCGCCCACGGGCTTGTGATACGCGATCACGCGGGGCGGCGGAGGCGCGATGCGGTAGCGGATCGGCTTGCCGTTGATCTTGACCTGATCGCCGAACTGGATGCGCTGGCCGATGTGGGCCGGCTCGTTGTTGACGGAAATGCGGCCCTGGAGAATCAGCTGCTCCATTTCGAGCCGCGAGCCGAGGCCGGCCTGCGCCAGCACCTTGTGCAGTTTGGGCGAATCGGCCTCGGGCAGCAGCACGCGCTTGAGCGGCGGGACTTCGGGGCTTTCTTCGTCGGCATCGAACTGGCCGGAGATGACGTCCGCGAAGCGGATCGGCTCGGGCGGCAACGCATTGCGCTGCTCGCGCTCGGCGGCGCGGCGGGCACGGTCGAGGTCGTCTTCTTCCTCGTCGGGCTCTTCTTCGTCTTCGTCCCGCTCTTCGTCGTCCTGGTCGTGGATGCGATCGACTTGTTCGGGCTGAGGTGCCTGGGAGGCGGCCTCTACCGGCGCAGGCTCACGAACTTCTTCTGCGGCAGCGGTGACGGCAATCGGGGCTTCCTCGGCGACAACAGCAGCAGCGGCTTTTGGCTCAGCCACTTCGGGCGGCTCCGCACCAGGCGACACCAAAGCCTCGTCCTGCTCCACTGGCTTCTTCTTGCGGGGCGCGCGCGGCTTCTTGGGTGCTTCAGCCTCTGCCGGTGCGGCGACTTCCTGCGCCGCGACCTCTGGCGCTACCGATTCAATAGCATCAACCGCAGCCTTCTTGGGCGTGGTCGCCCTCTTCTTCTTTTTGACTTCGGGCTCGGCCGGCAGCATCGCCGCGTCTTCGGTGTCGGTTGTGCTCATGAGGTTTTTCCGGGAGAGGGAGCGTGAGGGTCGGCCTCGTCCTGGGACGGGGCATCGGGTTCTGGCGACGGCGCCTGGGCGGGCTCGGCGGGGGATTCGGTGTCTGCCGCGTTCTCGGCAAACTGCGCTTCGGCGGCTTCGGCGGCTTCTTCGGCGACTTCTGGCGCCATGTCGATGACGGCGGGCTCTTCTGCCGGCACTGCTTCGTCTTGCTGCGAGGCAGCGACTTCCTGCTCCGCCTCAGTAACTTCGGCGTCGGCTTCGGCTGCGGCGGGCTCCAGCTCTGCCATCGCCGATGCATCCGCATCGCCCTCGGCCAATGCTTCAGCCTCCGGCACGGCATCGATAGGCAGCCCCTGCTGCTCACCCGACGCCCGTTCGAGCGCATCGACCAGCGCGGCCTGCTGCGCGGGCGTCTCGATCAATGGCAGCTGATCGAGCGAGGCCAGGCCCAGGTCGTCAAGAAACTGGCGCGTGGTTGCATACAGCGCCGGTCGGCCGACCGTTTCGCGGTGGCCGATGACTTCGACCCAGCCGCGATCTTCCAGTTGCTTAAGGATCAACGAATTGATCGTCACGCCGCGGATGTCTTCCATGTCGCCGCGCGTGGCCGGCTGCCGATAGGCAATGATGGCCAGCGTCTCGAGTGCGGCGCGCGTGTAGCGCGGCGGCTTCTCGGGGTGCAGGCGGTCGAGGTGATCGCGCATCTCCGGCCGGCTCTGGAAGCGCCAGCCGCTGCCGACGCTCACAAGCTCCAGGCCGCGTTGCGCCCAGTCTTCCTGCAGTTCAAGCAACAGCACCTTGATGGTGTCCACGCCCAGTTCGTCGTCGAACAGCACGCGCATATCGCGCACCGGCAACGGCTGGCTCGAACAGATCAAGGCGGTTTCGAGAATGCGCTTGGCATCCGCCGTATTCATGGTTCGCGTTATCCGGGAAAAGGCGCCTCAGGGACGCTTGTTCAGAAGGATGAAAGGAGTAGGCGCTGCAGGCACACGGCAAATGCAACGCAAGGCCGGCCTTGGGTGACCGGCGCGGCCCTCGGGCCGTCAGGCGCGATTGTAATCCAGCCCCCAGGACTGCAAAGCCTGGACGAGATCTGGCGGTGGCGGCGAACGGAACTCCATCGCCTCTTGCGTGACGGGATGCACGAAGGCCAGCCTGAATGCATGCAGCGCCTGGCGAGACAGCCCGGCAGCCGGCGCGCCGCCATAAAGCGCGTCTCCCACCAGCGGATGACCGATCGACGCCATGTGCACGCGGATCTGGTGGGTGCGCCCGGTTTCGAGCGTGCAGCGCACAGCGCAGCCTTCGGCGTTGCTGTCGAGCCGCTCGATCAGCGTGCGTGCCGTCTTGCCCGCATGCCGCTCGAGATCGACCACGGCCATGCGTAGCCGGTTGCGCGGGTCGCGGCCGATGGGGGCGTCGACCTGGCGGGCCGCCGCGCCCTCCCACGGCTTGTGGCCGATGGCCAAGTACTGCCGCTTGACCTCGCGGGCGGCGATCAACGCCACCATCGCGTCCATGGCGGCGCGGGTGCGCGCCACCACCATCAGTCCACTGGTGTCGCGGTCGAGCCGGTGCACGATGCCGGCGCGCGGCAGCAGCACCGCCTTCGGGTCCAGCGCCAGCAGGCCATTCAGGAGCGTGCCGCTCCAGTGCCCGGGTGCCGGATGCACCACGAGGCCGGCCGGCTTGTCGACGATGCGCAGGTGCTCGTCCTCGTACACGGTGACGATGTCCATCACCTCGGGCCGGAAGGCCTGGCTCTGGGGCGTGGGGCGCAATTCGATGCGACCGGCCTGCCCCGCCTTCACTGTGGCCGAGACCTTGGTGAGTGTGCGGCCCTGCAGCTCCACCGCGCCAGCCTCGATCAATTGCTGCAGATAGCTGCGGGAAAACTCGGGTACCAGCGCGGCAAGCGCGCGGTCCAGCCGCTGGCCGTGCTGGGCCGGATCGATGACGAAAGGCCGCTGCTCGCTGGGCTCGATCGGATCGGCGCCCTCTTCGAGCTCGGCCACCTCGGCGGTCTCGGGGATATTGCCCAAAGGGTCGGTCGATATAATTGAGGGCAACTGTTTCACGAAAGCCGTATGTGATGTTTCGCGCCAAATTATCGGTCCCCAGCTGGATCGCGCTCAGCGCGGCGGCTCTGCTGGCAGCTGGCTGCTCGTCGACCTCCGTCGACAAGACTGCCAACTGGAGCCCCAACCGCATCTACTCTGAAGCCAAGGAAGAGGCCGGATCGGGCGCCTACGACAAGGCCGTTCCGCTCTACGAGAAGCTCGAAGGCCGCGCTGCCGGCACACCGCTCGCGCAGCAGGCGCAGCTGGAAAAGGCCTACGCCCAGTACAAGTCGGGCGAAAAGGCGAGCGCCATCGCCACCATCGACCGCTTCATGAAGTTGCATCCGGCGAGCACGGCTCTCGACTATGCGCTGTACCTCAAGGGCGTGATCAACTTCAACGACGACCTCGGCATGTTCGCGTTCATGACGCGCCAGGACCTGTCCGAGCGCGACCAGAAGGCCGCCAAGGAATCGTTCGAATCGTTCAAGGACCTCGTCACGCGCTTCCCCGATTCGCGCTACGCCCCTGACGCGCGCCAGCGCATGAACTACATCGTGAACTCGCTCGCGCAGTACGAAGTTCACGTGGCACGCTACTACTACTCGCGCGGCGCCTACCTGGCAGCCATCAACCGGGCCCAGATCGCACTGGCCGACTACCGCGAAGTGCCGGCGCTCGAAGAAGCCCTGTTCATCATGGTGAAGTCGTACGACGCCCTCGGCATGAAGGACCTGCGCGACGACGCCCAGCGCGTGCTGACCACCAACTATCCGCAGAGCACCTACCTCGCGAACGGTTTCAAGGGCAAGGACGACCCTTGGTGGAAGCTCTGGTAAAGCCACCAGAGCACGCGCTCTTCCTGGTCAGAAACTAGGTCTTGAGCGCGTCCAGCGCGGCCTCGAAATCCGATTCGTTTTCGAGCCGCCGCATCGGCGGCAGCGCCGACAGCAACCGGCGGCCATAGCCCATGGCCACCAGCCGCGTATCGCAGATCGCCAGCACGCCACTGTCGGTTTCCCGCCGAATCAACCGCCCCGCCCCCTGCTTGAGCGCCACGGCCGCCTCGGGCAGCGAATAGTCGGCAAACGAACTGCGCCCCTGTGATTCCAGGCGCTGCGAGCGCGCCTCGACCAGCGGATCGTTCGGCGGCGGGAACGGCAGCTTGTCGATCACCACCAGCTGCAGCGCATCGCCCGGCGCATCGAAGCCCTCCCAGAACGAAGCCGATGCCACCAGCACGCAGCCAGCGCGCCCGGCGCTCGCGCCTTCGCGAAAGCGGTCCATCAGCACGCGCTTGGGCAACTCGCCCTGCACCAGCACTTCGGGCCGCACCTGTGCGTCGAGCAGTTCGAACTGCTGCTTCATCGCATCGCCGATGGTGCGCAGCGCTCGCAGCGTGGTCGTCAGCACCAGCGTGCGACCGCCAAGCTCCGTCGCGCCGCGCGCAGCCAATTCCGCGACGCGCTGGCTGTGCGACGGATCGTTGGGCTTGGGAAACGCACGCGGCACATAGAGCGCGGCCTGCGAGGCATAGTCGAACGGGCTCTGCACGCGCAGCACTTCCGCGTCCTGCAGGCCGCAGGGCTCGGTGAACCAGCGCAGCGTGGGCTCGTCGCCCAGCGTGGCGGAGGTGAAGACCCAGGCGCGGCCGCTGTCTTCCTGCACCGCGGCTGCTGCCTCGCGCGCCGGCCGCTCGCCATAGCCATCGAGATCATCGTCGTCGCCATCGTCGCCAACATCAGCGTCTGCCTCGACGATCTTGAGCACCCGCTTGCGCATGGCATCGGCGATGTCCAGCGGCGATTCGATGAGCCGCAACTGCGTGCCCACGTCGACCCAACGCACCGAATCGACCTCGCATGGCAAGGCGAAGCGCGCCGTGCGTTTCGCGAGTTGGCGAGCCCGCTCGTGCAGCCGCACGAAGTCGGGCGAGATTTCGCTGACGGTGGCAAGTCCCTCTGCCGTCAGCTCGAACGCGTGCAGCAGATCGTCCAATGCGCGCTGCCATGCGTCGGGATCGATGCCCTCAGGCGACGCACCCAGCCAGCGCAGCTTGGCGCCCGGCCATTGCTTGCCGACCACCAGCCGCAGTTCGCGCGCGGCCCGTTCGAGCGCGCCGACCAGTTGCTGCCAGTCGACGAGGCCGCGCGCATGCTGCAAGCCGGCCGCCAGCATGTCGCGCGCGAAGTCGAGCGCCTGGCCGCTGCCGAGCTGCGCGCCGAGAAACTGCACGCCGGTTTCGTTGAGCTGGTGGGCTTCGTCGAACACCACCACGCTCACGGTCGGCAGCAGCTCGGCCATGCCGGTCTCGCGCACTGCGAGGTCGGCAAAGAAAAGGTGATGGTTGATGACCACGATGTCGGCCGCCAGCGCCTCGCGCCGCGCCAGGTTGACATGGCAGGGCTTGAACTGCGGGCATTGCGCGCCCAGGCAGTTCTCTCGCGTGGAGGTGATCAGCGGAATCAGCGGCGAGCGCTCGTCGAGCCCCGGCAGCTCGGCCAGGTCGCCCGTGCGCGTAGCCTTCGACCACTGCTCGATCTTGGCGAGCGTGCGCAGGCTGCCGCGCTCCGGCAATGAAGCGTCATGGCGCGCCTGGTCGAGCCGGTGCAGGCACAGGTAGCTGGCGCGCCCCTTCAGCAGCGCCGTGCGCACCGGCAGGCCGAAGGCTTCGACAAGACGCGGCAGGTCACGGCCGAACAGCTGGTCCTGTAGCGTCTTGGTGGCGGTCGACAGCAGCACGCGCTCGCCGCTCAGCAGGGCCGGCACGAGGTACGAAAAGGTCTTGCCCACCCCGGTGCCAGCCTCGACCACCAGCACGCCGCCCTGGTCGATGGTGCGGGCCACGGCCATTGCCATTTCAGTTTGTCCCGAGCGTTCGCGGAACTGGTCGGCGGCACGCGACAGCGCGCCGTCCTGCGCGAAGGCGTCGCGCACCTTGTCTTCGAGCACACCTGTCACGCCGGCTCTTTCGGATCGAGGTCGTTTTCGAGGCGCGTGATCTGGTCACGCAGCGCGAGGCGGCGCTTTTTCAGGCGCCGCAGCAGCAGCTCGTCTTGCGGCGAGCCCTCGGCCAGCCGGTCGATGGTGGCGTCGAGGTCGGCGTGCTCGATACGCAGTTCGATCAGCTGACGGGAAAGGGAGTGAAGATTGGAGTCCAACGGTGGGGAGCACGCGCGAGGTTTTTGCGGCACATGTTCATTCGATAATACGTCCTGACACGAATCTCCGAGCAGACAGAAACACGCGCTTCAGGCGCATATGCCTCATGACCCAAGGCTTTCGACTCGCCGCGGCCACCGGACTCCACAAGGGAGACCGCCCGTACCAACAAGACCAGGTGCTGCTGATGAGCCATCCGCGCGTGCCTGGCTGCGTGCTGGGCATCGTGGCCGACGGCATGGGCGGCCGCAGCGGCGGGCGCAAGGCCTCCGACCAGGTGCTGATGACGGCACGCCAGCTCTTCACCCGCTACCAGCCCGGCCGCGACGACCCGGAAGCCGTGCTGAAGCAGATCCTCGAAGATTCGCACACGGTCATCAAGCTCACCGCCGTCTCCAGCGAGCAGGAGCCGCACAGCACGCTGGCGGCCTTCCTCATGACCCCCAAGGGCGACTGCGCCTGGATCCACGCCGGCGACTCGCGCATCTATCACTTCCACGACGGCCAGCTCATCAGGCGCACGCGCGACCATTCGTACGTGCAGGTGCTGATCGACCGCGGCCAGATCACCGAGGCCGAGGCCAACATCCATCCGCAGGGCAACATCCTGCTCGGCTGCCTGGGCATGACGACCACGCCGCCACCCATCGACCCCTACTACATCCCGAAGCTGGCGCCGGGCGACCTGTTGATGGCTTGCAGCGACGGGCTCTGGCACTACTTCAGCCCGGAAGAACTGGCGAGCGTGCTGTATGCACAGCCGCCGCGCGATGCGGTCGAAATCCTGGTGGGTGAAGCGCGCCGCCGCGCCCGGGGCACGGGCGACAACATCTCGATTGCCGTTCTGAAGCTCGATCCGCTGCCAGTCGCCGCCTGAGCGGTGCCCGGTCAGGGTCAGGGCGTGGGCGACGAAGCTGCCGGCGCCGGCAGTGGTGCCCCGCGCGGCTTGCTGCGGTTGGCGTTCTGCCGCTCGCGGCTGGCCCTGTGCTCTTCGGCGCGTTTCTGCTTGTCCTCGAAACGCTTGGCGGCCGTGGGCGCCTCGGCCTGACGCTGGGCCGCCTTGGCCTGCTCGTCGGCATGCGCCTGCTGCTTGGACTGGAATTGGCGCTCGCGCTCGGCCGCCTCGGCCGCTGTAGCCGCGCGGCTGGTCGCGTGGTCGGCAGCGCGCTGCTCGCGTTCCTTCTGGCCCTGGATTGACTGTTCCTGCTTCTCGCGAGAGTCCTGCGGGCGCTGGGTGCCAGCCTTCTGGTCGAGCTTCTGCAACTCGGCCGCGCCGCTGCGCTGGCGCAGGATGTCGTTGATCGCGGTTTCCTGCCGCTTGATGTTGTCGGTTTCCGTGCGGCGACGGCTGCGGCTCTCGCGCAGGCAGTCTTCCACCGCGAACTTCTTGTAGCAGGCAGCCCGCTCTTCGACGAAGCGCTTCTCGATGGCCTCGCGCTCGGTGGAAAGCCGGCGCTTTTCGCCCTCGAGGTCGGCATTGCCCGCGGCGGCGTTGGACTGCGCCCACAGCGGCAGGCTGGCCAACGTCATGAGCAGGGCAAGAGCGAATTTTTTCATGTGAGTCGGGTGTCGACGATGCGGCGTTCCAGGGCGAGAAACTCGCTCGATTGCATTTCGGTGAGCCGGGAAACCGTGCGCGGAAACTCGTGCGACAGCGGCCCCTCGGTGTACAACGCCTCGGGCGGAACCTCAGCCGACATGATGAGCTTGCAGCGCCGGTCGTACAAGACGTCGACCAGCCAAGTGAAACGACGCGCTTCCGAAGCCATGCGCACCGGCATGTGCGGCACGTCGGACAGCAGCACGGTGTGGAACTGGCTCGCGATTTCGAGATAGTCGTTCTGCGAACGCGGACCACCGCACAGCGTCTTGAAATCGAACCAGACCACGCCGCCGGCCTTGCGCCGCGCACGGATCTCGCGCTGCTCGATGTGCAGCACCGGGTTTTCGTCGGCCGTCTCGGCCAGCTTGTCGAAGGCCTTGCGCATTTCCTTCTCGGCCACCGCGTCATTCGGCGTGAGGTACATGCGCAGTTGCTCGAGCGTGCGGCGCCGGTAGTCGGTGCCGTTGTCGACGCTCAGCACTTCGAGCTTTTCGTTCAGCAGTGCAATGGCCGGCAGGATGCGGTCGCGGTGCAAGCCACCGGGATACAGATCGTCCGGCTTGAAATTCGAGGTGGTGACGAAACCCACGCCGTTCTCGAACAGCGACACCAGCAGCCGATGAAGAATCATCGCGTCAGTGATGTCCGCCACATGGAACTCGTCGAAGCAGATCAGCTTGTAGCGCTTGGAAATGCGAAGCCCAAGCTCGTCGAGCGGATTGACCGTGCCCTGCAGCTCGCGCAGTTCGCGGTGCACCTCGCGCATGAATTCGTGAAAGTGCAGCCGCGTCTTGCGCCGCAGCGGTACGGCGTTGAAGAACAGGTCCATCAGGAAGCTCTTGCCCCGCCCGACGCCACCGTACATGTAGACGCCGCGCGGAAGCTCTGGCCGGTTGATGAACTTCTTCAGCGCATTCGAGCGCTGGGCCTTGTACTCGGCCCATTCGTTGGCGCAGCGATCCAGCGCCTCCACGGCGTGCAGTTGCGCTGGATCGCTGTGGAACCCGCGCGCTGCGAGTTCCGCCTCATAGGCCTGTTTGACGCTGGTCAAAAGAAAGATCGCGAGATCAGAAGTTCAGCGTGCGCTTGTCCACGGCGAGTGCCGCTTCCTTCGTTGCTTCCGACAGCGACGGGTGAGCGTGGCAGATGCGCGCGATGTCTTCGGCGCTGGCCTTGAACTCCATCGCCACGACGGCTTCGGAGATCAGCTCGCTGGCCTGCGGGCCCACGATGTGCACGCCCAGAATCTCGTCGGTAGCAGCGTCGGCCAGGAACTTGACCATGCCGGTCGTGTCGCCCAGCGCACGAGCGCGGCCGTTCGCGAGGAACGGGAAGGTGCCGGCCTTGTAGGCACGGCCCGCGGCCTTGAGCTGCTGCTCGGTCTGGCCGACCCACGCGATCTCGGGGTTGGTGTAGATCACCCACGGGATCGTGTTGAAGTTGACGTGACCGTGCTGGCCCGCAATGCGCTCCGCCACGGCAACGCCCTCTTCCTCGGCCTTGTGCGCCAGCATCGGGCCGCGCACCACGTCGCCGATGGCCCAGACGTTGGGCAGGCTCGTCTTGCACTCGTCGTCCACGGCAATGGCGCCGCGCTCGTCGAGCTTCAGGCCCACGGCTTCGGCGTTCAGGCCGATGGTGTTGGGCACGCGGCCGATCGACACGATCAGCTTGTCGACTTCCAGCGTCTGGGCTTCGCCCTTGGCATTGGTCCACGCAACGCTCACGCCCTTCTTCGACGACTTGATCTCGCCGACCTTCACGCCGAGTTCGATCTTGAGCTTCTGCTTGTCGAAGGCCTTCTTGGCTTCCTTGGCGATCTGCTCGTCCACCGCGCCAAGGAAGGTCGGCAGTGCTTCGAGCACCGTGACTTCCGCGCCGAGGCGACGCCACACCGAACCCATTTCGAGGCCGATGACGCCCGAGCCGATCAGGCCCAGCTTCTTCGGCACCGCGCCGATGCGCAGCGCGCCGTCGTTCGAGAGGATGTTCTCCTCGTCGAACGGCGCACCGGGCAGTGCGCGGGCGTTGGAGCCCGTGGCCACGATGATGTGCTTGCCGCTGATCGACTCTTCGGCGGCGCCCGCCACCTTGATCTCGTAGCCGGCTTCGTCGGTCTTCACGAACGAGCCGCGGCCATGGAAGAAGGTGATCTTGTTCTTCTTGAACAGGTACAGGATGCCGTCGTTGTTCTGCTTCACGACCTGGTCCTTGCGGGCCAGCATCTTGTCGAGGTCGAGGCCCAGGCCTTCGACCTTGATACCGTGGTCGGCAAAGTGATGGCCGGCCTGGTCGAAATGCTCCGACGATTGCAGCAGCGCCTTCGATGGGATGCAGCCGACGTTGGTGCAGGTGCCGCCCGGTGCGGGGCCGCCCTTGCCGTTCTTCCACTCGTCGATGCAGGCCACGTTGAAGCCGAGTTGCGCGGCGCGAATGGCCGCGATGTAGCCGCCGGGGCCGCCGCCGATGACGACGACGTCGAATTGCTTGTTTGCCATCTGGTTCTTTCTCCTCAGATGTCGAACAGCAGGCGCGACGGGTCTTCCAGCGCTTCCTTCATGGCAACCAGGCCCAGCACGGCTTCGCGGCCGTCGATGATGCGGTGGTCATAGCTCATGGCGAGGTAGTTCATCGGACGGATCACGATCTGGCCGTTTTCAACCACGGCGCGGTCCTTGGTGGCGTGCACGCCGAGGATGGCCGACTGGGGCGGGTTGATGATCGGGGTCGAGAGCATCGAGCCGAAGGTGCCGCCGTTCGAGATGGAGAACGTGCCACCGGTCATGTCTTCGATGCCCAGCTTGCCGTCTTGCGCCTTCTTGCCGAACTCGGCGATCTTCTTCTCGATGTCGGCAAAGCTCATCTGGTCGGCGTTGCGCAGGATCGGCACCACCAGGCCGCGCGGCGAACCGACGGCAATGCCGATGTCGAAGTAGCCGTGGTACAGGATGTCGTTGCCGTCGACCGAGGCGTTGATCACCGGGTACTTCTTCAGCGCATGCACCGCAGCCTTCACGAAGAAGCTCATGAAGCCGAGCTTCACGCCGTGTTCCTTGGTGAAGTTGTCCTGGAAGCGCTTGCGCAGCTCCATGACGGGCGCCATGTTGACTTCGTTGAACGTGGTCAGGATGGCGTTGGTCGACTGCGATTGCAGCAGGCGCTCGGCGATGCGGGCGCGCAGGCGGCTCATCGGCACGCGCTGTTCCGGACGCTCGCCCAGGTCGGGCGCGCCGGCCGGTGCAGCGACTTGCGGCAGAGCAGGCTTGGCGGCCGGTGCCGCGATGGTGGCGGCAGCCGCGGCAGGCTTGGCGCCCGAGGCAACCGCGCCGAGCACGTCGCCCTTGGTGACGCGACCGTCCTTGCCGGTGCCGGCCACGTCGCTGGTCTTCAGGTTGTTGTCGGCCAGCAGCTTGGCCGCGGCGGGCATGGCAACGTCGGACTTCGAACCGCCGGCGGCGGCTGCAGCTGCTGGGGCAGGCGCGGCGGCAGCCGGAGCTGCTGCTGCGGGCGCTGCCGCCGGGGCGCCAGCCGAAGCCTTGCCTTCGGTGTCGATCTTGGCGATCAGCTGATCGGCCACCACGGTGGCGCCATCGGGCTGCACGATTTCGGCCAGCACGCCAGCCGAAGGGGCGGGCACTTCGAGCACGACCTTGTCGGTCTCGATCTCGATCAGGATTTCATCGACGGCGACGGCTTCGCCGGCCTTCTTCTTCCACGTGAGCATGGTGGCTTCGGCCACGGATTCGGAAAGCTGGGGGACTTTGACTTCTACGATAGACATTTGGAGTGAGCTCCGTTTTGTTCTTCAGGGTATTCGTGTGAAAAGAAACTGGTTTTACTTGGTCAGCACGAAGCCCTTGAGCTTGCCAAACGCGCCATCGACGAGCGCCTTCTGCTGTTCCTGGTGCAGGTGCGAGTAGCCCACCGCCGGCGATGCCGAAGCGGCACGGCCGGAGTAGCCGAGCTTCTGGCCGTCCTGCATGTTTTCGTGGATGTAGTGCTGCACGAAGAACCAGGCGCCCTGGTTCTGCGGCTCGTCCTGGCACCAGACCACGTCGACGAGGTTGGGGTACTTCTTGATCTCGGCGGCGAAAGCCTTGTGCGGGAACGGATAGAGCTGCTCGACGCGGATGATCGCCACGTCTTCGTCGCCACGTTCTTCGCGCTTCTTGGCCAGGTCGTAGTACACCTTGCCCGAGCAGGCGATCAGGCGCTTGACCTTCTCGGCCTTCAGGCCCTTGCTGTCGGGAATGACGGTCTGGAAGCTGCCCTTGGTGAACTCGGACAGCGGCGAGGTCGCGTCCTTGTTACGCAGCAGCGACTTCGGCGTCATGATGATCAGCGGCTTGCGCAGGTTGCGCACCATCTGGCGGCGCAGCACGTGGAAGATCTGGCTGGCCGTGGTCGGCTGCACCACCTGCATGTTGGTGTCGGCGCTCAGCTGCATGAAGCGCTCCAGGCGTGCCGAGCTGTGCTCGGGGCCCTGGCCTTCGTAGCCGTGCGGCAGCATCATCGTGATGCCGTTGACGCGGCCCCACTTCACTTCGCCCGAGGCGATGAACTGGTCGATCACCACTTGCGCGCCGTTCACGAAGTCGCCGAACTGGGCTTCCCAGATGACGAGCGTGTTCGGGTCGTTCGAGGCGTAGCCGTATTCGAACGCGAGCACGGCTTCTTCCGACAGGATCGAGTCGATCACGACGAACGGAGCCTGGTTGTCGGCCACGTTCTGCAGCGGCGTGTAGGTGCCGGTGTCGAACTTCTCGCGGTTCTGGTCGTGCAGCACGGCGTGGCGGTGCGTGAACGTGCCGCGGCCCGAGTCTTCACCCGACAGGCGCACCGGGTAGCCGCTGGCCACCAGCGAGGCGAAGGCCATGTGCTCGCCCATGCCCCAGTCGACGTTGACGTCGCCGCGGCCCATGGCTGCGCGGTCGTCCAGCACCTTCTTCACGAGCGGATGCACCGTGAAGCCTTGCGGCACGGTGGTGATCTTCTCGGCCAGGCGCTTCCATTCGGTGGACGGGATTGCGGTATCGCCGGCGTCGGTCCACTTCTTGTTGAGGTACGGGCTCCAGTCGACGGCGTACTTGCTCTTGAAGTTGGTGAGCACGGGGTCGACGGTGTTCTTGCCTTCGTCGAAGGCGGCGCGCTGCGCCTTGACCATGTCGTCGCCGAGCGTGTCGCCCAGGCCTTGAGCAGCCAGCTTGTCGGCGTACAGCTTGCGCGTGCCGGGGTGCTGGGCGATCTTCTTGTACATCAGCGGCTGGGTGAGCGAAGGCGTGTCCTGCTCGTTGTGGCCCAGCTTGCGGAAGCAGATGATGTCGACGACCACGTCCTTCTGGAATTCCATGCGGAAGTCCAGCGCGATCTGGGTGGCGAGCACCACGGCTTCGGGATCGTCGCCGTTCACGTGCAGCACCGGCGCTTCGATCATCTTGACGATGTCCGAGCAGTACAGCGTCGAGCGGCTGTCGCGCGGGTCGCTGGTGGTGAAGCCGATCTGGTTGTTGATGACGATGTGCACCGTGCCGCCGGTGGAGTAGCCACGGGTTTCGGCCAGCGCCAGCGTTTCCATCACGACGCCCTGGCCTGCGAAGGCAGCGTCGCCGTGCACGATCACGGGCAGCACCTGCTTGCCCAGCGGGTCGCCGCGGCGGTCCATGCGGGCGCGCACCGAGCCTTCGACCACGGGGTTCACGATTTCAAGGTGCGAGGGGTTGAACGCGAGGCTCAGGTGCACCGGGCCGCCGGGGGTGGTCACGTCCGAGCTGAAGCCCTGGTGGTACTTGACGTCGCCGCTGGGCAGGTCTTCGGGGGCGGTGTGGTCGAACTCGGCGAACAGGTCGGCCGGCATCTTGCCGAGCGAGTTGACCAGCACGTTCAGGCGGCCGCGGTGGGCCATGCCGATCACGATCTCCTGCACGCCCTTGACGCCGGCCTGGTTGATCAGCTCGTCCATCGCGACGATGAAGCTCTCGCCGCCTTCGAGCGAGAAGCGCTTCTGGCCGACGTACTTGGTGTGCAGGAAGCGCTCGAGGCCTTCTGCCGCGGTCAGGCGGTTGAGCACGTGCTTCTTCTGCTCGGCGCTCAGCTTGGGGTTGGTGCGGGCGCTTTCGAGCCGCTGCTGCCACCAGCGCTTGTGATTCTGGTCGGTGGTGTACATGTACTCGGCACCCATCGTGCCGCAGTACGTTTCGCGCAAGGCGTTGAGCAGGTCGCGCAGCGACATGGTCTCCTTGCCGAAGAAGGTGTTGCTGGTGTTGAACACCGTCTCGAGGTCGGCGTCGGTGAAGCCGTAGAACGAGGGCTCGAGTTCCGGAATGGCGGGACGCTCGGCGCGCTTGAGCGGGTCGAGGTCGGCCCAGCGGGCGCCGACGTTGCGGTAGGCGGCAATCAGCTGCTGGACGGAGGTGCGCTTGCGGCCGAGTTCGGAATCGGCGCCGCTGGCCTGCACGACCTTGGTCGTGCCCTGCTTCGCGCGTTCGGCGAAAGCGTTGATGACCGGCAGGTGCGGGACATCGCGGGTGTTGGTGCCGTCGGCAGCGGGAACGTTCTGCAACGCGTCGAAATACGAACGCCAGTTGTCAGGCACGCTGCCGGGGTTGGAGAGGTAGTTCTCGTACATCTCCTCGACATAGGGCGCATTGCCGCCGAAGAGGTACGTGTTGCCTTGATAGGCGGTATACGCCGATGGCGTCGATGAATCGCTCATGATCCGCTGACCTTCGCTTCCCTGAAGGAAGCACTAGCTGGTTAAGAAACCTTCCGCGACACGGCTGAACCGATTGGCGGATGCGACTGTGGCTGGGGAAGGGCCTGAGTACCTTGGCATTGTGCCACGTCAACCATATGACGGTTCGACGGGGCTTCACAACCCCCTGACCCGCTCACTCAGCCCGAAGAAAGTAACTGTTTGATCTGCTGCAGCGTGGCGGGGTCGTCGATGGTGGTGAGGTCGCCGGGGTCGCGCTGCTCGCACACGGCCTGGATGGCGCGGCGCAGCAACTTGCCGCTACGGGTCTTGGGCAGGCCGCTGACGAAGCGCACGCGGGCCGGCCGCGCCAGGGCGCCGAGCTGGTCGGCGACTACTTTCATGATCTCGCCTTCGAGCTTGAGTGCCACGTCGGCGTCACTCACGGCCTTGCCGTCCCTGGGGACCACGAAGGCCATCGCGACCTGCCCCTTCAGGGCATCGGCCACGCCGACCACCGCCACTTCGGCCACGTTGGAATGGCCCGAAATGCTTTCCTCGATCTCGCGCGTGCCAAGGCGATGGCCCGCCACGTTGATCACGTCGTCGGTGCGCCCGAGGATGTAGAAATAGCCATCCTCGTCGCGAATGCCCCAGTCGAAGGTCGAATAAACCATCTTGCCGGGCACGCTTTTCCAGTACGTATTGACGAAGCGCGCGTCGTCCTTCCACACGGTCTGCATGAAGCCCGGCGGGGTCGGCCCCTCGACCACGACCACGCCCTTCTCGTTCGCGCCGGTCAGCTCTTCGCCGGTCGACTCGTGCAGGATCTTGATGCTGTAGCCGTACATCGGCACGCCTGGGCTGCCGAACTTGCTGGCCTTGGCCTCCACCCCGTTGGCGATCGTGATCATCGGCCAGCCCGATTCGGTCTGCCAGTAGTTGTCGATGATCGGCACGCCCAGGCCTTCGCTGATCCAGCGGGCGGTCGGCTCGTCGAGCGGCTCGCCGGCCAGGAACAACGCGCGCAATGTCGACAGGTCGTATTTTTTCAGCAGTGCCGGATCCTGCTTCTTGAGCACGCGCACGGCCGTGGGCGCGCTGAACATCACCGTGACCTTGTACTTCTCGACAAGGCGCCACCAGATGCCGCCATCGGGCTGCCGGTCGATGCCCTGCGTGGGCAGGCCCTCGTACATGATCGTCGCCATGCTGGCGATCAGCGGGCCGTAGACGATGTAGCTATGGCCCACCACCCAGCCGATGTCGCTGGTGGAGAAGTAGGTTTCCCCGGGCCGGCCATCGAAGATGTGCTTCATGCTCGCAGCCAGCGCGACCGCATAGCCGCCCACGTCGCGCTGCACGCCCTTGGGCTTGCCGGTCGTGCCGCTCGTGTAGATGGTGTAGCTGATGTCGGTCGAGGCGAGCCACGTGCAAGGCACCTTGGCATCGATGTGCTTCTGCCGCAGTTCGGCGGCGAGATGGTCGCGTCCCGCCGTCAGCTCCATCGGTGCGAGCCCGCGGTCGGTCAGCAGCACCGCCGAAGGCTTGTGCTTCGACAGCCGGATCGCCTCGTCGAGCAGCGGCTTGTATGCGATGACCTTGCCGCCGCGCGAGCCGGCATCGGCGCTCACGATCACCTTGGGCTCGGCGTCTTCGATGCGCGTGGCCAGCGAGCCGCTCGCGAAGCCGCCGAACACCACGCAGTGGATCGCGCCGATGCGCGCGCAGGCCAGCATGGCAAAGGCGGCTTCCGGAATCATCGGCATGTAGATGAGCACGCGGTCGCCCTTGCCCACACCCAGCTCGACAAGGCTGGCGGCAGTGCGCTGCACCTCGGCGTGCAGCTCAGTAAAGCTGTAGCTCTTCTCGACGCCGGTTTCGGTGGAAACGAAGATCAGCGCGGGCTGGTCGCCTCGTGCCGCCAGATGACGGTCGACGGCGTTGTGGCAAAGATTGGTCGTGCCGCCCACGAACCAGCGCGCGAACGGCGGCTGGCTGGCGTCGAGGATCTGTTGCGCGGGCGCCTGCCAGTCGATCAGCTTCGCCTGCTCGGCCCAGAAGGCCTCGGGCGCATCGACGGATTGGCGATAGAACTCTTCGTAGCGGCTCATCTTGATTTGTCTCCTGTTATTCGTTCCGTTCCGGCGGCAGCGCCAAAACTGAATTCATAATTATGGAGACCGATCTTGCAGCAAGCTGACGCCCGGAACAATCCGGCCGAGCCCTGCCGCGCAGGCTGCAGGGCCTGCGGTGCGATTACCGGACGAGAGAAAGCAATTCAGGAAATGCGGGGTGCTCCGCCGTGCGCAGCCACTCGAAGCCGACCATCTCGGTCGTCACGAGCTCGGCGCCGGCGCCGGCCAGCCGGTCGAAGGCGGCGTCACGGTTGCGCTCGGTGCGCGAACTGCAGGCATCAGTAACGACCCAGACTTCGAATTCGTCTTCCAGCAGGTCGAGCGCGGTCTGCAGCAGGCAGACATGGGCTTCGCAGCCGGCGATCACGATGCTGTTGCGCTCCTCGGCCGCGGCAGCGGGCTTCTGCAGATGCTTGGGCAGGCTGCGTGCGTTGCCCTGCGGCGCCTTGGCCGGCACGCGCAGCCACTCGCCCAGGCCCTCTTCCACGCCACTGAAGTGCATCTTCGACAGGGTGCGCTGGCACAGTGCGCGGATGTCGGGCAGGTTTTCACCCAGGCTGGAGGGGTTGTGCTCGGTGCCGAACACCGGCACCTGGAACAGCCGCGCCATCTTGCCGAGCCGCACTGCGTTCTGCGCGACCGCCTCCCCCTCGAAGATCGCCGGCATCAGCCGCGCCTGGTAGTCGACCAGAACGAGTTGGGATTGCGAGGCGTCGAGCAGCATGAACAGTTTCTTTCAGGTATCGGTTGAATTGGGCTGAACCGTACCACCGAAAAGACCGGCTTGGCGCGGGCCGCCATCGACGCGTTGCACGAGTTGCGCCACGTAGGCTTTGAACAGCGCATCGGCCGACTGCCTGAACATGCGGATGCGCCCGGTGTGCTGCATCAGCAGCAGGCCGACGCCGTGCGCGAACAGCGAAGTGTTTTCCTGCAGGGCGTTGTCCGCATCGAGCCCCATCGCCTGCAGCGCTTCTTCGCACGGGCGCAAGGCCTGGTAGAGGTGGTCGTTCAGTTCGTGGTCTAGCTCGCTGGTCAGGCCGCGCGGGCGCATGCCCTGCACCAGATAGAAGCCCAGGTCGAGTTCGCGCGGGTTCGCGGCGTAGAAGTCGAACCACGCCTGGGCCTTGGCGGCGAGCGTCTGGTCGGGGCTGTCCGGCGCCACGGGGGCATCGGCCACCGCCGCCTGCAAGCGCTGGATCGACTCGCCGAGCAAGGCCGCGTAGATCGCCTCCTTGCTCTCGAAGTACGAATAGATCGCGCCCGGCGTGTAGCCGGCCTTGCGGGCAATTTCGCGAATGCTCGCGCCTTCGATGCCGGCCTCCAGGAAGACCGCGCGAGCGGCGTCGAGCACGAGCGTGCGGCGGGCGTCGGTGAGCGCCTGGCGGCGTTGGAGCTTGGCGTGCATGGGCGGGACTATAGCCCCTGGATTGATCGCTGCTCCATTTTTTTAATCGTTGATTGAAAAATTGAACGATGTTTAAATTTGGACAAAATCCAGGAGACAAACACGATGAACGCCCCGCTCCCCAGCGCCACCCTCATGTCCGGCACCGACTACCGCGAGTCGCTGCGCCGCTACAGCCCCAACGTCTTCGTCGATGGCCGCCGCGTCGACAGCGTGGCCGACGAACCGGCGTTCCAGCCCGGCATCAATGCCATCGCCCTCACCTACGACTACGCCCTGAAGAAGGAATACGAGCCACTGATGACCGCCGTGCAGCACACCAGCGGCAAGCGAGTCAACCGGCTGTCCCACATCAACACGGGCGCTGGCGACCTGCTCAACAAGCTCGAAGCCGTGCGGCTGGTCTGCCAGGAAACAGGCTGCGCCCAGCGCTACCTGACGCACGATGCGCTCAACGCCATCGCCCAGGTGTCGGCCCGCATCGACGACGCCCGCGGCAGCACCGAGCACACCGCCCGCTTCCACGACTACCTGCACCGCGTGCAGGACCAGGACCTGACGCTGGGCGTTGCCATGACCGACGCCAAGGGCGACCGCAGCCGCCGGCCGCACGAGCAGGCCAACGTCGACAGCTACCTGCACGTGGTGGAGCGCAACGCACGCGGCATCGTCATCTCGGGCACCAAGGCCATCGTGACTGGCGCGCCCTATGTGCACGAACTGTTGGTCATGCCCTGCCGCAACATGGGCAAGGAGGATGCCGATTTCGCCGTCTGCTGCGCCGTGCCGCTGGACGCGCCCGGCCTCACCATCGTCGCCCGGCCAGCCGGCCGGCCCGGTGAAAAGCTCGAGCACGGCGATGCGCTTTTCAGCCGCAAGTACGGTCAGAGCACCGGCGTGTGCATGTTCGACAGGGTCTTCGTGCCGTGGGAGCGCGTGTTCTACGCCGGCGAATGGGAGCACTCCGGCCACCTGACCTACAGCTACGCCACGCACCACCGCCACAGCTGCATCGGCGCGCGCGCCGGCTTCGGCGACCTGCTGATCGGCGCCGGCGCACTGATGTGCGAGGCCAACGGCTTCGACCCGGGCAAGGAAAGCCACCTGCGCGAACAGATGGTCGAGCTCATCACCATCACCGAGAGTTTCTTCGCCTGCGGCGTGGCAGCCAGCGTCTACGGCAAGGCCTACGAGCACTGCGACGTCTTCATGCCCGACCCGGTATTCAGCAACATCGGCAAGCTGCTGCTGGCCACGAAGATCTACGACATGCACCGCATCGCGCACTACGTGAGCGGCGGCCTGATCGTCACCCTCCCCGGCCCCGACGAAGACCACAACCCCGAGACCGCCGCCCGCCTGTCAGACGTGCTGCGGGCCAACCCGGCCATTCCCTACGAACAGCGCATCGAAACGGCCCGCTTCATCGAAGACCTGACGGCTGGCTACCAGGGCGGCTGGTACAGCGTGATCAGCCTGCACGGCGGCGGTTCGCCCGCAGCGATGAAGCAGGAAATCTGGCGCAACTACCCCGTCGGCTCCAAGGTCGAACTGGTCGAGCGCATCCTCGAACGCGGCATCGCGGCCGACGGCTCACCAGCCGCCGCGCCGCACGACCCGGGCCGTGCCATCACCCGCAACCGCCAGCCCGGCAAATGCTGCGACACCGGCTGCACCACGCCCGGGCAACCCGTGATGGTCGATCTGCCGGCATCGCGGCGCGCCTAGACTCAGGCGGATGAAGATCTTCTCGAAGCGGCTGTGCCTCGCAGCGCTGGGCGTGGGTGCTGCGCTGCTCGTCGTGGCCTGCGGCGGCGTGCGCAAGGCCACGGTGCCGATGGCGACCTCGCTCGAAAAAAGCAGCTGTGCGCGCAGCGATGTCGACACGCTGCTGGTGATGCTTCCCGGCGCGTACTCGACGCCTGACGAGTTCGAGCGCGAAGGCTTCGTCCGCGCCGTCCGCGACAACCGCATCGCGGCGGACGTGATGCTGGTCGACGCGCATCTCGGCTACTACAACAACAAGACCATCCTCGATCGCTTGAGCGCCGACGTGATGGCGCCGGCGCGCAACCAGGGCTACAAGCACATCTGGTTCGTCGGAATTTCCCTCGGCGGCTTCGGCGGAATGCTCTATGCGCAGACGCACCCGGGCGAGCTTGCGGGGCTGGTGACGCTCGCGCCCTACCTCGGCGAGCGCACGCTTGGCACCGATATCGCCAATGCCGGCGGCCTTGCCAAGTGGAACGGACCGCTTGTCGATCCGGCCGAGCGCCCTCCACGAACGCCCAACGAAACACAGCTCTGGCAATGGCTGCGCGGCTATACGGGATTCACGAACACGGCGGGCGCCCGGCCGCCGCTCTATCTCGGCTATGGCGTCGACGACCGCTTTGCCTTCAGCAACCGCTTGCTTGCGGAAGTGCTGCCGGCCGAACGCGCATTCACGACCGCGGGCGGCCACGACTGGCCCGAATGGACTCGCCTCTGGCTCCGCATGCTGCCGACCTTGCCGCTGCCGGGCTGCCCCGGCTGAACGCGCCGCGCTTCAATTCGGCCGCAGGCGCAGCAGCTTGCCATCCGCCTCGTCGGTCAGCACGTAGAGCAATCCGTCGGGCCCCTGCTTCACGTCGCGAATGCGGGCACGGCCCTCGGCCAGCAGCTTGTGCTCGGCCACTACCTTGCCGCCCTTCAATTCGATGCGGTCGAGGTAGCCGAACTTGAGCGAACCCACGAACAGATTGCCCTTCCAGCCCGCGCCATAGCGGTCACTGGTCAGAAACGCCATGCCGGACGGTGCGATCGACGGCACCCAGTAGTGCAGCGGCTGCTCCATGCCGTCTTTGGCGGTGATGCCGTCGCCGATCTTGCCGCCGCCGTAGTTCTCGCCGTAGGTGATCACGGGCCAGCCGTAGTTGCGGCCGGCCTGCGGGATATTGATTTCGTCGCCGCCTTGCGGGCCGTGCTCGGTCATCCAGAGGCGGCCGTCGGGCGCGAGCGTGGCGCCCTGCCCATTGCGGTGGCCGTAGCTCCAGATCTCTGGCAATGCACCCGCCTTGCCGACGAAGGGGTTGTCCTTGGGCGCCGAACCGTCCTTGCCGATGCGCACGATCTTGCCAAGGTGGTTGTCGAGCTTCTGCGCATCTTCCTTGCGGCTGAAACGGTCGCCGAGCGTGAGGAACAGAGTGCCGTCGCGCGCCTCGACGATGCGGCAGCCGAAGTGATTGCGGCTCGCCACCTTGGGCTGCTGGCTGAAGATGATCTTCAGGTCTTCGAGCTTCGTGCCGTCGGCCGACAGATTGGCGCGGGCCAGCGCCGTGCTGTTAGTTGAGCCGCCCGCGTCGGGTTCGGAGAAGCAGAAGTACAGCGTGCGGTTTTTCTCGAAGCCCGAGTCGGCCAGCACGTCGAGCAAGCCACCTTGGCCGCCCGCCGCGATGGGAGGCAAACCTGCGATGGATGCACCGATTTTTCCGTCGGCACCGATCAGTCGGAGGCGGCCGGGCCGCTCCGTCACCACGAATCGACCGCCCGGCAGAAAGGCGACGCCCCAAGGGTTTTCCAGGCCCGCAGCTACCGTTTCGGGGCGCATCTGCGCCGTCGCATTGACACAAAAACCCAGCGCGGCAACCGCTGCAAAGCGGCAAACAAGAGAAAAGGACGGCTGAATCTGCAAGTTCATGACTTTTCCGGGTAGTTGCGGCGATCTTGGCGAGAAATAGCGACCGAATCCAGCCTGACCGCCTGTTCACCCGAAGTCCGAGGGCCCATTCACGGTCAACCACTTATGGGCAATAAACGTTCACCGTTACATTTTTTCTTCGGCCGGATCAAAATTTTTCATGTAAATCAATGACTTACAGATGCATTCGCTAATTCTGATTAAATTGACATAACCGCGCGTCATCAATATCCTACGCGCCATGCGTTTTTTCGTCCTACCCGCGTCCCTCCTATTTGCCGTCGCTGTTCATGCGGCCCCCCAACAGGAAAAAACCGATGACGAGTTGGCACGAATGCTCGCCGACAAAGGCATCATCGGACAGCTCAAGCAGGTTCGCCAAACCGTCACGGAGCGCACCTCCGACCTGGTGGTGACCGCCATCGGTTTCTTGGGCGTCCCCTATCGCCGCGGCGGCAACACCGCCGAATCGGGTTTCGATTGCAGCGGCTTCGTCCGTGCCATGTACAACCAGACGGTCGGCCACATGCTCCCGCGCCGCGCCGAAGAGCAAGCCGCCGCCACCGAGAAGATCGACGCCAGCCAGCTCAAGCCCGGCGACCTCGTGTTCTTCAACACCATGCGCCGCGCTTTCAGCCATGTCGGCATCTATGTCGGCGAAGGCAAGTTCATCCACTCGCCCCGCTCCGGCGCCCAGGTTCGCGTGGAGGACATGAACGGCAGCTACTGGCAACGCCGCTTCGACGGCGCCCGCCGCGTGCTCGGCGGCCCGACGGATGAAGTGAAGGCTGCGGCCGTCGCCAATACCGGCAACTGAGCCTCCCCCCGAATTCAGAACGAAAAAAATCCCGCCTCGGCGGGATTTTTCATGGGCGCTCGATCAGCAGCGCCCTTCTGTCTTGTCAGCTCTTCTTCGCAGGCGGCAGATCGGTACAGGTACCGTGCGCCACTTCCGCCGCCATGCCAATGCTTTCGCCAAGCGTCGGATGCGGGTGGATGGTCTTGCCGATGTCGATCTCGTCCGCGCCCATCTCGATGGCCAGCGCGATCTCTCCGATCATGTCGCCGGCATGCGTGCCGACGATGCCGCCGCCAAGGATGCGATGCGTCTCGGCATCGAACAGCAGCTTGGTGAAGCCTTCGTCACGGCCGTTGGCGATGGCGCGGCCCGAAGCAGTCCACGGGAAGTGGCCCTTCTTGACCTTGATGCCTTCGGCCTTCGCCTGGTCTTCGGTGAGGCCGACCCACGCCACCTCGGGGTCGGTGTAGGCCACGCTCGGGATCACGCGGGCGTTGAAGGCGGCGCTGGAAAGCTCCTTGTCGCCCTTCTGCTCGCCAGCGATGACTTCGGCCGCCACATGCGCCTCATGCACCGCCTTGTGCGCCAGCATGGGCTGGCCCACGATGTCACCGATGGCGAAGATGTGGGGCACGTTGGTACGCATCTGGATGTCGACCGGAATGAAGCCGCGGTCGCTCACGGCTACGCCGGCCTTCTCGGCACCGATCTTCTTGCCGTTGGGGCTGCGGCCCACGGCCTGCAGCACCAGGTCGTACACCTGCGGCTCCTTCGGCGCCTGCTCGCCCTCGAAGGTGACCTTGATGCCCTCCTTCGTGGCCTCGGCGCCGACCGTCTTGGTCTTGAGCATGATGTTGTCGAAGCGCGGCGCGTTCATCTTCTGCCAGACCTTCACGAGGTCGCGGTCGGCGCCCTGCATGAGGCCGTCGAGCATTTCGACCACGTCCAGGCGCGCGCCCAGCGTGGAATACACCGTGCCCATTTCGAGGCCGATGATGCCGCCGCCCAACACCAGCATGCGCTTGGGGTCGGTGCCCATCTCGAGCGCGCCGGTCGAGTCGACCACGCGCGGGTCTTTCGGCATGAAGGGCAGGCTCACCGACTGCGAACCGGCCGCGATGATCGCGTTGCGGAACTTGACGGTCTGCTTGCTGCCCGTGGTGTCCCAGCTGGTGCCGGAGGTTTCTTCGACCTCGATGTGGTACGGGTCGATGAAGTTGCCGACGCCGCGCAGCACCGTCACCTTGCGCATCTTGGCCATGGCCGTGAGGCCGCCGGTGAGCTTGCCCACCACCTTGTTCTTGTGGCCGAGCAGCTTGGCGCGGTCGACCGTGGGCGCGGCAAAGCTCACACCGAGATCGGCGAAGTGCTTGACCTCGTCCATGACGGAAGCCACGTGCAGCAGCGCCTTCGACGGGATGCAACCGACGTTCAGGCACACGCCGCCGAGAGTGGCGTAGCGCTCGATCAGCACGACCTTCAAGCCGAGGTCGGCTGCGCGGAAAGCGGCCGAATAGCCGCCGGGGCCGGCGCCGAGCACGATCACGTCGCACTCGACGTCGACCTTGCCGCCGTAGGTGGATGCCACGGGTGCCGATACCGGAGCCGGCGCAGCCGCCTTCGGTGCCGGGGCTGCAGCCGCTGGCGCAGGCGCCGCCGCTGCGGGCGCGGACGCCGCGGCGCCACTCACCTCCAGCGTCAGTACGACCGAGCCTTCCTTGACCTTGTCGCCCACCTTCACGGCCAGCGCCTTCACCACGCCGGCAGCGGACGACGGAATCTCCATCGAAGCCTTGTCCGATTCGACCGTGATCAGCGACTGCTCGGCCTTGACCGTGTCTCCGACATTGACCAGCACCTCGATCACCGCGACTTCGTCGAAGTCGCCGATATCGGGCACCTTGATTTGTTGTTCGCTCATTTGGACACTTTCAGTTTGAGTGTGAGAACGTCGACCGGTGGGGCCGAATTGCGATCGAATTCGCAGGCGGCGGCAATGCCAGCCTCCGCCACGTCGCGCGAGCTGCGCGACTTGATGTCATAGGCCGCGTGCATGGCGCCGAGTGCGAAGCTGCGTCCCGAGCCTATGGCCCAGAACTCCTTGAACTCGAACACCTCGCGGTAGCTGTAGATGCCGTAGATGCCGCTCTGGTTGGCCATCAGCATCGTGAACTGGCTCGACTCGTAGGGCTCGTGCTCGTCTTCCTTGGTCTGCATGAAGAACGTGTCCTTCAGCACCGGATGCAGTATCGTGAAGGTGCGGAAGATCTCGTGCTTGCTGCCGAACAGCAACTGCTCGCGCGGTTGCGCGGCCAGCGCATGCTGCAGCACCAGGAAGTGCGCGGCGGCGCCAGCCACGGCGAACAGGCTCTGCCCCGCCGCGTCCTCGACGGTGAAGATCTTCTGGTTGGCTTCGGCGCGGTGCGAAAGCCGCGTGTCGCCGAAGGTCACCAGAGAATCGGCTGCCATCGTGACCTGGCCGCCTTTGCGGACGGCCACTACGGTGGTCATAGCAGGATTCGACGGTAGTCCGCGAGCACCTGGCCCAGGTAGGCGTTGAAACGCGCAGCCAGGGCGCCGTCGATCACGCGGTGGTCGTACGACAGCGACAGCGGCAGCGTGAGACGCGGCACGAACTGCTTGCCGTCCCACACCGGCTTCATCTGGCCCTTGGAGAGGCCGAGGATGGCCACTTCAGGAGCGTTGATGATGGGCGTGAAGTGCGTGCCGCCGATGCCGCCGAGCGAGCTGATCGAGAAGCAGCCGCCCTGCATGTCGGCCGAGCCGAGCTTGCCGTCGCGCGCCTTCTTGGCGAGTTCGCCCATCTCGGCGCTGATCTGCAGGATGCCCTTCTTGTCGGCATCTTTCAGCACCGGCACCACGAGCCCGTTGGGCGTGTCGGCCGCAAAGCCGATGTGGAAGTACTGCTTGTAGACCAGCTGGTCGCCGTCGAGGCTGGCGTTGAAGTCGGGAAACTTCTTCAGCGCCGAAACCACCGCCTTGATCACGAAGGCCAGCATCGTGACCTTGACGCCCGACTTCTCGTTCTCCTTGTTGGTGGAAACGCGGAAGGCTTCGAGCTCGGTGATGTCGGCTTCGTCGTTGTTGGTGACGTGCGGAATCATCACCCAGTTGCGGTGCAGGTTCGCGCCGCTGAGCTTCTTGATGCGCGACAGGTCCTTGCGCTCGACCGCGCCGAACTTGGTGAAGTCGACCTTCGGCCACGGAATCAGGCCCAGCGCAGCGCCGTCTGCGCCGCCACCTGCTGGCGCCTTGGCCGCCGAGGCCTTGGTGCTGGCCTGGCCGCTCATCACGGCCTTGGTGAAGCTCTGGACGTCTTCCTGCGTGATGCGGCCCTTGGGACCGGAGCCCTTGACCTCTTCGAGCGGCACGCCGAGTTCGCGGGCGAACTTGCGCACCGAGGGCGAGGCGTGCGGCAGGCTGGCGCTGGGCGCGACCGTCGGCTGGTGGGCCGGGGCGGCTGCAGCAGGCGCCGATACGGCGGCCGCCGGTGCAGGCGCGCTGGCAGTTGCGGTTGCCGGTGCGGCGGCCGCAGCCTGTGCAGGCGCCGGGGCTGCAGCACCCGCAGCACCTTCAAGCACGGCGATCAGGTCACCGATGTTGACCGTGTCGCCGACCTTGACCTTGAGTTCCTTGAGCACGCCGGCAGCCGACGACGGAATCTCCATCGAGGCCTTGTCCGACTCCACCGTGATCAGCGACTGTTCGACCTTGATCGCGTCGCCCGGCTTCACGAGCACTTCAATGACGGCGACGTCCTTGAAATCGCCGATGTCCGGCACCTTGATCTCGACCGGACCCGAGGCTGCCGGAGCGGCAACAGGAGCTGCGGCGGCCGGCGCAGGCGCGGCGGCTGCGGGGGCCGCTGCAGGCGCAGGGGCCGGCGCTGCGGCAGCACCCGCTCCCTCGGCCTCGAGCACGAGCACTACCGAGCCCTCTTTCACCTTGCTGCCGACTTCGACCTTCAGTTCCTTGACCACACCGGCCGTGGACGACGGGATTTCCATCGACGCCTTGTCCGATTCGACCGTGATGAGCGACTGTTCGGCCTTGACCGTGTCGCCCACCTTCACGAGCACCTCGATCACCGCGACTTCATCGAAATCGCCGATGTCCGGCACCTTCACTTCCACTGCTGCCATATCGTTGTCTCCCGCCGTAAGGCGCCGTTCGTTCGTTGGTTGTTGATGTTCAAGCGTAAAGCGGGTTGACCTTGTCGACATTGATGCCGTACTTCTTGATCGCTTCCACCACCTTGGCCACCGGCACGGTGCCATCTTCGCTCAGCGCCTTGAGCGCGGCCACCACGATGTAGTGGCGGTTGATCTCGAAGTGCTCGCGCAGCTTGTTGCGGAAGTCGCTTCGGCCGAAGCCGTCGGTGCCGAGCACCTTGTAGGTGCGGCCCTTCGGGATGAAGGGGCGGATCTGCTCGGCATAAGCCTTCATGTAGTCGGTCGATGCGACCACCGGGCCGGTCGAGGCCCCGAGCTGCTCGGCCACGAAGGGCACGCGCGGCGTCTGGTCCGGGTGCAGCAGGTTCCAGCGGTCGGCGTCCTGGCCGTCGCGGGTGAGTTCGTTGAAGCTCGGGCAGCTCCACACGGAAGCCGACACGCCCCAGTCCTTTTCGAGCAGCTCTTGCGCAGCGAAGCTTTCGCGCAGGATGGTGCCGCTGCCCAGCAGTTGCACCGTGGGTGCCTTGGCCTTGAGCGCCGGGCCCTGCTTGGACAGGTACATGCCCTTGATGATCTGCTCTTCGGTACCGGGCTGCAGGCCGGGCATCGCGTAGTTCTCGTTGAGCAGCGTCAGGTAGTAGTAGACGTTGTCCTGCTTCTCGACCATGCGCTTGAGGCCATGGTGCAGGATGACGCCGACTTCGTGCGCGAAGGTCGGGTCGTAGCTCACGCAGTTCGGGATGGTGTTGGCCAGGATGTGGCTGTGACCATCTTCGTGCTGCAGGCCTTCGCCGTTCAGCGTGGTGCGCCCCGAAGTGCCGCCAAGCAGGAAGCCGCGCGCCTGCATGTCGCCGGCCGCCCAGGCCAGGTCGCCGATGCGCTGGAAGCCGAACATCGAGTAGTACACGTAGAACGGCACCATGATGCGGTTGTTCGTGCTGTACGACGTTGCCGCCGCGATCCAGCTCGACATGCCGCCGGCTTCGTTGATGCCTTCCTGCAGGATCTGCCCGCCCTTGTCTTCCTTGTAGTACATGACCTGGTCTTTATCGACCGGGGTGTACTGCTGACCGTGCGGGTTGTAGATGCCGATCTGGCGGAACAGGCCTTCCATGCCGAAGGTGCGCGCCTCGTCCACGAGGATCGGCACCACGCGCGGGCCGAGCGCCTTGTCGCGCAGCAGTTGCGTGAGGAAGCGCACATAGGCCTGAGTGGTAGAGATCTCGCGGCCCTCGGCCGTGGGCTCCATCACTGCCTTGAAGGTGTCGAGCGACGGCACCGTGAAGCTCTCGTCGGCCTTGACACGGCGGTGCGGCAGGTAGCCGCCCAGGGCCTTGCGGCGCTCGTGCAGGTAACGCATTTCCGGCGTGTCGTCGGCCGGCTTGTAGAACGGCAGCTCGGCAATCTGGCTGTCCGGAATCGGGATGTTGAAGCGGTCGCGGAAGGCCTTGATGTCCTCGTCGCTGAGCTTCTTGGTCTGGTGGACCGTGTTCTTGCCCTCGCCGATCTTGCCCATGCCGAAGCCCTTGACGGTCTTGACGAGCAGCACCGTGGGCTGGCCCGTGTGGTTCTGGGCGGCGTGGAAGGCGGCAAACACCTTCTGCGAGTCGTGGCCGCCGCGCTGGAGGTTCCAGACCTCGTCGTCGGTCAGGTGCTCGACCATCTTCAGCGTGCGCGGGTCGCGGCCGAAGAAGTTCTTGCGGACGTAGGCGCCGTCGTTGGCCTTGAACGACTGGTAGTCGCCGTCGTTGCACTCCATCATGATCTTGCGCAGCGCGCCGTCATGGTCCTTCTCGAGCAGGGCGTCCCAGCCCTTGCCCCAGATCAGCTTGACGACGTTCCAGTTGGCACCGCGGAACTCGCCTTCGAGCTCCTGGATGATCTTGCCGTTACCGCGCACCGGGCCGTCCAGGCGCTGCAGGTTGCAGTTGATGACAAAGATCAGGTTGTCGAGGTTCTCGCGTGCCGCGAGGCCGATGGCGCCCAGCGATTCCACTTCGTCCATTTCACCGTCGCCGCAGAACACCCACACCTTGCGGTTCTCGGTGTTCGCAATGCCGCGTGCGTGCAGGTACTTGAGGAAGCGCGCTTGGTAGATCGCCATCAGCGGGCCCAGGCCCATCGACACGGTGGGGAACTGCCAGAACTCCGGCATCAGCTTGGGGTGCGGGTAGCTCGACAAGCCCTTGCCGTCCACTTCCTGGCGGAAGTTGAGCAGTTGCTCTTCGGAGAGGCGGCCTTCGAGGTAGGCGCGGGCATAGATGCCGGGCGAAACGTGGCCCTGGATGTAGAGCAGGTCGCCGCCGTGGTTTTCGCTCTCGGCGTGCCAGAAGTGGTTGAAACCGGCGCCGAACATGCTCGCCAGCGAGGCGAAGGAGCCGATGTGGCCGCCCAGGTCGCCGCCTTCGGCCGGATGGTGGCGGTTGGCCTTGACCACCATGGCCATGGCGTTCCAGCGCATGTAGGCGCGCAGGCGCTGTTCGATCTCGAGATTGCCGGGGCTGCGAGCCTCCTGCGAGGGCTCGATGGTGTTGACATAGCCGGTGTTGGCCGAGAACGGCATGTCGACCGTGTTCTGGCGGGCATGCTCGAGCAGTTGCTCGAGAAGGAAGTGGGCCCGCTCCGGACCCTCGCTCTGGATGACGGAGGACAGTGCATCCATCCATTCACGGGTTTCCTGGGCGTCCGCATCGTTTGCGGCCGAGCCGAACAGGTTCTCGGGATTTGCCGACATGCTTGTCTCTCCTTTTAGGGCTGTGGCGGTAATTTAGTGCGCTATGGGATCAGCGCGGCGGAGTTTCTCATAGAAACATTGGGATTTCAAATAGTGCGTGACGATTTCTTAATGTGATATTTATGACAATGCACCGATCGGGACGGCAACCATCCCGCAACCGCTAGCGAGCTCATCCCACGGCAGCCCACATCGCTTCCGGGAGGGGCTTCACCTAAACTCGGGTGATGCCTCTTTCCTCCCCGCTGGCCGTTGCCCGCAGTGCCTCACCCCTGTCCTGGTGGCGCAGGTGGTGGCGCCGGCAGACGCCGGTGCTGCAGGACGCGGTCGCCATGCTCGCGCCGATGGCGGCTGTGCTGTTGTTTCTTGCCGCCATCGTTTCCGCCTTCTGGTACCTGCGCACTGAAGAAGTCGAGCGCGAGCAGGAGTCGGTGCGCCGCGACGTCGAATACGCCCAGCAGCGCATGCGGCTGCGGCTGCTGGAGCGGCAAGAGCAGTTGATGCGCATCGCGCGCGATGCCTCTAACCGCGAGATCGACCCGGTCGAATTCACCAGCCGCGCCGAGTCCCTGGTGAGCCAGTTCCCCGAACTGCAGACCATCACCTGGATCGACGACCGCCGCCGCTTCAAGGCCGGCTATGCGGCGCCCAGCGTGCACCCGGCGCAGCAGCACCTGATCGGCGATGTGCTGCGCCCCGGCGACATCGAGAGCAACTACGCGCTGGCGCGCGAACTGCGCCAGCCGGTGTATTCGCAGCCTGTGGCCGGAGGCGATCCAGCGGCGATGCTGCAGTTGCACATTCCCCTTTTCGACCAGGGCCTGTTCGCGGGCGTGGTGCTGGGCGAGTTCTCGGTCGACGGGCTGCTGCGCTACGGCATGCCGTCCGAGGTCCAGGCGCGCTACGCGGTGTCGCTGCTCGACGCCAAGGGCCATGTGATCGCCGGCAACA
This sequence comes from Variovorax sp. GW821-FHT09D05, assembly GCF_059416325.1. Lineage (NCBI taxonomy): Bacteria > Pseudomonadati > Pseudomonadota > Betaproteobacteria > Burkholderiales > Comamonadaceae > Variovorax > Variovorax sp. GW821-FHT09D05. The sequence goes on along the minus strand of NZ_JBWKOZ010000001.1, from coordinate 215,521 downwards.
CCACCAACCTGAAAGACAGCGGCACGCGCCTGCTGCCCTGGAGCGAGCGAACCAACGAGTACGAAGTGCCGGTATCGCCCGTGGGCAATGCGCTGGTGCTGCGGGCGCAGGCCTACCGCACCTCGCAGGGCGTGGTCGGCAACGGCCTGTTCTGGCTGGTCTGCGCTCTCAGCGTGCTCACGAGCTGGATGCTGATCGGCACCTGGCGCCACACGCGGCGACGGCTCCAGGCACAGCAGCGGCTGGTGGCCGAGACCAATTTCCGCCGGGCAATGGAAAACTCCATGCTCACGGGCATGCGCGTGCTCGATCTGCAAGGGCGCATCACCTACGTGAACGCCGCCTTCTGCGCCATGACGGGCTGGAGCGAGGAAGAACTGGTCGGCCAGACGCCCCCCTTCCCCTACTGGCTCGAGTCCGACCGCGAGGTCATGAACGAGCGGCTGGAAGAAGAGCTGCACGGCCGCGCCCTCCCCGGCGGCTTCCAGGTGCGCGTAAAGCGCAAAAATGGCAGCGTGTTCAACGCGCGGCTGTACGTGTCACCACTGATCGACGCGCGCGGCCACCAGACCGGCTGGATGACGTCGATGACCGACATCACCGAGCCCACGCGCATCCGCGAGCAGTTGTCGGCCTCCTACGAGCGCTTCACCACCGTGCTGGAAGCGCTCGACGCAGCGGTGTCGGTCGCCCCCATCGGCAGCGAGGAACTGCTGTTCGCCAACAAGCTGTATCGCCTGTGGTTCGGCTCGGACACCGTGGGGCACCTGGGCATGGTCGCGCAAGCAGGCGTGCCCGCATCCAATGCACACGACGAAGGCCTCGACGACGTGGACCCGTATGCCGGCCTGCCCATCGACACGCTCACCGCCGCGCAGACTGCCAACAACGAAATCTTCGTGCCCCACCTCGGCAAGTGGCTCGAAGTGCGTTCGCGCTACCTGACCTGGGTCGACGGCCGCCTGGCTCAGCTCGTCATCGCCACCGACATCACGCCGCGCCGCGACGCCGAAGAGCAGGCCGCCGCGCAGGCCGACAAGGCCCAGGCCGCAAGCCGCCTCATCACGATGGGCGAAATGGCGTCGAGCGTGGCGCACGAGCTCAACCAGCCGCTGACCGCCATCACCAACTACTGCAACGGGATGATGTCGCGCATCAAGGGCCAGTCGATCGACACTGAGGCCCTGCTCGCCGCGCTCGAAAAGACCTCGAAGCAGGCGCAGCGCGCGGGCCAGATCATCCAGCGCATCCGCTCCTTCGTGAAGCGCAGCGAACCCAACCGCACGCCGGCCGACGTGGCCACCATGGTGAGCGAGGCGGTCGAACTCGCCGGCATCGAGCTGCGCCGACGCAACGTGCGCCTGAATCACTACGTGGCCGCGCGGCTGCCGGTGGTGCGCGTCGACCCGATCCTCATCGAGCAGGTGATGGTCAACCTGCTGAAGAACGCCGCCGAATCCATCGACATCGCCGACCGCCCGCTGGCGCGCCGCAGCGTCGAGCTGCGCGTGCTGCCCAAGGTGATCGAGGGCCACAACGCCATCGAGTTCTCGGTGCAGGACACGGGCAAGGGCCTGGCTCCCGAAGTGATGGACCGGCTCTACGAAGCCTTCTTCTCGACCAAGCCCGAAGGCATGGGCATCGGGCTGAATCTGTGCCGCACCATCGTCGAGTCGCACCGCGGCCGGATGCAGGCGGAGAACATCTACAATGGCCCGGATGTGATCGGATGCCGCTTTTCCTTCTGGATTCCGGTGTTGGACGCTATCAGTTCCGTAGCTAGCGACGAGGCAAAGGTACCTGCATGAGTTTGATTCCGAAGAAGGGCACGGTCTATGTCGTCGACGACGACGAAGCCGTACGCGATTCGCTGCAATGGCTGCTCGAAGGCAAGGACTACAGAGTCCGCTGTTTCGATTCCGCCGAATCCTTTCTCTCCCGATACGACCCGCGCGAAGTCGCCTGTTTGATCGTCGACATCCGCATGGCCGGCATGACCGGCCTCGAATTGCAGGATCGGCTGATCGAGAGGCGCTCCCCGCTGCCGATCGTGGTCATCACCGGCCACGGCGACGTGCCGATGGCGGTCGACAGCATGAAGAAAGGCGCGATGGATTTCATCCAGAAGCCCTTCAACGACGAAGAGCTGGTCACGCTGGTCGAGCGCATGCTCGAACACGCACGCGGCGCCTTCACGCAGCACCAGCAGTCGGCCAGCCGCGACGCGCTGCTGTCCAAGCTCACGGGCCGCGAGGCGCAGGTGCTCGAACGCATCGTCGCCGGCCGCCTGAACAAGCAGATCGCCGACGACCTTGGCATCAGCATCAAGACGGTCGAGGCGCACCGCGCCAACATCATGGAAAAGCTCAACGCCAACACCGTGGCCGATCTGCTCAAGATCGCCCTGGGACAGGCGGCGCCCGCTGCCAAGGCCTAGAAGCTATCCGGCAGATAGCGACGAATGAATCCCACGCCTGCGCAAGCGGGCGTTTTTACTTGGAAAATCGAAACCGATGACCGCCCAACTGATCGACGGCAACGCCCTCGCCAAAACCATTCGCGCCGAAGTTGCCGGCCGCACTGCCGCACTCAAGGCCCGTGGCGTGAACCCGGCCCTTTCCATCATCCTCGTGGGCGAAGACCCGGCCAGCCAGGTCTATACGAAGCACAAGGTCAACGACAGCGCCCAGACCGGCCTGGAAGCCACGCTCGAAACCTACCCCGCCGACATGAGCGAGGCCGATCTGCTGGCCCGCATCCGCACCCTCAACGACGACCCGAAGGTGCACGGCATCCTGGTCCAGCTGCCACTGCCCAGGCACATGGACAGCCAGAAGGTCATCGAGACGATCTCGCCCGCCAAGGACGTCGACGGCTTTCACGTTGCCAGCGCCGGTGCGCTGATGACCGGCGCCCCGGGCTTCTGGCCCTGCACGCCGCACGGCTGCATGAAGATGCTCGAATCCATCGGCTACGACCTGCGCGGCAAGCACGCCGTGGTCATCGGCCGCAGCAACATCGTCGGCAAGCCGATGGCCATGATGCTGCTCGCCAAGAGCGCCACCGTGACCATCTGCCACAGCGCCACGCAAGACCTGGGCACCATCACGCGCCAGGCCGACGTGATCGTCGCGGCGGTGGGCAAGCTCAATCTCCTGACCGCAGACATGGTGAAGCCGGGCGCGGTCGTCATCGACGTGGGTATGAACCGCAAGGAAGACGGCAAGCTGGCCGGCGACGTCGATTTCGACGGCGTGAAGGAAGTGGCCGGCTGGATCACGCCCGTGCCCGGTGGCGTCGGCCCCATGACGCGCGCCATGCTTCTGGCAAACACCCTTGAAGCGGCCGAACGCGCCGCCAAGTAACTTTCATGGCCATGACGAACAATCCTCTCCTCGATTTCAACGATCTCCCGCTGTTCGATCGCATCAAGCCCGAGCACGTCGCGCCCGCCGTCGACGCGCTGCTGGCCGATGCCGAGACCGCGCTGCAGACCGTGACGGCGCCCGGCTTTCCCGCTGACTGGAATGCGATCTCGAAGGTGCTCGACGTGGCCTCCGAACGTTTCAGCCGCGCTTGGAGCGCCGTCGGCCACCTCAACGCAGTGGCCGACACGCCCGAATTGCGCGCCGCCTACAACGAAGCCATGCCGCGCGTGACCGCCTTCTGGACCCGGCTGGGCTCCGACGAGCAGCTGTACGCCAAGTACAAGGCCATCGACGTCGCCACGCTCAACGCAGAGCAGCGCCAGGCGCATCGCAATGCCGTGCGCAACTTCGTGCTGGGCGGCGCCGAGCTGCAGGGCGACGCCAAGAAGCGCTTCGCCGAGATCCAGGAGCGCCAGGCCGAGCTGAGCCAGAAGTTCAGCGAAAACGCACTCGACGCAACCGATGCCTTCGCCTACTACGCCGCGCTCGGCGAACTCGAAGGCGTGCCCGAAGACGTGGTGAGCGCCGCGCGCGCCGCCGCAGAGGCCGATGGCAAGGAAGGCTACAAGCTCACGCTGAAGATGCCGTGCTACCTGCCGGTAATGCAGTTCGCCAAGAGCAGCGCGCTGCGCGAGAAGCTCTACCGCGCCTACGTCACCCGCGCCAGCGAGTTCGGCGACGCCGCCTTCGACAACACCGCGCTCATCACCGAAATCCTCGCGCTGCGCGAGGAAGAAGCGAAGCTGCTGGGCTACAGGAACTACGGCGAACTCTCGGTCGTGCCGAAGATGGCCGAGTCGCCCGAGCAGGTCGTCAAGTTCCTGCGCGATCTCGCAATCAAGGCCAAGCCCTATGGCGAGCGCGACCTGGCCGACCTGCGGGTCTTCGCCTCGGAGCAGTTGAGCATCACCGACCCCCAGCCCTGGGACTGGAGCTACATCGGCGAGAAGCTCAAGGAGGCGCGCTACGCCTTCAGCGAGCAGGAGGTGAAGCAGTACTTCCCCGCGCCGAAGGTCATGGCCGGGCTGTTCAAGATCGTCGAGACGCTGTTCGAGGTGTCGATCCGCCGCGACTCGGCGCCTACTTGGCACCCGAGCGTCGAGTTCTACCGCATCGAACGCGCCGGCCAGAAGGTCGGCCAGTTCTATCTCGACCCTTCTGCCCGCGCCGCCAAGCGCGGTGGTGCCTGGATGGACGACGTGCGCGCCCGCTGGCTGCGCCCCGACAACGGCGCGCTGCAAACCCCCATCGCGCAACTGGTGTGCAACTTTGCCAGCGGCGTCGACGGCAAGCCGCCGCTGCTCACGCATGACGACGTGACCACCCTCTTCCACGAGTTCGGCCACGGCCTGCACCACATGCTCACCCAGGTGAACGAGCGCGACGTCTCGGGCATCAGCGGCGTCGAGTGGGATGCAGTCGAGCTGCCGAGCCAGTTCATGGAAAACTTCTGCTGGGAGTGGGATGTGCTCAAGCACATGACCGCCCACGTCGACACCGGCGAACCGCTGCCCCGCGCGCTGTTCGACAAGATGACCGCTGCCAAGAACTTCCAGAGCGGCCTGCAGACGCTGCGCCAGATCGAGTTCTCGCTGTTCGACATGCTGCTGCACACCGAGTACCACGCGGCCGCCGCCAAGACCGGCGACGTGATGGCGCTGCTCGGCAAGGTGCGCGCCGAGGTGGCGGTGATGCCCTCGCCGCCGTTCAGCCGCACGCCGAATACTTTCAGCCACATCTTCTCGGGCGGCTACGCAGCCGGCTACTACAGCTACAAGTGGGCCGAGGTGCTGAGCGCCGACGCCTACGCGGCCTTCGAGGAAACCGTGGGCGCCGACGGCGAGCCGAACATCGAAACCGGCCGCAAGTACCGCCAGGCCATCCTGGAGGCCGGCGGCAGCCGCAGCGCCATGGATTCGTTCAAGGCTTTCCGGGGCCGCGAACCCCAGCTTGATGCGCTGCTGCGACACCAGGGCATGGCGGAGCCCCAGCCCGCTTGATGCGGCGCTGAAGCTTGCGATACTCGGGCGATGCATCCGATTTACAAATTCTCACTGCATCGCCTGACCGGCCTGGCCTTGGTGCTCGTTGCCACGGGCGCCATGGCACAACAGGTCTATCGCCAGGTCGACAAGAATGGCAAGGTCACGTTCTCGGACCGCGCCCCCACGGCCAGCACCGAGCCGGCCTCGGCCTCGCAAGGCGGCTCCACCACGCCGGCGAATGCGGGCCTGCCCTACGAGCTGCGGCAAGTGGCTCAGCGCTACCCCGTCACGCTGTACAGCAGCGACGAATGCGGGCCGTGCAGCACGGCTCGCTCGCTGCTCATTACGCGGGGCATTCCGTTCGAGGAACGCACCGTCAAGAGCAACGAGGAAATCGAGGCGCTGCAGCGCCTGAGCAGCCAGAGCTCGCTGCCATTGCTGACCATCGGGTCGCAGCAGCTCAAGGGCTTCTCGGATGTCGAGTGGTCGCAGTACCTCGACGCAGCCGGCTACCCCAAGAGCAACAGCCTGCCTGCCGGTTACCGCAACGGCCCCACGCGACCGCTGGTCGCGCAGCAGGCAGCACCCGCGCCCCGTGCCGCCGCAGCACCGGCCGCACAGCCGGCGCCGCCGCCCCCCGCATCGAGCGAGCCGAGCCCGAGCAACCCCGCCGGCATCAAGTTCTGAACCAGGCCGCTCACGCGGCCTTTCATTCCTAGGCGCCGAACTGCAGCGTCTTCACGCCAGTCGAGGTGCCCAGCAGGCACACGTCGGCCTTCTGGTGCGCGAAGACGCCGACCGTCACCACGCCCGGCCACTGGCTCACTTCGGACTCGAAAGCCAGCGGATCGGTGATTCGAAGGCCCGTCACGTCGACGATGTGCTGGCCGTTGTCCGTGACCAGCGGCAGGCCGTCTTTCTCGCGCACCTGGGCGATGCCACCCATGCTGGCGAACTGGCGCATCACGCGGCGCGCGGCCATCGGAATCACTTCCACCGGCAGCGGAAAGGCGCCCAGCACCTCTACCAGCTTGGATGCGTCGGCAATGCAGACGAACTTGCGCGACTGGGCCGCGACGATCTTCTCGCGTGTGAGTGCAGCACCGCCGCCCTTCACCATGAACCCGCGGTGGTCGATTTCGTCCGCGCCGTCGATGTAGACCGCCAGCTCTTCCACCTCGTTGCTGTCGAACACCGGAATGCCGAGGGCGCGCAGTCGCTCGGTCGAGGCGACCGAGCTGGAGACGGCGCCCTTGATCTCGTCCTTGATGGTGGCCAGCGCATCGATGAACTTGTTCACCGTCGAGCCGGTGCCGACGCCGACGATCTCGCCCTTGACCACATAGGCCAGCGCGGCAAGGCCGACCTGGGCCTTGAGTTCGTCCTGAGAAAGAGGGGTTGGGGAGGCGGGTGCAGTCATCGCGGAGAATCCTTGGCTCATTGAAGCCCCGAATTATCCGATGCCCCTGCTGATGCCCTCCTCGCTCTACGGCCTGGCCCGCCCTTTCCTGTTCGGTTTCGACCCCGAGCATGCCCACGAAATCACGCTGGACGGGCTGGCGCGCACCCAGAACACGCCGCTGGCCTGCGCTTACTCGGCGCCCCGCGTCGACGACCCCGTCCAACTCGCCGGGCTGACCTTTCCGAACCGCGTGGGCCTGGCGGCCGGGCTCGACAAGAACGCCCGCTGCATCGACGCCTTTGCCGCCATGGGGTTCGGCTTCGTCGAGGTCGGCACGGTGACGCCGAAGGCCCAGCCGGGCAATCCCAAGCCGCGCATGTTCCGCCTGCCGCAGCGTGACGCGCTGATCAACCGACTAGGCTTCAACAACGAAGGGTTGGATGCCTTCCTGGCCAACGTGCAGAAGGCGCGCTTTCGCAAGGGCAGCAATATCGGCGGGAACGCGAAGTCGCCGATGCTGCTGGGCCTCAACATCGGCAAGAACGCCGCCACGCCGATCGAGCGTGCGGTGGACGACTATCTGATCTGCCTCGACGGCGTGTACCCGCATGCCGACTATGTGACGATCAACATCTCGAGCCCCAACACAGCCAACCTGCGCACGCTCCAGAGCGACGAAGCTCTCGATGCACTGCTCGGCGCGGTGGCCGAGCGGCGCGAGACGCTGGCAACACGCCACAACAAGCGCTCGCCGCTGTTCGTGAAGATCGCGCCCGATCTCGACGAAGCCCAGGTGGCAGTCATCGCCGCTACGCTGAAGCGCCACGGCATGGACGGCGTGATCGCCACCAACACCACGCTCGCGCGCGATGCCGTCAAGGGCCTGCCGCATGCCGAAGAAGCGGGTGGACTGTCGGGTGCACCGGTGCGCGAGGCAAGCAACCGTGTGATCGCTCAATTGCGCGCGGCGCTGGGCTCGGGCTTTCCGATCATCGGGGTGGGCGGCATCCTCAGTGGCGCGGATGCAAAGGCCAAGATCGCCGCTGGTGCGGACGTGGTGCAGATCTACACCGGCCTGATCTATCGCGGACCGGCGCTGGTCCGCGAAGCAGCTCAGGCGCTGCTGCGCGATCGCAGCAAGGCCTGAGAGCTTTTTCTTTCTTTCCTCTTCAGCGCATGCGCCAGAGCACTGGCGCGATGACCGCAGCCCAGCGCAGCAGGCGCCTCGGCTTGATCACCACCACGGCCGCCGCGGCAACGACGCCGGTGGCCACCGGATGCGCACGGGCGATGCGCAAGGCCGCAGCAGCAGCCGATTCATTGGGCGGAGGCGCTTCGCCTTCGCCCGAGCCGCCCGCAGGCTGTGCCTCGCGTCCACCCTGCAGCGTCGCGATCCGCTCGCGTTGACGCTCCATGCGCGCCAGCAACTCTTCGCGCGTGGCCGGCCGCGGGGGGCGCGGCGCTTCTTCGTCCTGCTCCGGATCCTTGCCCAGGCCGAAGCTGTCCTGGACCCAGGCCCAGTCGCGCTCGAACTCGTGGCGTGCCGGCACGAAGCTGTTGGAGGCATTGCGCAGGGTCAGCAGCAAGCCGACGGCGGCTGCCAGCCAGAGCACGATCCACACGCCTGCCACCGACCACGCAGCGGTGATGCGGTACGGTGTTTCCCAGAAATGAACCACCACCGCCACGGACAGCAAGGCCACCGTGACCGTGGTGAGCCCCAGCACGGCCAGACTGAAGATGAGCATCAGCTTGAGGCGCTGCTTCTCGTCCTCCCAGGCCATGCGCAGCAATTGCACCCGGTCTTCGGCCGCCAAGGCGCCTTCGGCCGCGGCAATGCGCAGCCGGCGAATCCGGGCGTTCAGCCCGAACAGGGACAGCAGCCTCATGGGCTGGCTCCGGCCATGTCCGGATGAACGATCTTGCTGCCGTGCGCGCTCAGGTCAGCGGCGGCCAAGCAGCAGGCCCACCAGCACGCCGACGGCCAGTGCGGCACCGGCGATCTGCCATGGTTCGTCGTGGGCGTAGGCGTTGGCGGAGGTGGCCGCTTCACGGGCCTTCTTGGCGGCGAGCTTGCTCTTCTCGGCCGCGAGTTCGCGTGCGATGGCCAGCTTGGTGTCGATGCGCTGGCGCAGCGCCTTGATGTGGGGAACCGAATCCAGGTCCTTGCTTGCCAGCACGCCGCGCACGTCGCTTGCAATGTCTTCGGCTGCTGCTTCAAGATTTTGGGATGCACTCATTGGAAACTTTCCTCCGTGATGACACCGGCACCGCGCCGGCGGCTTCGCGCCAGCAAATGGCGTGCTGTCATGTTACAGGCTCAAAAGACCCTCAGGCGCTACAGATGTGCAGACTTTGACGCGAGATGCCACTTCGTGACGTGCAAAGCGCTTCACGCGTCCGCCAGCAAGCCGGCCACATGGCGCCCGATGGCCAGGCTGCTCGTGAGGCCTGGCGACTCGATGCCGAAGAGATTGACCAGCGCCGGCACACCGTGCGATGCAGGTCCGTCAATCATGAAGTCGGCCGCCGGCTCGCCCGGGCCCGAGATCTTCGGCCGCATGCCCGCGTAGCCCGGGATCAGGGCGCCGTCGGGCAGCGCGGGCCAGTACTTGCGCACCTCGGCATAGAAGCCCTCGCCGCGGGCCGGGTCCACCACAAGTTCACCGGCCGAAGACACCCACTGCACATCGGGCCCGAACTTGGCCTGGCCGCCCAGGTCGATCGTGAGGTGCACGCCCAGCCCACCCGGCTCGGGCACGGGATAGATCAGACGCCCGAACGGCGCTCGCCCCGACAAGGTGAAGTAGTTGCCCTTGGCGAAGTATTCCCTGGGCACCGCCGAGGCCGGCAGGCCCTCGAAGCGCCGCGCCAGCGCAGGGGCACCGAGACCCGCTGCATTGACCACGCTGCGGCAACGCAGCGCAGTGCCATCCTCAGCCATCAGGACGATGGCGCCATCGCCGCATTCGGCACGCACGATGGGCGATTTCAGTGCCAACATGCCGCCCGCATTCTCGAGGTCGCCGAGCAGGCTCAGCATGAGCGAGTGGCTATCGACGATGCCTGTGCTCGGCGAATGCAGCGCCGCCACGCAATGCAGCTGCGGCTCCATCGCCACAGCCTGCTGCGCGGTGATCAACGTCAGATCACCGACGCCGTTCGCAGCCGCCTTCGTCCGGATGACATCGAGCTGGTCCGCCTGCTCGGGCAAGGTCGCCACGATCAGCTTGCCGCAGCGCTGATGCGGCACACCACGCTCCGCCGCGTAGGCGTACAGCATTTCCTTGCCCTCGACGCACAGCCTCGCCTTGAGCGAGCCCTGCGGGTAGTAGATGCCGGCGTGAATGACTTCGCTGTTGCGCGAACTCGTCCCCGTGCCGATGGCACCTTCGGATTCGAGCACCAGCACTTCCCGGCCCGCGAGCGCCAAGGCGCGCGCCACTGCCAGCCCCACCACACCAGCGCCGATGACAGCGCAATCTATTTCGTCCATCGCGCGAGCTTAGCGCGGCTTGCTCGCGGATTTCCTCATTGCACGGAGGGCGGCGGCTCCGGATCGGTGGGTTCGTCGGGTGGCGTCTCGGCCCCTTCGTCGGGCTCGACGGGCAGGTTCGGCGTGACGGGGGTCGGAAGATCTGGATGAGTGGCCATGGCGGTGCTCCTTGCCCCTCAGTTCTAGGCCGCCACTACGGGAAGTTCAACAGCCCTTGGCTGCACTTGCCGTCGGTGCAGGCCGACAGTTCAGTCGATGAATGAAGTCGGCGCGACAAACGAAAACGGCACCCGAAGGTGCCGTAAGTCGTTGCTTTGAATGGTGGGCGGTGGAGGTTTCGAACCTCCGACCCCAGCAGTGTGAATGCTGTGCTCTACCCCTGAGCTAACCGCCCGAAACGCTGCTGTTTGACTGCAGCGTTCTGAAAACGTATCGCGTTGTGCGAAGCCTCAGATTATGCCATAGCTTTTCAGCCGTTTTCGCGAAACAGCGTGCGACCGCCGCTCGATTTGTCGAGTTGCCCCAACACCGCTTCGTGCGCGGTCAGCTCGTGCTCGGCGGCCAGGATCACCGGCAGCTCGAACTGGCTCAGGTCGATGGCCACCACGGTGGTGCCCAGCTGAGGCTCGTTCGAAGCCACATCGATCAGCAGCGCATCCTGCCCTCGCGTGAGGTTGATGTAGACGTCGGCCAGTAGTTGCGCGTCGAGCTTGGCGCCGTGGAAGGTTCGGTTCGAGCGGTCGACACCGAAGCGGTCGCACAGCGCATCCAACGAATTGCGCTTGCCCGGGTACACCTGCTTGGCCATGGCCAGCGTGTCGGTCACTTCGCTGACGAAGGTGCGCAGCGGCGGCAAACCGGCACGCTCGAATTCCTTGTTGAGAAAGCCGACGTCGAAGGCCGCGTTGTGAATGATCAGTTCGGCATCGCGCAGGTATTCGACGATGTCGTTGGCCAGGGTGGCGAACTTCGGCTTGTCGCGCAGGAAGTCAGTCGTCAGGCCGTGGACCTTGAGCGCGTCCTCGTGGCTCTCACGCTCGGGGTTGAAGTAGATGTGCAGGTCGTTGCCGGTGAGCTTGCGGGCGAACAGCTCCACGCAGCCGAGCTCGATGACCCGGTCGCCGTTCTCCGCAGAGAGGCCGGTGGTTTCGGTATCAAGAACGATCTGGCGCGACATCAGTGGTTTTCCTTGGCGTGGTTGATCGAGTACTTCGGAATCTCGATGGTCACATTCTCCTGCGCCAGGATCGATTGGCAACTCAGGCGCGACTGCGGCTCCAGACCCCAGGCGCGGTCGAGCAAGTCTTCTTCGCCCTCTTCCGCCTCGTTCAGCGAGTTGAAGCCCTCGCGCACGATCACGTGGCAGGTGGTGCAGGCGCAGCTCATCTCGCAGGCATGCTCGATGTTGATGTCGTTGTCGAGCAGCGCCTCGCAGATCGAGGTGCCGGCGGGCGCGGTGATTTCAGCGCCCTGCGGGCAGTACTCGGGATGCGGGTAGATCTTGATCGTGGGCATGTTGTTGTTCTAGAGAGATTCGACCTTGCGGCCGGCAAGTGCGCGCGCAATGCCCGCGTTCATTCGCTGTGCGGCAAAGGCTTCGGTGTCGTCGGCCAGCTTCTTGGTGGCAGCCTCGATGGCGGCGGCCTCGTTGCTGCCCTTGGCGGTTTCACGCAACTGCGCCATCGATGCGTCTATGACGGCGCGCTCTCCGTCGCTCAGCAGGTCGCCGTCGGCATCGAGCGCGCTCTGCGTGGCGAGCAACATGCGATCGGCATCGACGCGCGCCTCGACCAGCGCACGGGCCAGCATGTCCTGCTGCGCCGTGGAAAAGCTCTCCTGCAGCATGGTCGCGATCTGGTCGTCCGACAGACCGTATGACGGCTTGACCGCCACGCTGGCTTCGACGCCGCTGCCCTGCTCCTTGGCACTCACGCTCAGCAGACCGTCTGCGTCGACCGTGAAGGTCACGCGGATGCGTGCCGCGCCGGCCGCCATCGGCGGGATACCGCGCAGCGTGAAGCGCGCGAGGCTGCGGCAGTCGGCCACGAGATCGCGCTCGCCCTGCACCACGTGCAGTGCCAGCGCGGTCTGGCCGTCTTGATAGGTCGTGAAGTCCTGAGCCATCGCGGTGGGGATGGTCTGGTTGCGCGGCACGATGCGCTCGACCAGACCGCCCATGGTCTCGATGCCGAGTGAGAGCGGGATCACGTCGAGCAACAGCAGCTCGCCCGCGCCGTTGTTGCCGGCGAGCTGGTTGGCCTGGATGGCAGCACCGAGGGCCACGACTTCATCAGGGTTCAGGTTGACCAGCGGCTCGCGGCCGAAGAACTCGGCGACGGCGCTGCGGACCTGCGGCATGCGGGTGGAGCCGCCGACAAGCACGATGCCCTGCAGGTCGTCGGGCTTGAGCTTCGCGTCGCGCAGTGCCTTGCGGACGGCAGCAATGGTGCGATCGGTGAGCGGCCGCGTGGCGGTGTAGAACTGTTCGCGGGTCAGGTCGAACGAAGCGGTCTTGCCTGCCACGTCAGCCTTGAACAGGGCCGATTCCGAATCGGTCAGCACCTCTTTCGCGGCCCGTGCGGCGACCAGCAACGCGGCCTTGTCGGCATCGCTGCCGGCTTGCAGGCCCGTCTGCGCGAGCACGAAGCCGGCCAGCGCGTGGTCATAGTCGTCGCCGCCAAGGGCCGAGTCGCCACCCGTGGCAATCACTTCGAACACACCCTGCGTGAGCCGCAGGATCGAGATGTCGAAGGTGCCGCCGCCCAGGTCGTAGACCGCGTAGACACCTTCGCTCGCGTTGTCGAGGCCATATGCGATGGCGGCCGCCGTGGGCTCGCTGATAAGGCGAAGCACGTTGAGGCCGGCGAGTTGCGCGGCATCCTTGGTCGCCTGGCGCTGGCCTTCGTCGAAGTACGCCGGCACGGTGATGACGGCACCGTAGAGCTCGTCGTCGAAGGTGTCCTCGGCACGAAAGCGCAGCGTGGCCAGGATCTCGGCGCTGATCTCGACCGGCGACTTCTCGCCCGCCAGGGTCTGCACCTGCACCATGCCGCCATCGCTGCTGCCGATGCGGTACGACATCGCTTCGCGGTTCGCGATGTCGGCCAGGCCGCGACCCATGAGCCGCTTCACCGAAGTGATCGTGTTGGCCGGATCCTGGGCGCGCGCTGCCAGGGCATCGAAGCCGATCTGGCGACGGTCGTTCTCAAGGTAGCGCACGGCCGAAGGCAGCAGCACGCGCCCCTGGTCGTCGGGCAGGCATTCGGCCACGCCATTGCGCACCGCGGCCACCAGCGAATGGGTGGTGCCGAGGTCGATGCCCACGGCAATGCGACGCTGATGCGGGTCGGGCGCCTGGCCGGGTTCGGAAATCTGAAGAAGAGCCATGCCTCTATTGTCCCAACTGATCGAATTTGGCTTCGACGTCCTGTCCGAAGCGCTCAATGAACATGAGGGCTCTCACCTGCTGCGCGGCGGCGGGGTAGTCGCCTTTTTCGTCGATCAGCCAGTCGAGCGACGACAGTGCGCGGGCGCGGGCGGCCTCGACCTCGGCCTGGAGTTTTTCAAGCGAAGCGGCGTCTTCGACATCGTCGAGCGCTTCGCGCCACTCCATCTGCTGCATGAGGAACTCGGGCGGCATCGCCGTGTTGTTCTCCGCGTTCAGCGGCGCGCCGTGCATCTCGCAGATGTAGCTGGCGCGGCGGATCGGGTCTTTCAGGCGCTGGTAAGCCTCGTTGATGCGCACCGACCACTGCATGGCCACACGTTGCGCGGCGGCGCCCTGCGCGGCAAAGCGGTCCGGGTGGGCTTCGCGCTGCAGCTCTTTCCAGCGCGCGTCGAGCACGGCGCGGTCCTGCGCGAAAGTCGCCGGGACGGCAAACAGTTGAAAGTCGGTGTCGTTCAGATTCATGGCAAGAAAAAACCGCCAGCACATGACATGGTGGCGGCTGTTGTCGCGGTCAGCGACGGCGCATCAGATGCGAAAACTTTCCCCGCAGCCGCAACGGTCGCGTTCGTTGGGGTTGATGAACTTGAAACCCTCGTTCAGGCCCTCGCGCACGAAGTCGAGCTGCGTGCCGTCGATGTAGGCCAGGCTCTTCGGGTCGACCAGCACCTTCACGCCGTGGTCTTCGAACACCACGTCTTCAGGCGTGAACTCGTCCACGTACTCGAGCTTGTAGGCCAGGCCGGAGCAGCCCGTGGTCTTCACGCCCAGCCGCACGCCCACGCCCTTGCCCCGTTTGCCGAGGTAGCGGGTGACGTGTCGCGCAGCGGCTTCGGTCAGCGTGACGGCCATGTCAGTGAACAGCTTCGGCAGCAGCAGCTTCGGTCTTGACGCCGTGCTTGGCCTTGTAGTCGCTCACGGCGGCCTTGATCGCGTCTTCGGCCAGGATGGAGCAGTGGATCTTCACGGGCGGCAGCGCCAGTTCTTCGGCGATCTGCGCGTTCTTGAGCGCAGCCGCTTCGTCGAGCGTCTTGCCCTTGACCCATTCGGTCACGAGCGACGACGACGCGATGGCCGAGCCACAGCCGTAGGTCTTGAAGCGCGCGTCTTCGATCACGCCGGTTTCGGGGTTGACCTTGATCTGCAGCTTCATCACGTCGCCGCAGGCCGGCGCGCCGACCATGCCGGTGCCTACCGAGTCGTCGCCCTTTTCGAAGGAACCGACGTTGCGGGGATTTTCGTAGTGGTCGATGACCTTGGAAGAATATGCCATGGTGTACCTCTCAAACTTTGTTCAATCGTGGAGCCTGGTGCGGGCCTGCGTCAGTGGGCCGACCACTGGATCGTGCTGATGTCGACGCCGTCCTGGAACATCTCCCACAGGGGGCTCAGCTCGCGCAGCTTGGCAACGTTGTGCTTGATGGTCGAAATGGCGTAGTCGATTTCTTCTTCGGTCGTGAAACGGCCGATGGTCATGCGAAGGCTGCTGTGGGCCAGCTCGTCGCTGCGGCCCAGGGCGCGCAGCACATAGCTGGGCTCCAGGCTGGCCGAGGTGCAGGCCGAACCCGACGACACCGCCAGGCCCTTGATGCCCATGATCAGCGACTCGCCTTCGACGTAGTTGAAGCTCATGTTCAGGTTGTGCGGCACACGATGTTCGAGGTCGCCGTTGATGAACACCTGCTCGACATCCTTCAGGCCGTCGAGCAGACGCTTCTGCAGGCGGCGCGCATGGGCGATGTCGTCCTTCATTTCGAGCTTGGCGATGCGGTAGGCCTCGCCCATGCCGACGATCTGGTGTGTGGGCAAGGTGCCCGAACGCATGCCGCGTTCGTGACCGCCGCCATGCATTTGCGCCTCGAGCCGCACTCGCGGCTTGCGGCGCACGTACAGCGCGCCGATGCCCTTGGGGCCGTAGGTCTTGTGCGAGGCGAGGCTCATCAGGTCGATGGGCAGCTTCGTGATGTCGATGTCGACCTTGCCGGTGGCCTGGGCCGAATCGACGTGGAAGATGATGCCCTTTTCGCGGCAGACATTGCCGATCGCGACCACGTCCTGGATCACGCCGATTTCGTTGTTCACGAACAGCACGCTGGCCAGGATGGTGTCAGGGCGGATCGCGGCCTTGAACTTTTCAAGGTCGACGAGGCCATTTTCCTCGACGTCGAGGTAGGTGACTTCGAAGCCCTGGCGCTCGAGTTCGCGCATCGTGTCGAGCACGGCCTTGTGCTCGGTCTTCAGGGTGATCAGGTGCTTGCCCTTGCCCTTGTAGAACTGGGCCGCGCCCTTGAGCGCGAGGTTGATCGATTCGGTCGCACCCGACGTCCAGACGATTTCGCGGGGATCCGCATTGATCAAGTCGGCGACCTGGCCACGCGCCTTCTCGACCGCCTCTTCAGCCTCCCAGCCCCATGCGTGGCTGCGTGACGCCGGATTGCCGAAGTGTTCGCGCAACCAGGGAATCATGGCGTCGACCACACGCGGGTCGACCGGCGTGGTCGCGCCGTAATCGAGATAGATCGGGAAATGAGGAGTTACGTCCATGGCTGGCTCGTGCTGGCGTGGGGGTTGTTTTTTGATCTGGGCTGCTCAAGGTGGCGCCCGAAGGCGCCGCCGGGGACTCAGTACTCAGGACTTGGCGAAGGCGTTGCCGAGGGCGAACACCGAATTCGGTGCGTTCACGCGGATCGGCTTGACCACCGGCTGGGCCGAGATCGCACGCTTGACGACCGGCTTGTTCTCGATCTGCACGCCCTTGGCGATCTGGTCGTCGACCAGCTTCTGCAGCGTGACGGAGTCGAGGAACTCGACCATGCGCTGGTTCAGCGAGGCCCAGAGCTCGTGCGTCATGCAGCGGCCGGCTTCGCCGAGGCAGTTTTCCTTGCCGCCGCACTGGGTGGCATCGATGGGTTCATCGACGGAAACAATGATGTCGGCAACAGTGATGTCCGCGGCCTTGCGACCGAGGCTGTAGCCGCCGCCGGGGCCGCGAGTCGACTCGACCAGCTCGTGACGGCGCAGTTTGCCGAACAGCTGCTCAAGGTACGACAACGAAATCTGCTGCCGCTGGCTGATCGCAGCCAGCGTGACCGGACCGGTGTTCTGACGCAACGCCAGATCGATCATTGCTGTGACCGCAAAACGGCCTTTGGTAGTGAGACGCATCGCAAGCTCCTTCAAGTGCTTACCGTTGAAATGACACCGTGGTCCTGGACCGCGGTGACTTCGTCTCCGCCCTGCCCGACCCTTGACGCTGGTGAACCAGTCGGTAGGAGTCGGTCCTTCATCGCGAAGTTCTTTTCTTGTTGTTGACTGTTTCGCTCAAGTATAACAGAAGCCCCCGAGGTCTGCTGGGGTAAACCCCAGCGTGGTTCGCTTGAAGAATGCGAACGTCTGACCTACTGCGGCGAGATCGCGATGTTGTCGCCGCCCGACGCCCCGAACGCCTGCTCCCGCAGCAGCGCCAACTGGTCCCGCACCCGGGCCGCCTTCTCGAATTCGAGGTTGCGGGCGTGCTCCAGCATCTGCTTTTCCAGCCGCTTGATCTCCCGGGCGATGTCCTTTTCGCTCATGTCCTCGACCTTGGCGCGTTCCAGGTCGAGCTTGGCCATTTCCTTGCCCGTTTTCTCGCTGTAGACGCCGTCGATCAGGTCGCGCACCTGCTTGACGATGCTGCGCGGCGTGATGCCGTTGGCTTCGTTGTAGGCGATCTGCCGGGCACGGCGGCGCTCGGTTTCGCCGATGGCCTTCTTCATCGACTCGGTCATCCGGTCGGCGTAGAGGATGGCCTTGCCGTTCAGGTTCCGCGCTGCGCGGCCAATGGTCTGGATCAGCGAGCGCTCTGCGCGCAAGAAGCCTTCCTTGTCGGCGTCGAGGATCGCCACCAGCGATACCTCGGGAATATCCAGCCCCTCGCGCAGCAGATTGATGCCCACCAGCACGTCGAAGGTGCCCAGGCGCAGATCGCGCAGGATTTCCACTCGCTCGACCGTGTCGACGTCACTGTGCAGGTAGCGCACCTTCACCCCGTTGTCGCCCAGGTAGTCGGTCAGCTGCTCGGCCATGCGCTTGGTCAGCGTGGTGATGAGCACGCGCTCGTTCTTGTCCACGCGCACGCGGATCTCGCCCAGCACATCGTCCACCTGATGCGTGGCGGGCCGCACCTCGACCTCGGGGTCGATCAGTCCGGTGGGCCGCACCAGCTGTTCGACCACGTTGCCGGCATGGTCCTTCTCGTATTGCGCCGGCGTGGCCGAAACGAAGATGCACTGGCGCATGCGCTTTTCGAACTCCTCCATCTTGAGCGGCCGGTTGTCCAGCGCACTCGGCAAGCGGAAGCCGTACTCGACCAGCGTGGTCTTGCGCGCCCGGTCGCCGTTGTACATGGCGCTGAGCTGGCCGATCATCTGGTGACTTTCGTCGAGGAACATCAGCGCGTCCTTCGGCAGGTAATCGGTCAGCGTGGCCGGCGGGTCGCCTGGCGCAGCGCCCGAGAGGTGGCGCGTGTAGTTCTCGATGCCCTTGCAATGGCCGATTTCGGCGAGCATTTCGAGGTCGAAACGGGTGCGCTGCTCCAGCCGCTGCGCCTCGACCAGCTTGCCCGCCCCCACCAGCTCCTTGAGTCGATCGCCCAGTTCGATCTTGATGGTTTCCACCGCCGCCATGACCTTGTCGCGCGGCGTGACGTAATGGCTCGACGGATACACGGTGAAGCGCGGCACCTTCTGGCGGATGCGGCCGGTCAGCGGGTCGAAGAGCTGCAGCGACTCGATCTCGTCGTCGAACAGCTCGAAGCGGATCGCCAGCTCGCTGTGCTCCGCCGGGAACACGTCGATGGTGTCGCCCCGCACGCGAAAGGTGCCGCGGGCAAAGTCCTGCTCGTTGCGCAGGTACTGCATGCGGATGAGCCGCGAAATCAGGTCGCGCTGGCCGACCTTGTCGCCGACGCGGGCAATCAGCCGCATCTCCATGTAGTCCTCGGGCGTGCCGATGCCGTAGATGGCGCTCACCGTGGCCACGATGACCGTGTCGCGCCGCTCCAGCACGCTCTTGGTGGCCGACAGCCGCATCTGCTCGATGTGCTCGTTGATCGATGAATCTTTCTCGATGAACAAGTCGCGCTGCGGCACGTAGGCCTCGGGCTGGTAGTAGTCGTAGTAGCTCACGAAGTACTCGACGGCGTTCTTCGGGAAGAACTCTCGGAATTCGCTGTAGAGCTGCGCCGCCAGCGTCTTGTTGGGCGCAAACACGATGGCCGGGCGGCCCAGCCGGGCGATCACGTTGGCCATGGTGAAGGTCTTGCCCGAACCGGTCACGCCCAGCAGGGTCTGGAACACTTCGCCGTCGATCACGCCCTCGACCAGCCCCTCGATCGCTTTCGGCTGGTCGCCGGCCGGCGGATAGGGCTGGAAAAGCTCGAAAGGCGAGTCCGGATAGCGGATGAATTCCCCCTGTTTCGCCGGCCCGATCGGGTCCAGTTTCTTCAGGTCTGCTATGGCTTCGTTGTTCTCTGGCATGGCTGTTCCCGACAGGTGGCGCTCGCGCCGGTAAAATTCAAGGCAACCGGAAAGGATAAAGCCTCCTCCGGTTGCAGCGAAGCTTTCATCCCAAAGGACCTTTCCATGTCTATGTTCACCGCGGTCGAAATGGCGCCGCGCGACCCGATCCTCGGCCTCAACGAGCAATTTGCAGCCGATACCAACCCCAACAAGGTCAATCTCGGCGTCGGCGTCTATTACGACGACAACGGCAAGCTGCCACTGCTGCAGTGCGTGCAAGCGGCAGAGCAGAACATGATGAAAGCGCCCACGGCGCGCGGCTACCTCCCCATCGACGGCATCGCCGCATACGACAACGCTGTCAAGGCGCTGGTCTTCGGCGCCGACAGCGAACCCGTCACCTCGGGCCGCGTGGCCACCATCCAGGCCATCGGCGGCACTGGCGGCCTGAAGGTCGGCGCCGACTTCCTGAAGAAGCTCAACCCCAACGCCAAGGTGCTGATCAGCGACCCGAGCTGGGAAAACCACCGCGCGCTGTTCACCAACGCCGGCTTCGAAGTCGAAAGCTACCCCTACTACGACGCCGCCAAGCGCGGCATCAACTTCGACGGCATGCTGGCCGCGCTCAACGCAGCCCCTGCCGGCACCATCGTCGTACTGCACGCCTGCTGCCACAACCCGACCGGCTACGACATCACGTCGCAGCAGTGGGACCAGGTCGTCGCCACTGTCAAGGCCAAGGGTCTCGTGCCTTTCCTCGACATGGCCTACCAGGGCTTCGGCTACGGCCTGAAGGAAGACGGCGCCGCCGTCGCCAAGTTCGTCGATGCCGGCCTGACCTTCTTCGTCTCGACCTCGTTCTCCAAGAGCTTCAGCCTGTACGGCGAGCGCGTGGGCGCCCTGTCGGTGCTGTGCGAGAGCAAGGAAGAAGCCGGCCGCGTGCTGTCGCAGCTCAAGATCGCCATTCGCACCAACTACAGCAACCCGCCCACGCACGGCGGCGCTGTGGTGGCCGCGGTGCTCGGCAACCCCGAACTGCGCGCCCTGTGGGAGCAGGAGCTGGGCGAGATGCGCGTGCGCATCAAGGCCATGCGCCAGAAGCTGGTCGACGGCCTCAAGGCCGCCGGCGTGAAGGAAGACATGAGCTTCATCACCACGCAGATCGGCATGTTCAGCTACTCGGGCCTGAGCAAGGACCAGATGGTGCGCCTGCGCAATGAGTTCGGCGTGTACGGCACCGACACCGGCCGCATGTGCGTGGCCGCGCTCAACAGCAAGAATATCGAGTACGTCTGTGCCTCGATCGCCAAAGTCATCTAGGTGACAGCAAGGTGTGAGGGAATCGCCTTCGCGACGATTCCTTCACATTCTGCGGAAGAAGGCTCCTCGCGGCGGGGCCGATGTAGGGGTTAGGCCCCCTGCAATGCAGCGAATGCGCTGATATATTGCACCGCAACATTCCACTCCAAGACCAGCGATGCTCTATCAACTCTACGAAGCCCAGCGTTCCCTGATGGAGCCGTTCTCGGACTTCGCACAGGCTGCCTCCAAGCTCTACGGCCAGGGCGCCGTGTGGGGCCAGCTGCCCATGGCCCAGCGCATGGCCGCCGGCTACGACCTGCTCTATCGCCTCGGCAAGGACTACGAGAAGCCCGAGTTCAACATCAAGTCCGTCAAGGTCGACGGCGAAGAGGTCGTGATCCAGGAGGCTGTCGAACTCGACAAGCCGTTCTGCGAGCTGCGCCGCTTCAAGCGCTTCACCGACGAGCCGCACATTCTCAAGACGCTCAAGAGCCAGCCCGTGGTGCTGATCGTGGCGCCCCTGTCGGGCCACTACGCCACGCTGCTGCGCGACACCGTGCGCACCATGCTGCAGGACCACAAGGTCTACATCACCGACTGGAAGAACGCGCGCCTCGTGCCGCTGTCCGAAGGCGAGTTCCACCTCGACGACTACATCAACTACGTGCAGGAGTTCATCCGCCGCCTGCAGGCCGAATACGGCAACTGCCACGTGGTGAGCGTGTGCCAGCCGAC
Source organism: Variovorax sp. GW821-FHT09D05 (assembly GCF_059416325.1). Lineage (NCBI taxonomy): Bacteria > Pseudomonadati > Pseudomonadota > Betaproteobacteria > Burkholderiales > Comamonadaceae > Variovorax > Variovorax sp. GW821-FHT09D05. The sequence goes on along the minus strand of NZ_JBWKOZ010000001.1, from coordinate 194,230 downwards.
GGTGCCGGTACTCGCGGCCGTGTCGCTCATGGCCAGCCGCGGCGAACAGCTGCCGCTGACCATGACCATGATGGGCGGCCCCATCGACGCACGCAAGTCGCCGACCGCGGTGAACAACCTCGCGATGAACAAGAGCTACGAGTGGTTCGAGAACAACGTGATTTACCGCGTGCCGCAGGGCTTTCCGGGCGCGGGCCGCAAGGTCTACCCTGGCTTCCTGCAGCACACCGGCTTCGTGGCGATGAACCCCGACCGCCACGCCAGCAGCCACTACGACTACTTCAAGGACCTGATCAAGGGCGATGACGCCAGCGCCGAGGCCCATCGCAAGTTCTACGACGAGTACAACGCCGTGCTCGACATGGACGCCGATTACTACCTCGAGACCATCCGCACCGTGTTCCAGGAGTTCGACCTGGTCAACGGCACCTGGGACGTCAAGAACCCCCAGGGTCAGGTGGAGCGCGTGCACCCGCAGGACATCCACTCGACCGCCCTGCTCACGGTCGAAGGCGAACTCGACGACATCTCGGGCTCGGGCCAGACCGAAGCGGCGCACAGCCTGTGCACCGGCATCGCCAATGACAAGCGCGAGCACTACGAAGTCAAGGGTGCCGGCCACTACGGCATCTTCAGCGGCCGCCGCTGGCGCGAACTGGTCTACCCGAAGGTGCTGAAATTCATCGCGGCCAACGACCAGCCCCAGAGCCGCGCCGGCAACCGCGGCGGCCTGGCCGCCGAAGACAGCATCAAGCCCGGCCGCAAGGTGCCCGCCGTCGCGGCCAAGAAACTGCCGGCAAAGAAGGCCACGGCCGTGGCAGTGAAGAAGCCCGTCGCGCGCAAGAAGCCCGGCACCGGTGCGGCGCGCTGAAGAAGCGCGCACGCAACCTCATCACCAAGTGAACGGGCTGGCCGCACGCATCAACGACGCACTGCCTCAAACGCAGTGCACACGGTGCGGCTACCCGGATTGCGCAGGCTACGCACAGGCCGTGGCCAACGGCGAGGCCAGCATCAACCAGTGCCCGCCGGGCGGCGCTGAAGGCATCGAGCGACTCGCACTGCTCACCGGCCGCGCAACGCTCCCCCTCGATCCCCAGTTCGGCACCGAAGGCCCGCGTGCCATGGCCGTCATCGACGAGGCCTGGTGCATAGGCTGCACGCTGTGCCTCGACGCCTGCCCCACCGACGCCATCGTCGGCATCAACAAGCGCATGCACACCGTGATCGAAGCCCACTGCACGGGCTGCGAACTGTGCATTCCGGTCTGCCCCGTCGATTGCATCTCGCTCGAAGTCGAGACGCCGGGCCTCAGCGGCTGGCAAGCCTGGTCGGCCGAGCAGGCCGAAAGTGCCCGGCGCCGCTACGAAGTGCATGGCAGGCACCGCAACACCGACGCCCGGCTGGCCGAAACGGCGCCCGAGCCCGAAGCCCCGCAAGACGCCGGCGCCCGCAAGCGCGCCATCGTCGAAGCCGCACTGGCGCGTGCCCGCGCCGCCTCGCAACAACGCCCACCAGCCACCAAACCATGACGCTCGATACCCTGCTCATCTACATCGTCGCTTCGCTCGCGCTGGCCCTGATTCCGGGGCCAACGATGCTGCTGGCGCTGTCCAACGGCATCGAGGGCGGCATGCGCCGCGCGAGCTGGGGCATTGCGGGTGCGTCGCTCGGCAGCATCACCCTGATCGCCGTCGTCGCGCTCGGACTGGGATCGTTGCTGGCGGCCTCGGAGTGGCTCTTCAATGCGATCCGCGTCGCAGGCGTGGCCTACCTCGTATGGCTGGGCATCAAGCTCTGGCGCAGCGAAACCACCGACCTGCGCACCGCGCTGGCCAAGTCGCCGCTCGAAGTCCGTCCGCAGGGCCGTGTCGCGCTGCTGCGCAGCCTGATGGTGGCGCTGTCGAACCCGAAGACGGTGCTGTTCTTCGCGGCATTCCTGCCGCAGTTCGTCGACATCGCGAAGCCGCAAGGCCCGCAGTACCTGCTGCTGGGTGCAGTGTTCGTCGTGCTCGATACCTGCGTGATGCTGGCCTATGCATCGGCCGGCACGCAGGCCGTGCGCTTCCTCTCGCAGCGGGGCCTCAGGGCAATGAACCGCGGTTGCGCGGCCGGCATGTGGCTGCTCGCGGCTACGCTTGCGGTGTGGCGCCGCCCCGGCGCTTGAAGAGCAACAGCAGCACACCCGCCAGTACCACGGCCACGGCGTACCACTCGAAGCGCGTGACCGCCTCGTTGGCGATCCACACGCCCAGCAGCATCGCGATCACCGGGTTCACGAAGGTGTAGCTCGCCGCCAGCGCGGCCGGCGCCCTGGCCAGCAGCACCATGTAGGCGTTGAAGGCAATCAGCGAGCCGAACACCACCAGATAGATCCACGCAGCGACCGCTTCGGCCTGCGGCGGCCAGTTCATCGTTTCGCCAGACACCGCGGCGAGCCCCATCAGCACCACGCCGCCGCAGAGCATTTCGCTCGCGAAGCCCATCGCACCGGACGCCAGCGGCAGGCTGCGCTGGCTCAGCACGCTGCCGAGCGACCAGCAGACGCAGGCAATGCAGATGGCAACCAGTCCTTCGGGCGAAGAGCGGAAGCCGCTGCCCTGCGTGAGCATCAGCACGCCGACGAGGCCGAGCGCGATGCCCGCAGCTTCGAGCCGCGACGGCTTCACACCCCAAATCAAATTGAGCAGCGCAATCAGAAGCGGGATCACCGCGATGAACGCCACCACCAGCCCTGAACCGATCGACACCTCGGCATTCGCCGTGCCGCCCATGCCACCGCCCAGCATCAGCGCGCCGACGATGAAGGCGTTGCGCCACTGCACCAGCGACGGCCACGGCGCGCCGCGCCAGCGCATCCACGCTGCCAGCAGCACACCCGCGACCAGGAAGCGCGAGCCCATCTGCAAGAACGGCGGAAAGCTGATCAGCGCGTACTTGATCGCGAGATAGGTCGAGCCCCACACCACCCAGGTGGCGGCAAGGCAGAGCCACAGCAGCGGCGGCAATCCGGGGCGGCCCGCGGCTGGCGTGGCATGAGCGGGAGAAGCGAGGGTAGGCATGTCGAAGGTGTCTCTTCCTGGTTCTTGGTATTGGGTGCCGGTCATGGTATGAAAGCCGTCCCTCGACAGCCATGCAGATTTCATGGTTCTGCCCTCGCCAAACCGTTGATTTGAAGGAGTTTCATGGACTTTCCCTTGAACCCCGCGCTGGACGCCCATGACACCCGCATCCTCGCCGAACTGCAGGCCGATGCGCGGCTGACCATGGCCGAACTGGGCCGCCGCGTGCACCTGAGCCAGCCGGCAGTAACCGAGCGCGTGAAGAAACTGGAGGCCGCGGGCGTCATCAGCGGCTACCGCGCCACCGTCAACCTTGGCAAGCTGGGCTACGGCATCCGCGCCATCATCCGCGTCGGGCGCGCGGACTACGACCTCGTCGTGAAACTGGTGCAGGACACGCCCGAATGCGTCAATGCCTACAACGTGACCGGAGAGGACAGCTGGATCCTCGAGATCGCGGTGATCGACGTGAGCCACCTCGACGCGGTGGTCACCAAGTTCTGCATCCTCACGGAGACGGCGACCTCGATCATCCTGAATCCAGCGCGCGAGCACCAGGCGATGCTGCCGCCTCAGCGCTCGGACGTGAAGCCGCCGATCAAGAAAGTGCTCAACGCGTAGCTGCGAGCGCGCTGAACGCCGCTACCACCTCGGGCGGCGCCTGCACCATCTCGATGAGCACGCCCTCGCCCGCGATCGGAAACTCGTCGTTCGCCTTCGGGTGCAGGAAGCAGATGTCGAAGCCGGCGGCACCCTTGCGGATGCCACCCGGCGCAAAGCGCACGCCCTGCGCCGTCAGCCACTCGACGGCCTTTGGCAAGTCGTCGATCCACAGCCCGACGTGGTTCAGCGGCGTCGTGTGAACGGCGGGTTTCTTCTCCGGATCGAGCGGCTGCATCAGGTCGACTTCGACCTTGAACGGCCCCACGCCCATCGCGCAGATGTCTTCATCCACGTTCTCGCGCTCGCTCTTGAACGTGCCCGTGACTTCGAGCCCCAGCATGTCGACCCACAGCTTCTGCAGCCGCAGCTTGTCGGGTCCGCCGATGGCGATCTGCTGGATGCCCAGCACCTTGAAGGGGCGTGCGACAGTGGTCATGCGGCACAGCCTTCCGGCTGCTCCTGAACCTGCCGCGCATTCAGGCCCAGCTTGCGCAGCAGCACCGTGTCGGCTTCGACGTCGGGATTGCCGGTAACGAGCAGCTTGTCGCCGTAGAAGATCGAATTTGCGCCCGCCATGAAGCACAGCGCCTGCACCGCGTCGCCCATCTGCTGTCGGCCGGCCGACAGGCGCACGCGCGCGGTCGGCATGGTGATGCGCGCGACCGCGATCATGCGCACGAAGTCGAAGGGGTCGACCGGGTCCGAGTCGGCCAGCGGCGTGCCGGGCACGCGCACCAGGCTGTTGATCGGCACCGACTCCGGGTACGGATTCAGGTTGGCCAGTTGCGCGATCAGTCCCGCACGGTGCACCGGTGCTTCGCCCATGCCGACGATGCCGCCGCAGCACACGCTGATGCCCGCGCTGCGCACATGGGCCAGCGTGTCGAGCCGGTCCTGGTAGGTGCGTGTGTCGACCACGTCGGTGTAGTACTCGGGCGCGGTGTCGAGGTTGTGGTTGTAGTAATCGAGGCCGGCAGCCTTGAGCTGGTGCGCGTGGTGCGGCTCCAGCATGCCGAGCGTGGCGCAGGTCTGCATGCCGAGCCCCTTCACGGCCTCTACCAGCACGGCCACCTTCTCCACGTCACGGTCCTTCGGGGCGCGCCATGCGGCGCCCATGCAGAAGCGCGTGGCACCGGCATCCTTGGCGGCCTGCGCGGCGCGCAGCACCTCGTCGACCTCCATGAGCTTCTGCGCCTTCACGCCGGTATCGAACTCGGCCGACTGCGGGCAGTAGCCGCAGTTCTCTGGGCAGCCGCCGGTCTTGACCGACAGCAGCGTGGCCAGCTCGATGTCGCCTTCGGGGAAATGCTGGCGGTGCACGGTCTGCGCCTCGAACAGCAGGTCCATCAGCGGCTTGTCGAGCAACGCCTGGATCGCCTCGACGGACCACGGGCCCTGCGGCGTCGCGGCCCTGGTGGGCCGATGCAGCGTGATCGCCTGTTGAAAGTCGTTGGCACCCATCAGTTGAACTCCAGAATGATTTGATCGACGGCGAGCGATTCGCCCTTGCCCGCCGAAATCTTGCCGACCACGCCGTCCTGCGTGGCGAACAGCACGTTTTCCATCTTCATGGCCTCGATCACGGCCAGCTTCTCGCCAGCGCGCACCTGCTGGCCCGGCTGTACCGACACCTCGACCAGCAGCCCTGGCATCGGCGACATCAGGAACTTGCTCAGGTCCGGAGGTGCCTTGTAGGGCATCAGCTCGAGCAGGCGCGCGCCCAGCGGCGACAGCACCATCGCCTCGATCTGCGTACCGTCGTGCGACACGCGCAACGCCAGCGGGCTCTTGCCCGCGCCACGCTCCACCTGCGCGGTGAAGGGCTTGTCGTTGACCGCGCCCTGCACGCGGATCGCTCCCAACGCCAGGCTGCTGTCGATCTTGTAGGTCTTTCCGCCCACGGCCACTGCGCTCGCGCCGGTCTTGCCATGGAAGTCGGTGACCGACACCGGATGGTGCACGTGCTTGCCTTCCGGCCCCAGCTCGACCACCACGAACTGCTCGCCCACCTTCACGCCGTGGCCTTCGAGCTGCCCGCTGATGCCCGAGGCACGCGCGCGGTAGCGGCGATGCACGTAGGCCGCGAGCGCGATCAGGAACGACGGATCGGCGTGCGGCACGTCTTCCGCGTGGAAGCCCTTGCCGTAGTGCTCGGCGATGAAGCCGGTGTTGAAATCGCCCGCCACGAACTTCGGATGCGCCAGCAGCGCCGCCTGGAACGGAATGTTGCTGCTGATGCCGCGGATCACGAAGCCGTTGAGCGCCTCGCGCATGCGTGCGATCGCATGCTGGCGGTCCTTGCCGTGCACGATGAGCTTGGCGATCATCGAGTCGTAATACATCGGGATCTCGCCGCCGTCGTACACACCCGTGTCCACGCGCACGCCTTGCAGGTGCTCGGTGTCGCTCGCGAACATGGTCTCGCCCGGCGGCTGGAACTTCACCAGCCGGCCGGTCGACGGCAAGAAATTGCGGAACGGGTCTTCGGCATTGATGCGGCACTCGATCGCCCAGCCGTTGCGCTTCACCTCGGCTTGCGTCAGCGGCAGCTTCTCGCCGGCCGCCACGCGGATCATCAGCTCGACGAGGTCGAGGCCGGTGATGCACTCGGTCACCGGGTGCTCCACCTGCAGGCGCGTGTTCATCTCCAGGAAGTAGAAGCTCTGGTCCTTGCCGACCACGAACTCCACCGTGCCCGCGCTCTGGTACTTCACGGCCTTGGCCAACTGCACGGCCTGCTCGCCCATGGCCTTGCGCGTTTCATCGCTGATGAAGGGGGAAGGAGCCTCCTCGATCACCTTCTGGTGGCGCCGCTGGATCGAGCACTCGCGCTCGTTCAGGTAGATCACGTTGCCGTGCGAGTCGCCCAGCACCTGGATTTCGATGTGGCGCGGCTCCTCGACGAACTTCTCGATGAACACGCGGTCGTCGCCGAAGCTGTTGCGCGCCTCGTTGCGGCACGAGGTGAAGCCCTCGAAGGCTTCCTTGTCGTTGAAGGCCACGCGAAGGCCCTTGCCACCGCCGCCGGCCGAGGCCTTGATCATCACGGGGTAGCCGATGTCCTTGGCAATCTCGACCGCGCGCTCAGCCGTCTCGATGGCGTCGTTCCAGCCCGGAATGGTGTTGACCTGGGCTTCGTTAGCCAGCTTCTTCGAGGCGATCTTGTCGCCCATCGCCGCAATCGAATAGTGCTTCGGACCAATGAAGGCAATGCCCTCTTCCTCGACCTTGCGCGCGAAGGCTTCGTTCTCCGACAGGAAGCCGTAGCCCGGGTGCACCGCCTCGGCGCCGGTCTTCTTGCAGGCGGCAATGATGCGGTCGGCCTGCAGGTAGCTCTCGCGGCTGGGCGCAGCTCCGATGTGCACGGCCTCATCGGCCAGCTCGACGTGGCGGGCTTCCTTGTCGGCGTCGGAATAGACAGCGACCGTGAGGATGCCCATCTTCTTCGCCGTCTGGATGACGCGGCAGGCGATTTCGCCACGGTTCGCAATCAGGATCTTCTTGAACATGTTCTTCTTCTCCGTGCCGCTCACAGTGGAATGTTCCCGTGCTTGCGCCACGGGTTCTCGAGCTTCTTCTCGCGCAGCATCACCAGCGAACGGCAAATGCGCTTGCGCGTCTCGTGCGGCAGGATCACGTCGTCGATGTAGCCGCGTGCGCTCGCCACGTACGGGTTGGCGAAACGGGCCTTGTATTCAGCCTCGCGGGCGGCGAGTTTTTCGGGGTCGTTCTTGTCCTCGCGGAAGATGATTTCCACCGCGCCCTTGGCGCCCATCACCGCGATCTCGGCACGCGGCCAGGCAAGGTTGACGTCGCCACGCAGATGCTTGGAGGCCATCACGTCGTAGGCGCCGCCGTAGGCCTTGCGCGTGATGACGGTGATCTTGGGCACCGTGCACTCCGCGTATGCGTAGAGCAGCTTGGCGCCGTGCTTGATGATGCCGCCGTACTCTTGCCCTGTGCCGGGCATGAAGCCGGGCACGTCGACGAAGGTGACGACCGGAATGTTGAACGCATCGCAGAAGCGCACGAAGCGCGCGGCCTTGATGCTGCTCTTGATGTCGAGGCAGCCCGCGAGCACCAACGGCTGGTTCGCAACGATGCCAATGGTCTGGCCTTCCATGCGGGCGAAGCCGATCACGATGTTCTTCGCGTAGTCGGGCTGAAGCTCGAAGAAGTCGCCGTCGTCCACTACCTTCAGGATCAGTTCCTTGATGTCATAGGGCTTGTTCGGGTTGTCGGGCACCAGCGTATCGAGCGAGTAGTCGGGCCGGTCGGCCGGGTCGCCCAGGCCGTTGTTGCCCAGGCGCACCGGCGGCTTCTCGCGGTTGTTGAGCGGCAGGTAGTTGTACAGGCGGCGCAGCATCAGCAGCGCCTCGACGTCGTTCTCGAACGCCATGTCGGCCACGCCGCTGCGCGTGGTGTGGGTGATGGCGCCGCCCAGCTCTTCGGCCGTGACGCTTTCGTGCGTCACGGTCTTCACCACCTCGGGGCCGGTGACGAACATGTAGCTGCTGTCCTTCACCATGAAGATGAAGTCGGTCATGGCGGGCGAATACACGGCGCCGCCCGCGCAGGGGCCCATGATCATGCTGATCTGCGGCACCACGCCCGAGGCCATCACGTTGCGCTGGAACACGTCGGCATAGCCGCCGAGCGAGGCCACGCCTTCCTGGATGCGAGCGCCGCCCGAGTCGTTCAGCCCGATGACGGGCGCGCCGACCTTCATGGCCTGGTCCATCACCTTGCAGATTTTTTCTGCATGCGCCTCGCTGAGCGCGCCGCCGAAGACAGTGAAGTCCTGGCTGAACACGAACACCAGGCGGCCGTTGATCATGCCGTAGCCGGTGACCACGCCGTCGCCGGGAATCTTCTGCTCGGCCATGCCGAAGTCCACCGAGCGGTGCTCGACGAACATGTCCCACTCTTCAAAGGTGTTGTCGTCGAGCAGCAGCTCGATGCGCTCGCGCGCCGTGAGCTTGCCCTTGGCATGTTGCGCGTCGATGCGCTTCTGCCCGCCGCCGAGACGCGCCTGGGCGCGACGCTTTTCGAGTTGTTCGATCAGTTCTTGCATGGTGTGCTTCCGAAGCTGTGGTCCTGAATTTCGTGTCTCATGGTCTGGCCGTGATGGCGGCTGCGGCGAGCAGGTTGCGCGCCGCAGTCGATGCCGGCAACGTGCCCTGCGCCACCTGCTGCGTAAGCTGGGGCAGCAGCTCGCGCACCTGCGGGTGATGCCTGAAGGCGTGCTTGAGGCCTGCGTCGATGCGCTCCCACATCCACGCGGTGGCCTGCTTCTCGCGACGCTTGGCGAGCTTGCCGTTGGCCGTCTGCAGTTGCCTGAATTGCGTGACGGCGTCCCAGAAGGCGTCGATGCCGGTGCCCGCCAGCGCGCTGAGCTGCAGCACCTTGGGCAGCCAGAAGCGCACTTCAGCGCCGCTGTGCGCGTCGTGCACGGCATGCGCGTGATCGGGGTTGCCCTGGTGGCCGAAGAGGCGCAGCGCCGAGGTGATCTGAGCCTGCGCGCGCGTGGCGGCGTCCTTGTCGAGGTCGGCCTTGTTGATGACAACGAGGTCGGCCAGCTCCATCACGCCCTTCTTGATCGCCTGCAGGTCGTCGCCGGCATTGGGCAGTTGCATCAGCACGAACATGTCGGTCATGCCGGCCACGGCGGTTTCGCTCTGGCCCACGCCGACGGTCTCAACGATCACGATGTCATAGCCGGCGGCCTCGCACACGAGCATCGCCTCGCGCGTCTTCTCGGCCACGCCGCCGAGCGTGCCGCTCGATGGACTCGGGCGGATGTAGGCACGCTCGTGCACCGAGAGCCGCTCCATGCGCGTCTTGTCGCCGAGGATGGAGCCGCCCGACACGGTGGACGACGGGTCGATGGTGAGCACCGCGACGCGATGGCCCTTGCCGATCAGCAGCAGGCCCAGCGTTTCGATGAAGGTCGACTTGCCCACGCCCGGCACGCCCGAGATGCCGAGGCGGAACGAGTTGCCCGTGCGCGGCAGCAATGCCGTGAGCAGTTCATCGGCCTGCGTGCGGTGGTCGGCGCGCGTCGATTCGAGCAGCGTGATGGCTTTTGCGATGGCGCGCCGTTGCGCCATGCCATCGGTTTCGGCAACGGCGCGTTCGAGCGCCTGTGCCGTATTCAGCACGCAGCCTCCGAGGCCACGCGCCAGCGGTAGTGCAGGTCGACGCCCTCCCCGCCCTCGAGCACGAAGCCGTGCCGCAGGTAGAAGCGGTTGGCGTCGCTCTTCACGAGCGCGGTGAGCTTGATGTCCAGCCGCTGGTCGCGCGCCTGCGACTTGGCCCATTCCAGCACCCATTCACCGATGCCCAGGCCCTGGAAGCCGGTGCGCAGGTAGAGATGGTCGAGGCGCAGCGCGTCGCTGTCCTCCGGCTTGAGCGTGACAAAGCCGATGCGCTGGTCGCCGTCGAGCACGATGTGGTGCATGTACGGCACGAGAAAGCCCGCGCTCAGGCGCTCGCGCGAACGCGCTGCATCGAAACGGCCCACGCGCTCCAGGCTCGGGCGCATCGCGTCGATGCGCAGGGCCAGCATGGCTTCGAAATCGCTGGAATCCACCGGCTGCAGCGACAGCCGCGACAAGAGATCGCCCACGTCGCGCCTCAGGCCGTGACCGCCGCGCGAATCTGCTCCAGCACGTCCTTGGCGCTGGCCGGAATGGGCGTGCCCGGTCCGTAGATACCCTTGACGCCGGCCTCGTAGAGAAAGTCGTAGTCCTGCCGCGGAATCACACCGCCGACGAACACGATGATGTCGTCCGCGCCCTGCTTCTTGAGCTCATTGATGATGGCCGGCACAAGAGTTTTGTGGCCGGCTGCGAGCGTGCTCACGCCCACTGCATGCACGTCGTTCTCGATGGCCTGGCGCGCGCATTCTTCGGGGGTCTGGAAGAGCGGCCCCATGTCCACGTCGAAACCCAGGTCGGCAAATGCCGTGGCCACCACCTTCGCGCCGCGGTCGTGGCCGTCCTGCCCGAGCTTGGAGATCATCACGCGCGGACGGCGGCCCTGCTCCTCCGCGAAGGCGTTGATTTCGGTCTTGAGGGCTTCCCAGCCTTCGGCGGAGTCATAGGCAGCTGCGTACACACCGGTCACCTTTTGCGTGTCGGCCCGATGGCGGCCGAATGATTTTTCGAGCGCGTCCGAAATCTCGCCCACCGTGGCGCGCAGGCGCACGGCGTCGATGCTCAGCGCCAGCAGGTTGCCGGTGTTGTTCTCGGCGGCGTCGGTCAGCGCGTCGAGTGCGGCCTGCACCTTGGCGGTGTCGCGCGAGGCGCGGATCTTCTGCAGCCGCGCCACCTGCTGGTCGCGCACCTTCACGTTGTCGATCGAGAGGCTGTCGATCGCGTCTTCGTTCTTCAGCTTGTACTTGTTGACGCCGACGATCACGTCCTTGCCGGAGTCGATGCGCGCCTGCTTCTCGGCGGCAGCCGCCTCGATCTTGAGCTTGGCCCAGCCGCTGTCGACCGCCTTGGTCATGCCGCCCATCGCCTCGACCTCTTCGATGATGGCCCAGGCCGCGTCGGCCATGTCCTGCGTGAGCTTCTCCATCATGTAGCTGCCGGCCCAGGGATCGATCACGTTGGTGATGTGCGTCTCTTCCTGGATGATGAGCTGCGTGTTGCGCGCGATGCGGGCGCTGAACTCTGTGGGCAGCGCAATGGCTTCGTCGAGTGCGTTGGTGTGCAGGCTCTGCGTGCCGCCGAACACCGCGGCCATCGCTTCGATGGTGGTGCGCACCACGTTGTTGTACGGGTCCTGCTCGGTGAGCGACCAGCCCGAGGTCTGGCAGTGCGTGCGCAGCATCAGGCTCTTGGGGTTCTTGGGGTTGAACTCCTTCATGATGCGGCACCACAGCAGGCGCGCCGCACGCATCTTGGCCACTTCGAGATAGAAGTTCATGCCGATGGCCCAGAAGAAGCTCAGGCGCCCGGCAAAGCCGTCGACGTCGAGGCCCTTGGCCAGCGCGGTCTTCACGTATTCCTTGCCGTCGGCCAGCGTGAAGGCGAGTTCGAGCGCCTGGTTGGCGCCGGCTTCCTGCATGTGATAGCCGCTGATCGAGATCGAGTTGAACTTGGGCATGTTCTGCGCCGTGTACTCGATGATGTCGCCGATGATCCGCATGCTCGGCGCTGGCGGAAAGATGTACGTGTTGCGGACCATGAACTCCTTGAGGATGTCGTTCTGGATGGTTCCGCTCAGTTGGTCTTGCGCCACGCCCTGCTCTTCGGCCGCGACCACGTAGCCCGCGAGCACCGGCAGCACGGCGCCGTTCATCGTCATCGACACGGAGACCTTGTCGAGCGGGATCTGGTCGAACAGGATCTTCATGTCCTCGACCGAGTCGATTGCCACGCCTGCCTTGCCGACGTCGCCGGTCACGCGCGGGTGGTCGCTGTCGTAGCCGCGATGCGTGGCGAGGTCGAAGGCCACGCTCACGCCCTGCCCGCCGGCGGCCAGCGCCTTGCGATAGAAGGCGTTCGACTCCTCGGCGGTGGAGAAGCCGGCGTACTGGCGGATGGTCCAGGGGCGCACTGCGTACATGGTGGCCTGCGGACCGCGCAGGTAGGGCTCGAAGCCGGGCAGCGTGTCGGTGTACTTCAGGCCCTGCAGGTCGGCGGCGGTGTACAGCGGCTTCACGGCGATGCCGTCGGGCGTGATCCAGTTCAGCGCGTTCACGTCGCCGCCGGGTGCGGACTTGGCAGCAGCCTTGGCCCAGGCTTCGAGGTCGGCGGGCTTGAAAGAGGGTTCGGGTGTGCTGCTCATGAAGGGCCGTTCGCAGTGTCTTGCAGGGTATTCGCAAATTCGCCTGCACGGATTTGCAAGCCGGCCGCGAGTCTAACCGATCCATAATTATTAATTCAAACACCATTTTTGAAGTACAGTCCGGCCCATGTCCGCCGTCACCCTCACCCCCCGCGCCCTCTATGAAGAGGTGGCCGAGCTGCTGCGCCAGCGGATCTTTCGCCGCGAGCTGGAGCCCGGCAGCTGGATCGACGAACTCAAGCTGGCCGAGGAATACGGCATCAGCCGCACGCCGCTGCGCGAGGCGCTGAAGGTGCTGGCGGCCGAAGGCCTGGTGACGATGAAGGTGCGGCGCGGCGCGTACGTGACCGAGGTGTCGGAGCAGGACCTGACCGACGTGTACCACCTGCTCTCGCTGCTGGAGAGCGACGCCGCCGGCGTGGTGGCCGAGCGCGCCACCGACGCGCAGCGCGCCGAGTTGAAGGCACTGCACGCCGAGCTGGAAGCAGCAGCCTCGCCCGAGAACCGGGAGCACTTCTTCGCCCTGAACGAGCGCTTTCACATGCGATTGCTGGCCATCGCCAACAACAAGTGGCGCGACCAGATGGTGGCCGACCTGCGCAAGGTGATGAAGCTCAACCGGCACAACTCGCTGCTGAAAGCCGGCCGGATCGCCGAGTCGCTGGCGGAGCACCGCTCGGTGATGGCGGCCATCGAGGCGCGGGACGCGGAGGCCGCCATGGCCCGCATGCGCGAGCACTTCCAGAACGGGCTCGAAGCCGCGAACTAGCGCCTTTCAGCGCGGCGCGGCGCCGGCGAGAAACATGTCGACGGCGCGCTGAACCAGCGCGTGAATCTGCTCTACCGGCACGGGCTCGGGGTCGACCTGGAAGAGCCGCGCCTGGGTCTCCGCCGTGATCAACGTGGTGAACTGCAGCGCGGTCACGTGTGGGTCCCGGCGCCGTAGTTCGCCACGCTTCATCGCCGCATCCATGAACCCCGCGAGGGTTCGGATGTATTCGGCAGGCCCCGACTCCTGGAATTGCTGCCCCACGTCGGAGCGCCCGGCTTCGGCAAGAACCATCCGGTAGACCGCCAGCGCGTCCGCGTCGTTGGTCAACACGAACAGCATCCGCTCGCCGAACCGCATCAATTGCGCCTCGAGCGTGGCGGTCTCGTTCGCCTCCTGCAACTCGGCCGCGGCCTCAGCCAGATGCGAAACGGCCACGGTTTGCACGACCGCCCTGAAGAGCTCCTCTTTCGAGGCGAAGTATCCGTACAGGGTGGCCTTCGACCCACCCAGGCGCTTTGCGAGCTCGTTCATCGACGTGCGCTCGTAACCCAGCTCCTTGAACAGCGCCACCGCCGCTTCAAGGATGACGTTGCGCCGCGCTTCTGTCCTGACCTTCATCGCATTTCCCTCAAAAGAATACCCAACTGTACAGTTTTCTTGACATCGCCAAAATCCACCTCAATAATGAACCGTACCGTACAGTTTTAAATCTGGACACGGTCGTTGCCTTCTTCATTCACTTGTCCATTCACTTCTTCCCAATTCAAGGAACGCGATGCGTGCTCTTTCCGATGCTCCCAAGGCCATCACCCTGGCGGTCTGCCTGATCCTGACGGCGTGTGCCAGCACACAGCCGGTGCCGTATGCCGGCATCGCCTCCGCGTCCCAGTTGCGACCGAGCCAGCATGACGACTCCGGCCGCATTCCATTCGAATACAAGGCAAACATCGACTGGCGGCGGTATTCGGATTTCGTCCTCGATCCGGTCGCCATCTACCGCGGCAGCGACGGCCAGTTCGAAGACGTGTCGGAAGACGACAAGGCATTCCTGGCGCGCTACATGCAGAACCAGTTCACCGACAAGCTGAATGCGCGCTTCCGGAACGCTCCTGGCAGAAACGCCAACGCCGTACGGATCAAGCTGACGCTCACCGGCGCCAAGACGAACACCGCCGTTCTCAGCACCTTCTCGCGCTTCGACCTGCTGGGCGGCCCGTACAACGCCGTGCAGGCCATCCGCGGCAAGGAAGGCGCGATGACGGGCTCGGTGAGCTTTGCCGTCGAAATCTACGACGCCTCGACCAACGAACTGCTCGGCGCCTACGTCACCAAGCAGTACCCGAATGCATGGAATCTCAAGGCCGGCATCGGGGCCCGGAGCGCTTCCATCGCAGGCATTGAAAACGGCGCCGACCAGCTGGTCGCGTACCTGCAATGACGACGGCGCTCTGGAGACGGCTGCGCAGGGCCTGCATCAAGTTGCAGTGCGCCTTCGCGCGGGCCCGCCGGTCCAGGCTCGGCATCTTCCACGCGAAATGACTTCCTCCCTCACACACAGCCGGAGCATTCCATGACCTTCCTTCATTTCTTCCGCCTCGCGGGTATCACAGCCGTACTCGCCACGGCCTTCAATGCACAGGCCGACAGCTTCACGTCGTCCGTGGCCTCCAGCGCCGGCTCCGCATCGAGCGGCAGCGTGTCGGCATCGCTGCGCGGTTCGAGCAAGAGTTCGTTCGACGGAGACAAGGTGGCCGAAGGCGACTACCGCATCACCGAAGTCGCGCAAGCCACCGGTCGCGAGGGCTTCACGCGCGTCGCGATGCAGAGCGACAGCGACGCGCAGCAGCGCATCGTGCTCGAACTGCCGCAAGCCACTTTCGCGAAGGAGCGCCTGGGCCTCGGCGACCTCGTGCACGCGCAACAGCGCACCTACGGCACCGCCTTCGCACGTGGCGACACGCGCGAGGCGTTCTACCTCGTGCTCGCCGACGACTGGTACGGGGGGCTCGCCGCGCGCCCCGTGAACCTTTGATCGTCGCCCGCCGTCTGTTGCTGCTGGGGCTCTCGGCCTTCCTCGCCTTGGCGGGTGGCGTTGTGCACGCGGCGTCGTCGCAGTTCTGCGATCGCGCGAAACCGCTCACCGCAAGCCAGCAGGATCGCTTGCTGCGCTTCACCGCCGTCGTGCAGGAAGCGCTTTCGAACACAGGCAGCGACGCCGTGCTGATCAGCCGCTCCGGACTCGATCTCTCGCGCTTTCACATCCGCTACTCCCACGCCGCCATCGCCTGGAAAGCCGCGGACGGCACATGGTCCGCGCGGCAGCTGTACTACGCCTGCGACGAAGGACACCCGCGCCTCTACGACCAGGGCCTGGCCGGTTTCGTCATGGGCATCGACGACTCTGCGCTGGGCTACGTCTCCATCGTTGCCCTGCCCTCCGAAGCGGCACAGGCGCTGCGCGGCGCGGCGCTCGACACGCCGCGCGCCCTGCATCTGCTGGCTGCGCGCTACAGCGCCAATGCCTATCCGTTCAGCCTGCGCTACCAGAACTGCAACCAGTGGGTGATGGAACTGCTCGCCGTGGCGTGGGGCGAGTTGCCCGACGGAGACGACCTGCGCGAGCGCGCCCAGCAATGGTTGCGCGAGGCGCCCTACAAGCCCGAGCCGGTCGATGTCGGCTCGCATGCGCTCGTCTTCGCGTCGAGCTTCGTGCCGCTGCTGCACCTGGACGACCACCCGCAGGACGACATCTATGCACTGAAGCTGCGCGTCAGCCTGCCCTCGACCGTGGAAGCCTTCGTGCGCGAACAACGCCCCGCAAGCGAGCGCATCGAGCTGTGCCACGACAGCAGGCAGGTCGTGGTGCACCGCGGCTGGGAACCCGTCTTCGACGGCTGCCAACCCACCGGCGGCGATCGCGTCGTCCTTCTCGACTGAAACACTCAAGGGCAAACGACAGCAAATGAAGTACCTCTCCAGCTTTGCAGTTGCCCACGCCGCCGTGCTCGCGATGGTGGTCGGCGTCTTTCTGATGGACGGTTGCGCGCACAGGCAACCCGACATGTCCCCGAATGCTCCAGCCGCGCTGGCTTCGACACCGGCAAAGGGCTCCACCCCATGAACGTCCTGCTTCTCAGATCCGGAAGCGGAACGCGCGACGAACTTGGCGGCGTGCTCGGACGATGTGGCCTGGCAGTCGACGTGATCGACTCCCGCGATGCCGACGCGTGGCTCTTCACAGGCAAGCCGTACGCACTGATTCTTCTTGACGCCGCGCAACCGGCCGCCGCGCACGTGGCGATACGCTCCGTTCGCCGCAACAGCAGTGCCCCGCTGCTGGTGCTGACGCAACGAGACCAGGTGGCCGACCGTCTCGAAGGACTGGCGCAGGGCGCGACCGAGTACCTGGTCAAGCCTTGTGCGCCCGCCGATCTGGTGGCGCGCGCCTGGGCGCTGGCGTCAGGCGGTCATGGTCCGGAGGCGGCCGTCCTGCGGCTGGCGGACCTGGCCATCGATCGCGCGAGCGGCAAGGCGTTTCGTCAAGGCGTGGATCTCGGCCTCAGTGCCACGCTGTTCGAGCTTCTGGACGCGCTGATGGCACGCAGGGGCCAGGTGCTGTCGCGCGCCGAGCTGATCAAGGCCGCGTGGGGATCAAGCACCGGCAAGCGGGACAACATGGTCACGGTCGGCATCCTCAGGCTTCGCCAGAAACTGGACGATCCGTTCGACCTGAAGCTGCTCCATACCGTGCGCGGCGAGGGGTACGTGCTGGCGCTGCGCAACGATCACTAGGGGCTGGACGGCCCCCAGTTCTAGGTCGACGTACCGGTTTCCCCGACGAGACGCTGCGCCGTCTCCAGCAGCAGCGGCGCGATGCGCACAACCATCGTGTCCTTGGGCAGAAGATAGGCGGGGCCGCCGCAGCTCACGGAGTAGCGCTCGCCGCGCGGGCCCTCCAGTGCGAAGCCGATGGCGTGGATGTGCGGATTCCATTCACCAAAAGAGCCGCAGTAGCCCAGCCGGTCGTACTCGTCGAGGCTGGCCATCAGGCCAGCCTCGATGGCGCTCCAGCTTTCCCCGCTTTCGGTCCGGATCTGCTCCAGCAGTTCGGCTTTTTCCGGCGCGGGCAGCGCCGCCAGGTAGGCGCGCCCGGCGGCCGAGGTGGCGATGGCCATGCGCGTGCCCACCTCGATGCGCGAGCTGATGACCACGGAACGCGGCCGCAGCGAATCGATGACGAGCATGTCGAGCTCGTCGCGCACGCCCATGTGCACGCTCACGCCGGCCGACTCCGACAGCGCCGCAAGGTGCGGCCGCGCCACCGTGCGCAGGTCGAAATGGCGCAGGTAGCGGCTGCTCATGTCCAGCAGCGCCGGGCCGAGGCTGAAGCGCTCGCTGTCCTGCGACTGTCGCAAATACCCCGCACTCACCAGCGTGGCGGTGAGCCGCGACACCGTGGCCTTGGGGATGCCCGTGGTGTCTGCCAGTTCGCGATTGCCTATCGGTGCCGATGCCATGCCGATGACCCTGAGGAGAGCCAGACCCCTGGCGAGCGCACTTACTTCTTCTTTGCCGCCAATCGCGTCATTCATGTATCCAAACCTTTTTATGTCCCTGATGCTCCTCATTTTTCAGCAAAAAACGGTTGACGCGCCACTTATCGTGAAGTAGCGTTTTTTGGAACAACGTTTCAACTGAAAATCTGCGGGCCGTGACAGGCCCGCTCCCCGGGAGAAAAGCGCTCGATGCGCCTCGGGCTCAGGCGGCTTGCGCGACAGGCTCGCGCGCCATCGCCATCACCTCGTGCGCAGGCAGCGTCTTGAGCCGGTGATCGCTCCAGACCTGGCGCCAGCGGCGCGCGCCCGGCAGGCCGTTGCGCAGGCCCAGCATGTGCCGCGCGATCGACCACCACTGCGTGCCGTGCTCGGCCGCCTCGCGGGCCATGTAGTCGCACATCAGCGACTCGACCTTTTCGCGCGTCAGCGGCTGTGCTTCGGCGCCGAAGAACTCGGCGTCCCATTCGGCCAGCCACCAGGGGTTGTGATACGCCTCGCGCCCGACCATCACGCCGTCGAGCAGACGCAGGTGTTCATGCACCTGTGCATTGATCGAAATGCCGCCGTTGATGGAAAAGCACAGCGCCGGAAACTCGTGCTTCAGCCGGTGCACCAGTTCGTAGCGCAGCGGCGGAATCTCGCGGTTCTGCTTCGGGCTCAGGCCCTGCAGCCACGCATTGCGCGCATGCACGATGAAAGTCTGGCAGCCAGCCTCGCTCACCTGGCCGACGAAGTCGCGCACGAATTCATAGCTCTCGATCTTGTCGATGCCGATGCGATGCTTGACCGTGACGGGCACGCTCACCACGTCGACCATCGCTTTCACGCAGTCGGCCACCAGTTGCGGCTCGTTCATCAGGCAGGCACCGAACGCGCCGCGCTGCACGCGCTCGCTCGGGCAGCCGCAATTGAGGTTGATCTCGTCGTAGCCCCACTCTTCGCCGAGCTTCGCGCAGTGCGCAAGGTCAGCCGGTTCGCTGCCGCCTAGCTGCAGTGCCACCGGATACTCTTCAGCGTTGAAGCGAAGGTGACGGGGCACGTCGCCATGCACCAGCGCGCCGGTCGTCACCATCTCGGTGTAGAGCAGCGCGTGGCGCGACAGCAGACGATGGAAGTACCGGCAATGGCGGTCCGTCCAATCCATCATCGGGGCAACCGATATGGTTTTCTCTTTTAAATTCAATGGCTTAGCGTTGTCACTCATACACTTGGAACCCCGCCAACCGTTCGAAGACCAAGGATCCGACCTCGCTCGCCGGTCCTGTCAGCATCTGCACGGGCATCGGCTACATCAAGCCGGTAGTTTCTCACGCGGCAACGATTCAGGGGATTCGTGCGCAATGTCTCCGACGCGCAAGCTCCGGTCGTGCCTGGCCACTACCGGCCGGTGGACCGGCCGCTGACAAACATCGAGCAGCTGGCCGAGCACCATGGTGTCGCGCACCTCGTGCTGCTGCAATCCAGCGTCTACGACTACGACAACACGGTGATGCTCGAAGCCCTGCGTCAGGGCAACGGCCGGCATCGGGGCGTGGCAGTGCTGGAGTCCGGCACGACCGACGCGCAATGGCATCGATGCATTCCCGCGGCGTGCGAGGCGTGCGATTCAACCTTGTATCGCCGGTTGGCAATAACCGGGACATCGACGCGCACTTTCATGCACTTGCCCCCGCGCATCCAGCCGGTGGGATGGCATGTGCAGTGGTACGCGCGGCCGGAGCATTGGTCCCGGATCACAGACCTGGGGCTCCGACTGGCCGCACACGAGCTTCGCGCCTGACGCCTTGCCGGACTATGCGAGCGTCTGGGAGCCGGTCGCTCGTGTCATCGACGCCGCGCAGCAGGTGCAGATCATGCTTATTTCTCCCGAGGCGCTGTACCGCTGAAGACGGCCCAGGGCATCCATCGCAGTGCGTCGTCCAGGCGAATAGCCCCCTCCCCGACCGACAGCGACTCTCCAGTCAGCAGGTTCTCGAGCATCACTGAGCGAACGCCTGCGGGAAGACACACCGTCGTGCCCTTCCATCTCGTCGCCTCAGGAAGCGCCGGAATCGCATCCTCATCCGCGCTGCGGCGCGAGAGATCGACGAACAACCGCCCCGCCACAACCACGAGCACCTGATCCTCATGCCTGCGCGCAAAGGCCACGACGTGCCTCGACAGCGGCCCCTCGACCGCCAGCGGCTCGTAGCTTCCTTCGCTGAACAGCAAAGGCTGCTCCCGCCGCAACGACAGCAGGCGCCAGATGAACCAGAGCTTGGCGCGGCCGTCATGCGGCGCCTCGACCATCGAACGCACCCGCGCTGCCAGGCCATTCCCTTCCTGGCCAACCATTGCCCGCAGCGCGGCCAGCCGCCGCTGGCGCAGGGCGTAGTCCACCGGGCGCCGGTTGTCCGGATCGACCAGGCTCAGCTCGAGGAGCTCGCTGCCCTGGTAGAGATCGGGCACACCGGGCGAGCCGTATTTCAGCAGCGTGAGCGTGAGGCTGTTCCATGCACCGAACCATGACAGCGTGTCAGCCAGCCGCTGGATGTCCGCAAGGCACGCGCCCTTTTCCGGATCGGCCAGCAGCTCGCGCACGAAACGCTCGAGCGCGGCCTCGTAGTCCGCATCGGGCTGGGACCATCTCGTGCGCAGCTTGGCCTCGCGGGCGGCCTTCTGCATGTATTGCCAGATGCGGTCGCTATAGCCCGGCGCGGTGCCGGCGTCGAGCCCACCCAGAGGCAGGGTGCCGAGCAGCGTCTGGTACAGCAGGTATTCGTCGGCACGCGACGGCGCCTCGCCGCCGGCCAGCTTCTTCCGCGTGCCGCGGCACAGGCCATGCCAGCGCGTCAGCGCCAGCACCCACTCGTTGGGCATTTCGGACAGCACGTCGATCCGGTTGCGAACGTCTTCCGACCGCTTGTTGTCGTGCGTCGAAGTCGCCAGCATGGTGTGGGGCCAGCGCAGCGCGCGGTCGGCGCTCGCCGCGTGGAATGCGTCGACCTCGATGCCGAACAGGTCCGGTTCGCCGCCCACCTCGTTGAGCGAGCTGAGCGGAAAGTAGCGGTAGAAAGCCGTGTCTTCCACGCCCTTCGCCGCCACTGGCGCGCTGAACTGCTGGAAGCGCAGCGCGAAGCGGCGCACCCGTTCGCCCAGCGCCGGCGAAGCGGAGGCAACCGCCTCCCCCCGCAGCGCACACCGCACGAAATCGAAGATCGACCGGTCGGCATCCCCGCTCTGCCGGGCGGCTTCGTCGACGGCCTCGTCGATGAAGCGCCCGTCCTGTTCCGACGGCCGTTCGACGATATAGGTCCGGTAGACCGGCATGCACGCACCGACATCCGCCAGCGCGCGGCGCAGCGCATTGAGCGTGTAGTCGCGCGTGCTGCGGTGGGCCCTTGCGATGCGCAGCAGTTCGGTCGACAGCACGTTCAGCTCCGACGCGAGCGCATTGCGCATCACCTCGCGCCGGCCGGCACGCGACACCGAGGCGAAGTCTTCCATCTCGCCGGTGAAGCGCTGCCACGCGTGCACCACGCTCGCCTCTGCCGCGGTGTCGACCAGCACGCCGTTTGCCACGTTCGCAAAGCGATAGCCGGTGGTGCCGTGCACATGCCAGCTCTCGGGTACTTCCTCGTGCGCGCCGGCGATCTTCTCGGCCACCACGTACAGGGGCCGCGCGGGCCGCCCCTGCGCGTCGTGCGTGGGCAGCACCAGTCCGGCGCGTCGCGCATAGCCTTCCTGCAGTTTGCGGAAGTACTCGGCCGGGTCGTAGAGCCCGTCGGGGTGGTCGATGCGCAGGCCGTCCACCACGCCGGATGCGGCAAGGTCCAGCGCAAAAGACTGCGTGGCCTCGAACACCTCCTCGCGCTCCATGCGCACGGCCGCGAGATCGTTGATGTCGAAGAAGCGCCGGTAGTTGATCTCGTCCGCCGCCACCCGCCAGTGCGCGAGCCGGTACGCCTGCAACTCGATGAGCTTGTGCAGTACGTCGCGCGCTTCCGGCAATGCGAGGTTCAGTTCCGCCACCGACGCCACGAGCGCCTGCGCCACCGCGGGGTGGCGCAGCGCAAGCCGCGCCAGCCGGGCCTTGAGCAATTCCTTGTCGCGCACGCGTTCTGCCTGCTCCTGCGCAGAGGCCGTGCCGCGCCCCGGCAGATGACCGAAAGCCGTCGACAGGCTCGCCAGCCGCCCCGACGCCGCTGCATCGCCCAGCCGCGCCAGCGCCCGTTCGAGCACCATGGGATAGCTCTCGGGCGCCAGCGGAAACCGGTGGTCGTAGTAGCCGATGGCAAAGCTGCCGCTCGCGTCCTCGAAGCGCAGGATCAATTCGCCGTTCTCCAGCGCCTCGCCGTAGTGCACGCCCAGCACGGGCAGCAGCACCTTGCCGGTCAGCTCGACGTTGAGTGGCTGCCAGTCGATGTCGAAGTGCTGCGCGAACAGCGACGCGGGTCCGTTCTCCAGCACGTCCATCCACCACGCGTTGTCGGCGCCGAACACGCCCATGTGGTTGGGCACCATGTCCAGCAGCTGCCCGAGGCCGTTGGCCTTCAGCGCCGCGACGAAGCGCGCAAAGCCTTCTTCGCCACCGAGTTCGGGGTTGATCTCCGCATGCGCCACCACGTCGTAGCCGTGCATGCTGCCCGCGCGGGCGCGCTGGATCGGCGAGCAGTACACATGGCTCACGCCGAGCTTCGCGAGATACGGCAGCACCCGGATCGCGTCGTCGAAGCCGAAGTCCTTGTGGAACTGCAGCCGGTAGGTGGCGCGAGGCACGCGAGTCGTCAGACCCGGCGATGCACTCCGCCCGGCCGATTCCACCTGGCGCGGCCGCGCCGCACGCAGGGCCTCGCTCAGCCCGCGCATGCGCTCGCCGCCGGCCAGCGCCGCCACCGGCTCGGGCAGCTTGCGCCGCCAGTTCGGATGCTCGTCCACCGTGCCGGGCATGTTGGCCTGCGCCACCACTCCCGCCACGTCCTCCAGCTGCACCATCATCAGCGCCGACGGTGCAGCCGCCAGAAAGGCGTGCGCCGCTTCCACGATGCGCGCGGACGGCATTGCGAGCCCGGCCGCCTGCGCCACTTCCTCGCGCGACACCAGGCCCGCCTGCTGCAAGGCCTGCATCAACTCGATGCGCTCCTGCGCCCGGTCCATCAGCTGCTTGTCGAAGATCGCCGGATCGGGAAACAGGCCCAGCGCGAGCCGCTCGCGCAGGTCGTCGGCCGTCCACCAGCCCGCGAAGGTCGCGAGGTCGTGCGTGCTGATCGCGACCAGGGCAGCCGGCGGATAGGCCGCGGGCTGCGTGAAACGGCCGTCGCGCTGCTTCTCGAAGTACAGCAGCCGGTAAGACAGCACGTCGGCCTGCGCCAGCGCATCGCGCACCGCATCTTCGACCGTGCCGAGATCCTCGCCCACGACCATGCAGCGATGGCGGTGGCTCTCGATCGCCACGATGGCGAGCATCTCGTCGAGCGGGTAGTAGACGTACGCACCCTCGCGCGCACCGCGGCCCTGCGGAATCCAGAACAGGCGCATGAGGCCCATCACGTGGTCGATGCGCAGCGCACCGGCGCCGCGCATGCCCGCGCGCAGCGTTTCGATGAAGAAGCGATAGCCATCGGTGCGCAGGCGGTCAGGGCGCAGCGGCGGCAGGCCCCAGCCTTGCCCGGCGGGGTTGAACTCGTCCGGGGGCGCGCCAACGCTGGCGCCTTCCGCAAACACCTGCTGCGCGCCCCAGGTGTCGGAGCCGGCGCGGTCGACCGACACCGCCAGGTCCACGTACAGGCCCACACCCATGCCGAGCGCATCGCAGCGCGCGGCCGCCCGTGCCAGTTGCCGGGTGGCCAGCCACTGGAGGTACTGGTGGAACTGCACGCGCTGCGCGTGCGCCACGGCGAATGCGGTCACCTCGGCGGAATCCGGATTCCTGTAGGCGACCGGCCATGCATGCCAGTCCCACGCGCCGCCTTCTGTTGCAAGAAAGTGCGCCTGCAGTGCTTCGAAAAGAGCGTGCTGCCGCAACGCTTCGCCGCGCTCCGCGACGAAGGCCAGAAACTCCCTGCCCGCCTCGTCGGGCGCACCCTCCGGAGGCAGGTGCCGCGCGCAGAAGTGGCCGAAGAGCATTTCGAGCACTTCGAACTTCGCCGCGGCCACTCCCGCGTAATCCACCAGCTGCGTTGCACGCAGCGCGGCGAGCCGCGCCTGGAAGTCGGGCGAATGCACCCGCTCGCGGGCCGGGTCGCAGTCTGCAAAGCCATCCACCGCTTCCACGTCGATGTAGAGCACGTTGAGCTGCTGGCGCGACGACGGGCTGTACGGGCTCGCATTCGACGGCGTGCTCGCGAACAGCGCGTGTAGTGGGTTCAGGCCGATGATGTCCGCGCCCTGCGCCGCCATGCGCACGGCGAGTGCTTCCAGATCGCTGAAGTCGCCGATGCCCCAGTTCCGTGGCGAGCGCAAGCTGTAGAGCTGCACTGCCGTGCCCCAGACGCGACCGCCATCGCGCACTGCGGGCGGCCGGTAGCAGCGGCCGGGCGTTGCAAGAACCAGCGTCTCGCCACGCAGGCCCTCGACGCGCAACCGGTGATAGCCGGCTTCGAGCGCCAGCGGCATCTGCAGAACGCGCTCGCACAGGCAAATGCCGTCGATGTCGATACGGCCGGTCTCGGGCAACGCCTCGGCATCGGCCTCGCCTTGCAGTTCACGCCCCTGCTCGTCACCGAGCTGCCAGCGCAGCCGCCGCACGGACGCCGGCAGCCGCAACGTCACCGACCACGCAGCGCTGCCGGCCTGCACGACTCGCACCGGCGGCAGCGCCTGCGCCCAGCGCGAGCGGTGTGCGGCCTCCAATGCGCGCCCCGCGTCGGCCGCGCCATCGAGCCGCACGCCGAACTCGGCCAGCAGCGCGATCAGGCTTTCAGCGGAAGCCTCGCGCCGCGCGCCGAAGGCATCGAAATAACCGGTGGCGATGCCGAAGTGCGCGCACAGCCGCTCGAGATCGCCCGTCACAGGGCCGTGGCCTGCTTCATCCGCCATGCAGCGCTTCCAGCGTCACGCGCACTGCGCCGCGCGCCAGGTGCAACGCGCCTTCGCGGTCGGTCGTCGCCCCGTCGCTGTAGACCACCTCGCCGGGCGGCGCCGTAGCGCCCTCCACAGGCTGCGCGCCGAAATGAGCGAGCAGATGCAAGCGCGCCGACGCCATGTCCCACTGCACCTGGAGCATGTCGTTCTCGCACCGGTAGACACCCGCGCCCGCCATGCCGGCGAGCCGCGGCACGATCAGGCGATGACGCAGGTCCAGCAGCTGCTGCACCTCGCTGAGCCTCGAAAAATGCGCGCGCGTCCCGCGCTCGCGCCAGCGCAGCTTCGAAGCCAGGAAGGTCGCCTCGTCATTCGGGTCCGGAATGCGCGCGCGAGCTGCTTCGTCCGCGAACATCGCGAACCCGCCGAACTCCGCGCGCCGCCCTTCGGACACCGCCGCTGCAAGCTCCGGCCCGAAGTCGCAAAAATACTGGAAAGGCGTGGAGGCCGCGAACTCGTCGCCCATGAACAGCATCGGCACGTGCGGCGACAGCAGCAGGCAGGCCAGCGCCGCGCGCACCAGCACCGGATCGCCGAGCGCGTGAATGCGCTCGCCGAAGGCGCGGTTGCCGACCTGGTCGTGCGTCTGCAGGAAGGACACGAACGCCTGCGGCGGCAAGCGCGTGCTCGGCTCGCCGCGCCGCTCGCCATGCCTGAAAGCCGACGGCTGCCCCTGGTAGATGAAGCCCTCGGCCAGCGCGCAAGCGAAGCGGCACACCGGGTCGTCGGCATAGTCGGCGTAGTAGCCATCGCGCTCGCCGGTGGCCAGCACGTGCACCGCGTGGTGCAGGTCGTCGTTCCACTGCGCCGTGCCGGCCACGGGCATGCCGCGGCCGTCGCGCATCAGCATCGAGGCCTGGTTGGCGTCGTTCTCCAGCACCAGGTGAACATGGCGCTCGCGGGCTGGCCCGGCATCGAGCGCCTCGCGGATCTCGTTCACGATGTGCGGCCGCGTCTCGTCGTGAATGGCATGAATCGCATCCATGCGCAGGCCGTCGAAGCGGAACTCCTCCACCCAGTAGAGCGCGTTGTGAATGAAAAAGTCGCGCACCGTGCGCGAGCCGGGCCCGTCGAAGTTGATCGCAGCGCCCCACGGCGTCTGGTGTCCGGGGTTGAAGAACTCGGGGCAGTACGCATGCAGGTAGTTGCCTTCCGGCCCGAAGTGGTTGTAGACCACGTCGATCAGCACCATCAGCCCCAGCGAATGCGCCGTGTCGACCAGCGCCTTGAGTTCGTCGGGCGCGCCGTACGAGGCGTCGGGCGCAAACGGCAGCACGCCGTCGTAGCCCCAGTTGCGCTGCCCCGGAAAGTCTGCGAGCGGCATGAGTTCGATGGCGGTGATGCCGAGCTCGGCAAGTTCGCCCAGCCGTTCGCGCGCGGCGCTGAAGCTCCCCTCTTCGGTGAAGGTGCCGACGTGCAGCTCGTAGACCACCGCCTCTTCCCACGGGCGGCCGCGCCATGCGCCGTCGGTCCACTCGAAGCGCTGCGGGTCGATGACCACGCTCGGGCCGTGCACGTCCTCGGGGTTGAAGCGCGACGCCGGGTCGGGCACGCGCGTGCCGTCGGGCAGCCGGTAGCGGTAGCTGTCGCCATGCCCCACCCCGGGCACGGCCAGGCGATGCCAGCCCTTGCCGTCGCGCGTCATCGGCTGCGACGAGGTTTCGCCAGCCACCGCGTGGTGTTCGAGCATGACGATTTCCGCCGACGGAGCCCAGAGCGCGAAGTCCGCGCCATCGGCATGCACCGTGGCGCCGAACGGCATGCGATGTGTATGAGCGCTCATTGGCGAACCTCCGTGCTTCGCACTGCGGTGCGAGCTTGCTTGGGGCGGCCCGGCGCTGCGCTCATGGCCGCACATCCGGCCGGCTCAGCACAACGAGCGAGCGGCATTGCAGGGGATAGCTGGGCTGCGCCCATGCCGGGGCGAGCGCGGCTGCGTCCTCGGTGGCGAGCGGCGGTGTGCTGCTGGCCGTATCGACCAGCAAACGCCACGCGCCGTGCGGCATCGGCGGCAGCGTGAAGGCGATCTCGTCGTGGTGCGCATTGAGCAGCACGAGAAAGTCGTCGTCGTGCTGCACCTCGCCGCGCGGCCCGCGGTCGGCAATGCCGCCACCGGGGATGTACATCGCAATGCAGCGTGCGTTGGCGTCGTTCCAGTCTTCCGGCCGCATCTCCTGCCCGTCGGGCTTGAGCCAGTGAACGTCGGTCACGGTCTCGCCTTCTGCGGGCCTGCCGGCGAAGAAGGTGCGGCGCCGGAACGAAGGATGCGCACGGCGCAGCGCCACCATGCGCTCGACGAAAGTCGCGAGCGCCAGCCGCTCGGGCGTGGAGGTCCAGTCGATCCAGCCGAGCTCGTTGTCCTGGCAGTAGACGTTGTTGTTGCCCTGCTGCGTGTGGCCGCGCTCGTCGCCCGCAAGCAGCATCGGAACGCCCTGCGACAGCAGCAGCGTGGCCAGCAGGTTGCGCTTCTGGCGTTCGCGCAGCGCCACCACTTCGGGGTCGTCGGTGGGGCCCTCGACACCGCAGTTCCATGAGACGTTGTGGCTGTTGCCGTCGCGGTTGTCCTCGCCGTTGGCTTCGTTGTGCTTGTCGTTGTAGGAGACCAGGTCGTGCAGCGTGAAGCCGTCGTGCGCGGTGATGAAGTTGATGCTGGCGCTGGGCCGCTTGCCCGACCAGCCGTACAGGTCCTCGGAACCGGTGACGCGCTTGGCCACTTCGCCAATGAGCCCGCCGTCGCCTTTCCAGAAGCCGCGCAGGCCGTCGCGGTACTGGTCGTTCCACTCGGCCCAGCCCAGCGGAAAGTTGCCGACCTGATAGCCGCCGTGGCCCAGGTCCCAGGGCTCGGCGATGAGCTTCACGCGGTTGAGCGTCGGGTCCTGGCGGATCGCATCGAAGAAGCCGCCGAGGTTCTCGACCTTGCCGGCCTCGCGTGCCAGCGCTGAGGCCAGGTCGAAGCGGAAGCCGTCGACATGCATCTCCTCGGCCCAGTAGCGCAGCGAGTCCATCACCAGCTGCAGCGCGTGCGGATGCTCCAGGTTCACGGTGTTGCCGCAGCCCGTGAAGTCGTCGTAGTAGCGGCGGTTCTCGGCGTTGGCGATGTAGTACGAGGCGTTGTCCACGCCGCGCATCGACAGCGTGGGCCCGAGCTGGTTGCCTTCGCAGGTGTGGTTGTAGACCACGTCGAGGATCACCTCGATGCCCGCCGAGTGCAGCGTCTTCACCATGGTCTTGAACTCCTTCACCTTGCCCGAGGCGCTGTAGCGCATCTCGGGAGCAAAGTAGGCCAGCGTGTTGTAGCCCCAGTAGTTCTGCAGGCCCTTCTCGGCCAGGTGCCGGTCGTTGAGGAAGCTGTGCACGGGCAGCAGCTCGACCGTGGTCACGCCCAGGCGCTTGAGGTAGTCGACCACCGGCGCGCAGCCGAGTGCGGCATAGGTGCCGCGCAGCCCGGGTGGAACGTCGGGGTGCGTCATGGTGAAGCCGCGCACGTGCATCTCGTAGATCACCATGTCCTGCCACGGCACCGAGGGACGGCGGTCGTCGCCCCAGGTGAAGGCGGTTTCGAGCACGCGGCCCTTGGGCATCAGCGGTGCGCTGTCGCGTCGGTCGAAGGAGAGGTCTTCGCGCTTGCTGCCCACGGTGTAGCCGTAGAGCGCATCGCCCCAGCGCAGGTCGCCCACCAGGTCCTTGGCGTACGGGTCGACAAGCAGCTTGTGGGCGTTGAAGCGATGCCCCTCCTCGGGCTTGTAGGGCCCATGCACGCGGTAGCCGTAGGCCTGCCCGGGGCGCGCCTCGGGCAGGTAGCAGTGCCATACGCCGTCCGTGCGCTCGCGCATCAGGATGCGCTGCAGCTCCTGGCGGCCGCGCTCGTCGAACAGGCACAGCTCGACCTTGTCCGAGTGCTGCGAGAACAAGGCGAAGTTGACGCCCTCCCCGTCCCAGGTCGCACCACGGGGATAGGGCCGGCCGGGCCACACGGCGCTGATCGTCGGATTGGTTTTTCGTGTCATTCGGGTGCGTTCAGCGGGGTTCAGCGGGGTGGACGGTCGTTGTCGAAACGCGTGGGACTGCTGCTGCCGACGGTGGTCACGCTCGGCGGTGCCTTGGTGTCCTTGATCTGCCGCGGCCACCAGCGCTCGATCTGGGCCTTTGCCCAATCCTTGCCGGCCAGCCCGAATGCCAGGGCCAACGCAAAAACCACGCCCGCCAGAATCACGAGGAAGCTCTCGCGCACGATGTCGCCGCCCACCTTGATCTGGTCGAGCGCGATGAGAATCACGAAGGCCATCACCGCGTACTGCGCAACCTTGCCGAAGAGCACCGCGTCCTGCATCTTCACGCCGCGGAAGTAGCTGCCCACCGCTTCGCCCACGAAGCGCGCGAAGTAGGAGCCGAAGGCCAGCACCAGCAGCGCCACGAACACGTTCGGCACGAACCAGACGATGCGGCCCAGCAGATCGGCGATGTAGCTCAGCCCCATGCCGTTGAAGGCAATGAGCAGCGAAGCCAGGATCACCAGCCAGTACGTCAGGATGCCGAACAGGCTGCTGGTGTCCCCCGCCAGCCCGCCCTGGCGCAGGAAGTTGTCGAGCCCGGCGCGTTCGGTGAGCACGTTGAAGTTGATGGCGCGCAGCGCCTTCGTCACCGCGAAGCGGGCCGCCTTGGCGACCAGCCAACCGACGAATACCACCACCAGCCCGATCAGCAGGCGCGGAATGAAGGCGCCGACCTGGTAGAGGATGGCGCGCAGCGGCTCCAGGTGAATGCCGAAATTTTCCATGGTGTGTCTTCCGGTGAAGGGGTGGCGTCGGTGGTGTCAGGCGCGGGCCGGCTGGATCAGCGCGAGCACGCCGTGCAGCGGAACCTGCGCCCATTCGATGCGGTTGCCGAGTTCGTAGCGCAGCTCGTAGAGGGCCTTGTCGAGCTCGAACAGCGAGAGCAGTTCGGCATCGAGCGGCGCGCCGTCGGGCGGCGCCAATGTGGCGCCGTAGCCGGACAGGAAGGCGGCGCGCGTCGCCCGCTCCCAGGCGATGGCCGGCGCGGCCAGCCGCTCGGCTTCGTCAGTGCTCTGGGCCACGCGGCGCAGCGCCGACCAGCGGGCGTAGTTGAACGAACGCAGCATGCTCGCCACGTCGCGCAGGGGCGAGCTCTTGGCGCGGCGCTCCTCGAAGCTGCGGGCAGGCTCGCCCTCGAAGTCGATGATGACGAAGTCGTTGTCCTTCACCAGCACCTGGCCCAGGTGGTAGTCGCCGTGGTAGCGGCTCTTGATGCCGCCGCCTTCCACCGGATGGCGCGCCTGGATACCGGCGTGCAGCGCATCGGCCGCTTCCAGCAGGTTGCGCGCATCGGCCTGCGCGGTGGACGGCAGCAGGTCGAGCCGTTCGCGCAACAGCGCGAGCGTGGTCGTGGCGTCGTTCGCCGCGTGCGTCTTGAAGCTGGCGAAGTCGGCTGCGGCCAGCGGCTCGGGGTCGAAGGCGGCCGAGCCGGTGCGCATCGCGAGCGCGCGGTGCAGCTCGGCAGTGCGCCGCCCCAGCGTGGCCATGAGTGCGAGGAAACCGCCGTGCACCGCGGACACGTCGGGCATGTCACCGTCGGTGGTGGCCACATCGCGCAGGAAGCGTTCGAGGTAGCCGAGCGTGTAGTCCCAGCCGTCACCCTGATTGGCCATGTAGCTCTGCACCATCGCGAGCGTCATCGTGCGCCCGTCGTTGGTCATGTACTCGAGCGCGCCGAGCACCGGCACGCAGTGCGGGTAGCGCGCCACCTCGGTCAGGAAGCGGCCCATCTCCAGCTCGGGGTTGATGCCTTCGCGCACGTGGCGGTAGCCCTTGAGGAACAGGGTCTCGTCCAGCGTGACCACGGTGTTGCTGCTCACGCCGCTCGGGCGGCCGACGGGCAGCGCGTCTATGTCGATGTCGGCGGCGATCTCCGCGAAGGCGGCCGTCGGCCTGAAGACCAGCTTGCCGTTCAGCGTCGGCAGCTCGGTGCCGCTTGAAATGGCACGCACCAGCGCGCGACAGAAGGCCTCGTCGTAGAAGGCATCGCCCATCAGGCCCACCTGCGCCTGCTGCCGCACCTTGGCGAGCGCGGCCTGCGCCACGCCGGCCATGCGCTCCTCATCACGCTCTTCCCAGGCCAGCGCAAGCGGCATGAAGTAGGTGGCGCCCCCGGCCGGGCCTTCGAGGTCGAGCAGCGACAGCATCCAGCTCAGGCCATTCACGTCCCACACGGCGTGGTCGAACAGCCGTGCGCGTTGGATGGCTGTGCCCTTGGAGGCGTACCAGCGCTGGATCTCGATGTGGCGCGGCAGCGTCTCCAGCTCGAACTGGTTGCGCATGCGCTCTGACATGCCGATGCGCCACGGCATCACGCGGTCGCGGAAGAAGCTGGTCCAGCCGTCGAAGAGCACCAGTGTGGGCCACTCCTGCAGCGCCACGCCCTGCTCGTGCCAGCTCGGCGCATCGGCCTCTGCCGTGAGCTTGAACCAGTAGAAGCCGTACGAGGCCAGCGTGAGCAGGTATGGCAGCTCGCCGATGGGCGGGAACGGCGCGCGGCCCAGCATCTCGATTGGCACGAAGCCCTTGAACTCCGACAGGTCGAGTTCCACCGGCTGCGCGGCGCGCGACAGGTTGAACACCGTGAGGATCACGTCGCCGTCGTACTCGCTCAGGTAGGCCAGGATCTTTCGGTTGCCCGGCTTCAGGAAGCGCCGCCTGCCGCGCCCGAAGGCATGGCTGGTCTTGCGTACGGCGAGCATGCGCTTGGTCCAGTTCAGCAGCGAGCTGCTGTCGCGCGCCTGCGTCTCGACGTTGAGCGCCTCGTAGCCGAACATCGGGTCCATGATCGGCTGCAGGTACAGGCGCTGCGGGTCGGCGCGCGAGAAGCCGGCGTTGCGGTCGGGGCTCCATTGCATGGGCGTGCGCACGCCGTTGCGGTCGCCCACGAACACGTTGTCGCCCATGCCGATCTCGTCGCCGTAGTAGATGATGGGCGAGCCCGGCATCGACAGCAGCATGCCGTTCATGAGCTTCACACGGTCGAGGTCGTTCTCCATCAGCGGCGCCAGGCGCCGACGAATGCCCAGGTTGATGCGCGCGCGCATGTCGGCCGCGTACATGGTGTACATGTAGTCGCGCTCCTTGCTGGTCACCATCTCGAGCGTGAGCTCGTCGTGGTTGCGCAGGAAGATGGCCCACTGGCAGCCCTCGGGAATGTCGGGCGTCTGCGCCATGATCTCGACGATGGGGTGCCGGTCTTCCTGCGCGATGGCCATGTACATGCGCGGCATCAACGGGAAGTGGTAGGCCATGTGGCACTCGTCGCCATCGCCGAAATACTCGCGCACGTCCTCCGGCCACATGTTGGCTTCGGCCAGCAGAAAGCGGTTCTTGTACTCGGCGTCGATGGCCGCGCGCAGCTGCTTGATCACCGCGTGGGTCTCGGGCAGGTTCTCGTTGCTGGTGCCGTCGCGCTCAACCAGGTAGGGAATGGCGTCGAGCCGGAAGCCGTCCACGCCCATGTCGAGCCAGAAGCGCATGGTCTTCAGGATCGCCTCCATCAGCTTCGGGTTGTCGAAGTTCAGGTCGGGCTGGTGGCTGAAGAAACGGTGCCAGAAGTACTGCTTGGCCACCGGGTCCCAGGTCCAGTTCGAGGTCTCGGTGTCGGTGAAGATGATCCGCGTGCCCTGGTAGAGCTGGTCGGTGTCGCTCCACACATAGAAGTCACGCTCGGGCGAACCGGGCGGCGCAAGACGCGCGGCCTTGAACCACGGGTGCTCGTTCGATGTGTGGTTGATGACCAGTTCGGTGATCACGCGCAGGCCCCGCTTGTGCGCCTCGGCCAGCATCTCGCGGAAGTCGTCGAGCGTGCCGTACTGCGGGTGCACATCTTCGTAGCCGGAGATGTCGTAGCCGTCGTCGCGCAGCGGCGAGGGATAGAACGGCATCAGCCAGATGGTGTTGACGCCCAGCTCCTTCACGTAGTCGAGCTTGGCGGTAACGCCCTTGAAGTCGCCCATGCCGTCGTTGTTGGAGTCGAAGAAGGCCTTGACGTTGAGCTGGTAGATCACCGCGTCGCGATACCACAGCGGATCGTCGCTGGTGTCGATCTCGACGGTCTCTAGTGCGATGTGGGAGACGGGTGCGTTCATGGGCAGGCGACCTCACAGGAAGTAATCGAAGTCGCGCTCGTCGCCGTGGCGGCGACGGACCACGAAGATGTGCGCGGGCACGCTGTGGGGATCGAGCCGCACGTAGTGCCAGTCGCCCTGCCAGGTGAAGCGCTGGCCGCTGAGCAGGTCGTGCATCTGGAAGCTGCGCCCGGTCGGCACGCCCACGCTGCCAGGTTCCAGCCCGAGCCAGCCCGACTGCATGTTGTGCGAATCGAGGTTGACCACGGTGACGATCACGTTGTCGCCGTCGGGCGATTCCTTGGCATAGGCCAGCAGCTGGTCGTTGTCGATGTGCAGGAAGCGCAGGCCCCTGTCCCGGTGAAGCGCCGGGTTCTCGCGGCGGATGTGGTTCACCCGCGCGATGAAGGGGGCGAGGCTTGCGGGGTCGTCGTGGTTCCAGTGGCGCAGCTGGTATTTCTCGGAATCAAGGTATTCCTCGCTGCCGGGTCCGCGCGGCAGGTGCTCGAGCAGTTCGTAGGCCGGCCCGTACATGCCGTAGTTGGCTGCAAGCGTGGCGGCCAGCACCAGCCGCGACATGAACATGGCGGGCTCGCCGGCCTGCAGCTGCTCGTGCAGGATGTCGGGCGTGTTGGGCCACGCGTTGGGGCGGAAATAGTCGACGCCGGGGCCGCTCGAGAGCTCGGTGAAGTACTCCTGCAACTCCTCCTTCGTGTTGCGCCAGGTGAAGTAGGTGTACGACTGCGAGAAGCCCAGCTTCGCGAGCCGGTGCATCACTTTCGGCCGCGTGAAGGCCTCGGCCAGGAAGATCACGTCGGGGTGCACGCGCTTCACCTCGCCGATGGCCCACTCCCAGAACGGAAAGGCCTTGGTGTGGGGGTTGTCCACGCGGAAGATGCGCACGCCCTCGCCGATCCAGTGGTCGAACACGCTCTTGAGTTCGGCCCAGAGGCCGCGCCAGTCTTCACACTCGAAGTTGAAGGGATAGATGTCCTGGTATTTCTTGGGCGGGTTCTCGGCGTACTGCACGCTGCCGTCGGGGCGCCAGCGGAACCAGTCGGGGTGCGCCTTCACGTAGGGGTGGTCGGGCGCGCACTGGAAGGCGATGTCCAGCGCGATCTCCAGGCCGTGCTCCGCCGCGCGTGCGAGCAGGTGCCTGAAGTCTTCTTCGGTACCAAGCTCCGGAAGGATCGACTTGTGCCCGCCTTCGGCCGCACCGATGGCCCACGGGCTTCCCACGTCGCCGGGGCCGGCTTCGAGCGCGTTGTTGGGGCCCTTGCGCTGCTCGCGGCCGACGGGGTGGATCGGCGGAAAGTACAGCACGTCGAAGCCCATGGCGGCGATGGCCGGCAGGCGCGCTTCCACGTCCCCGAAGGTGCCGTGTACGCCGGGCGCGGGGCCGGTCGAGCGCGGGAACAGCTCGTACCAGGTACTGAAGCGCGCGCGCTCGCGGTCGGCCACCAGCGGCAGCTCGACCGGGTGGCGCACCTGATGCCGGCGGTCTGGATGGCGACGCGCCAGCTCGGCGTACTCGTCGTCGAGCGCCAGCGCCTTCAGCGAGACGACGTCGTACGCGGGGCTGGCCGCCACGGCATCGAGCTCGGTGGCCCATCGGTTCAACGCGGTGCGGTCGGCGCCTTCGGCGCGCGCGGCGGCGGCAGCGATTTCCAGCGCACCGACCTGCGCGGCAATGCGCACGTCATCGGGGTCGACGCGCCGCGTCATCTCGCTGCGCCACGACTCGAACGGGTCCACCCAGGCGACTGCGGTGTAGACGTAGCGCCCGATCGATGGCGGTGAAAACGTGGCCTCCCACACGTCGTTGCCGAGCGGCTTCATCGGCACTTCGCGGAATGCGGCCTGGGCCTGGGCTTGGTCGTGCGCGCGCCAGCACAGCTGCACGCGCAGCACGTCGTGCCCGTCGGTGAAGCAATGAGCGCGAACCCGCACCCGCTCGCCGGCCACGCATTTCACCGGGAAGCGGCCGTTGTCCACGCACGGCAGCACGGCATCGATGACCGCGCGGACCGCGCCGTCGTCGAAGCCGATGTCGGTCCCCGCCGCCGCGGGGGGGGGCTTGGTCGAGAAAATGTTCTTCATCAGGGACGGTGCTCCAGGATCAGCGTGGACAGCGGCGGCAAGGTGATGCACACCGATTGCCTGCGGCCATGGGAACGCACGGGCGCCGCTTCGACGCCCCCGAAATTGCCCCAGCCCGCCCCGCCGAACTCCGCCGCGTCGGTGTTGATCAGCTCGCGCCAGTGGCCGCCCAGCGGCACGCCGAGCAGGTAGTTGGTGCGCGGCACCGGGGTCATGTTGCTCACCGCCAGCAAGGGCGGACTGCCGTCGCCCGCCTTGCGCAGGAAGGCGAACACGCTGGTGTCGGTGTCGTCGGCCGCGACCCACTCGAACCCCGAGGACGAGAAGTCGACCTGGTGGAGCGCGGGCGCACCGCGGTAGACGCGATTGAGCTGGGCCACGAGGCGCTGCAGGCCGCGGTGCCCTTCCTGTTCGCAGACCCACCATTCGAGCTCGCCGTCGTGCGTCCACTCGCGCCGCTGGCCGAACTCGCCACCCATGAAGAGCAGCTTCTTGCCCGGATGCGCCCACATGAAACCGTACAACGCGCGCAGGTTGGCGAACTGCTGCCAGGCGTCGCCGGGCATCTTGTTGAGCAGCGAGCCCTTGCCGTGCACCACCTCGTCGTGCGAGAGCGGCAGCACGAAGTTCTCGTGGAAGGCGTACATCAACGCAAAGGTCAGCTTGTGATGGTGGTACTTGCGGTGGACCGGGTCCTGCTTCATGTAGGCCAGCACGTCGTGCATCCAGCCCATGTTCCATTTCTCGCCGAAGCCCAGGCCGTCCATGTCGGTGGGCCGTGACACGCGCGGCCACGCGGTCGATTCCTCGGCCAACGTGATCGTGTCGGGGTACTCGCGGTACACGGCACGGTTCAGCGTCTGGAGGAAGTCGATGGCCTCCAGGTTCTCGCGGCCGCCGTGGCGGTTCGGAATCCACTCGCCGTGCTCTCGCGCGTAGTCGAGGTACAGCATCGACGCAACAGCGTCCACGCGCAGCCCGTCGAGGTGGTACAGGTTCAGCCAGAACAGCCCCGACGACACCAGGAAGCTGCGCACCTCGGGCCGGCCGTAGTTGAAGATGCTGGAGTTCCACTCCGGATGAAAGCCCTGGCGCGGATCGGCGTGTTCGTAGAGATGCGTGCCGTCGAAGTACCCGAGCCCGTGCTCGTCGGTCGGAAAGTGCGAAGGCACCCAGTCGAGCAGCACGCCAATGCCCTGCTGGTGCAGGTGGTCGACGAGGTACATGAAGTCCTGCGGCGACCCGAAGCGCGCGGTGGGCGCGAAGTAGCCGGTGGTCTGGTAGCCCCACGAACCGTAGAAGGGATGCTCGGTCACGGGCATGAGCTCCACGTGCGTGAAGCCCATCTCGTTCACGTAGGCGGCAAGCTGGTGCGCCATCTCGCGGTAGTCGAGAAACAGGCCATCGCGGCGCCGCCACGAGCCCAGGTGCACCTCGTAGACCGACATGGGGGCGTCCAGCGCATTGCGCGGCCCGCGCGTGGCCATCCACTCGGCGTCACCCCATTCGTAAGAAAGTTCGCAGATGCGCGATGCAGTGGCGGGCGGCGGCTCCGCGCTGAAGGCGACAGGGTCGGCCTTGTCGACCGTGTAGCTGCCATGGCGGGAACGGATGCGGTACTTGTACGCCTGGCCGATCGCGGCATGGGAAACCTGCCCTTGCCATATGCCCGTGCCGTCGGGACTCGGTGCCAGCGGGTCGGCGTCGCCGGACCAGTAGTTCCAGTCGCCGACCACCGAGACGGACTCCGCGTTCGGCGCCCACACCGCGAACCGGGCGCCGCCCTCTTCCAGAGGGTGGCAACCCAGCAGGTCGTACAGGCGGGAGTGGGTTCCCTCGCGGAAAAGATAAGCGTCTCGCTCGCTCTGGAGTGAATGGTTCGACTGCACCGGCGCTCCTGTTGAAGGCCTGCGGAACTGTTGTTCGAAGACCGACTTCGGTTCTCGCATGGCCTGCGTCAATTTGCAGGCGTGCGGCATGCCGCGGTTACGGTCTGCGCCGCCTCGCCGTGTCGGAGAGTTGCCCGAGTCGCCCGCCGGTGCGCACGCCGGCGGGTGATAAAAAGACAGCCCCAGGCCACGATGTGTGTTCATGACCGACCTTGATGCCCCCGCGCTCGCATTGCTCGACACCTGCTCGCAGGCTTCTCTCGCGCTTCTGGAACGAAACCTGACGCCGCACGGCATCCTCGCGGCGCTTCGGACCGAGGCCGCCGAGGCGCGGCGCTACACGCGAATCTTCGGACGCGACGCTGCGATATGCGTGATCGCGATGTGCGGCAGCGGCGTGCCCGCGCTGGAACAAGGTGCGGTGGCCAGCCTCGACGCGCTCGCGGCGCAACAGGCGGCCAACGGGCAGATTCCCAAATACGTCGACCCCGAAGGGCGCGATGCCGACTTCTGGTACCTGGGCTGCATCGACGCCACCCTATGGTGGCTGATTGCCGTGGACCACGTGCGCCGCTATGGGCAGGTCGGCCCGTCGCACTGGGCCCGCGAGGTGAGCCGCGCGGTCGACTGGCTGCTGGCGCAGGAGCACCAGCACTTCCGGCTGCTGCAGCAGAACGAAGCCAGCGACTGGGCCGACATCATGCCGCGCTCGGGCTACGTGCTGTACAGCAATGCGCTCTGGTATGAGGTCAAGCGCCGCTATGCGCTCGATCATGCCGAGGCGACGCAGCACCATTTCAACCACCTGTTCAATCCGTTCCAGCGCGACCTGCCCGAATACCACCGGGCCCGGCTGCTGCAGCACTATGCGCGCCGCGGCCGGCGCGACCCCGGCCTGTACCTCAGCTTCGTCAACCTGGCCGTGGTCGGCGACGAAGGGGACGTGTTCGGCAACGTGCTGGCCATACAGAGCGGGCTGGCCGATCCGGCCATGGCACATCGCATCGTCGACACCATCACGCAGGCGCATGCCGGCGAGCCCTACCCCGTGCGCGTGGTGCTGCATCCGCTGTCGCGCCAGCACCCGCTGTGGCGGGCCTACATGGGGCGCCATCAGCAGAACATCGTGCACCAGTACCACAACGGCGGCATCTGGCCCTTCGTGGGCGGCTTCTGGGTGATGGCGCTCGCCAGGCTGGGCTTGCATGAACAGGCCTGGTCCGAGCTCGTTCGGCTGGCGCAGGTCAACGCGCTCGACGACTGGCGTTTCACCGAGTGGTTCCACGGCCGGACGCTGGCGCCCATGGGCATGGCCGGGCAGAGCTGGAATGCCGCGACCTTCCTGCTCGCCCGGCGAGCCTTGCTGGGAGGCGAGGCGGCTTACTGACGCCCCCGCCAGGCCGGCCTAGGCGCTGCCCCATCCGCCTCCAAGGGCCTTGTACAGATTGACCGTGTTCACGGCCGCCTTGAGCTGCAGTTCGATCAGCTGCTGCTGCTCGGCATAGAGTTCGCGCTGCGCGTCCTGGCTGGAGAAGTAGTCCTCCATGCCGCTGCGAAAGCGCGTGCGCGAAATGCTGGCCACCTTCTCGAGCGCCTGCACGCGTGCCTGCTGTGCCTCGAGTTGCGGAAGCAGATGGTCGTCGGCAATCAGGGCGTTGGCGGTTTCGCGAAAAGCCACTTGCGCCGCGGATTCGTAAGAGGCCATTGCTGCCGCGAGCCGCGCTTCGTTGCCCTTGACGTTGGCCGACCGGCTCCCCCAGTCGAACAGGGGCAACGACACGCCCAGCACACCGGCCCAGCTGCTGTTGCTGCCATTCAGCAGCGTCGACAGCTCCCGGCTGACGCCGCCCGTGAGGGCCGTCAGCGAGATGGTCGGCAGCATGGCGGCCTTGGCCGCGCCCACGCCCGAATTGGCGGCTTCGACGCGCGCATAGGCCGCCAGCAGGTCGGGCCGACGCTGCAGCAGGCTGGAGGGCAACCCTGGCGCGACCTGCGCGGTGGAACGCTGCGGCCAGGGCCGGGCGGCGCCCGTGTCCGGCGGCACGGGTTGGCCCACCAGCACGTTCAGCCCCTGCAGATCCTGGGCGACGCGCATGCGGAACTCTTCCTGCCGCACGCGGGCGTTCTGCAACAGCGATTGCGCGCGATAGACGTCCAGCTGCGCAGCACCGCCGACCGCCTTGGCGCGTCCGATCATGTCGGCATTGGCGTTCAGCGCGGCCTCGTTGGTGTCGGCCAGGCTCAGCAAGGCGCGGTCTGCGCGCAACGTGAGGTAGGCATTCGACACCTCGCCCACCAGGTTCATGCGCGCTGCCGCGTAGTCCTTGTCGCCGGCCTCGGCCAGGGAGCCGCTTTGCTGCGCGCTGCTCTGCTGGCGGCCGAAGAAATCGAGCTCGTACGAGGTCACGCCGGCCTGGATGTCGAAGCTGTTGGAAACGCTCCCGTCGGACGGCAGGTTGCCGACCGGGCTGAGCGAGCCCTGCGGCGTGGTCTGCGCGCGTTGGGCATGGGCCGACAGTCCCAGTGGCGGGAACAGCGAGGCGCGGCTTCCGGCATACACAGCCCGCGCTTCGCGTGCCTTCGCGGCATAGACGCGCAGGTCGCGGTTGCGATCCAGCGCGGTTGCTATCAGCCCTCGCAGCTCGTCGTCCTGCACGAAGCCGCGCCAGTCCACTGGATCCGCGGCGGGCCGCGTCGCGCCGGCCGGCCATTGCGAAGGCATCGACAGGTCGGGCTGCTTGAGCGGCGGCGTGAAATTGCATCCGCTCACCACCAGCAGGATGCACACCGCCAGCACCAGCAGGAACAGCCGCAGGCTCAGGCGCACGAACCCTGCTCCGGGCGACCGGAAGCCCGCGCTCGCGAGCAGCGCCGACGCGGCCCGCCATGGCCGCACCTGAACGGCAACGTGGCTCGGAGGCACATTGAACACGTGGCTCACCAGGTGCTCGCGCTGCGCCTCGGTGCCGGCAAACCGCAGTTCGGCGCCGGCACGGCTGCGGCCGGCAAGTCGGGCCGGTAGCCAGCCGACGGGGTCGATGTAGACCTCCAGCAGCTGCCCGATGTGCAGGCGCTTGAACAATCCACCACCCTCCATCAGTGCGCCGTCCGAAGCGATGTTGACGAAGCGCGAATCGCCCTCTCCCGCCGCGGTGCGGATACGGGTGCGAGCGCGCCAGGGGAAGCGCTCCTCCTGCTCCGGCCGGGGCAGGTCGATGCAGGCGATGAGCGCACCCAGGCAGAGGATCAGCGCAATGCCGGTCCACACGAGATTGAGCTCGTCGCCGGGCGTGAGCGCCGCACCGCGCATCACGGCCGATGCGCCCCCGCCCTGCAGCGCAACCAGCAGCCCGCCGAACACGGCGACCAGCTTCCAGTGCACGACGGTCCTGGTGCGATCGAGCCCCTTGGCCGTCACCTTGAATGGGCGACCGAAGGGCCGCAGCATCGCGCTGGCCAGCGTGCCGGTGACGGCCATCGCCGCCACGAGCTGGCTCACCTCGCTGAACACGGGCAGACAGCGCCGCTGGCTGATCCAGTAGCTGTAGGCCCAGAACATCATGAGCGGCGGCAGCCCGTAGGCGGCGAAGGCCTGCGGCGTGGCGTGAAAGACCGAGACGCCGGCATACCAGTACAACACCGGCGCCAGCACAATCAACGCCATGAAAGGCTTGCCGAGCCAATGCAGCACCCCGTGCAGAAAGTGCAGCCGCGCCGAGAGGCTGTAGCCGCTGCCGCGCAACGGCCCTTCGGGCAGCAACGCGAGCTGCACCGTGCCCAGGCACCAGCGGCTGCGCTGGTTGATGTAGTCGACGATGCTCTCGGCCGACAACCCGTTCGACAGCCGCTCGCCCAGCCAGCGCGTGACGTGGCCGTGCCGCAGCAGCAGGTAGGTGGTGTGGATGTCTTCGCACACGCTGCCAACCGGAAAGCCGCCCGCGGCGGTGATCAGGTCGCGCCGCACGATGAAAGACGTGCCCACGCAGAAGGCGGAATCCGCCGCGTCCTTCGCCGGCTGCAGCACGTCGAAGAACACGCGCTGCTCGTCGACCCAGCTGTCGGTGGCGCGCAAGTTGTGCTGGATGGGGTCGGCGTTGTAGTAGAACTGCGGCGTCTGCACCAGCCCGACACGGCGGTCCCCGAACAGCCCGAGCATGCGGTAGACGATCTCGCGCTGCGGCGCGAAGTCTGCGTCGAGCACAAGGATGTAGGGCGCATTGGTCACGTCCGCCGACAGGCGCAGCCCGTTGTTCAGGTTGCCGGCCTTCGCGTGGCTGTTGTCGGGCCGCCGCGCATAGTGCACGCCGCGGCGCTCGCAATAGTCGCGCAGCCAGTCGCGCCGGGTGTCGTCGAGCACCCAGACCTTCAGCCGCGGGTAGTCGATGGCCTGGGCGGCAATGATGGTCTTCTCCAGCACGGCCAGCTCTTCGTTGTAGGTGCAGATGAAGACGTCCACCGCCGGCACCTGCCCGCCGCGAGCACGCAGCAGGGCCTCTCCCCGGTCGGCCAATGACTGGTTGTCGCGACGCTTCACCAGCATGTGGATGGACATCAGCGTGTAGACGATGGCGGTCATCTCGAAGCAAAGGAACACCCAGGCGAACAGTGTTTCGAAACCGAGGTCCGAAGGCGGCATGGTGGCGACCACGCGCCAGGCTGCGTACCGCAGCAGCAGCAGCGCGGTCAGCGCGCCGAACAGCGCGCGATGGGTGATGCGATCGACCCTGGCCCAGGTCATCAGGAGCAACGCGAGCCCCGCGACGAGTGCGTTGAGCTGGAATTCCGGTGTGGCGATCAGGCTGGACATGATGGAATGACTCCCGGTGCGGCGGTCTTGCCGGTGAAGGGGTTGAAACCCGTGGCAGCCAGGGCGATCCACGCAGTGGCCCCCAGGTGCGGCCAGCGGTAGTAATAGAAGTCCGCGCCGGCCGAGTCGGGGCCGATGGCCAGGCCGGTGGAAATGCGCGAACTCGGCGTTGCGTAGTACAGGCCGTTGCCGGCGCGTTGCGATGCGAGCAATTGCCACAGCGCCTCGGGCGCCGCGCCTGTGCGCGCCACCAGCGTGGCGGCGGCCTGCGCGCTGCCTTCGGTCCAGATGCCGTCGGGATTGCGAGAGAAGCCGTAGCCCGCCTCGAAGCGATGGTGCTTCTCCACCCATTCGAGCCCGCGGGCCCAGGCACAGGAACCCTCGGGCGCTGCCAGCAGCGGCCACAGTTGCGCATCCAGGCCCGAGCTCTCGGTGGAGATGGTCGCGCCGTCTTCCTTGGTGCCGATGTTGAAACGCTGCTCCGACGGATTCCACATGCGTCCCACGAAGTCGAGCGCTGTGCGCGCCTGTCGTTGCTCCGGCCCGCCCTGCTGGCCGGCGGCACGCGCAGCCCAGGCGGCTGCCATGGCGATGTCGATGTTGTGCTCGGTGGACTTCCAGGTCTGGGCGCGCTGCGCGTTGTCCCAACCGTAGCGCCCGCCGTTGTAGCCATCCACGCCGTTCGTGGCGCGCGTGTTCTGCTCGGTCCAGGCCAGCAGCTTGCGTGCGGTCGCCAGATAGGCCGGCGACGGCTCGGCCTGGAACAGGTTCAGCATGAGCAACGCGGCCCAGGCCACGTTGCCGGTGGCGGTGCTCACCTGGTAAGCGTCGGCAATCCACTGCTTGCGGCCCGCGTCCCAGCGGCCGGGCAGCGCGGGCTTTTCTTCGGTGACAGGCCCGGCACGATAGGCGTTGCGCACGCGCCCGTCGGTGAAGTTCTGGTCGTGCGCAACGGCGCGCACCACGGCATCGCCGATGCGCCTGGCGGCGGCACGGTCGCCGCAGGCCAGCAGCGCGATGCCGGCCAATGCGTTGTCGTAGGTGAAGGCGGCGCCCGCCAGCGCGGGCTCGAACGGCGGCTCGCCCTGTCCGGCATCCGTCGGCCTGTAGCTGTTGAGGAACAACGGCCCCGACGCGACGCCCGCCTGGTCGTGCGCGACCGCGCGCCGCAACCCGTCGCAGCTGTCACGTGCGAGCGCCTGCTGCGTGGCGCCGGGCTGGGCCGCCGAAGTTGCCGCTGCCGCGCAGGCCAGCGCCATCGATGCGACGGTGCACCGCATGCACCGCATCCATGCGCGGGAAAAAACAGAGATCGGCATGTCGTTCTCTTGAAGAAGAAGCGCAACGTGCCCGTGCTCAGGTCTTGAGGCTGGCCGAAACCACCTTGCCCGGCACGCAGAGACTCTGCCTGCGGGATTCGGCCTGTTGCACCCCGCTGTCCTCGATGCGTGCCACGGCATAGATGGAGCCCTGCTCGGCATAGGGGAAGGGCACGCTGTACGTGCTCTGCAGCGCCTCGGAAGCCTCGGGCAGCAATTGCTCGACACGTGCAGGCAACGCGGTGCTGTTCTCGCCGATCTTCACGTCGAGCATGGAGCCGATGCTCAACCGCTTGGCCAGCCGCGCGGGAAACACCGCGACGACGCCGATCCGGCTGCAATCGGTGACGCGCACCAGCGAGGCACCGGCCGTGACGTACGCGCCCTCGGGCGCCAGCACGGTGTGCACCAGGCCGGGCTGGGTGGCCGTTACCTGGTACGCGGCGAGCTTCTCGACGCGGCGGCGCTCATCGTCTTCAAGCTGTGTGATCTGCTTGAGCTGCTTGAAGATGGCGGTGCCGTCCTGCTGGGCGCGGTCGATGCTGTTGCGCAATGCTTCGCGCCGGCTCGAGAGCGTCTGGAACAGGTTGCTGCCCCCGGTGCCCACGAAGGCGCCCTGCCCCGCGCTCACCACGGTCTGCGCCTGCCCGGCAAAGGCCTGCTCGGCCACCGCCGCGTTGGCGCGCGCTGTGCTCAGCTGGGCCTCGGCCGCGTTCATCACCTGCTCGCTGATGGCGCCCTCTTTCAGCAATGCCTCGTTGGTGCGGACCTTGTTCTCCTGCTCGGCCACCACGCTATGCGCCACGTCGCGCTGCCGCTGGGCAATTTGCCATGCGTCCCATGTCTGGGCCAGGGAAGCCTGGCGGTGAACCTGGGCCTCTTGCCCGACGGATCTCATCTCCTGGCTGTCGGCCTTGAACTGATTGCCCAGCTGCGACAGCTGGCTTTGCAAGGCAAGACGCTGCGTTGTCAGCGTGGTGAGGATCTCCTGGCTGACCGTGGGATTGCGCACCGTGGCCACCAGGGAGCCCGGCACCACCGCGTCGCGCGTATGCACCGCCATCTGCGTCACCACGCCGTTGATCGGCGAGGTGACCAGTCCCACGGGCGCCTCCAGGACGGCCCGCGTCGCCTGCGCGGACAGCAGCGGCTGGATCAAGGTCGCGATCATGAGCCACAGCACGAAAGCCAGCAGCGCGTAGGCCGCCAGCTTGGGAACGAATGAACCCTTCTGCCGACTTCGACCGGGCCGCGATCGGGCGCGGCGGTCGATGGTGCCGGCAATGCGCGCCGGGCGACGAAAGAGCAGATACGAAATCGGTTTGGACGCACGCATAGCCACCTCTTGAAACGTCGACGGCGCGCACCGGCAACCGTGCCGGCACATCGCCCATTGATGAAAGGGACTTGACCGAAGAACCCTGTCGAACCACGAGCCAGGAGGCCCGTTTTTTTGATGCTGCAGTGCAATAAAAGTACGTCGAAACCGCAATCCGTTCTGCTTCCGTGAGAAACAAGATGTGCGAACTTCCCATTCAGTTCGGCCGCTGAATCGGGGCAGATTCCTACATTGGTTCTAGAGTGAAGGAGATTGACAACGCAGGGCCGATCCGGCTGAACGGCGCATCGCGTTGTTCAGGTTC
The DNA here is from genome assembly GCF_059416325.1 of Variovorax sp. GW821-FHT09D05. Classification (NCBI taxonomy): domain Bacteria; kingdom Pseudomonadati; phylum Pseudomonadota; class Betaproteobacteria; order Burkholderiales; family Comamonadaceae; genus Variovorax; species Variovorax sp. GW821-FHT09D05. The sequence goes on along the minus strand of NZ_JBWKOZ010000001.1, from coordinate 149,433 downwards.
TCAGGAGATTCGAGGGCGGCGCCTTTTCGATCGCCCGGCTTGCGCCGATGCCCACAGGCAGGTCTCAAGATGTGTTCGACAGGCTCACGAACAACAGCTGGTAACGATGCTGCTGTTTTCGGGCGCGTTTATCGGTCGAGACAGTTGCTTGCCTGCCGATTGAAATCGCTGCCGGTGTTGGTTTTTTGCTGGCACTCGCGGGCGGGTTGCGCTGCCAACGCGAGCGTCCGATGTCAGGTCAACGCCTCGGCCAGCGCCACGGCGTCCGCGCCAGCGGGAATCCGGATCGGGCACGACGGGTCATTCGCCGCGCGCCATACAGCTTGCGCCACATCCAGCGCGTGCGTGACCGGCCCTGGCGATTGCCCCATTGCCGTGAATACGCCCTGCGCAAACTCGGCGTACGCCTGCGGAATTCCCGCCTGCATCCGGGGCTGTGCGTTCTTGCTGAAGGGAGTCTCGGGAGACCGCCCGGGCAGGACCAGGTTCACCCGCACATTGAACTGCCGGAGTTCAAGCGCGAGCGACTCGCTGAATGCGTTGACCGCCGCCTTGCTCGCGGTGTACACGGAAAGCATCGGGAGCGGCTTCAGCGTGGTGCTCGACGATACATTCACGATGACACCTGCCCTGCGTTGCCTGAACTGAGGCAGCACCGCCTGGGTCACCATCAGCGTGCCCATCGTGTTCGTCTCGAAGATTTCGCGGGCAAGCTCCATCGAGCTGTCTTCGAGAACGCCCAGCAATCCGATGCCTGCGTTGTTGACCAGCACGTCGATTGGCCCCGCGGCCTCCACGGCCTGGCGAATGCTTTCAGGGTCGGTGACGTCGAGCGCGAGCACGCGCAGGCGATCGGAACGGGGCAAAACGTCTTCGCGTGGCGTGCGCATCCGCGCCTCGCGGTTGCAATCCGGCAGATGCACGAAAGCCCGACCCGGCCCTGGACAGTTGCGCAGCTGGCGAAAGAGGCGGCCCTCTCGCGCTCGACGTTCTTCGAGCGCTTCAGCCGCACAGTGGGTGTCGCGCCGATGGAATACCTCCTTGCCTGGCGAATGGCCATGGCAAAGAACCTGCTGCGGCGCAAGGAAGCTGGCATTGCCGAAGTTGCGCAGCGCGTGGGGTACAGCTCCGCAAGCACATTCAACGTCGCGTTCACCCGGTATGTCGGGATGCCGCCGGGGCGCTATGTGCGTGCCATGTAGTTGCCCGGCGTCACGCCGAAGCAGCGGCGGAACCAGCGCGAGAAATGAGCCTGGTCCGTGAAGCCGCATTGCGCCGCCACGTCGGCCGCCGCGCCCCCCTCGCGCAGCAGCGCCTTGGCCCTGCCGATGCGCGCGAGCCGCGCATAGTGCGCCGGCGTCACGCCGACGGCCACGCGGAACAGGCGATGAAAGTGCTCGCGCGACATGCCCAGCCGCCGGGCCAGCGCGCCCGGATCGATGCGGCAGGCATCCTCGGTCGCCAGCGCGTCGCAGACGGCCTCCACGCGCGCGTCGCCCGCATGCCGTTCGACCGCCACCAGTTCGCCGCTGGTCTGCGCTCCAAGAACCTGCTCCAGAAGCCGGCCGACCTGCGCACCGTCTTCCGCCAGCGCTGCAACAGCCAGTGCATCGACCATGGCCGCGTCTTGCCAGACGCTCCGGCGCAGCACACCCCGCTGGCCCTGCGGCCATCCGAAGCGCGCGCCAACCCAGACGTGCGGCACATACAGCATCACCATGCGAAAGCCCTGCGCGCTCACGCCGGCGGTGTGAAGCATGAAGGGCGCCATCAGCACCAGGTCGCCCGCCTGCGCCACCTGCCGCTCGCCGGCGCAGGTGAATTCGCAGCGGCCTTCGAGGATTGCGCCAACGCTCCACTCCGCATGCCAATGCAACTCGAAGCGCGCCTTGGGGTCGGCCGCGAACATCGCCTCGACCTGCGCGCCGTCTTCCATCGGCAGGCCGATCACATGCGAGGCGGGTGAGCTTGTGCGCGGGTTCATCCCTCCAAGGGTAGCGCCCCCCGCACCGTGATGCCCATCCAGCCGGCGCTGGCGGTCGTGGCGTCCACAGGGCCGAGCAGCGCCAGCTCTTCGACCGGGTGATCGTGGAACCGCAGCGTGGCACTGCCACCGGCCCAGCCCGACTCGACGCGGTCGATGATGTCGGCGCGCAGATAGCGCGGCACCACCACGCTGCCCGGCTGCGTCAGGTCGGGCCAGCCGATGGCGCCGATGGTCGGTGCAGCCAGAAAACCCAGGCGCCCGGCCTTCTCGCCCGACAGCGTGACCGAAGCGTCGACGAGCCGCCGCTCCTTCACGCTGAGGCTCGCGCCCAATTGGCTGCCAGCCGACAACGGCGCAGCCGCCGGATGGATCAGCGGCATGCTGCGCGTGAGCCAGGTCTGGCCGATCTTCTTGGGCCAGCCCTGGAGCCAGCCGCGCAGCAGCGAGATGTCCTGGTCCACGTAGATCAGCGGGCAATAGAAGCACAAGCGCGCATCGCCAACGCCCGGCTTTGCCGCGATTTCGAGCACAACGATGGTCTCGCGGTACTGCGCGTACACGGGGTCGAGCAGCTCGCGGCCATCGTCACCACAGGCCTGCCAGTCGGCGAAGTGGACGCAGCCCTTGCCGGTGGCCGTGCCGAGCTCGGCCGGCACCAGCGCCGCACCAAGCGCGGCATCGAATTCGAAGGCTACGTTGACGAGCCAGCCGGCATAGTGCCAGGGCGGTGCCTGCACAAGCGCGCTGCGGCCGGAGGATGTGAAAGGAGGCGTAAAAGATTGCGGCATCGGATGTGGACAAGTTCAAGACCGCCGCACGATATGGCCGCATGCGCCGCCGCGTCTTGTACGCCAGTGATCCCGCTACGACAGATGACGGTGTTGTCCGACTCGCCCCACCCCGTCGGCAGACACAATGACCGCCTCGGCCGAGACAAGCCGAACGAACACAACGAGAAGCTCCCGGCTCCGCACGATGACCCCGATGACCCCGATGACCCGTATCTATCTGATTGAAGACAACCCCCTGATCGCCACCACGCTGACCGACGGGCTGCAAGAATTTTCCGAATGCAATGTGATCGGCACCGCCACCACCTCCGGCGCCGCCATCGACTGGCTCAAGAAAAACCCCGAAGGCTGGGACGCGGCCGTCATCGACATCTTCCTGGCCGAAGGCAACGGGCTCACCGTGGCGCAGTACCTGCAGGAGCACAAGTCACCAGCGCAGCGCACGGTGGTTCTCATGAACTACGCAACCTCCGAGGTGCGCGAAGGCGCGCTGTCCGCGGGCGTGGATGCGGTGTTCGACAAATCGCTGCAGCTCGAAGCCTTCTACGACTTCTGCAAGACGCTGAATATCTCGCCGCGCCGTTGAGCGGCGGTCGCAAGCGGAGCGGCCCATCGCGGCACAATCGCCCGCGTGCCGACCTTCAAACACAGCCTGACTGCCGGCCTCGCGCTGGCGTTCGCCCTTGGTACCGCGGCCGAGCCGGTGCTACTCGTCACGTCGCCCGCCGCCTTGCAGGTGGCGGAAAAGTCCGGCGCAGGTTTTGCGCATTGGACCGGCGAGGCGCCGGGTAGCGACGGCATCGCCACCAACCAGGCCCTGATACGCTCGCCCGCCTGGCGCTCCATCGCCGAGCCGATCAGCGCGAGCCTCTCCAGCCTCCAGCGGCGCGACAGGCAGGCAGGCGTCGGTATCTCGAAATATCCGCACCGACTGTTCGATGCACGCTGGCTTGCGAGCCCCGATGCCTTCTTCGAACTGGTGGGCGTCGCCAACCGCATGGACCGGCGGCCCTTCCAGAGCAACGCATGCGGCGAGACGCGGCTGGTGTACCGCCTGGCCTATCGCACGGCCGCGATGCAGTCGCGCCTGCCGATGACGGTCAACGTCGAGCTGCGCGGCGATGCGCCCGATGCCGATGGCAGTTGCGCGAGCGCCGCGAAGCGCTGGCAGCCGCCGCAAGCGTCGATGACCGACGAGGCAACGGGCCGCTGGCTGGTGTCGGCCGATGGTCCGCTGGCGCCGCAGCGCCTGGCGCTCGCGCGCGTCGCGCAGGTCACGACCAACCTGCAGAGCGTTCGCTGGCCCTCGGCGGTGCGGCCCGATCTGGGCGGCCATGCCGAATACATGCTGCGCGCCTTTCGCTGGAATGCAGGCGCGAAGCGCTTCGACGTTGCGCCGCTGGAAAACACACCCGACATCGCAAAGCTCAAGGCCAGCGCCCCGCTGCGCAAGGAGCTGCAGCAATGGCTGCAGCAGCCCGCCAACCTGCGCGCGCTGGACGAAGCTACCTTGCAGATTCCCGAGAAATTCCTCGCGACCGAAGCCGTCTCGGTCGCGCCGCGTGGGCTCGAACGGCTGGCGAACCGGCCCTTCGAGCAGCTCTTCGCGCCAGGCGAATGGCAGGCCGTTCAGGGCAGCCGAACGCTGCAATCACCGCAGGCAGTGCTGCGCCGCCTCGACGACCTGAGTTGCGCAGGCTGCCACCAGAGCCGCGCAGTCGCGGGCTTTCACCTGCTCGGAGTAGACCGGCGCGGTGCATCGCGGACCTTCACTACGGGCAACGCGCTGGCGGTGCCGTACTCGCCGCATGTGCAAGACGAACTGGCACGTCGCGGCACCTATGTGCGGGCCGCGCTGTCGACGCCGCGGCCCGATCCGTTCCGCCCCCTGGCCGAACCCGACGATGCGAACGCCGTGGCCAAGAAGCCGACGGTCGGCGCGCGCTGCGAGCCCACCCGCATCACCGCATCCGCCAACCCATGGCTGGACCGCGCTGAAAAACTGCCGCGCATCTCCTGCGAAGGCATGCTCTCCGTGTGCGAGAAAACCTCGGTCGGCTTTCCGGGCGGCATGTGCTCGGGCCCCTGCGATCCGGGCGACAAGAACGGCACCTGCGGCGGCATCGCGATCCTCAGCGACTTCAACAGCTGCCTCGCCGCGAAGAAGCCCTTCGGCGAATGCCTGGCGAAGCACACGCGGCCCGGCAACCTGCGCAGCTGCTCGGCGCAGCAGCCCTGCCGCGACGACTACATCTGCGCGCAGGCCGAGGGCCAGCCCGAAGGGCGCGGTGCGTGCATACCGCCCTACTTCCTGTTCCAGATGCGGGTGGACGGGCACTCCTGACGACGGTCACTTCGCTCATTCGTTCGCGGTCGGGCGCATCAGCCAGGCAGAGACGGCGGCCACCACACCGAGCACCGCGACATAGATGCCCACCGGCACGATGCTCGAATACTTCGCCACCAGCGTGGCCGCGATGATCGGCGCAAGCCCGCCGCCGATGGCCGCCGCAAACTGGATGCCGATCGAGATGCCCGAGTAGCGCAGCTCGGCCGGAAATTGCGCCGCATACAGGTTCGACTGCGGCGCGAACATCAGCGGGTAGTTGATCGACAGCGCCACCACCATGGCCACGGTGTACGCCGTGAGCGATCCGCTGCCGATGGCCTGGAACAGCGGCACTGCCATGATCGCCAGCAGCAGCCCGCCGAACACATAGAGCCGCCGCGCGCCGACCTTGTCGGCAAGCCAGCCGCTGGCCGGAATGGTGAAGACCATCACGGTCGAGCCGGCGATCAGCGCGTGCAGCGCATCGGAGCGCGAGAAACCCAGGCGGCTGGTCGCATACGAGATCGAGAACACAAGAATGGTGTAGATCAGCGTCACCTCGGCCAGCTTGCCGCCGATGGTCAGCAGCAAGGGCTTCAGGTGCGCGACCACGACCTCGCGCGCTGGCAGCGCCGCCGTCTTCTGGTGCACCTTGACCTGCATGAACTCGGGCGACTCCTGCACCTTCATGCGGATGAACACGCCCAGCACGATCAGCACCGCGCTCGCAAGAAACGGCAGCCGCCAGCCCCAGCTCAGGAAGCTGGCCTCGGGCAACTGAGTGACCAGCGCGAAGGCGCCTGACGACAGCAGCACGCCGATGGGTGCGCCCATCTGCGGCATGCTGCCGACCAGCGATTTCCATTTGGGCGGCGCATGCTCCACGGCCATCAGCATCGCGCCGCCGAGCTCGCCGCCGAACGACAGGCCCTGCCCGATGCGCAGCAGCACCAGCAGCACCGCGGCCCACAGGCCGATCGATTCGTAGGTCGGCAAAAGGCCTATCAGCACGGTGCAGATACCCATCAGCAGCAGGCTCAGCGTGAGCATCGACTTGCGGCCCAGCCGGTCGCCGTAGTGCCCGAAGATGATGCCGCCCAGCGGCCGGGCGAGCATGCCGCTGGCGAAGGTGCCGAAGGCCGCCAGCGTGCCGACTGTGGGGTCGAAGTTGGGAAAGAAGAGCTTGTTGAACACCAGCGCCGCGGCCGTGCCGTAGGCAAGGAAGTCGAAGGCCTCGATGGCCGTGCCGACCATGGTGGCGGCGCCGATCTTCCACACGCTCTGCTGCTTTCGCTCCGCAGTAGCCACTTTTGCTTGCAATGGCGAGGCGATGCTGTTCATGGCTGCTCCTGCGTGATCTGTCGCGCGAACATCGCGAAACTGGCGTTGACGATGCTGCGCTGCAGAAGGAAGTCGTGCGACTCCTTCGCCAGCACAGGATCCACCAGCTTGAGCCGCCCGTAGGCCGACTGCGCGATCAGCTGGTTGCGCGCCGCGCGCTCGATGAGCACCGACATGTAGAGAGACTCCTCGATGGTCGCCGTGGCGGCAAGGAAGCCGTGGTTGGCCAGCAGCACGCAGCGCTTCTTGCCCAGGGCCGCGGAGATGATCTCGCCTTCGACGTCGGCAATCGGCAGGCCGGGCCACTCGGGCAGGAACGCGCAGTCGTCGAAGAAAGGCGTGGCGTCCATGTGTGCGATCTGCAGCGGCTCGCCCGTCATCGACAGCGCCGAGACGTACGGCGGGTGCGTGTGGATCACGCAGTTCACGTCCGGCCTGCGCCTGTAGACCCACAGGTGGAAGCGCACCGCGGGGTTGGGCACACCGCGGCCTTCGAGCACGCGCAGCGAATCGTCGATGCGCATGACCGACTGCGGGCGGATCTCGGCGAAGGCATGCGCGAGAGGTGTCGTCAGGAAGGTGCCGTCGGGCTGGCGCACGGTGACCTGTCCGGCCAGGGTTTCGGAGTGCCCTTCCTTGGCGAGGATGCGGCAGCTGAGCGCGAGCTTCTCGGCCTCTGTCCAGTTGCCGTAGCTGAGGCCGTCGAGAGACGGCGCGGGGGTGTCGTGGGTTCCGGGGCTCGTATCGTTCACGCTTGGCTCCTTTGCATCGGCGGGGTGCGGTCAATGTAAGAAGCGGTGTGCGGTTTGCTCTTGCGCGTGGGCGCACGCGGGTTGATCCAGCGTGCCAACTAGTGGAAAGTCTTAAGTCCTGCCCAACGGATGGCCGCCTAGACTGCATCCGACTGCACCTGCTTGGCACGAAGCGTGCGGGCCAACGGCAGGAGCCCCACCCATGCACCACGACACAGCAGCCTCCGACCTGAGCTTCGCGCCCTGCTTCCGCCCGTTCTATCCGGGCGACGTGCAGGGCTACTCGAACGCGCTCGATTCGCTGGTCTACCCCGGCGAACTGAGCGTGCAGGACAGCAACCCGCGCATGAGCCTCGAAGCCTGCCGCCTCGTGGGTGGCGGGCTGGCCATCAGCTTCGCCTCGACGCCGCTCGCGGTTCGCCATGACACGGCGCTGGCCTCCACCGGAGGTATGGGCGGCACGGGCGACGTGCTCGCGATGATTGCCGTCGAAGGCGAAGGCACCATCGACCAGGGCGGCCGGCGCATGCCCTTCCGCAAGGGCGACATCACCTTCCGCACCACGCGGCTTCCCTCCACCTGCACACTGACCTCGCCCGGCAAGCTGGTGATGCTGCGCCTGCCCTCCGACCGGTTCTTCGGCATCTATGCCGACCTGCACGACCGCTTCGTGCCCTCGATCGCGCAGGCGGATTCGCGCCTGGCCGAGGCTGCCCGCGCGCACATGGGGCACGTGTTTCCCGGTACGGCACAGGCTGCGCCGGCACTGGCGTATTTTTCGGAGCAGTCGCTCGTCTCGCTGCTGGCGGCGACCTATTGCGAATCGATGGGCGAATCGGTCGCCGAAGACGCGGCCGACGGCAAGCGCCGCGAGCGCGACCGCTGGCAGCGGCTGGTAGCGTTCATCGAGGCGCACCTCGGCGATGCGGAGCTGTCGGTCGATGCGGTCTCGAAGGAGCTGGGCATTTCGAAGCGGCTCACGCACCGCCTGTTCGAGATGCAGCGCACGCAGTACGGCACGTACCTCAAGGTGCGCCGCCTGGAGCGCGCGAAGGACGAACTGCAGAACCGGCGACTCGACCACCTGAGCGTTTCGGAGATCGCCTATCGCAACGGCTTTGGCGATGCGAGCCATTTCAGCCGCTGCTTCAGGAGCCAGTTCGGAACCCCGCCCGGGGCCTACCGCAGATCGCCGGACTGAAGGGTTCGCGCGGCCGGAGAAATATTGCTTGCCATTAGATCGCACACGATCTAATATTCGCCCATGCCTGCCAAGCGCTCCACCGCCCAACCCGTCGATGCCCCTGCGAGCAATTCACTGGTATTGGACGAACAGCTCTGCTTCGCCGTCTACTCGACGATGTTGAGCCTCAACAAGGTGTACCGCGGCCTGCTGCGCGACTTGGATCTCACCTACCTGCAATACCTTGTCATGCTGGTGCTGTGGGAAAAGGACGAGATCAACGTCTCCGAAATCTGCACCCGCCTGTCGCTCGAGACCACCACCCTCACCCCGCTGCTCAAGCGGCTCGAAGCCCGCGGACTGATCCAGCGCGTGCGTTCGCCCAGGGACGAGCGCCAGGTCATCGTGTCGCTCACGGCCGGTGGCCGCGCGCTGCGCGCCAAGGCGCAGGGGCTGCCGGGTTGCGTCGCGCAAGCCATGGAGTTGTCTCCCGACCAGATCGGCGCGCTGCGCACCCAGTTGCTGGGTCTGCGCGCCAGCCTCGACAGGAACGCGTGATGCGCAGCCGCTTCGCCGTTCCTGTTTTTTCAGACCAATTACATCGCATGCGATATTAATTCATACGATACAAAACTCATCTCAACCACGTCACTCAAGGAGCGCACCATGTCCGCAAACAGCAAGAACCCCACCGCCACCCCGACCCGCCGCAGCCTGCTGGTCGGTGGCGCTTCCGTCGCAGCCGGAGCCCTCGTGGGGACCGGCTTTTCCCAGGCGGCGTCCGCCGCCTCCACTTCTGCGCCGAACCAAGGCGCCATCCATCGTTCTTTGAAAGGAACACGCACCATGAGCAACACCATCGTCACCAAGGACGGCACGCAGCTGTATTTCAAGGACTGGGGTTCCGGCCAGCCCGTCGTGTTCAGCCACGGCTGGCCACTGAACTCCGACAGCTGGGAATCGCAGATGCTGTTCCTCGCATCGCAGGGCTATCGCACCGTGGCGCATGACCGCCGCGGCCATGGCCGCTCCAGCCAGCCCTGGAACGGCAACGACATGGACACCTACGCCGACGACCTCGCCACCGTCATCGAGACACTGGACCTGAAGAACGTGATCCTGGTCGGCTTCTCGACCGGCGGCGGCGAAGTGGCGCGCTACATCGGCCGCCACGGCACCAAGCGAGTGGCCAAGGCCGCGCTGATCTCGGCCGTGCCGCCGCTGATGCTGAAGACCGCCGCCAACCCCGGCGGCCTGCCGATCGAAGTGTTCGACGGCCTGCGCGCCGCGCAACTAGCGAACCGCTCGCAGTTCTACAAGGACGTGCCCTCGGGCCCCTTCTTCGGCTTCAACCGCCCCGGCGCCAAGGTGTCGCAGGGCCTCATCGACTCGTGGTGGGTGCAAGGCATGGCGGGCGGCCACAAGAACACCTACGACTCGATCAAGGCGTTCTCGGAAACCGACTTCACCGAAGACCTGAAGAAGTTCGACGTGCCCACGCTCATCGTTCACGGCGACGACGACCAGATCGTGCCGATCGGCGCTGCCGGCCTGGCCTCGGCCAAGCTGGTGAAGAACAACAAGCTGATCGTCTACCCCGGCGCACCGCACGGCCTGACCGATACGCACAAGGACAAGTTCAACGCCGACCTGCTGGCGTTCGTGAAGTCCTGATAGTCCCTACAGCCTGATGAAAAGGGGCCCGCAACCGGGCCCCTTTTCTTTTCATCGGGCGTAAATGAATCCACCTCTTAGTATTCGGGGAAAACAACACCCAGACCGAGGGCCTCGATGGACATCTTCGAAAACGTGCTGGTCATGCTGATCGCCGCCTGCCTGCTGTTGCAGCTCTCGCGGCGCCTCGCACTGCCCTATCCGTCGATGCTGGCGCTGGCCGGCGTGTGCCTGGGCGCGATGCCCTGGGTGCCGCACATCAGCCTCGACCCGCATCTGGCGCTGGCGCTCTTCATCGCGCCTGCCCTCCTCGATTCAGCCTTCGACATCTCTCCACGCGAACTGCGGCGCAACTGGATGCCGCTGATCTCGCTGGTGCTGGTGGCGGTGCTGCTGACCACGGCGGTGGTCGCATGGGCCGGCTGGGCTTTCGCGGGCCTGCCGCTGGCGGCCGCGATCACGCTCGGCGCCATCGTCGCGCCGCCCGACGCTGTGGCCGCGGCTGCGGTGATGCAGCAGTTCCGCATTCCGCGGCGCACGCTTTCGATCATCAACGGCGAGAGCCTGCTCAACGACGCAGTGGCGCTGCTGGTATTCGGCGTGGCGGTGTCGGCAGCCGGCGCCGCGCACGTGCCCATGACGAGTTCGCTGCCGATGCTGCTGGTCGCGGTACCGGGCGGTGCGCTGGTCGGCTTCGCGTTCGCCAAGCTCAACATCCACTTCGGCTCGCCGCTCTTCGCGGGCACGCGCTCGGCCATCATCTTCCAGTTCGTGATGACCTTCGGCGCGTGGATCGTGGCCGAGCGGCTGCACCTGTCGCCGATCATCTCGGTGGTTGCCTTCGGCATGACGCTGGGCCAGTTCGCGCCAAAGCACCATGCGCCGCGCGACCGCGTGCACTCCTATGCGGTGTGGGGCGCGGTGGTGTTCACGCTCAACGTGCTGGCCTTCTTCCTGATGGGGCTGCAGGCGCGCAGCATCCTCGAAAGGCTGTCGGGGCCGCAGCTGGTGCGTGCCCTGCAGTTCGCCGGCCTCGTGCTGGTGCTGGTCATCGCGGTGCGGGTGGTCTGGGTGCAGATCTACGGGGCCGCGATGCGCACGTACAAGCTGCGCCTGATCGCCCAGGGGCACGACATTCCGGTGCCGTCCAGGCGCATCGGGTTGCTGGTCGGCTGGTCGGGCATGCGCGGGCTGGTGACGATGGCCACGGCCTTCGCGCTGCCGGCGGATTTTCCGGGACGCGACCTCATCGTGCTCAGCGCGTTCGCAGTTGTGCTGGGCACACTGGTGATCCAGGGCTTCACCATCGGGCCGCTGATCAGGGCATTGAAGATCGAGCCCGACGCGTCGCTCGACAAGGAGGTGTCGCTCGCGCGCACCGCGATGATGGATGCGGCGCTGTCGGCCCTCGAAGCCGAAGAAAGCCGCGAGGCCGACGCCGTGCGCGACGAATACCGCGCGGCGCGCGTGCTGGCGCAAGACGAGCGCCAGCCGCAGGCGAAGACGGCGCACGACCGGCTACGCGCCGTGGCGATTCGCGCGCAGCGGCAGGCGCTCGAAGCACTGCGCCACAGCGGGCAGATCGAGGACGACGCCTACCACCAGCTGGAAGAAGAGATGGACTGGGCCGAGCTCAACGCCATTCCCGCGAACGACGTGCGCCTGCAGAGCGTCTAGAACCCTGCGCTCAGGATTCCTCGTACCACCTGTCCTTCGCCAGCATCACCCGGTGGTGCCCGTGCCCCGAGGGCATCATCGGAAAGCAGTTCTCCTGCGCCGCCACCTGCACGTCGAGAAAGAACGGCCCCTGGCTCGCCAGGCATTCGGCCAGCGCGTCTTCCAGCTCGGCCGGGTCCGACACCCGCCGCGCGCCCCAGCCGAAGGCCTTGGCCAGCGCCACGAAATCGGGCAATGCCTCGTTCCAGCTGTGGCTCAGGCGGTTGCCGTGATTGAGCTCCTGCCATTGCCGCACCATGCCCATGTAGCCGTTGTTGCACAGCACCAGCTTCACCGGCACGCGGTGCTGCACGGCAGTGGAGAGCTCCTGGATGTTCATCAGCACCGAGGCATCGCCGCTCACGCACACGGTCAGCGCTTCGGGGTGGCCGATCTGCGCTCCGATGGCGGCGGGCAGGCCGTAGCCCATGGTCCCTGCCCCGCCCGAGGTGAGCCAGTGGCGCGGGCTGTCGAAGCGCAGGTACTGCGCGGCCCACATCTGGTGCTGGCCCACGTCGGTCGACACGATGGCATTGCGACCGCCGATGGCGCTCTGCAGCGACGACATCAGCTGCTGCGGCAGGATCGAGTCCTCGCGCGCTTCGAAGGCCAGGCAGTCTTCCGCGCGCCAGCGCTCGATGCGCGCCCACCACGGTGCGAGGCGCTCGGGCGCGAAGCCCTCCGCTGGCAGCAGCGCCAGCAGGCCTTCGAGGATCACCTCGCAGTCGCCCACCATCGGCACGTCCACGCGCACCACCTTGTTGATGCTGCCAGGGTCGATGTCGATGTGGATCTTGCGTGCATGCGGACAGAACTCATCGAGCTTGCCGGTCACGCGGTCGTCGAAGCGCGCGCCGACGCACACCACGAGGTCGGCCTCGTGCATTGCGAGGTTGGCTTCGAGCATGCCGTGCATGCCCAGCATGCCAATGAACTTCGGGTCGGACGCGGGGAACGCGCCCAGCCCCATCAGCGTGAGCGTGCACGGTGCGTGCAGAAGGTTCACGAGCTTCGCAAAGGCCTCGCACGCGGCGGGCCCCGAATTGACCAGCCCGCCGCCGCCGTAGATGACGGGCCGGCGCGCGGTCGAGAGCAGGTCGGCCGCGCGCTGCATCATGGCCTTGGGCGGCAGCGCCATGCGGCTCGTGCGCAAGGCGCGCAGCGGCGATGGCTCGGGGGCCTGGCCCAGGCGGTCGAGCTGGATGTCCTTCGGCACGTCGAGCAGCACTGGCCCGGGGCGGCCGGTGGTGACGATCTCCAGCGCACGGCGCACCAGCGAGGGCACGTCGTCGGCCGAGCGCACCTGCCGGTTCCACTTGGTCACCGAACGCGACATGCCCAGCGCATCGCTCTCCTGGAACGCCTGCGTACCGATGACGGCCGTTGCCACCTGCCCGCTGATGCAAAGCACCGGCACCGAATCGCTCATGGCATCAAGCAGCCCGGTGATCGTGTTGCCCACGCCCGGCCCCGAAGTGACCAGCACCACGCCCACGCGGCCGGTGCTGCGCGCATAGCCTTCGGCCGCATGCACGGCCGCCTGCTCGTGGCGCACCAGCACGTGGCGCAGCCGCGGCTCGCCGTGCAGCGCGTCGTACAGCGGCAGCGCCGCGCCGCCGGGGTAGCCGAAGATGGTGTCCACGCCGCACTCGACCAGCGTGTCGAGCAGGGCTTCGGCGCCGTTGCGAATGCGCGCTGGCGTTTCCGGGTGAAGAGAGAGGGAGGGCGTGAGGGGTAGGTCGAGCAGTCGCATGCCGTCAATTCTTCCGGTTCGGGAGCAAAATATGCTTCTTTCTTTTGGCTCTTTAAGCTCGATTAATGAAAACCAATCGGCAAACACCCGGCGACAACGAAGGATCTTTTGACAAGACCGACCTGGCGATCCTGCGCGTGCTGCTGCTCGACTCGCGCAAGACCCTGCAGGAGATCGGCAACGAGGTCGGCCTGTCGCCCACCAGTTGCTGGACGCGCATCAAGAAGCTCGAAGCCTCTGGCGTCATCAAGCGCTACACGGTCGACGTGGACCCAGCCAAGCTCGGCTATCACGACTCGGTGATCGTGCAGGTCACGCTCGAAAGCCACACCGACGAGACCCTGTACGACTTCGGCCGCGTGCTCGCGACCATTCCCGAGATACAGGAGGCCTATCTGGTGTCGGGCGACTACGACTACTACATCCGCATCGCCGTGCGCGACACGCGCGACTACGAGCGGCTGCTGCGCGAAAAGCTCTACAAGATCCCGGGCATCCGGCACAGCAAGTCGCACTTCGTGCTGCGCGTGCTGAAGGAAACCAGCGTGCCGGTCATCTGAGGGCGGTGCGAGCAAGCTCCTTCATAAGCGGATCAGTTCCACCCGCCGGTTCTTCGCCCGCCCCGCCTCGTTGTCGTTGGGCGCCACCGGCTCTGACGCGCCCGCACCGCGCGTGGTGAAGCGGCGCGGGTCCACCCCAGCCTTCACCAGCACCGCGATCACCGCCAGCGCGCGGCGCTTCGACAGGTCATCGTTGTGCTTCGCCTCGCCCTGCGCATCGGTGTGCCCCACCACCGACAGCTTCAACGGCGGGTTGCTGCGCATCAGCTTGGTCATCTCGTCGAGCGTGGGCTGCGACTCGGGGCGGATGATGTCCTTGTCGAGGTCGAACAGGATGCCGTAGAGATTGACGCGCCCCGTCTCCGCCAGGCTCTTCTGCATGGCCGTCGCGTCGACGAACACGATCTTGTTGTCTTCCATCGCCTTGCTCTCGACCACGCGCACGAAGGCGTGGTTGCCGACATCGGCGTTGTGTTCGGCCAGCGCGATGCTGGCGTAGACGGTGCCCGTGGGCCCGGTCTTCTTCGCCAGCAGGTAGCGGCCGCTCACCGAAAAATAGTTGCGCGCGTAGTCGCCGCGGCTGCCCAGGCGCGGCCACTCGGGGTCGTCGAAGGCCAGCGCAAAGTCGTAGGGCGTGTTGGTGTCCACGCTGCCTGGCCGCGGCTTGTAGCAGGAGGCATTGGCCGTGCCGCAGGTAAAGAGCACCTCGAAGCCCTTGGCCTTCAGGCTGGACTCGTAGTTGCGCTGCACTTCGAGGAGCGAACGGTCCTTCGGCAGCTTGTAGAGGTAGAGCGTCACCTTGCCCTCGACCTTGAGCAGGTCGGGCTTGCCGCCGGCCCAGTTCTGGAACGGCTCCTTGATGAGGCCGACCTCGTCGTAGGCGGCGGCCTTGTAGCCGTTGAGCACCGCGCCCTCGTAGCGGCCAACCAGCGGGTGGTCCTTGGCGGGCTCGGCGGCACCCGTGGCGAGCGAAAGCAATGCCATGCCGGCGAGGCTGGCCAGGAACGCGAGCGTTTTCATCGGTGCATCGGGCAGAGTGCGGCAAGAGCGGCGACGCGCTCCATGCTAGGGCGCGAGGCCGCCGCTGTGCATTCGACGGACGGCCTATGCCATTCAAGAATTTGCGGCAAGTTGCCTGGTTTGGCCGGAAAGGCTGGGCGAGGACATAATTGCGCCCGCCCGCGTGAGCGGGAGTCTGGGCTCGTCAAAAGATGGCTACAGCACGGTGCCGGCAATCGTCCGGCGCATCCACAGCACGCGAAAAGTGATTTCCGAGGCAGAAGCGATCTATGAGGCTAGGCAGCAAAGGCTGTTGGCGAATCAGCCGGTGGATCGCAAGGCTTTGGCTGGCCCTGCCGCTGGCCTTCCTGTCTTTTGCGTACGCCGATGAACTCCCGGCGGATGCGGTCCCGCAGCACGACGGCCCTGTCCACATCACGCAGGCCGAGTTGCTCTCGGTTTCCGGCACGGGCTATTCCGCACCTCCGCGGCATATCGTGGAAGCCGCGCTGCCAACCGATGGCTGGAAGACGGTCAGCCTCCCCCACACGGCCCGGCGCGAACTGGTGCCCAATGCGTCGAGCGGCGAGCGAACCGTCACCGACTGGTACCGCATCGAACTGTCCGGGCTGACGCCGAAGACGCAGCAGCAGCTTCTCTACCTCCCGCGCTGGAAAACCCTGGGCAACATCGCGGTGTACGGCGACGGCGTGCTGCTCTACCAGTCGCATGGCAGCCCCATCCACAACGGCTACAACCATCCGCTCCTGCTGCCGTTGAACGCGACCGCCAATACGCCCGCCCCGGCATCTGTGCTGATTCGCGTCGACCGCCTGCGCAACAGCGGCAGCGGCTTTTCGACCTTGTGGGTGGGCGACGAGGAATCGCTGAGCTGGCGCTACCAGATCCGCCAGTTGCTCCAGGTGCAGTTGCCCTTCATGGGCAGCGCCGCGTTCCTGGCGGTTGGCGCATTCGCGTTCGCGGTGTGGCTGTTCAAGAGGCGCGAATCGCTCTACCTGCTGTTCTTTGCCATCTCGGCGCTCGCCTTCCTGCGCACGCTTCACTACTACGCGGGCGGCAGCTTCATCCCGATTTCGGACGACTGGTTCGAATGGATGACAGTGGCCAGCCTGCTCTGGCTGATCGCCCTCATCCACCTGTTCTTGCAGCGCCTGCACCAGCAGCCATCACCCTGGTTGACCCGTGTATCGGTGACCCTGGCGCTGGCCTGCAATATCGCAACGCTGCCCCATGTGTCGACGGATATCGTCAGTCTCTACCTGTTCACGCCCCTGCTCAACCTGATGGTGCTGCCCGTCGCGGTGACGATCTTTGCGGTGAACCTGCGCAAGGCGCTGCGCGCGCAACTGCCCGAGGGACGCCTGGTGGCGGGCTGGACTGTCTTCGCCGTCGCATTCACTTCCTATGACGGGCTTCTGCAGAACAACCTGGTCAGCCCGGAGGCCGTGTACACCTCTCCCTACGCCATCATCAGCCTGTTCTTCGTCTTCTCGTACATCATGTTCCAGCGCTACACAGGCGCGTTCGCCGAAGTGGCCCGGCTGAACAAGGGCCTGGCCCAGCGCCTGCAGGCGCGCGAAGCCGAGCTGGAGCAAAGCTACCAGCGGCTGCGCGTGATCGAGAACCAGCACATGCTCAATGCCGAGCGCCGCCGCCTCATGCAGGACATGCACGACGGGCTGGGCTCTTCGCTGATCAGCGCCATCCGCTCGGTGGAGCGAGGCGCCATGAGCGAAGCCGAGATTTCCCGCGTGCTCAAGGGCTGCATGGAAGACCTGAGGCTGGTGATCGACTCCATGGAAAACGTGGAAGCCGACCTGCTGCTCCTGCTGGCAACCATGCGCTTTCGCCTGGCTCCGCGCATCGAGAGCGCCGGCATCACGCTGCAATGGGAAGTGCAACCCGTGCCCTCGCTGCCCTGGCTGGACCCGGACGGCGCGCTGCACATCCTGCGCATCGTGCAGGAATGCGTGGCCAACGTGCTGCGCCACACGCGGGCCACCGTCATCTGCGTGAGCACCGCGACGGTCGATGAAGGCGTGAACGTGGTGATCGAAGACAACGGCGAAGGCTTCGACGTGGAAGAGGCCCTGCGCCGAAGCGGACGAGGGCTGCGCAACCAGCAGCGGCGCGCGCAGGTGATCGGTGGCACGGTGAGCTGGCAGTCCGGCAGCACGGGGACGCGCTTCACGCTGTGGCTGCCGCTGCACCGCAAGGCGGAAACCGACAAGGCCATCAGCGCTTTCTGAGCCCGCCCCTTCCGAGCCCGGCTCAGAGGCTCGCAACGATCTGCTCGCGCAGCCACTTGTGCGCCGGGTCGCGGTGCCGGCACTCGTGCCAGAGCATCGCCATCTCGTAGCCGGGCACTTCGAGCGGCGCCTCCACCATCCGCAGCCCGGCCGCGCCGCGCGCCAGCCGCTCGGGCAGCATCGCGACCATGTCGGTGCTGGCCAGCACCGACATCATGAAGAGGAAGTGCGGCACCGACAGCGCCACGCGCCGCGTCAAACCCTTTTCGGCCAGCGCCTCGTCCGTTGGCCCGGCGAAGCCTCCGCCGGCGAGCGACACCACCACATGCTCCAGCGCGCAGAACTGCGCGAGCGTCGGCCGGCGCTTCAGGCGCGGATGCCCTGCCCGCCCGGCCAGCACGTAGCGTTCGTGGAAGAGCACGCGCGCGTGCAGGCCACGCGGCGCGCCCACGCTGGTGTGAAAGAACAGGTCGATCTCACCGCTCTCCAGCTGCCGCGCCATGCGCGAAGGCACGGCCTCCACCACGGCCAGCCGCGTGTGCGGCGCCGCGGCACGCAGCCCGGCCAGCGCCGGCAGCAGGATGGCCGACTCGGCATAGTCGGCCGCGGCAACGCGCCAGGTGGTGGTCGCCTCGGCCGGATCGAAAGGCCGAGTTGGCGCCACCGCACGGCCCAGCGATTCAAGCGCCTCGCGCAGAGGCTCGCGCAGTTCATCGGCGCGCGCGGTGGGCCGCATGCCGCGCTGCGCGGGCACCAGCAGCGGGTCGTCGAACGCTTCGCGCAGCTTGGCGAGCTGCACGCTCACCGAGGGCTGCGACAGGTTCAACCGCTCGGCCGCACGCGTGACATTGCGCTCGGCCAGCAGCGTGTCGAGCGTGACCAGCAAGTTGAGGTCTAGGCGGCTGAAATTGTTCATGGCAATTCCTGGAATTCAGACTATTCATTTCCAATATATCGCCACGAAGCCTAACCTGAGGGGCATCTTCATTCGAACCCTTGTGAAACCGTGAACATCCTTCTGGTACTTGCCCACCCCGAAGCCGCCTCGCTCAATGGCGCGCTCCATCGCTTCATGCTCGAACGCCTGGCGGCTGCGGGCCATTCAGTGCAGGTGTCCGACCTGTACGCCATGCGCTGGAAGCCCGCGCTCGACGCCGACGACTTCCCCGCGCGCGACACCGCCGCGCGCTTCGACCCCGTGCTCGATTCGCTTCATGCGTTCGAGGCCGGCACGCAAACCGCAGACATCGCCGCCGAGCAGCAAAAACTGCTGTGGGCCGACGCGGTCGTCCTGCAATTTCCGCTGTGGTGGTACTCGATGCCCGCCATCCTCAAGGGCTGGGTCGAGCGTATCTACGCCTATGGCTTTGCCTATGGCCTCGGCGAGCATTCGGACACGCACTGGGGCGACCGCTTCGGCGAAGGCGTGATGGCCGGCAAGCGCGCGATGCTGGTGGTAACGACCGGCGGCTGGGCATCGCACTACGCGCCGCGCGGCATCAACGGGCCGATGGACGACCTGCTGTTTCCCATCCACCACGGCATCCTCTACTACCCCGGATTCGACGTGCTGCCGCCGTACGTGGTGCATCGCACGCACAAGGTCGACGAGGCTGCCTACGCGCGCATCACCGAGGAACTGGGCCAGAGGCTCGACACGCTGTTCACCACAGACCCGATCCCGTTCCGCCGGCAGAACGCCGGCGACTACGAGATTCCCGCGCTCACCCTGCGCGAAGACATCGCGCCGGGCGAGACGGGCTTTGGGGTGCACTCGGCTTAAGGAAGCACCGGGTTGGCAATCGCGCTGGCAATCGCTGCGTCGGCATCCACACGCAGCATGAAGCGCTTCGCCACCAGGTCGTTGGCGGCCGTGGTCACTGCCGCGATGTAGCCCGCCTGATCCACATAGCGCTCCTGCAGCGACGGGCGCGGATCACTTCCGCGCAGCGCCGCCGTCTTGGCAAACGCAAAGTACGACCCGAACAGGCCCGCCTGGTCGATCCTGCCCGGCTGGTTGGTGTAGTTCCAACCAGTGTTCGTGCCCAGCGGCACGGCGACGTCCAGGCTGCGGATGCCCGCGATGTCGTTGCCGTCCGCATCCACCTGCGGCACCAGGATCGCGTAGTCGCGGCCCAGGTAGGCCGGCGGCACCTGCGTGGCGATGCCGCTCTCGTCCTGCGGCCTGTAGTTGGGGCCCCAGTCCAGCAGCGAATAGGTGTTGACCAGCCCCGTGTAGCTCACGCCCGGAATCGCCGGGAACTTGACCTGCTGCGGCCGCACCAGCGTGGTGTCTGCCAGCTTCGGCACCTGGCTGTCGGGCGGTGTCGTGCCCTTGACGACCCAGTCTTCCAGGTTCTGGTACAGCGCGCGCACGACCGGAATCACGCCGGCATTGCCGTTGGTCGCATACAGCGCCCCTGCGCTTGCACCCGGCAGCGACGAGAGGCCCAGCAGATGGTGCGTGCTCGCGTAGTAGTAGATGCGCGCGTTGCCGGGCTGCACGAGGTCGGTCGTGCCCCAGGCATCGGTCAGCAGCGGCGAGCCCTGCAGGGTCCAGAACTCGGTGCCGCTGAAGCCGATGAAGAGCTTGGGACAGGTGCCGCTCGCCTCGCAGCGCGACAGGATGCCGCCGCGCCGCTGCGCCACGTCGTCCACGTAGTCCTTCGAGAGGCCGCGCGTGCCGGCCTGGCCGAAGGCCGTGTGGTCGGCGCGCACGCCACCGCCGCCGCCAGGAATGGAGAAGCGCATGTTGATGTTGGTCTGCCGCGCCGCGATCTGCGCGAACACGCCGTCGAACACCTTCTGGCCCGCACGGTCCTCGTTGAAGCCCAAGTGCACGAAGGTCTTCATGAAGTTGCCGCACTGCGAGACGCCCGAGGCAATGGTGTTCTTGATGGCAGCAGCCACCGGGTTGGCCGTGCCCGCCGCATCGCTCGCGTCGCGGTGGAAGAAGGTGATCATGTCGCGCAGCGCCGCGAGGCCCAGGCCCATGACCTTCGGGTCTTTCGCGATGTAGACCAGTTCGTACAAGTAGGCCGGGTCCCATTTGTCCTTGAGGCAGACGTTCGTCTCGTCGGGCGTGCCGGGGAA
This sequence comes from Variovorax sp. GW821-FHT09D05, assembly GCF_059416325.1. Taxonomy (NCBI): domain Bacteria; kingdom Pseudomonadati; phylum Pseudomonadota; class Betaproteobacteria; order Burkholderiales; family Comamonadaceae; genus Variovorax; species Variovorax sp. GW821-FHT09D05. Next base: position 128,985 of record NZ_JBWKOZ010000001.1, on the reverse strand, counting down.
CGGCGTGGCGGCGCTGCACTTCGCAAACTTCCACTCGCTCGCGGGAATGAGCTGGCGCGCGTCGCCTTCGTTGATGCGGCGAGTGAGCACATAGCCGGGCTTCGTGTTGTCGAGGCTCGCGGTGGCATAGGCCTGCATCGCCGCATTGAACGGGCCGCCTGGCAAGGGCAGCGAATCGTTGTTCGCTGCGGTAGGCAGCAACTCGGCGCGGTAGGTGCCGGTGATGCTGCTGCCATCGGCGTTCTTCGCGACCGGCACCTTCAGCGTGAGCTTGCCGGGCCCGGCCGGCACGTCGCCCTGCCAGGCGGCCGTCAGGAACACGTAGCCGCGCGAGGCGAAGTACGGATCGAGGCTCACGATGTTGCCGCGGTTCGGCGCGTCGTAGCGCAGCACGCCGCTGGCCTTGGTCATGTCCTTCGGCTTGAAGAGCACGAAGTCGGAGGTGTATTCGACCTTGCCGTTGGCATTGAGCGGTGCGAGCGAGAGGTCCTGGATGATCGCGTTGCGAGCGTCCTTCGGATCGACCTCGCCGGTGAAGGTGCCGGTGATCTTCTCGTAGGCGCCCACGCTGCCGAAGGTACCTGGCACGTCTTCGGTCGCGGTGATGGCGAGCTTGTACTTGGGCGCGGTGGCAGTCACGGGCGGTGTGGTGGGTGTCGTGGTGGTGGGCGGTGGCAGCAGCACGCCACCTCCTCCGCCGCTTCCACCGCATGCGCTCAGAAAAAGGGCGGCCGAAGCCACCGTGGCAGCCCAAAGGCTCCAGCGTTTCATGGTTTGTCTCCTTCGTTGTGTGTCTTGTCGCGTTGCGGCGCCGGTACCCGCTACGGCGCGCGGGCTACTCGGCCTCGATGCCGGCCGACTTCACGATGCGGCCCCACTTCTGGGACTCGTTGGCCTGGAACTTCGCAAGCTCTTCGGGCGAGGTCGTGAACACCTCGGTGCCGGTCGGCTCGTAGAACGCGGTCTTCGCAGCCTCGCTCTTCGCGGCCTTCACCAGCAGTTCGTTGAGCCGCTTGACCACTGCGGGCGGCGTCTTCGCGGGCGCATAGGCCGCGAACCAGTAGCCCATTTCGTAGCCCTTCACGCCGGCCTCGGAAATGGTGGGCACGTCGGGTGCGAGCGGCGAGCGTGCCGAGCTGGAGATGCCCAGCGCGCGCAGCTTGCCGGCCTTGACCTGCGGCAGGCCGGTGGCCGTGTCGGTGATCATCATGTTGATCTGGCTGCCCAGCAGGTCGGTCACGGCGAGCGTGTTGCTCTTGTAGGGCACGTGCAGCAGCTTGATGTCGGCCATCTGCTGCAGCAGCTCGCCCGCCATGCGGCTGGACGAACTGCCGCTGCCGAAGCTGTACTTGCCCGGCTCCTTCTTCGCGAGCGCGATGAACTCGGCCACGTTCTTCGCAGGGAACGAGGGATTCACCACCATGATCTGCCCGCCCTTGCCGAGCGCCGCGACGGGCGCGAAGTCTTTCACCGGGTCGTAGGGCAGCTTCTTGAACAGGTGCTCATTGGCCGCGTGCGTGGTGTTGGTGGTGATGAGCACCGTGTAGCCGTCGGCGGGCGCCTTGGCCACGTTCTGCGAGGCGATGAAGCCGCTTGCGCCGGCCTTGTTGTCGATGATGACGGCCTGCTTCGTCTCAGCCGCGATCTGGTTGCCGAGCGCGCGTGCGATCTGGTCGGTGGCGGTGCCGGCCGCGAAGGGCACGACGAAGGTGATGGCCTTCTCGGGAAAGGCCTCCGCATGGCTCAGCAGTGGCATCAGGGCCAGTGCGGCGGTCAGCGCGGTGAGGGGAAATCGTTTCATTGTTTTGTCTCCGGATGGAATGGCTAGGGGAAAAGAAAAGAGCTCCGGCTATGGTCCGGCCAGCAAGGGCACAAGCGCACGAGGCACGCGGACAGGCATGTCGAGCAGCAGGAAGGACAACGCCTTGCCATGTGCGTCTAGGTTCAGCGCATCGTTGACGCCGCCGTCCAGCACCGCGTCGAGCACGAAGTTCATCGCGTGCAGCTTCGGCAACAAGAAACGCTGCACCTGCGACGGCGCACGGTGGTGGAACTGCGCAGCGACGCGCTCGGGCGTGAGCTGCTCGACCAGCAAGGGATAGAGCTCGGCGTGCCAGGCGATGACGCTGATGTTAGAGCGATCGCCCTTGTCGCCGGTGCGGCCGTGCGCGGCGCGGTACAGCGGCACTTCGACGGTGTCGGTAGTGGTGTTCATGCCAGGGCCTCCTCGCCGAGCAGTTCGAAGCGCACCGGCACCGCCTCGCGCGGCAGCAGGCACGACAGCGTGTTGAGCCGCGGCGTGAGCGCGGTGCGCACGCCGCCGCCGCCTGCCGGGCCGCAGGTGTAGAGCGCCATGACCTCGCGCGCCAGTCGCTCGGCCTGCGCGCGATCGGCATGCGTGGCCGCGACGCGCAGGCGCACGTCGCGCAGGCCGGCGTCGGGTGTATCCGCCAGCGCACGGCCCGCGTCGTCGCCCAGGATGCTCAGCGCGCCGATCAGGTCCACGCGCAACGCGAGTCCGGCCAGGCGCTTGCGCAGCACGTCCGCCGCGAGCCGCGCACGGGCCTCGGCGCGCGGCCCCGCATAGGAGATTTCGCCCTCGGCCAGCCAGCCGCCTTCATGGCAGACGTTGACCTTGTAGCGGCCCGGCCGCGCATGACCGCGCACGCCGGAGAGCGCAACGCGATCCACGCCGGGCAGCGCGTGCACTTCAGCGTCGGCAATATCGGCGACCACGTCGGGCGTCAGGTAGGCCGCAGGGTCGTGCACTTCGTAGAGCAGCTGCTCCTTCACCGTGGCCTCGCTCACGAGGCCGCCGGTGCCGTCGGCCTTGCCGATGGTGCAGCGGCCGTCGGCGTCTATCTCTGCGATAGGGAAGCCCACCGCTTCCAGCCCCGGTACGTTCTTGTAGCCAGGGTCGGCGAAGTAGCCGCCGCACACCTGCGCACCGCATTCGAGCAGATGCCCCGCCATGGTCGCTCGGCCCAGCCGGTCCCAGTCGTCGGCGCGCCAGCCGAAGTGCGACATGGCCGGCCCTACGGTGAGCGACGGGTCGGCCACGCGCCCGCACACCACGATCTGCGCGCCCGCGTCGAGCGCGGCGGCAATCGGCTCGGCGCCGATGTAGGCATTGGCGCTGACCATGCGCAGCCCTTCCATCTGCGCGCCGAGCGCTTCGTTCAGCAGCGCGCGGTGTTCGGGCCCCGACAGGTCGTCGCCCTCCACCACCGCGATGCACGGCGCGCTCGCACCCAGTTCGCGCGCCATGCGGGCGATATGCCGGGCGGCGGCGCGCGGGTTGGCGGCGCCGAAGTTGCTCACGATGCGGATGCCATGCGCCAGGCAACGCGCGAGCACGGGCCGCAGCATGTCGTCGAGCAGCGGTTCGTAGCCTGCGTCGGGGTTGTCGCGGCGGCGCAGTTGGGCCAGCGCGAGCGTGCGCTCGGCCAGCGTCTCGAAGATGAGGAAGGCGCGCTGCCCCTTGGGGCCGCTTGCCAGCCGCGCGATCAGCGTGTCGACCACCGGCCCGGCGGCATCGGTGCGGTCGCCCGAGAAGCCGGCGGCGCAACCTATCAGCAGCGTGGGCGGATCAATGGAGTTCATTGCCGTGCACTGTAGGCAGCGGCCGGTCATCCGTAAAATCGAAAATACGGATCGATTGATCCGCTTTTCAAATAACAAGGGAGACATTATGAGAAAGACGCCCGACCTCTCCACGCGGCAGCTGCGCGCCTTTCTCGCGCTGGCAGAGCACCGCAACTTCACGCGCGCGGCGCAGAGCAGCCATCTCTCGCAGCCCGCGTTCAGCGCACTGATCCGCACGCTCGAAGACGCAATCGGCACCCGCCTTTTCGACCGCGACACTCGCAGCGTGCAGCTCACGCCCGAGGGCCGGCTGTTCGAGGGCTCCGCGCGCCGGCTGCTCGACGACATGGGCAGCGCCATGGGCGACCTCGCCGATCATGTGGAGCGCCGCAAGGGCCGCGTGCGCGTGGCCGCCCTGCCCTCACTCGCGGCCGGCTGGCTGCCCACGGTGTTCGCAGAATTCATGCAAGCCTGGCCGGGCATCCGCATCGACCTGGACGATGCGTTGTCCGACGCCTGCATCGCGCTGGTGCGCAACGGCCAGGCCGACTTCGCGCTCGCCGCCTCGGGCGCCGGAGGCACGGCAGACAGCGACCTGCGTGCGCGCAAGCTCTGCACCGACCGCTTCCACCTCGTGTGCCGCGCCGACCACCCGCTGGCGCGCGAGCCGCGCCTCACGGTGAAGAAGATCGCGCCCCACCCCTTCATCCAGATGGCGCGCAACAGCAGCGTGCGGCAGGCGCTCGACGCGGCGCTGCATCCGCAAAGGCTGAATGCGGTGTTCGAGGTGGAGCACCTGGCCACCGTGATGGGGCTGGTCGAGGCTGGGCTGGGCATCAGCGTGGTGCCTGCGCTCACGCTGTTCCACTTCCAGCGTGAGACGCTGGTAACGCGGCCGCTGCCCCTGCCTTCCCTCACGCGAACGCTCTACATGGTGCAGCGGCGCGAAGGCAGCCTGTCGGTGGCTGCGCAGACGCTGCACGACCTGATCGTCGCGCGGCTGGGGTCGCTGCGGCTGCATTGACGCTGAGCGCCACGCGAGCGCCCAGCCATGCCGAAAAACTATATCTCCCAGTGCGAACGCGATCTTGCCGGAGGCTGACCCACGGGCAATAGTGCGGGTCAGCGGCGCGCAAGGCCGCACACAAGTTCAACAAGGAGACACATGAGACATTCCCGTCGCGGCTTCGTCGGCCTGATGCTGACCCTGGCCGCCGGTTTGCGCGCATCGCCCGCGCTGGCCGCCCCCCTGTCTTCGCGTCCGATCCGCCTGGTCGTGCCCTTCGGTGCCGGCGGCGTCGCGGACCTGGTCGCGCGCAGCGTGGCCCAGAAGATGTCCGAATCGATGGGCCAGAGCATCGTGGTCGACAACAAGCCCGGCGCGGGTGGCGTGGTGGCTTCCGACACGGTAGCCAAGGCGCCGCCGGACGGCCACACGATGCTGCTGATGTCCAACGGCAATGCCGTGAGCGTGGGCCTGTTCAAGTCGCTGCCCTACGACACGACGAAAGATTTCGCGCCGATCTCCACGCTCGGCTACTTCGACATGGCGGTACTCGCCGCGAGCAACAGCAAGTTCAAGACATTCGCCGACCTGGTGGCTCACGCCAAGGCCCATCCGGGCCAGCTCAACATCGGCACCATCAACGTTGGCAGCACGCAGAACCTGGCTGGCGAGCTGCTGAAGAGTTCACTCGGCATCGATGCGCAGGTCGTGCCCTTCAACGGCACGCCGGCCGTGGTCACGGCGCTGCGTGGCGGGCAGGTCGACGTGGCGGTGGAAATCCTCTCGCCCGTTCTCTCGCAGATCGAAGGCAAGGCCATGCGCGCGCTGGCGGTCATGGGCGACAAGCGCTCGCCCAGCTTGCCGGACGTGCCGACCGTTGCGGAAAGCGGGACGCCAGGCTTCCAGGTCGCATCGTGGAACGCGCTGGCCGCGCCCGCCAAGACACCGCCCGACGTGATCGCCCGCCTGAACCAGGAGGCCCGTGCGGCGCTGGCTTCGCCCGAAGTCAAGAAACGCCTGCAGAACCTCGGCGTGGAGCCGCGCGGCAGCACACCGCAGGAACAGGCGCGGCTGCTCGACAGCGAGATCCAACGTTGGTCGGCCGTGATCCAGCGCGCCGGCATTCCCAAGCAGTAAGCAGTGAACCCGCCTTGATGAAAACCATCGCCCCACCCCATCCAAACCCGAGCCGCCCCACGTTCCGACTGCCAGCCGGCGCCTGCGACACGCATTGCCATGTGTTCGGCCCCGGCGACGTGTTTCCGTATTCGGACAACCGCCGCTACACGCCGCCCGATGCGCCCGCCGCAAAGCTGCGCGCCCTGCACGAACTGCTGGGCATCGAACGCGTGGTGCTGGTGCAGGCCAGCGTGCATGGCCATGACAACCGCGCCATGCTCGACGCCATTGCGCAATCGCCCGACACCTATCGCGGCGTGGCCATGGTGGGTGCGGGCATCACCGATGCCGAACTCGCCGCGCTGCACAAGGCCGGCGTGCGCTCGGTGCGCTTCAACTTCGTGCAGCACCTGGGCGGCGCACCCGACCTGCCCACGGTGCTGCGCATGGCCGAGCGCATCCGGCCGCTGGGCTGGCATCTGGTGCTGCATCTGGACGCGGATGACCTTGTCACCTACCGCGCATTCCTCGACACGCTGCCGGTGCCCTTCGTCATCGACCACATGGGCCGCACGATGGTCGAGCACGGCCTCGGCCAGAAGGCCTGCGAGATGATGCTGGAGCTGATGCGCGACGAGCGCGCGTGGGTCAAGGTGAGCGGCGCCGAGCGCATCTCGCAGACCCTCTCGACCCAGGGCCAGCCCTATGCGGATGCCGTGCCCTTCGCGCGCCGGCTGATAGAAGCCGCGCCCGACCGCGTGCTGTGGGGCACCGACTGGCCGCACCCCAACGTGCGCGAAATGCCCGACGACGGCAAGCTGGTCGACCTGCTGCCGCTGTTCAGCGACGACCCGGCGCAGCTTCGCAAGCTGCTGGTCGACAACCCGAGTCGCCTGTACTGGTACGACTGAGCGCCGCCGCCGCGCTTCGTACACGCCACTGACACCGCCCCCACGCCACGGCACAACCGTGGCGTGCGGACGCGCGCGCCTGCGCCCTTGCAGGCTACGAATCACAACGAGGAGACAGACGACATGAGAAGACTTTCCCGCCTTCAGGCCCTTTCGCTGCGCGCCCTGCCGGTGCTGGCTCTGTGCACCGCCACGCATTCCCCGTGGGCACAGACTGCCGCAGACCCTGGGGCCAGCGTGCAGATCTACGGCCTGCTCGATGCCTTCGTCGGATCGATGCAGCGCAGCGACGAGCCCGGCCGCACCAAGGTGCTCGGCAGCGGCGGCATGACGACGGCGTACTGGGGCGTACGAGGCAGCGAGAGCCTCGGCGATGGGCTGCAGGCGCAGTTCGCACTGGAAAGTTTCTTCCAGACCGACTCCGGCACCTTCGGGCGCAACACCACCGACCCGTACTTCTCGCGGAACGCGTGGGTGGGCCTGGCCGGCGGCTTCGGCCAGCTGTCGCTCGGCCGGCAGACCAATCCGATGTTCGTGGCCAGCGGTGCCTTCAATCCGTTCGGCGTGTCGCTGCAGTTCTCGCCCGTCATGCTCCACACATGGCAGCCCACGTACAACCGCGCCGTGCTCGGTGACAGCGTGTGGAGCAATGCCATCCAGTACACCTCGCCTACCGTCGCCGGGCTGCGCGCCAGCCTGCTCTACGGCATGGGCGAAGTGCAGGACCGCGAAGGCATCCGCAACCTGAACCTGACCCTCAACTACGCGGCCGGGCCCTTTGCCGCCGTGGTGTCTGTGCAGCAGGCCAAGACGGGCCCCGGCTTCACCACGACCATCGGCCGGCAGGACGCCGCGCTGATCGGCGCCTCCTACGACTTCAAGGCCGTGCAGCTGTACGGCCAGTTGCAGCGCACCCGCACGCCCGACATCCGCACTACCGCCAATACCGCGCAGCTGGGCGCGGCGGTTCCGGTGGGTGCAGGGCGTTTCCTCGCCTCGGTGGCGCGCACCGAGCGCAAGGTGACGGGCGCCGCCGAAACGCATCGCACCACCTGGACGGCCGGCTACGACCACTTTCTGTCAAAGCGGACCGACCTGTACGCGGTCTACATGCAAGACCGGCTGACCGGCTTTCGAAACAGCGGCAGTGTGGGTGTGGGCATGCGTCACCGTTTCTGAGCTGCATCGGCCACTGCATTGGCGCCGAGGTGCTGCTGCACGAGTTCGCGCAGCAGTTCCCCCATGGCCCGCTGCGTGCGCGTGACCGGCCTCTGCGAACTGGTCGCCAGCGCCAGCCGGCTGCGCAGACCGGGCTTGACGATGGGCCGGATCGCATAGCGCTGCGACCGTCCCGCGAGGGTGACCGCATTGCGCGACAGCACGGCATGGCCGGCGCCATCGGCCACCAGCGCGAGGATGGCCGGAACGCCGTCGATCTCCAGCGCGATCTGCGGCCGCCGGCCGATGGCGGCAAGCTCCGCCTCGACCAGCATGCGGATCGCATTGGGCCGGGTCGGGATCACCAGTTGCTGCTCGGCCAGCTGATGCAAGGCCAGTGGCGCGCCACGCCGCGCCGGCCCAGTGCCCTTGGTCGCGCTGACCAGGAACAGGTCTTCCTCCAGCACCGTCTCGCTGTCCACGTCGGGCGAAGGCTGCGGGTTGTAGAGCAGCGCAATGTCGAGCCGGCCGGTGAGTAGCGATTCCTGCATCGCCGTCGAGAGGTTCTCGGTGATCGACAGCGCCGCATCGGGCAGCCGCTCACGCACGGCTCGCACCAGCGGCACCGTCAGCACACCGGCCACGCTGGGCGGCAGGCCGACGGCGACCCGACCGGCCAGCGCATCCCGCATGAGGCTCATGTCTTCCCTTGCCCGCTCGACCTGGTGGAGGATGCCGCGGCCATGCTCCAGCAGGCGCTTGCCGGCATCGGTGGTCACCACGCCGCGGCCGTTGCGCACCAGCAGGTTCTGCCGCAGCTCCACTTCCAGTTGGCGCACCTGGCGGCTCAATGCGGGCTGCGCGATGTCGATGACGTCCGACGCGCGGGTGAAGCTGCCGAGTTCGGCCACGCGGATGAAGTACTCCAGTTGTTTCAGATCCATGCCCTGAGGCTATCGACATAACCGGTTATGAGCTATGCGTGTTTGTTCTATCCGGGCAGAGAAACACGACCAGTTGAAACAAGCCGCCGCACGACTCGCTCGCCACAATCGCGCGCATGCAGCATGAAGAACAGATTGCACTGATCCGACGCGCGCTCGCGCTGATCGAGACCGGCGGCAGCGAGCGCGGTGAGCCGGGCGTCAGTCCGGTGATGCGCTATCTCGATCCTGAACGCCATGAGCGGGAGGTCGAACGCATCTTCAGGCGCTATCCGCTGGCGCTGTGCCCTTCGGCGTCTCTCCCGAATGCCGGCGATTCGTTCGCCATCGACGTGGCCGGCATGCCGCTGGTGTTTGTGCGCGGGCAAGAAGGAGAACTCAACGGCTTCGTCAATGCCTGCCGCCACCGCGGCGCGCGGTTGAAGCCGCCCGGCGCATCGAATCAACGCGCCCTGATCTGCCCGTACCACAGCTGGACCTACGGGCTCGATGGCACGCTGCGCGGGCGCCCGTCGGCGGAAGACTTTCCGCATGCGCCAGCATCGGATTGCAGCCTGGCGCGCGTGCCGGTTGCCGAAGCGCTGGGCTTCGTCTGGGCAATCCCCCGTGTAGTGGCGAACGGCGAAAGCGCCAGGATCGACATCGACAACTGGCTGGGCCGCTTCGGCGCCGACCTGCGCTCATGGGGCTACGACAGCTGGGTGCCGTTTCACCAGCACGCCTTCGACAACGCGGCCAACTGGAAGATCCCTTTCGAGGCGAACCTGGAGACGTATCACTTCCAGTACGCGCACCGCAACAGCATCGCCGCGCTGTTCTACGACAACCTGCTGATGGCCGACCACGACCGGCAGCACCAGCGCCTGTTCCTGCCCAAGCGCAGCATCGAAGGCCTGCGCGGCACGCCCACGCAGGCATGGCAGGTGGGGCCGCACTCGAACATCATTTACTACTTCTTCCCGGCGACTTTCATCCTGCACGAGGGCGACCACGCCAACGCGTTCACCGTGCTGCCCGAATCGCCGGGCAGCTCGCGCGTGATCGCGAGCACGCTCGTTCCCGAACTGCCGAAGACCGAGAAGTCGGTGAACTACTGGCGCAAGAACGTCGAATCGTTCTGGGGCGCGCTCGACGAAGACTTCGCGCTCGGCGTTTCTGCGCAATCGACGCTCGCGAGCGGTGCACAGACATCGCTGTACTTCGGCGCGACCGAGTGGTGCTCGGCCAAGTTCCACGCGGACGTGGAAGCGGCACTCGCGAAGTAGCGCCTCAGGCTGCGGCGTTTGCCGCCACCGCAGCCTGTGCAGTCGGGTTCGGCGTGGGCTCGCCGATCTTGCGCAGCGTGTTGCGGTCGGTGTGGCTGAAGGGCTCGGGCTTTCCGAGCACGCTCAGCACCGTTTCAAGCTCGTACGACCAGCTGCCGTCGTCGTGGATGGTCACTTCGATGCTGTAGCGCAGCGTCTTGAACGCATGCTCCAGGAACGGATTGGCCACGATGCCGTTGGTCTCGCCGCCGCGCACCGCTTCGAGCCTGAAGCTGCGGTCTTCGGCCTTCGCGTGCCCCGTGGCCATGGCCGTGAGCCCGCGCGGGATCGACAGCGTCTGGATCAGCGCGCCCGTGGCGGGCTCCCACAGCCAGTAGCCGACCTGGTCATGAAAGGTTTCCACGTCGTCGGGCTTGACGATGCGCAGGTGGTAGCGCAGCCCGTAGAAGATCTGCGGCCCGTTGGTCTGCGCGTCGATGGGCTGGAACTCCGCATGCTCGATGTAGGCCTCGGCCTCGGGGCCGTCTTCCTTCGGGCTCACGTCGTGGCCGGCCTTGCCGATCCAGATGCCGGCCAGGCCCGTGAGCGGGCCGAGGTTGGCGAGCGTGTGCGGGTCGGGCTCGGGTTCCGTGTAGATATCGCGGGGAAACTGCTGTTCCATGTTCTTTCTCTTCCTGGGGTCTTCTGGCGTGGGTTGTCGGGAGTGTGGGAGTGTTATTGGTCGAGGCGGATGCCAACCTTGGCAATGATCGCACCCCATTTGCGGCCTTCGCTGTCGATGAAGGCCTTGAATTCTTCCGGCGAGCCGCCACCCGCCACCAGCCCCTGGTTGGCCAGCAGTTCGCGCACCGCCGGCTCCTGCAGCACGGCGTTGACGTCGGCATTGATGCGGCGCACCACCTCGGGTGGCGTGCCGCTGGCGGTGAACAAGCCGTTCCAGGCCAGCGACTCGAAACCCGGGTAGCCCGACTCGGCCACGGTGGGCAGGTCTTTCATGAGTTCAGAGCGCTTGGCGCTGGTCACGGCAATGAGCTTCACGCGCTGACCCTGGATCAGCGGCAGCAGCGCGGGCGCCACCGTGAACAGCGCCTGCGTGTCGCCGGCCGCCAGAGACAGCCCCGCGGGCGGCGAGCCCGAGTACGGCACGTGCACCGCCTCGATATGCGCCGCGCTGCGAAACAACTCCATCGTGAGATGCGACGAACTGCCCGCTCCCACCGATGCATAGCTGAACTTGCTGCCGCGCTTCTTCGCCCATTCGACGAACTCGGGCAGCGTGTTCGCGGGGTTGCCCGCCTGCACCGCCAGCACGTTGGGCTGCGAGGTCGTGAGCACGATTGGCACAAGGTCGCGCGCGGGCGCATAGGGCATGCGTGCGTACATGTAGGGGCCGAAGGCAATCGGGCCGTTGAAGCCGATGCCGAGCGTGTAGCCGTCGTGCGGCGCCTTGGCCACCGTGTCCATGCCGATCAGGCCGCCCGCGCCTGCCTTGGTCTCGACCACCACGGGCTGCTTCCACATCACGCGCAGGCGGTCGGCCAGCGTGCGCACGATCAGGTCGAGCGAGCTGCCGGCCGGTGCGGGCACGATCAAGCGCACGGGCTTGGCGGGCCAGTCCTGGGCCCAGGCGCCGGCGGCCAATAGGCCAGCGAGCAACAGCGTGGCGAGTTTGTTCTTCTTCACTTCGGTCCTTCGATGGATCGCTCGAGGTCGGGCGAAGGTATCACTGACGGTGCCGCGCCGCGTCGATCTGTGCATGGTTCGCCTCGGCCCAGCGGTCCACGGCGATCAGCGTCTTGCTCAATGACAGGCCGAGTGGGCTGAGCCTGTACTCGACGTGCGGCGGCACTGTCTGGTGGTCTTCGCGCAGCACCAGTCCGTTCAACTCCAGGTCGCGCAGGGTCTGCGTGAGCATCTTCTGCGAGATGCCGCCCACCTTGCGCAGCAGCTCGTTGTTGCGCTGCGGCTTGCCACGCAACAACGGAATGACCAGCAGCGCCCACTTGTTGGCAATGAGCTCCAGCACGCGGCGCGAGGGGCAGTCGGCGTTCCACACGTCGGCGGGTGCTGTCTCGGCTTCTTCCACAGGCGCGGACTTCTTCGATGGCGTCTTTGAATTTCCCATGGTTACCAAAAGGTGCGTACTTGTTGATCGGTGCCCGGCCCGGAATTATCCGGTTCAGCTCTACCCGCAACAGCATCGAAGGAGTTTTTTCATGGGTTGGATATTTCTACTGGCGGCAGGTCTCGTCGAGATCGCGATGGCCGCCGCACTCAAGCAATCGGAAGACTGGACGCGGCTCGTGCCGTCGGTCGTCGGCGTATCGACCGCGCTGCTCAGCATCTACCTGCTGGCCAGGGCGCTGCGCTACCTGCCGCTGGGCCCGGCCTACGCAATCTGGACCGGCATCGGCTCGGTGGGCGTGGTGCTGATGGGCGTTTTGTTCTTCGGCGAGGCCCTTTCCGCACCGCGAATGGCATGCATCGCGCTGGTAATCGGCGGTACCGTGGGCCTTCGATTCATCGAAGGCTGATGCGTGAAGCACACACATTCGTGACCACACGCAACCTGCGCACCAAAGATATGGAACTTCAGTATTCCTTACATGCTGAATCACAATCCGAAAGGCTCCCAGAGCCATTCAAATGAATTCGCGGTCTTTAACCATGTCGCGAATGGGCCGATTTTCTGGCTACTTCTAATCGCCACGGCATCGCGGCAAGATGCGCATCCGCCGATTCTTGCGTCACCCCGATTGCCCGAAGGAGCTTTCTCATGTTCGCTACCGCAGAACGCACCATCAAGACCCCCGGCCCCGACCATCCGATCACCATTGCACCCAACCCGCTTCGCGTGGTGGTGTCGGTCGATGGCTGCGTCGTCGCCGATACGCGCGAAGCGCTGACGCTGCGCGAGGCGCACTTCGGAACCGTGCACTACATACCCCGCAAGGACGTGAAGATGTCGCTGCTCGAGCGCACGTCTCATGCAACCTACTGCCCGTACAAGGGCGAGTGCAACTACTACAGCATTCCGGCCGGCGGCGAGCGCTCGGTGAATGCGGTGTGGACCTACGAGTCGCCGTACGAGCATGTCTCGCAGATCAAGGACTACGTGGCGTTCTATCCGGACCGCGTGGGGCCGATCGAAGAGCGCGTCTACTAGCTCGCCCCCTGGACAAACAAACAAACAAAAAGCCGGGCCCCGCTTTCGCAGGGCCCGGCTTTTATCTATGCGCGTTGCCGTTGTCGATTACAGCGGCAGAGCGTCACCACGAGCAGCAGCGCGGGCTGCGGCACGCACGGTGGAACGATCGACACCGCTTGCCAGCACCGGAGCGACACGCGAGGTCACGCCTTCGGCATACGGGTTCTCGCTGTGGGCGGCAGCCACCGCTTCAGCACGGACCGCAGCGCGGCTGGTCGTCGAGGCGATCAGTTGCACGGGGCCCGAGTTGGCGCCATCGGCGTAGGGGTTGCCGCTGCGTGCGGCCACCACGGCCTGGCTGGCAACGTCGGCGCGGCTGGTGGCCGAGGTCAGTTGATGCACACCGTCATAGCTTTCGGCATGAGCGGCACCGGCAGCAGCCAGCAGTGCGATGGAGATGGCGGAGAGGAGCTTCGAGGCGGTCATTTGGATTTCCTTCAATTCAGTTCTTTGCATACGGGATGGTTTCGAACCGGTCTTGGGTGGGTCACCGTCCCTTCGGGGGGCGGCCACCTCGCTCGGGGCCTGTTCATCCAGATTCGCTTGTGGGCTGGTCTGTGAAATGAATTTTGAGCCGATGAGTAGGTAAAAACCCGCAGCAAAAGGAACCGCGGCGTTCATGCGGCGGAAACAATCGCGCCGCGCCCAAGCCTATTTGCCCTCGGCACTGGCCACGTTCACCACGCCCTTCATCCCCGCGTCGTAGTGCCCCGCCTGCAGGCATCCGAAGTCGACCTTGCCCGCCTTGGTGAACTGCCAGACGACCTCGCCGGTCTTGCCTGGCGCGAGCGTCACCATGTTCGGCTCGGCGTGCTCCATCTCCGGGTTCTTCATCATGGCGGCGTAGTGCGCCTTCAGGTCCTGCTGGGTGCCGAGCACCAGTTCATGCTTCAGCTTGCCGGAGTTCCTGACCACGAAGCGCACGGTCTCGCCCTGCTTGACGCTGATGTCGGCTGGCGTGAAGCGCATGCCGTCGGTCATGTCGACCTGGACCGTGCGAGTCGCCTTGGTGGCCACGCCGGGTTTGCCGATAGCGTTGTCGTGCGTGCCCGATGCGGCGGCGCCTGTGACAGATGCGGCGAGCAACGTGGCGAAAGCGGTGGTGGTGAGGAATGCGCGTTTCATGAATGGTGTTCCTTGGGATGATGAATGGCGAGTGATGAGAACTGCACGCGCTGGATTCTGGAAAGCCCATCCGGCCATCGCCTGACGCGCGGATTACAAGAAAGCAATCTGCGCCCACGCCCGTAAGATGGCGCCCGCCCCTTGCCCGGAGCGAAGAAGATGTCCCACCCCGTCTACCTGTCCAGCTCGACCCTGCCCCGCATGCCCGAAGGCAGCCGCAACGAATGGCGCGGCTTCTTCGGCCATGGCGGGGAGATCGAGGCCAATGCCTTCTTTCCGTTGTTCTGGCGGGCGCTTTTCAGCGAGAGCGACATCCACCATGCGCGCTTCATCGACGCGTACGACATCGATGATGAAGACAGCGCCATCGAGCGCGAGGAATGCCTGGAAGAGTTCGGCGCCGACGCCGCCTACCCGTACCTCATCACCGACAAAACCTCCGCGCTGCAGCGGCTCGCATCGCGGCGCGAAGCCGTGATCGCGGCCATCGGCGAGCGCTACCGACCTCTCTACGAAGGCTTCGAAGCCTGGACCGCACGCGGCTTCGAGAGTCACATCCTGCTGCGGACCCAGGGGCTGCCTGATGCCGCCGATGCAGAGCCGTGGCTGCGCGCCGAGCTGGCCTCCATCGACCGCTTGAACGACAAGAAGGTGCTCGATGGGCTCATGTCGGATCTCTCGCGCCGCGATGCGGACGCGGTCTGGCAACTTGCGGGCATCGGCGCATCGCCGGACGACGCATGGCCCACGCCGGCGCTGAGAGCTCTCTTCCCCGACCCAAGGCAACGGAAGCCGCGAAAGCCGCAAACCCAGCAACAGATCGAGAAACACGAACGCGCATTGGCCGCGCAACGCAGCAGCAAGCCCAGGAGCTGGATCGACCCGGTGCTCGAATGGCTGGCCGTGGCGCTCGCCGCGGGCGCCACGCTGGGCACCTATGCGTTCACGCGGTCGGTCTGGCTCGCGTTGCTGGTTTTTCTCTGCGCGGCTCTGGCGCTGGGCTTCGGGGTCGCCAAGCTGCGCGGCCCGCGGTCGTGATGACGGCAAGAGAAACTATCGGGGCCCACCGCAGTCCCAGGCTGTTCAAGGAGCCCATCGACACCATGCGCAAATTCGCCGCGAGCACCCTCTTCCTTTCTCTTTTCGCTCTCGCGCACACCGGCAGCGCATCGGCCCAATCGCTGAGCTGCAACGGCTCGCTCTCGGGCGTCGGCGACTCCAAGTTCTCTGTGGTGCAGAAGTGCGGCGAGCCGATGTCGAAGGAGTTCGTCTGTGTGCCCCGCCCGCAGGTGGCGTGGGTGCTGTCGCCCTACCCCGGTGGCCCCGCGCAGCAAGTGATAACGCAGCAGTGCGTGCCGATGGAAGACTGGGTCTACCACCGCGGCCAGGGCAACTTCCTGGGCATCGTTCGCTTCTACAACGGCGCGGTGGAGTCGGTGCGCGACGGAGACCGGGTGCGGTAGCTCAGGGTGGCAGCAGCAGCGGCCCGCAGTTCTCTTCCGCCACGAACACCGCCACCAGCTTCGCAGGTTTCACCGGATCGGGGTTCTCCGCGAACAGATGCAGCGTGCGCGGCGGCTCGAAGAAGGTCTCGCCGGGCCTGTAGTCGCCTACCGGACCGCCGGCCAACTGCGAGCGCACCGTGCCTTCGAGAATGATGGCGGTCACCGAACCCGGATGCCTGTGGGCCGGCGAGTAGGCCATCGGCGGAAAGTCGACGAGGACGGTGGTGACTGACTTGCCCGGCACGTTGGGCAGCGCCTCGCAGGAGATCACCTTGGTCGAGGTCTGCGGTCGCGCCGCGGCGGCTGAGCCTTCCGGGGCCGGCGCCGATGCGAACATCGGTCGGCTCACGGCGCTGCAGATGTCGTCGATGAACTGCACGGTCGATTGCCTGCTCGCGTGCGGCAGCAATGCCCAACCCATGGCTGCAACAGTCAGCGCCGCAAGCCCGGCGCGCGCACGGTGGCGCAGGAAGAGAGACATCGCGTTCATGGCATGGCTCCTTGAGACAGCCGCGCATCGGCACGCCAGCCCAGCGTGCGCTTCGCCTTCTCGGTGCTGACCTCGGCGCCGTCTTCGGCGATGTTGAAGATGCCGCCGGTCGAACGCTGCAATGCCAGCAACGCAGCCCGCGCCGCGGCCGCGACGTGCAACGGGCTCGGGCCTTTGGGTGTATCGGTCGAAGTGTTCGGACCGTAGAGCTGCCCATAGCGCAGCACAGTGGCAGTCATGCCCTGCGCAGCCATCACGCATTTCTCCAGCGCAACCACGCCGTCGACGCTGATGCGGCGCACACCTTCCGCCTCCGTATCGAGCGGCTGCTCTTCCGTAAATGGCTTGGGGCCGGGTGCATAGGCCCAGGCGATGCTCTGCGCCACCAGCCGCTTCACACCCGAAGCCTGCGCGGCGGCCACGAGGTTGCGTGTGCCCTCGGTGCGCACACGCGCATTGAGGACCGCGGCGGCGGCCATTCGACTCGGGTCCAGGTCTTTGGGCAGGTCGGTGAGCTGATGGATCACGCCCCACGGCGCGATGCGCACCAGCGCGGCCCGCAGCGCCGCCGCATCGAACACGTCGACGACGACCGGATGCACGCCCTGCGCCTCCAGCACGCCCGCACGGTCAGCGCGACGCGTGCTGCCATGCACGGTATAGCCCGCTTCGATAAGCAACGGAACCAGCGCGGCGCCGACCGCTCCGGTGGCACCTGCCAAAAATACCTTCTCGCTCATTGCGCTTCTTCCTTCCAGGCTGTTTGGAAGGTCGATCATGGATTTACGATGCCCCATCGAAAAGAGCCAAGAATCTTGAAAATGACCAGGCCATGACGCCAAAGCTCGACCGCGCGAAAGAAACGCCACTGTTCCGCCAGATCTACGAGCGCTACCGAAGCGCCATCGAACAAGGCGCGCTGCGCCCCGGCGACCGCGTGGCATCGGCGCGCAGCCTGGCCGGTGAGCTCGGCGTGGCGCGCGGCACCGTCGAGACGGCCTACAACCAGCTGATGGGCGAAGGCTATTTTTCTTCGCGCGGGCAGGCGGGCACCGTGGTCTCGCCGTCGCTGCCGCTGCATCGGGCAGCACGGCGGGAGCCCCGGCGCACGGATGCACGGGCGTCCGGCGATGCTCTCAAACAGCCGGGCGAGCCGCCACCCATGCAGTTGGGCATTCCGGCGCTCGACGCGTTCCCGCGCAAGCTGTGGTCGCGCCTCACGGCCCGCCGTGCGCGGGCCACGAACGCGGCCGACATGTTCTACGGTGACCCTTGCGGCTACCCGCCGCTGCGCGAAGCCATCGCGGCCTATCTGCTGGTGTCGCGCGGCGTGTCGTGCCACGCCTCTCAGGTGCTGGTGACGGGCGGCTACCGCGCATCGCTCGCGCTCGTCGCGCGCACGCTGCTGAAGAAAGACGACCGCGTGTGGATCGAAGACCCGGGCTTTCCGCCGACGCAGGAAGTGCTACGCGCCGCCAGCCAGCGCACGGTGCCCGTGCCGGTGGACGAAGACGGCCTCGTCGTCGCGCGCGGCCTGCGCAAGGCACCGAAGGCACGCATGGCCGTCGTCACGCCCTCGCACCAGGCGCCGCTGGGCGTGTCGATGACGCTCGCGCGCCGGCTGCAGCTGCTCGAATGGGCCTCGCAGGCGAACGCATGGATCGTCGAGGACGATTACGACGGCGAGTACCGCTATGCCGGAGCGCCGCTGCCGGCGCTCAAGAGCCTCGACGGCCACGACCGCGTGCTGTACGCGGGCAGCTTCTCGAAGGTGCTCTACCCCGGGCTGGCGCTGGGCTACCTGGTCGTTCCCGAATCGCTGCGCGCGCGCTTCGAGGAAGCCGCGCGCACATGGTCGAACGGCAGTCCGCAGATCACGCAAGCCGTGGCGGCGGATTTCATGCGCGAGGGGCACTTCTCGCGCCACCTGAAGAAGATGCGCCTGCTCTATGCACGGCGGCGCGCAATGCTCGTGGCCGGCTTGCTGAAGGCCTTCGGCGACACGGTGCGCGTGGACCTGCGCAGTGGCGGCATGCACCTGATCGCGCGATTCGACGGGCGCCGTGAAGGCGATGTGGCGCTGGCCCGCCGCGCACAGCAGGCGGGGCTGAACTGCCAGCCGCTGTCGGCACGCGGCGTTGCGGGGCCTGCCGACCAGGGCCTGCTGATGGGCTTCACCAACATCGCCACCGCCGCTGAAGCGAACCGGCTCGCGGCGAAGCTGCGCGCGGCTTTCGGTTCTTCGGGTTGACTGGCGCTCAGGCCGTTTCGTCGTCGAGGACCGCGCTTCGATCCTTGATGCGCGTGACCTGCGACAGCACTGCGTCTGCAGGCGTCATGTCCGGCCGCTGGCCCTTGTAGACGGGCTGCTCGAACTTGCCGCCCGCATAGCGGTAGAGATAGCGCACCTCGACCAGCATGCCCACGGCCGGCAGCGCCTCGTTGGGCGGCACGGTCACGTTGCCCAGGTCGATCATCACGCCCGCCTCGTCGCGCAGCCCCACGGCCACCGAGCGCTGGGCGTTGACGCGGATCACCTCACAGGTCGCGCTCTGGTTGAACTTGAACTTCAGGCTGGTGGTGCTGCGGCCCGCGGAGAACGGCGCGTCGAGCGCCTTGAGCACGTAGCCTTCGCCATGCGCGGCCAGCAACTCGGCGGCGCGGCGGCGCTTGCCCTCGGCGGTAAGTTCGAGTTCGAGCACGGTCATCCACGAAACAAGCTCAGCGATCTTGCGTAGATGTCCGAAGCGCTCGATGAACGGCGCGGCGCGCAGGTCTTGCCCACCAAGTTCCAGCAGGTCGAAAGCCATGAAGGCATCGCCCACGTGCTCGCCGGCAACCACGGTGCGCCCCGCGGGCGCATCTGCAACGCCGATCCAGGCCTGCGGAATGTCGACGAACAGTCCGCGCCGGTTGGTGCCGCGCACCGCCTCGCCCTCGATCAGCAGGATGCGGTTCTCGCCATCGGCCTTTTCCTGCAGGCCCCAGCCCGGGTCGTCGAAGTAGCGCGCGGCCTGCTCTTCGAGGATCAGCGTGGGCAATTGCGGCAGCTCGCCGCTCATGCGGCCGGCTAGGTCGGTCGAGGTGTAGAGCGCGCCGGACTGGTCGGGCGTGTAGCCTTTCGACGTCTTTTCCCTCACGACCTTGTCGTAGATCTTCAGCGCCGCCTCGTAGGCGACCGGGCTGCTGGTCTTGGTGCCAGTGGAGAGCGTGCCGCCGCGCCGGCCGTTGCCGTAGTCGACCACCCAGCCATCGTCCTTGGGGCGCAGGTGCACCTGGTAGACCTTGTCCGAGCCCTGGCCCGTGAAGTAGAGAAAGCTCGACTGAGGGGTCTGTTCTGCATTCGGCATGAGAAAGATGTGCGGGGGTGAATCTCAGGCCGCGATGCTACACACGCGCAAATTGGCACGCATGGCCGCTAAGATGCGCAGCGAAACAAAAAGCACAAGCACCCAACCGAAGGCAGGGAGGCCTCCGCGTGAAGCGCATTCGCTCCGAGAAATTGATCCGCACGAAGCCGGGCACGACAGGCGCCGCAGGCTTCAGCACCGTGGAACTGTTCGCCCTGCCGGAAGCGCCGGGCCACGTGGTGCATGTGAGCACCAGCCGCGACGGGCTGCAGTGGAAGGAGACGGTCTACACGCCGTCGCCGCTGCCGCTGGAGGCCGCCAACGCCGCCTTCGAACGCGCCGTGGCAGCGCAGATCGCGCAGGGCTATGCGATCGAAGGGGCGGTCGCCAAGGCCGTCATCACCACCACTGCAACCGCCGTGCTCGCACACCCCGGCGACGCCGTGCTGCTGGCCAGCATCCGCCCCGATGCATGGCGCCTGCTGGCCCCTGTGCGCAGAAGCCGCGTGGTGTGGCGCATCGGCGAGCGCCGGCTGGCTGCAGCCGTGCCGCAACTTATCGACCACATCGAAACCGGCGAGCCGCTGCTCGACTACTGCATCGCCTGGGCCATCGGCCGCTGCGGCGACGGCGGTGCGTTCGAGGCGATGCGCGAACTCTCCCGGCGCGGCCGCACGCCCGTAGTCGCCCGCGCTGCGCGCTGGGCCGCGCTGAACCTTTGGCCTGCCGAACAACGCGCGGCCGAAACGGCGCGCATCGTGGACGACTGGCCCGCGCCGCTGCGCCGCGCCTGGGCCACCATGAGCGAGCTGCCCGTTGAACAAGCCATGCCGCTGCTTCGGCAGCACCTGGCCGACCCCGCGCTCTGGAATGGTCTGAAGTACGCGGCCTGGGTCGAGCAGCTGTTCGATCTCGCGCTGCTCGAAGGCCCGGCAACCGATGGACTCGCGCGCACGGCCCTGATGGAAATCGCACCGACGCTGCAACTCGCAGCCGGCAGCTTCCGCGCATGGCGCCGGCTGTACAAGGGCGCGGAGTTCGCGGGCGACTACGCCCTGCTCGGCGTGCTGCACCAGCGCCTCGAAACGCAGCGCGCGGCCTTCCGCACGGGTGGCCGCTGGGCGCAGGTCAATGGCCGCTATGTCGAGATAGCGAAGGAAATCGTGCGGCCCGACAGCCGCCTCGCCTACAGCCAGCGCACACGCGACTACCTGCGCCGCCGCACCTGGCGCAGCCTGCGCCGGCTGGCTCTGGCCGGCACGGCCGACGAGGCAAGCTGGCTGCAGCTGGCCATGGGCGTGCTGCTCGCGGCCGACGATGCCGAAGCCGGCACCGCCGGCCAGCAGCGCGAAACCCGCTGGACACCCGAGCCCCGCAGCTGGCACACCGGCCCCTACAGCCGCTGGCTGGTGCTGATGCAGCTGCTGCACCGCCATGACGCCGAATGGGAAGCCCAGCGCGGCGGCCTGCGCTGGCGCCGCAACACACCGCTGCCCGCGCAGCGCCTGAACCGCACCGAAGCCTGGCCCGCGCGCTGGGACCGCCATCCACGGGCCCTGCTGCAATTGATGCAGCAAGGCCGCTGCGGCGCAGTGCATGCCTTTGCGGCGCGCGCGCTGCAGGACAACAAGCCCTTCTGCGAGGCGCTCGAGGCGCCCGCCGTCTGGCGCCTGCTGGGCAGTACCTGGGACGACACCGCGCGCTTCGCCCTCGCCATCGCGCGCCAGCGCATCGCGACGGGTGCGCCGGCCCTGCCCTGGCTACCAGCCCTACTGAGCTCGCCGCTGGCCGAGGCCCGCGCCCTTGCGCTCGAATGCATCACGCAGGACCCGGGCCTCTACAGCCAGCAGGTCGACCTTCTGCTGATGCTGCTGACCTCGGCCGATGCCGAAGTGCGCCGCGCGTCGCGCCTGCTTCTGCAGGCCGCCGCCCCGAACCCGTCGACGCTCGATGCCCTGTGCGGCAGCCTGCTCGCATGGCTTTCGGCCTGCGATGCCGGGCAACCCGAGCTCGACGCCATCTGCGAGAACCTGCAGTGGGCCTTGCAAGGCCTGCTGCGCAACCCGGCCGCCAAGGCGCCGCTGCCCGAACTGCTCGCGCTCTTCGATCATGCAAGCCCTGACGTGGTGCGCACCGCCGCCGAATGGCTGCTGCTGCACCCGGCGTCGGTTCAGGGCCTGCCGGTGGGCGTGCTCACGCGCCTGCTGCAGTCCGACGACGAGCGTTTGCGCGGTGCCGGCGTGCGGCTGTTCACGGCCCTGCCCGACGCCACGCTGGTTACCCAGCCCGAGCTGTTCGCCGCCTTCTGCAGCAGCCCGATGCCGGCCGTGCGCGCAGCTGTCGCGCCCCGGCTCGCGCAGTTGCTGCCCACGCACCCGGACTTCGGTGCCGCGCTGATGCCGTTGCTGCGCGACGAACTGTTCCGCGCCGAAGCCGCCGAGGGCGTGTTCGATGCGCTGCTGCAATGGCTGTGCGGCCCGCTGGCCGAGCACACGCGCCGCGGCGAGCCCGCCGTCACGCTGCGCCTGCTCGAAGCGCGCAGCAAGGGCGCACAGCGCCTCGGCGCATGGCTGCTTCCCCAGCAAGACCCACAAGGCTTCGACGTACTGCAGACCGCCAGCCTCGGCCTCGTCGACACCGCCGCCGCACGCCGCTGGGCCATGGACCAGCTGGCCGCGAACCCTGAACGCACGCTGGCGCAGCTAGGCGATGCCCTGCGCATGTTCGACAGCCGCTGGGACGACGCGCGCGACTGGGCCCGCCAATGGTTCGGCGCGCAAAGCGGCGCGAGCCAGTGGACGCCGGCACTGCTGGTGCGCCTGTGCGACCACAAGGACGCAGGCGCCCAGCGCCTGGGCCGCGAACTGCTCACCACGCATTTCGACGTGACCGACGTCACCACCTACATGCTGCAGCTGAGCCAGCATCCCTCGCCCGGCATGCAGTTGTTCGTCACCAACTGGCTGGCCTCGGCCGCGAGCCAGAAGCCCGACGTGCTCGCGCGACTGGAGCCCTACTTTCTGAGCGTGCTGTCGCAGGCCAACCGGGGCCGGTTGGCCAAGGCACGAGTCATGCAGTTCCTGGCCGCGCAGGCGATGCATTCGGAAGACATCGCACGCATCGTCGCGCGCGTGTTCGCACGGCAGGCTGTCACTGGCGCCATCACCGAGCGCGCCCAGTACGTGGCCGGCCTGCGCAGCATCCAGGCCGCCTTCCCCGGGCTGGACAACCCATTGCAGACCGCTCCGGTGCGCAGCGTTGCGCCGCGCCGTGCACCGCCTGCAGCCCCCACCGGAGGGCCCGCCGCATGAGATTCCAGTACCGCTACTTCGGCCACTCGGGCGCACAGCACACCGCGAACAGCACGGCGCTGCAGTTCGCGCCCGACACGCTGCGCGCGCCGGTTCACTTCGTCGCCGACATCAACCGGCACCTGCCGTTTCGCGAAGGTATGTCGGCGCTGCACGACGTGGTGGTGGGCGACCTGCGATTCAAGCCGCGCGACAAGAGCGCGTACCTCGAATGGCTGGCCGGGCAAGAGAACGAATTGCTCGCGCAGTTCATGGCGCGCAGCGACCAGCTCAAGGCGCAGATGGCGCCCATCAGCAACGAGCTGGCCGAGCTGCGCAAGAGCAAGCGGGCCGTGCTGCAGCCCTTCATGAACGCGCAGCAGCGCTACTTCGACCACATCTACAAGGTCAACCGCGAAGCCTGGTTCGTGCTCGACCCGGTGATCACGGTGCACCCCGACCGCGTGTTCTTCGAGTGCTTCAGCCAGGACGAGTCGAGCTACGGCATGTTCTCGTGCAGCCACGACATCTTCGACCGCGTGAGCGACCATGCCTTCGGCACCACCAACGTCGACTACTCCGAATCGCTGTACGACGAGTTCCAGAAGATCCGCGACTACAAGACCACCCGCCTGGCCATCGACCCCGGCGGCTTCCAGGTGCAGAGCGACAACGACCCGGCCTTCCACGAGCCGAAGATCGACGTGCCCGACAGCTGGGTGCGCGGCTTCCTGCAGGTGAGCAGCGCGATGCTGCTGCCCGCGCAGCGGCTGCAGCTGCACCCGATGGACGTGCACAACATCTGCCTCGTGCTGCGCCGGCGCAAGGAGCGCGTGGGCCCGCGCTCCTTGCGCTTCATCCTGCGGCCGGGGCAGCCGGTGCGCATCCTGTTCGAGCCCTGGGGCCACGAGCTGGTGTGCCCGCGCTCCACGCACAGTGCCACCTCCGACATCGACATCCGCGTGTGGGGCCGGCGCCGCCTGCTGCAGCTCGAACGCCTCGTGCCGGTGGCGCAGGGCTTCACGGTGCACCTGCTGGGCACGGGCATGCCGAGCTTCTGGGTAGCGCAACTGCCCGATATGGAATTCACGCTCGGCCTCTCGGGCTGGACCGCCAACGACTGGTCGCGCAACGGCCACTTCGAGCTGCTGCAGCCGCGCCACACGGTCGACCAAGACAGCCAACTGCGCGTGTTCGCGGCGCTGGGCGAACGCTGGCGCGCCACTACGGCCGAGCTGGCAGCGGCCACCGGCCTGTCGACCCTCACGGTCGATGCAGCCCTCGGCGGCTATGTGCAGGCCGGACGCGTGGTGTACGACCTTGCGCACGGCGTGTGGCGGCTGCGCGAGCTGAGCCGCGAGCCGCTGCCCATGGACAAGCTGCGCTACGCCAGCCCCGAGGAAGAGGCAGCGGCCGAACTGGTGCAGGCGCGCCGCATCGCCAACGTGAAGACGCTGGCTCGCCCCGACGGCGGCCTCACGCTGAGCGGCAAGTGCAAGGGCGCTTCGGGGCAGCGCGAATACCTCATGAGCCTGCAGCTCGACGCCGACCAGCGCGTGGCCTCGGGCGACTGCCAGTGCTCCCACTTCATCCGCCACCGCATGACCAAGGGCCCGTGCGAGCACATGCTCGCGCTGCGACTGTCGGCCAATCCGGCAGCAACATCGACCGATCAGGAAAGGACCACCGCACACATCGGCTGATACACTGTTTTTTGCGAACGGAGCGGGAAGGCTCTTGCAATCCGGACGGCGTATCGCCGTCCTCGTACACAGCACTTCCCAAGCGTCACTGGACGTCTCTTCACTGTGCCGTATGGCCATGGTGACGCGATAACAGTGCGGCTTCCTCGAAGCTCATCGGCGTCACCATGGCCATACGGCGTCGAGTGGAGCCCTCCAGTCCCGAGGCTCTTCGACGAGATTCCCGCTTCGTTCGCAATTTTTCTGATTCATCATCAGCAGTGCATCGGCCAGTGGCGCAGCGCCATGACCATGCAGTCTCCCGCCTCCTCTTCTTCCATTCCCGACTCGGCACTCACGCGCGAGGAGCTGTACGAGCGCATCCGCAAAGGCTCCAAGCAGGAAGTCGTCCTCGAGGAAATGCAGCGCCTCGGCTTCTGGCCGCAGGACGCGGCGCAGCCGACGGTCGAAGCCCAGTTGATCCGCCGCGAAAGCGAACTGCAGACGGCGCTCTCCAAGCTCGGCGACGAACTGCGCGGCATCGAGGACCGTGACAGGGCCCTGAAGACGATGCGCCAAGAACGCATGGCCAAGGCCCGCGAACGCCGCGAGGAAACCCGCCAGCGCCTCGCACAAGGCCGCCATGCGCGAGCCGTGGCGTGGCATGAGCGGCGTCAGCGCGAGCTGCTCTACGTGGGCGACGGCGTTTCGGGCGGCCTCAACGAAGCGCACAGCGACAGCCAGGCACTGGCCCGCAACGCCCTGCCCGCGCTGGACCACGCAGGCGACCTGGCGCAGGCGATGGGCATCGGCCTCGGCGAGCTGCGTTTTCTCGCCTGGCACCGCGACGTGGCGAGCGTGAGCCACTACCAGCGCTTCACCATCGCCAAGAAGAGCGGCGGCGAGCGCCACATCTCCGCGCCCATGCCGCGCATGAAGCGTGCGCAGTACTGGGTGCTCGACAACATCCTCGCGAAGATGCCGGTTCACGAGGCCGTGCACGGCTTTCTGCCGGGTCGCTCGATCCTCACCAATGCCGCGCCGCACGTGGGCCAGGATGTGGTGATCAATCTCGATCTGAAGGACTTTTTTCCCTCCATCGGCATGCGCCGCGTGCGCGGCGTGTTCCGCCAGCTCGGCTATTCGTCGCAGGTGGCGAGCCTGCTGGCGCTGGTGTGCACCGAGGCGCCGACCGACGAAGTGCAGCTCGACGGCCGGCGCTACTTCGTCGCGCGCGGCGAACGCGTGCTACCGCAGGGCGCACCCACCAGCCCGATGCTGACCAACCTGCTGTGCCGCCGCCTCGACGCGCGGTTGGCCGCGAGTGCCGCCAAACTGGGCTTTCGCTACACACGCTATGCGGATGACCTGAGCTTCTCGGCCGACCCCGAGCACAGCCGCGACACCGGCAAGCTGCTGTGGCGCGTGAAGCAGATCGTGGCCAGCGAAGGCCTCACGGTGCACCCGGACAAGCAGCAGGTCATGCGCAAGCACCAGCAGCAGCATGTGACGGGCATCGTGGTGAACGACAAGCTCTCGATCGACCGCGACACCCTGCGGCGTTTTCGCGCCGTGCTGCACCAGGCGGAGCGGCACGGACCGCAGGGCCTGCAATGGAACGGCAACAGCGACGTGATCGGCGCGCTGCGCGGCTACGCGAACTTCATCGCGATGACCGACCCGGCGCGTGGCGAGCCGTACCTGCAGCGCGTGCGTGCGCTGGCTGCCAAGCACCAACGAAGCGGTACAGCGACACCTGCAGTCCCGCAGGCCTCTCAACGCAAGCTCCCTGCAGGTGAGTTCCGCAAGCAATCCGCCGTAGGCAAGGCGCCCTGGCCCGCATGGTGGCAGCCGACAGAGGCGCCCGCACCGGTGCTGGAAAAAACCGCCGAGCAACTGGCGGAAGAGAAAAAAGCACAGCGCGAAGCGGCACGGCCCCAGCCAGCCAAGCCCGCAACACCTGCAACGGCCCGCACGACCACCGCGGCACCGCCGCCCGGGCAAGCCGCCGCGCAGGTGCCAAGCCTCGCCTCCCAACTCGGCTGGATCTTCAGCGTGATGCTGCAGGCTCTCTACGTTGTCAGCGTCTTCCTCGCGGGCACCAGCCCGCTGATCTGGCTGCTGACGGGCGGCGTGGCGATCAGCAACTTCGTGCAGCGCAAGCCCGGCTGGCTGCGCTTCATCGCGGCCGTCTTCGTGTCTTCGTTGCTGGCGTCGATCGTGCACGGCATGAAGAACTGACGCGTTGCATGCGCCAAAACCACACGCCACTTCACAGCACGCGGCAAGCCCGCTACATTCGCTCCTTCGACAACCACACAGAAAGCGGAGGTGCGCGATGGAAGACGCTGTAATTCATGCCCCCATGCACGTGCGGTTTGTCGGGCCTCATCTGAACAGCTGATCGTTCACGCGTCTATCGCGTAGCCAGTCTGCCCCGCGCGGCCTCCCAGCCGTCGCGACGCCCCCAAGCCGCCCCGATTCAAACGCCGCCACCGGCACGCATGTGCCGGCGGCGCCCCGTTCATTTGTCGAATCAAGGCCAACGACCATGCTCGAAACCCGTGCCGCATCCGCGCGGCATACCGTGACCACTGTTTTCGATCCCCAGTGCGCGAGCGAAGCCGACTGGGGCAACTTCCTCGCGTACTGGCGCCTGCGCGCCGAAGAAGACTTTCCCGGCGACCCCATCGCTCCCGATGCCGACACCCGGTACAACGTGCAGCAGCCCAACCCGCTGTATGTCTTTCATCGCGTGCTGGCCGTCGGCGAGCACGGCGAATTCATCGGCAGCCTGAGCGCGAGTTTTCGCCGCGAAGGCACGCCGGAGTACGAGGCGTTCGTGCCGTTCCTCGAAGCCTGGGGCGGCGTGCTGCGTCCGCACCGGCGCCGCGGCGTGGCAAGCGCACTGCTTCGCACATTGCTGGCGCTGATGGAGGCGCACGGCAAGTCCGTTGCGACGATCAAGGCGCACCTGCCCGAAGGCCACGCCTTCCTGCAGGCCATCGGCGCTGTCGAGAAGCACCGCATCGTCGAGAATCGCATGGCCTTCGCCGGCCTCGACTGGCAGGCGCTCGCGCGCTGGCGTGCCGAAGGCTTCGCACCCGCCCACGGTCTGCGCGCCGAGGTGCACGCCGGCCGCGTGCCCTTCGAACGGCTCGCGACGCTGATGGCGCCGCTGTCCGTGCTGCTGAACGACGCGCCCACTACCAACCTCGAACGGCCGCCGATGCGCTACGACCTGGAAGACTTCCCTCCCTGGTACGCCGACATGGACCGCCGAGGCGGCGATCACTTTCTCGTGCTGCTGCTCGACGGCGACGAAGTGGTCGCGGTGTGCGACGCCGCCTGGAACCAGCGCTTCCCCGACCGCATGCACCAGCGGCTCACAGCCGTGGCGCGGCGCTGGCGTGGCAAGGGCCTGGCCAAGGGCGTGAAGGCCGCCATGCTGCAGCTCGTGCGCGAGCACCATCCCGAGGTCGCGATGGCCTTTACCCACAACGCCGAGGTCAACGAGCCCATGCTCTCCATCAACCATCGGCTCGGCTATGCCGCGCACAGGCATGATGGGCTCTACCAGATCGGCACGGAAAGCCTGAGAACCTTCCTCCAGGAGACACGTTCATGAAAGCACCCCAGCGACTGCAGGCACTGATCGACGAAGGCCTGATCGACACCGTGGTGCGCCAGCTCATGAGCGGCAAGGAAGCCATGGTCTACGTCGTGCGCTGCGGCGACGAGACGCGCTGCGCCAAGGTCTACAAGGAGGCCAACAAGCGCAGCTTCCGTCAGGCCGTCGATTACACCGAGAACCGCCGCGTCAAGAACACCCGCGAGGCGCGCGCCATGGCCAAGGGCACGCGCTTCGGCCGACAGGTGACCGAGGCCATCTGGCAGAGCGCCGAGGTCGATGCGCTCTACCGCCTGGCCGCCGCGGGCGTACGCGTGCCCACGCCGCACAACTTCCTCGAAGGCGTTCTGCTGATGGACCTGGTGACCGACGCCAACGGCGATGCCGCCCCGCGCCTGAACGACGTGGCCTTCTCGCCCGAAGACGCGATACGCCACCACGCCAGCCTGCTGAAGGAAGTGATGCGCATGCTGTGCGCCGGCATCGTGCACGGCGACCTCTCGGAGTTCAACGTGCTGCTGGCCGAAGACGGCCCCGTGATCATCGACCTGCCGCAGGCGGTGGACGCCGCGGGCAACAACCACGCGCGGCGCATGCTGCTGCGCGACGTCGGGAACCTGCGCGACTTCTTCGGCCAGTTCGCGCCCGCGCTGCTGCGTACGCACTACGGCGACGAGATCTGGCACCTCTACGAACGCGGCCTGCTGCGCCCCGAGACGGAGCTGACGGGCGCGTTCGTGCACGAGACCGGCCCGGTCGACCTGCGCAACGTGCTGCGCGAGGTGGACGACGCACGCGAGGAAGAAGCGGCGCGGCGCCTGCGCATGCAGACGCCGCGACAATAGCGGGCTCACGATGCCCGCCCGATGAACTCTTCCGCCCCGCGCCCGCCCCTTTCCACCACCACCGCGCGACAGATCGCCAAGGCCGCGGCCTTTGTGGCCCTGGGCCTCGGCCCGGCGGCGATGCACGCGCACGCAGCCGGCATCCGCCTCGAGGACGATCGCGGCACCACGCTCGAACTGCAGGCGCCGGCCAAACGCATCGTGTCGCTGATGCCCTCGCTGACCGAAACCGTCTGCGCACTCGAGGCCTGCGACCGGCTGGTGGGCATCGACCGCCACGCCAACTGGCCGGCGTCGGTCAAAGGGCTGCCGCAGGTGGGCGGCATCGATGACGCGAACATCGAGCGCATCGTCGCGCTCAAGCCCGACCTGGTGCTGCTGCGCCCGCGCAGCCGCGCCGCTGAGCCGCTGGAGCGCCTGGGCATCAAGGTGCTTGCGCTGGACGCCAAGACCCATGCCGACATGCGCCGCGTGATGGAAACCGTGGCCCGCGCCACCGGCCGTCCCGGGGCGGGTGAAGCCTTCTGGCGCAAGCTCGACGCGGGCTTGGACGCAGCCAAGGCGCGCGTGCCCGCCGGCTGGCAGGGCCGGCGCGTGTACTTCGAAGTGCACGGCGGCATGGCCGCGGCCAGCGAAAGCTCCTTCATCGGCGAGACGCTGGCCCGCCTGGGGCTCGGCAATGCGGTACCGGGCACGCTCGGCCCCTTCCCGAAGATGAGCCCCGAATTCGTCGTGCGCGCCAACCCCGACGTGCTGATGGTCTCGGCCCTCGGCGAAATCTCGGCCATGGCTTCGCGGCCCGGCTGGTCGGCCATGTCGGCCATCCAGCGCGGGCGCGTGTGCAGCTTTGCCTCGGCCCGCTTCGACCTGATGATGCGCCCCGGCCCGCGGCTGGACGAGGCGGCCGATGCGATCGTTGGCTGCCTGGCCTCGCTGGGCGAGCCCAGGCCTTGACTTCGCGGGCCCTGGCGTACCATTCCAGCACCTTGAACACGCCTGCCGCCCTCTTCGCGCCTGCCGCCGACGTCGACAGCGACGAGGCCATCGCGCGGGACGTGGCCGCCATCGGCCGCATCAGCGCCGTGCCCTCGCTGCTGAAGATCATCTGCCAGAACACCGGCATGGGCTTTGCCGCCGTGGCCCGCGTGACCGACGGCACCTGGACCGCCTGCGCGGTGGAAGACACCATCCAGTTCGGCCTGGAGCCCGGCGGCCAGCTCAAGGTGGAGACCACGCTGTGCAGCGAATCGCGCATGGCCCGCCAGCCCGTGGTGATCGACCACGCCAGCACCGACCCGGTCTACGCCAACCATCACACACCGCGCCTGTACAACATCGAGAGCTACATCTCGGTGCCCATCATCCACAGCAACGGCGACTACTTCGGCAACCTCTGCGCCATCGACCCGCGCCCAGCCATGGTGTCCGATGCCCGGGTGGTGACGATGTTCACCGCCTTTGCTGACCTGATCGCGCGCCAGCTCGAAACCGAAGCCCAGCAGGAGCGCACCGAAACAGCCCTGCAGTCGGCGCAGGACGCAGCCGAACTGCGCGAGCAGTTCATCGCCGTGCTGGGGCACGACCTGCGCAACCCGCTGTCATCGGTGGGCGTCGCGGCCGAACTGTTGATCCGGCGGCAGGCGGAGCCCGACCTCGTCAAGCTCGGAACCCGGCTCAAGGCCAGCACGCGCCGCATGTCGGCGCTGATCGACGACGTGCTCGACTTCGCGCGCGTGCGGCTCGGCTCGGGCATGGGCCTCGCAATCCGCGAAACCGAATTCCTGGCCTCGGGACTCAACGACGTGATCGACGAAGTGCGCGCCGCCCATCCCGCGCTCGACATCCGCGACGAACTCTCGGTCAGCGGCGTGGTGCGCTGCGACCAGGGCCGCATCCAGCAGGTGCTGTCCAACCTGCTCGGCAACGCGGTCGCGCACGGCGCGCCGGACCAGCCGATCGTGGTTCGCGCCGACGTGCGCAACGGCCAGCTCGTGCTGTCGGTGACGAACGGCGGCGACCCCATTCCTCCCTGCGACATCGCGAAGATCTTCCAGCCCTACTGGCGCCCCGAGAACAGCAAGCCCGGCGGCGGACTGGGACTCGGCCTCTACATCTGCTCGGAAATCGCCTCGGCCCACGGCGGCACGCTGGAGGTCACGTCCTGTGCGGACGAAGGCACCTGTTTCGTGGCGAAGCTGCCGATCACTTGATATCTCGACGCCCCCCATTTCCTTCTTTCCCCCATGAAGCATCGCAAGCAAACCTCGTCCACCCCTTTCGTCCGGGTGGGCCCCAGCGGCGTGCACGGCCTCGGCGCCTTTGCCACGCGCGACCTGCCGGCCGAAGCCTTTCTCGGCCTCTACGAAGGCCGCCGCTACACCAAGGCCGAAATCGCCACCAAGGTCTGGGACGACCAGCTCACCTACCTGTTCACGCTGACGAACCACGAGACCATCGACGGCTCCAAGGGCGGCAACGCCACGCGCCACCTGAATCACTCGTGCGAGCCGAACTGCGAAGCGGTGGAGGAATACGACGAGGGCGGCGAGCTGGTGCTCAAGTTCCAGACGCTGGTGGCGGTGGACGCGGGCGACGAGTTGTTCATCGACTACTCGCTGACGGCGGACGACGGCTCACCGCCGTCGAAGTACCCCTGCCATTGCGGCTCGCCGGGCTGTCGGGGGACGATGCTGGCGCCTGAAGAAACAGAGACGCCCGCTCCGTAAACGACCCGTCGTCCGAGGCGGCCCTGCCGTCAGGGCGACTCGTTCTTCAGCTTGCGCAGTTGCTCCTCGGTGCGATCGAGTTCCAGCCGAAGCGCCCGAGCCTCCTGCTCCAGCCTGTCGATGCGGGCTGCGCGGCTCTCGGCCGGCGGCGCGGTCTTGCTGCAACGCAGCTGCAGCGCGCTCAATGCCTCGGCAAGCTCTCGCCGCCGCAACATCTGGCCCCGGGAACGCGCAAGATCGATGTCGCGCTCGAGCAATGCCTCCTCCGCCTGGCAAGTCGCGCCGTCCGGCGGCACCGCGGGTTGCGCGAAAGCAGGCAGCGTCACGCTCAACGCAAGGGCCAGGAAGCAGGTTTTGACGCTCATGCCGCACGGTAACGCAACGGCGGTGCAAAAACCGCCGATCAGCCCTACACGATGAGGTAGCGCGCGTCCCACTGCGCGGCGAGCTGCTTGGCGCGATGCAGCGGCATTCGTGCCGCCTCGAAATCGATCACGCACGCAACATCGGCGGCCTCGGGCCGCAAGGGGCTTTCGCTGCTGCGGCCGTCGGTCAGCAGCCACAGCCAGCGCTGCCGCGTTTCGCTCTTGGCAAGTAACTGGCCGGAGCGCTGCACGCCCAGCGCGAGCGGCGTGCCGCCACCGGCGGCAATCGGCGCGATCCAGTCGTCGTTCCAGGCGCTGGCGCGGCGTGGCGGCAGACGCAGTTCGACCACCTCGCCGGCAAAGCACAGCAGCGCGACGTGGTCGCGACGCTGGTAGGCCTCCTGCATCAGCGCGAGCAGCAGGCCCTTCGCACGAGCGAGGTTGCCTTCATTGCGCATCGAGGCCGAGCAGTCGAGCAGGAAGCAATGGAGCGCGCCGCTGCGCGCTTCTTGCGGGCGATGGCGCAGGTGCCCGGCGCGCAGCCGGTCGGCGCCGCGTGCCACTAGAGTGCGCGGCCAGTCGAAGGCTGCGCCCTGCGGCGAGCGGCCCTGCCGTGCGTCCCTTTGCGAACCCTGCCTCCGGTCACCCTGGCGTGCGCCAGCGGGTGCGGCGTCCCGGAGGCTCAGGCTTTTTTTGAAGCGGCCTGCGTGCGGTCGATCAGCGGGCGCAGCGGCTTCACGCGCTCGATGCCGACGGGTTCAGGGGGCATGGCGCCCCAGTCTTCGTCGCCTGCGCTGTTTGCTTCATCTTTGCCGTTACTGCTCCCATCGGGCTTTGCGGCTCGGGGCGCGGGGGCCGGCGCCGCAGCCTCGGCTTCAGGCTTGCGCCGATGCAGCAGCACAGCCTCTGCCACACGCTGCACGTGGTCGGTGGTGATGGCAGCCGAGCCCTCCCATGCTGCAAGTGCCCGGGCCGAGCGCAGCATCACGAGATCGGCTCGCAAGCCATCGACGCCGGCCTCGATACACAGCGCGCCGACCGCCTCGTGCACCGCATCGCCGTACGGCAGCGCCGCTGCATCTCCCACGAGCGCCCGTGCGCGAACCAGCGCAGCAGCCAGTTCGGCCTCTTCCTGTGCGTGCTTCGCACGAAAGCCCTGCGGATCGGCATCGAAGGCCAGCCGCGCACGCACGATGGCCTGCCGCTCGGCCGCGCCCCCGATGTTGCGCAGTTGCACGCACAGGCCGAAGCGGTCGAGCAGTTGCGGGCGCAGCGTGCCCTCTTCCGGGTTCATGGTGCCGACCAGCACGAAGCGCGCGGCGTGCCGATGCGAGATTCCGTCGCGCTCCACCACGTTGACGCCGCTGGCCGCCGCGTCGAGCAGCGAGTCGATCAGCGCATCGGGCAGCAGGTTGATTTCGTCCACGTACAGCACGCCGCCATGCGCGCGCGCCAGCAGGCCGGGCGCGAACTTGAGCTCATGGCCGGCCAGCGCCTGCCCGAGGTCCAGCGTGCCGACGAGGCTTTCGAGGCTCGCGCCCAGCGGCAGCGTGACGAAGGGGGCACCCGGCAACAGCTCGGCCAGCGCACGGGCAGCCGTGGTCTTGGCAGTGCCGCGCGGCCCTTCGATCAGCACACCGCCCAGGCCGGGATCGACAGCGGCCAGCAGCAGTGCCTGGCGCAGATGCGGCTGGCCCGCTATCGCGGCAAAGGGAAAAGGCACCGGCATCGGGGCGGCAGTGGTCATCGCAGGCTTCCTTCCATCTGCTGCTCGTGGTCGAGCAGCAGGTTTTCCAATTGGTTCTTGTAGTTGCCGGGCGACTGCCACAAGCCGCGCTGCATGGCTTCGAGCAGGCGGCTGAGCATGTCGTGCAGCGCGCGCGGATTGTGTTCGCTCACGAAGTCACGCGTGGCTTCGTCGAGCACATAGGCGTCGGCCACCATCGCGTACTGGTGGTCGCCGACCACGCGCGCGGTGGCATCGAAGCCGAACAGGTAGTCGACCGTCGCGGCCATCTCGAAGGCGCCTTTGTAGCCATGCCGCTTCACGCCGTCGATCCACTTCGGATTGACCACGCGCGAGCGGATGACGCGGCTGATTTCTTCCTTCAGCGTGCGCACGCGCGGCGCCTGCGGGTTGCCATGGTCACCGTGGTACATCGCCGGCTGCCGGCCGCTCAAATGGCGCACGGCGGCGACCATGCCGCCCTGGAACTGGTAGTAGTCGTTGGAGTCGAGCAGGTCGTGCTCGCGGCTGTCCTGGTTCTGCATGACGACGTTCATGGCGCGCAGGCGGCGCACCAGCGCGTCGGCGGCGGGCACGCCGTCGCTGCCCTGGCCGTAGGCGTGGGCGCTGCCGCCGACGTAGGCCCTCGACAGGTCGTCGTCGGTCTGCCAGTCGCCATGGTCGAACAGCGGTTGCAGGCCCGAGCCGTAGCTGCCGGGCGCGGAGCCGAACACGCGCCAACCGGCCTGCTGGCGCGCTTCTTCCGGAGAAGCACCTTGCGCCTCCAGCGCGGCGGCCTCGCGGAGGATGCGTGCGCGAATCGGGTTGCGCTCGGCATCTTCGTCTTCCTGCCCGGCGACGGCCTGCACGGCTGCATCGAACATCTGCACGGCATTGGGAAAGGCGTCGCGGAAGAAGCCGGAGATGCGCAGCGTGACGTCGATGCGCGGACGGCCGAGGCCGACCGTGGGCAGCACCTCGAAGTCGACCACGCGCTGGCTGCCCGGCGCCCACTTGGGCCGCACGCCGATGAGCGCGAAGGCCTGCGCCAGATCGTCGCCGCCGGTGCGCATGGTGGCCGTGCCCCAGACCGACAGGCCCATGGCCACCGGATAGTCGCCGTGCTCCTGCATATGCCGCTCGACCAATTGCGCGGCTGACTTGAGGCCGAGCATCCAGGCGGTGGGGGTGGGAATGGCGCGCGTATCGACAGCGTAAAAGTTGCGGCCGGTAGGCAGCACGTCGGGCCGGCCGCGCGAAGGCGAACCGCTCGGGCCCGGCGGCACGAATCGGCCTTGCAAGGCGCGGGAGAGTTGCAGCAGTTCCTGCGCACCGCAGGCATCGAGCGCGGGCGCCAGGCTTTGCGCGATGCGGCCCATCACGGCGGCAGTCTTCGGCAGTTCGGACGGGCATGCGCCCTCTTCCAGCAGGCGCTGCGCCAGCAGTTCCAGCCGCTCGCGCGTGTCGCCCTGATGCCGCCACGCTTCAGTGCTCACCGATTGCAGCAGCGCGGGGCGCGCGCCCTGCCACGGCCGGGCCGCGTCGATGTCGAGCGGGTCGAAGGCATCGCCCGCCAGCAGGTCTTGCGACAGCGCGCCGAGCAGCCCGGCATTCGCGCCCGCACCATCGGCAGCCGGATAGCGCGCGAGCGCCAGCAGCGTGTCGCGCCGCAGCCGCTCGCGCGGCGATGCGCCGAACACATGCAGCCCGTCGCGGATCTGCGTTTCCTTCAGCTCGCACAGGTAGGCATCCACGCGTGCGAGCACCGCATCGTCTTCCGCGCCAGGCATGCCCAGTTCCTCGACCAGATGCTGCGCGCGCACCGCCGCGAGGATCTGCGCGCGCAGCACCTTGGCGCGGCGCGCATCGACCAGCAGTGCGTCGTAGTACTCATCGACCTGCCGTTCCAGGTCCTGCATCGGGCCGTGGTTCTCGGCGCGCGTGAGTGGCGGCATCAGGTGGTCGACGATGACCGCCTGCGTGCGCCGCTTGGCCTGCGCACCCTCGCCCGGGTCGTTGACGATGAACGGGTACACGTTGGGCAGCGGTCCGAGGATGGCGTCGGGCCAGCAAGACTGCGACAGCGCGATGCTCTTGCCCGGCAGCCATTCGAGGTTGCCGTGCTTGCCGACATGCACCACCGCGTCGATGGCGAAGGCCTCGCGCAGCCAGAAATAGAAAGCGAGATAGCTGTGCGGCGGCACCAGCTCCGCGTCGTGATAGCTCGCGTAGTCGGCTGCGCCCAGCGTGCCCAGTGCGCGCGCAGGCTGGATGCCGACGAACACGCGGCCCAGCCGCAGGCCGGCGATCATGAAGCGGCTGTTCCGCACCATCGGGTCTTGTTCGGGCGGCCCCCAGCGTGCATCGATGGCCGCCGCCATGCCATCGGGCAGCTTTGCCAGGCATGCGCGGTATTCGGCCAGCCCGTAGCTCTGCCACGCCGGCCGCGCGGCCCATTGCGCGGGATCGTTTGCGATGCCTTCCTGCAGCCTGCGCATCAGCGCATCGCCATCGGCGGGCATTGCGCCGGGCTCACCCAGCGCATAACCCTCGGCCGCCATCGCGCGCAGGATCGCCATCACCGAGGCAGGAGTGTCGAGCCCCACGCCGCTGCCGATGCGCCCCTCGCTGCCCGGGTAGTTCGCGAGGATCAGCGCGATGCGCTTGTCGCCGACACGCAGGCTGCGCAGCCGGCACCAGCGGCGCGCCAGTTCGGCGACGAAAGCTATG
The DNA here is from genome assembly GCF_059416325.1 of Variovorax sp. GW821-FHT09D05. Classification (NCBI taxonomy): domain Bacteria; kingdom Pseudomonadati; phylum Pseudomonadota; class Betaproteobacteria; order Burkholderiales; family Comamonadaceae; genus Variovorax; species Variovorax sp. GW821-FHT09D05. The sequence goes on along the minus strand of NZ_JBWKOZ010000001.1, from coordinate 92,324 downwards.
CGATCAGGCTCGGGCTGGTAGTTCACCACCTCGGTCTGCGTGAGTTCGCAGCGATGCGACAGGCCCTTGAAGCTCACGGCGCGCGTGATGATGCGGCCGTCCATCTCTGGCAGCGCGATCTGCATGGCAATGTCGCGCGGGCGCAGGCCCTGGCTGTCGGCCAGCCAGTCTTCGCGGTTGCCGCCGCTCACGATCACCTGCAGCACGGGTGCGTCGCCGGCCAGCGCGATGCCTTCGCCCTCTTCGTTCTGCGCGCCCTGCCCCAACGCGGCGAAAGCCGTGGTGTTGAGCACGAGCTGCACGTCATGCTCGGTGCACAGCTCGCGCAGTGTGGACAGGCAAAGCGGGTCTTTGAGTGAATCGAGCGCAACCGGCAGCGGGTTCAGCCCTTCTGCGCTCAATGCGGCGGCGAGCGCATCGAAAGCCACCGTGTTGCCCGACAGCAGATGCGAGCGATAGAACACCAGCGCCACCACCGGCGCACCCGCATGCCACCCGGCGCGCAGGTCGTCGATGCCGGCCACGGTGTGCGCAGCGTCAATGCCGCGCGGCACATGCAGCGCAACCTGCGGCAGGCTGCGTGGCGGCAGCGGCGCTTCGCCGTGGCCCAGCCCATGGAAGGCCACCGCGCGCAAAAACTGCATCGCATTGCCCGCCCCGCCGCTGCGCATGTACTGCCAGAGCTGGCGGCTCACAGCGCGCGGCGCCGTGCTGCGCGCAAGCAGGTCTTCGTCTTCCTGCAGGTCGCCGGAGAACATGGCGAGCTGCTGGCCCTTGCGCTTCGCGAGCTTTTCGAGCTGCTGGAGCCCGTAGGCCCAGGCCGATTCCGCACCCAGGTGATCGACCACCACCACGCGCGCATGCTGCAGCACTTCGTCGATGTACAGGTCGAGCGACGCAGGCTGGCGCAGGTGCATCAGGTTGGCCAGCCGCAGCGACGGATAGCCAGGGTCGGCGACCGCCAGCGCGGTGCGCGCCGCGGCGAGCAGCGCGAGCGTGGTGTCGGCCGAGCTGAGCACCACGATGTCGCCCGGCGTCTGGTCGAGCCGGGTGACGACGCTGTCGTCTTCGACGAAGCGTCCGGGCTGGGTGCTCAGCAGGTGCATGCGTTCAGGCCGTCAGGCTGCGACCACGCTCACCTCTTCCAGCGCCTTGCGCAGCACCGCCTCGTCGAGGTCTTCACCGATGAACACGAGCCGCGTGCGCTGCGCCTCGCCATCGCGCCAGCGGCGGTCGAAGTGATGGTCGAAGCGGCGGCCCACGCCCTGCACCAGCAGGCGCATCGGCTTGCCCGGAATGGCGACGAAGCCCTTCACGCGGTAGATGGTGTGCTGCTCGACCAGCCTGCCGAGCACGGCGAGCAGGCCGTCGCGATCCACGGGCGGCAACTCGATCACGAGCGAGTCGAACTCGTCGTGGTCGTGGTCTTCCTCGTGGTCGTGGTGGCTTTCGCGCAGGTGAATGGTGGCCTCGGCCGCGCGGCCCTGCCCCAGCAGCAGCGCGAGCGGCAGCCGGCCTTCGGTGGCAGCCACGATCTTGACTTCGGGCGGCAGCTCTTCGCGCACCAGCGCCTCGACCTTCGCTCGCGCGGCGTCGTCCATCAGGTCGGTCTTGTTGAGCACCACGAGGTCGGCGGCCGAGAGCTGGTCTTCGAACAGCTCGTGCAGCGGCGACTCGTGGTCGAGGTTGGGGTCGGCGCGGCGGGCTTCGTCGACAGCCTCGGGGTTCTCGGCGAACTGGCCCGAGGCGGCGGCCGGGCCGTCGACCACCGTCACCACCGAGTCCACGGTGAAGATGTTGGCGATGTCCGGCCACTGGAAGGCCTGCACCAGCGGTTTGGGCAGCGCAAGGCCCGAGGTTTCGATGATCACCGCATCGATGTCGCCGCGGCGCTCTGCCAGTTGCAACATCACGGGCAGGAACTCTTCCTGCACGGTGCAGCAGACGCAGCCGTTGGCCAGCTCGTACAGCGCGCCTTCGCGCTCGTTGCCCTCATCGTCGCAGCCGATGCCGCAGCCACGAAGAATCTCGCCGTCGATGCCGAGTTCGCCGAACTCATTGACGATCACCGCGATGCGGCGGCCTTCGGCATTGCCGAGGATGTGGCGCAGCAGCGTGGTCTTGCCGCTGCCGAGGAAGCCCGTGACGATGGTGACGGGGATCTTGGCGTTGCTTGCTTGTGTCATGGGAGATGTTCTTTCAGGCGCGCAAGCGCCCGTGCCGCTCCCCGAGGCAGCACCTCGTGAGCGCGGCGATGCATTGGTTGAATCAGATGGCGCTGTACAGGCGGCGCTCGACGAAGGCCGTGCCCTGCAGACGACGCCAGGCCTTTGCGGCGGCCAACACACCCAGGTCGACCAGCGGCTCGACAAGCACGACCGTCATGTAGGCAGCGCCGAAGCTGGCGATCTGGCTCAGGTTCTCGAGCCCGGTGCCGCGTCCGTAGAGCGCCCAGAAGCCGACCCAGACCACGATGCCGCCCTGGTAGGCCACCGACAGCTTGAATGCCTGCTGGTAGCTGATGTCCACGTAGGCCACGTTCTGGGGAATGATCCGACGTGCCAGCGCGGCCGTTGCGAACAAGGGCACCAGCAAGGTGGTGACGTTCATGCCGAACTGCGGCACATCCTGCGGTTCGAAGAACAGGCCCTGGATGAGCAACCCGCCCGCCAGGCCAATGGCCGCAGGCGCCAGGCCGAACACCAGCAGCAGGGTCGTGCCCAGAATCAGGTGCACCTCGGACACGCCCACCGGGTGATGCGGCAACACCTCGAAGAAGCAGAACACCAGCGCAACGGCAATGGCCGAGCGCAGCGCCAGGGCGGCAAGGCCGTCCTTCACGGCCGTATCGAAGGCCACCTTGCCTGTGTAGGCGAGAGCAGCTGCCGCCGTGGCGTAGCTGAGGAAGATCTTGGATCCGTCGACGAGACCTGGTTCGATGTGCATCGAGCACCTCCTGAAATGCACCGCAGTGCGAAAGTTGATTGTTGGTTCATGGGCCTGCTTGCGCAAGCCCCTTCGATATGACCAATGGTCGAGGCTTGCGCCGCAGCCGTCGCCAGCCGATCACGACGCCGCTGGCCGAGGCCACGGTGCCGACGATGGAAAGCAGCCACACCACGAGGTCCCAGGCCGGCCGGTACTGGATGAGCCAGGGAAAGTCGAGGCTGTGCGCCGCATTGAAGAGCCAGCGTCGCAGCCTCGAATTGCTGTCGTTGCTGCCGGCGACCTGCCCGCTGGCCGGGTCGATGTAGATCCAGCTGTGCGCGGGGTCGTCGAACTGCAGCCGCCACACGGGCACGGTGCGCTCGCGGTGGTGGCCGTACCAGTGGAAGTCTTCGCGGGTCTGCAGCGTGGCCTGGGTGATGGCGCCGGGCCGCAGGCGGGCGGCGGCGCGCAGGATGTCGCTCTCGCCGATGACGGCGGGGCCACCCGTGGCCGCATCGACCACCCGCACGCGCGCCTTCGCGTCGCGCAGCTGCAGCAGCGGCTTGCCGTCGAACCACAGCTGCACGGCCTCGCGCGGTGCGGCCTCGCCCTCGCCTGACGGCAACACCGCAGGCGGCCAGGGGAACGGCGACTTACCGGCACCCGTGTAGCGCGCCATCGCAGCCGCGTCGCCCGGCCCGCGCTGGAACCAGCCATTGGGGTTCATCGACAGCCAGCCGCTGATGATCCACGTCAGCACGAAGAAGCCGCCGATCAGCCCCGCGATGTGGTGCCAGGCCATCCATCCGTTGTACGGCGTGACCGCGCCATTGCGGAACCTGCGCCGCAGGCGCACCCGCAGGATGCCGATGACGATGCCCGTCACGGCCGAAACGATGCATGCCGCCGACAGCCACACCACCACGTCGTGCCACAGCGGCGGATCGGCGCGCAGCGGCGTGAAGTAGATCCAGTGCGGCACGGAGCCCAGCCAGTTCCAGAAGCGCTCCGAGCGTGTGGTGTCGCGCACCACTTCGCCGTTGCGCGAAGACACGTACAGCTCCGTGCCGGCCGCGTCGCCGACTTCGATGCGGTGCAGCGGGCGCAGCGGGTTCAGGCCCTGCGGCACGGTCCACTGGTCGCGCTCCAGTGTCTCGGCCCAGTGCGCACTCGCATGGCCCGAGAAGGCCCGTGCGATGGTTTCGGCCTGCGCGGCATCGACCGGGCCGGGCACATGGCCGTCGCGCGCCGAGACCGTGTGCCGGCCTCCGCTCGCATCGACGATGCGCCATACGGGCTCGGCGTTGATGCCGCCCTGCATCTCCAGCACCATGCGCCGCGGCTGCACGCGGGCCGCCTGCGGCAGCGCGTCGAGTGCAGCGGTTGGCGACACCGCCGCCTGCTCGAAACGCAGCGGCGCCAGCCCCGCAAGCCGCTCTTCGTCCGTGAGGTTGGGATACCCCACGTACATCATCACGACGCCCGAGACGAACCACATGACGAACAGCAGGCAGCCGCCAATGCCCAGCCACCGGTGCGTCCAGTAGAGCCAGTGCCGGATGCCCGGCCAAGCGCGGCGCCATGCGGAAGTCATGGGAGCGCCGCTCAGAAGTTGACCAGAGCCGACAGCTCGAACGAACGCGGGCGGCCCAGCAACCACTGGTTGCCGCCGTTCGAGAACGACACCGCATAGCGGCGGTCGGCCAGGTTGTAGGCGCGCAGCGCAAGCTTCAGCGAAGGATTCGCCTGCCAGCTCACGCCCGCATCGGCCACCGTGTAGGAGCCGATCTTGCGCGAGTTGGCCGAGTCGACCTGGCGCGGTCCGACGTAGCGCACGCCGAAGTCAGCCTCCCACTGCGGCAGGAAGCGCCAGTTGAGCCAGAGATTCGCGGCCTCTTCTGGCACGCCAGTGGGCGTGTTGCCCGCGCGCGAGACAAGGCGCCCGCTGACGACTTCGTTGAAGTCGTCATAGCGCGCGCGCAGCTTGGCCACGTTGGCTTCGAGCCGCAGCGTCGAGGTGAGCGCCAGGTCGAGCGTGGCCTCGATGCCTTCGGACGACTGCTTGCCGATCTGCTGGGTGGTGGTCGGATCGGTCGCGTCGCGCGAGAGCAGCTTGGTCTTCTCGATGCGATAGGCCGCCACGGTCCAGGCCCCGCGGTTGTCGGCCAGCTGGCGCTTGTAGCCAACCTCGACCTGCCGGCCGGTGCTGAGCTCGAACGGCACCTGCGTGGCCGAGGTGGAGATGAGCGAGGTCAGCGGGTCTGCCGCGCGCGCCACCTGCGCGTAGAACGACTGCGACACATCGGGCGCATACACCACGCCGAGGCGGCCGGTGGCGTACTCGAAGGTCTTGCCGAGGTTGTTGGCCGCGTTCTGCAGGTCGGTGCGCGCCACCTTGGCGTGGTCCCAGCGCAGGCTGCCCACCACCGACCACTGCTCGTTGAAGGCCAGCTTGTCTTCGGTGAAGAAGGCGTAGGTGTCGGTCTTGGTCCGGTAGCGCTGTGTGTAGGCCACCGGCGACACGTAGTAGCCGGGATTGAAGTTGAACGGGTCGACCACCGAACGACCGCCGTAGGGCGTGTCGCTCGAATTCAGGAAGTTGATGTGATTCGCGTCGAAGCCCACCAGCACCTGGTTGGCCAGGCCGAACAGGCTGTGCTTGAAGGTCGCGTCGGTGCGGTTGCCGATCTGCTCCTGGTCGTGGCCGATTTCCAGGTAGTCGCCGCGCGTCACGCGCCGCGTGGTGGCGTTGTAGGTGTAGGTCTCGCTGTCGCGCCAGTGGCGCTTGCTCTCCAGCCGGTAGAGCTGGTTGCGCACGGTGACGGCGCTGTTGGGCGTCCACTGGGCGTCGAGCCGGGTCCACTTGTCGCGGTACTTGATTTCCGAATCGTCGACGTTGTAGTTCTGGCGCAGCGTCTGGCTGCTCAGGCGGCCGTCGATCAGCGGCACGCCGAAGTAGCGCTGCGGCGACTGCCGGCCCTCGTCGTGCGACAGCGTGAACTGCAGCTGCGGCGACACGTCGAGCCGCACGGCCGCGCCCACGGCCAGGCTCTCGGCCTGCCCGCGCTGCATGAAGCCGTCGGTCTGGCGGTGGCTGATGTCGAAGCGGTAGGAGAGCTTGTCGTTGATCGCCCCGCCGCTGCCAAAGGCCACCTGGCGGGTGGCGTCGGAGCCCATCGTGACCAGCGCCTCGTTCTGGATCGGGCCGCGCGTGGGCTTCTTGGGTACCACGTTGATGGCGCCGCCGATGGCGCCCTCGCCGTACATCACCGAGGCCGCGCCGCGCAGCACCTCGATGCGGTCGACAGACCAGGTGTCGAACGGGAAGGTGACGGTGCCCGCGCCTGCGTAGAGGCGCGTGCCGTCGAACAGCTGCATCACCGAGCCGTGGCCCGAGAAGCCGCGCGCCACCATCGCGGTGCCGCCGTTGCCGGGGCCGGGCGTGCCGGTGATGCCGGTGGCGCGGGTGGCGGCATCGATCACCGAGACGTCGCCGCGTGCGCGGACGGTGTCGCCCGTCAGCACCTCGATGCTGGCCGGCGTTTCCAGCGGCGTGAGGCCGAGGCGGCTGCCGGTGTGCGAGGGCTCGTCGATGGCTAGCGGGGTATGCCGTTCGGCCTCGACCTGCACCGGCTTGAGGGTCTGGCCCGCATTCGCCACTTCACCCGACGACTGCGCGAAGACCGCGGAAGGCCCGAAAACCAGCCCCAGACCCAGTGAAAGACCCGAAAGGCGCGTCCAACGCAGCGGCGCGCCCGTGCGATCGCGCGCTGGCGATGCATGACCCATGTGACTTCTCCTCCGACCTGCGTCCCCGCAGGCTCCTGACCGATAGAGGACGCGGCGGAAGAGGCGAAGGGACTGCGACGGTACGCGCGAGCGCGAAGCGGTGGCAGGCCCGGACACGCACTCCCGCAGCGTCCGAAGGCGGTTGCGAAGGCCGGTATCCGGGCTTGCGGAGCGCCGCGGCGTGCCAATCAATCAATGAATGGATGCACACCGCGGCCGAAACCCTCGCCTTCCCACGCCGAAGCGCAGTGGCTGCCCGTGCCGTCTGGGAGGCATGAGCGTGAGGGTTTCCAGATCCGCTGACCGTTGCGGGGGCAGCGCAGGAGTTGCAGCGTCAATCAATCAAGAATGAACGACGCGGCGCACCTGCTTCCCGTTTAACCCCGTGGCCATGAGATGGCGTGCGGGGCACCTTCGAACCGTGTTGCCTGGCGGGATTAATAAGAATTAACGCACCAGAACGGCGGGATTATAGGGAGAGGCCTTCCGCCGAAGGCCTCTGATGGGCCTCAGGCAGGCCTTCCGTCGGGTCCGAACAGCCGCCGCATCACGGCCACGCCCGCCACCAGCGCGTTCGAATAGGTGGCATAGGGATCGTGGGCTGCCTCCAGCGGCACATAGACGTGGGAGGTCTCGCCAGGCGTGTCGTCGACCGCCTCCATCAGCACCCAATAGAACTCGCCCGCCTCCAGTTCATGGACGGTGAGCGCGATGTTTCTCGATGAGGGCATGTAGGTAAGAGTGGCTGACAAGGTTGTCGGTTCTTTTTTGAATGGGCGGGGTACGCACGCGGTTGACAGTGCTTTCGGGTTTCTCCTACAGAGCCCGGTGCCGGTGCGGCCTAATGTTGTAGTCAGGGACCTTTCAGAAGCCTTTCCAAGAACAGGAGGCAGCATGAAGCATTTCACTCTTGAACCGGGCATGCGATCGAGCATCGGCGGGGCCTTTTACCCGACCGGCTACTCGATGGTGATGTTTCCGAGTGCGGAAGACGCCGACCGCATCGGCCACCGCCTGATCGAAAAAGGCATGAGTGGCGACGAGGTCTATCTGCTGCCCGCGCAAACGGTGCTGGCCGAAATCGCCCCGACCGCGAAGACATCCGACAACCCCCTGCCCTCCGCCGGCACCGACGCCGCGACGGTACGCGCCTATACCGAGTTGGCGCGCGACGGCCACACGGGCCTGCTGGTGAGGACAAGAGACGGCGCTGCCGCCGAACGCCTGATGGAACTGGTGCGCACCGTGCCCTATTCCATCGCCCAGCGCTACCGCACGCTGGTCATCGAAGACCTCTGAGAAGAAGAGGAAAGCGGGCGTCTTCAAGCCGGCACGGCCATCGACACGGCGCGCTGGACCACATCACGGGCCATGGCCTGGGCGAGTTCGTGCTCGCCGAGGAACACGGTGGCAGAGGTTTCCTGCGTGAGCAGCCGGGCCTCCTGCTCGTTGTGGCTGCGGATCACGGTCTGGATGGTGGGGTTGAGCGTGCGCGCCGTCTCCATCATCTGGCGCACGTTCATGGCGTCGGGCGTGGCCACCACCAGCACGCGGGCGCGCGCGATGTGCGCCTGGATCAGCACCGCCGGGTCGGCCGCGTCGCCCCACACGGCTGGCGTGCCGGCCTCGCGCAGCTTTTCGACAAGCTCGCGGTTCTGCTCGGCCACCACGTAGGGAATGTCGTGCGCGTCGAGTTCGGCCGCAATGCGGCGCCCCACGCGGCCGTAGCCCACCAGCACCACTTGCCGCGAGAGGTACTTGGCCTCGGTGGTCATGGGCAGTTCGGCCAGCGGGTCGTCGCGCGATTCGAGCCCGCGCGCGAAGGACGAACGGGCATGGAGCCACTTCTGCATCGGCCCGATCAGGCTGAACCACAACGGGTTGGTGGCAATGGAAATCAGCGCACCCGCCAGCACCAGGCTCTGGCCCTCCACCGGCAGCAGGCCCAGCGACACGCCCAGCCCGGCCAGGATGAACGAGAACTCGCCGATCTGCGCCAGGCTGGCGCTCACCGTGAGCGCCGTGCCCAGCGGGTAGCGGAACACCAGCACCAGCGCGCAGGCCGCGAGCGACTTGCCCAGCACGATGACCAGCACCACCGCCAGTACCTGCAGCGGCCGCTCGATCAGCACCGACGGGTCGAACAGCATGCCGACCGACACGAAGAACAGCACCGCGAAGGCGTCGCGCAGCGGCAGCGACTCTTGCGCGGCGCGGTGGGCGAACTGCGACTCGCGCATGACCATGCCGGCGAAGAAAGCGCCCAGCGCAAACGACACGCCGAACAGCGCCGCCGAGGCAAAGGCGATGCTCACGGCCGCGGCCACCACGCACAGCGTGAACAGCTCGCGCGAGCCGGTCCGCGTGACCTGCCAGAGGATCCACGGGAACACGCGCCGCCCCACCACCAGCATCAGCGCCACGAAGCCGCCGACCTGCAGCAGCGTGAGGCCCAGCGTCTGCCAGAGCGGATCGGCCGGGCCGGCGTGTTCACTTTTTCCGCCCAACGTGCCCGCCAACGGCGGCAACAGCACGAGCACCAGCACCATCGCCAGGTCTTCGACCACGAGCCAGCCGACGGCGATGCGGCCAGTGAACGAATCGAGGATGCCCAGGCTTTCGAGCGCACGCAGCAGCACGACCGTGCTGGCCACCGACAGCGCGAGCCCGAACACCAATGCCGCGCCGGGGCTCCAGCCCCACCACAGGGCCAACCCACCGCCGAGCAGCGTGGCCACGCCGATCTGCGCGATCGCGCCGGGCAGTGCGATCTTGCGTACGGCCAGCAGGTCGTCGAGGGAAAAATGAAGGCCTACGCCGAACATCAGCAACATGACGCCGATTTCGGCAAGCTGGGCGGCGATTTCCGCGTCGGCCACGAAGCCCGGTGTGAACGGGCCGATGATCACGCCCGCCAACAGATAGCCGACCAGTGCGGGCAGCCGCAGCTTGGCTGCCAGGAATCCGAACACCAGCGCCAGCCCCAAGCCGGCGGCAATCGTGTTGATGAGGGAAACGCTGTGGGGCATCGCTCCATTTTGCAGGAACGATGTCTGCCCTTTTATTTCACACGGCCATCTTGTCCAGGGCCCGGCTGTCGCGCCGAGCGATCAACCAACCATCTTGCTGGTGCGAGCGGCATCCAACGTCTCAGGCTCTTGCGCCTCTACCCAAGTCTCGTTGTTGAGCCCCGCCTGCAGCCGCGTCTCGTCAAGCTCGTTGGTCCACTTGGCAACCACGATGGTGGCGACGCCATTGCCGATCAGGTTGGTGAGCGCGCGCGCCTCCGACATGAAGCGGTCGATGCCCAGGATCAGTGCAAGCCCCGCCACCGGCACGTGGCCCACCGCCGACAGCGTGGCCGCCAGCACGATGAAGCCGCTGCCGGTGACACCCGCCGCGCCCTTCGAAGTGAGCAGCAGCACGGCCAGCAGCGTGATCTCCTGCGTGAGCGTCATCGGCGTGTTGGTCGCCTGGGCGATGAACACGGCCGCCATCGTCAGGTAGATCGAGGTGCCGTCGAGGTTGAACGAATAGCCCGTGGGAATCACGAGGCCGACGCAGGTCTTGTTCGCGCCCAGGTTCTCCATCTTCTCCATCATGCGCGGCAGCACCGATTCGCTCGACGAGGTGCCCAGCACGATCAGCAGTTCTTCCTTGATGTACTTGATGAACTTCCAGATGCTGAAGCCGTGGAACCTTGCAATGAGCCCCAGCACCACGAAGATGAACAGCAGGCAGGTCAGGTAGAACGTGCCCATCAGCTTGCCGAGCGAGAACAGGCTGCCCAGGCCGTACTTGCCGATGGTGAATGCCATCGCGCCGAAGGCACCGATGGGTGCCAGCTTCATGATGTAGTTGACGATGCCGAAGAGCACGTGCGAGCCCTTCTCGATCACGTCGAACACCAGCGTGCCGCGGCCGCCGAAGCGGTGCAGCGCAAAGCCGAACAGCACCGCGATCAGCAGCACCTGCAGGATCTCGCCCTTGGCGAACGCGTCGACGAGCGTGTTGGGGATGATGTTCAGAATGAAGTCGACCGTGCCGGTCATCTTGCCGGGGCCGGTGTAGGAGGCGATCGACTTGGTGTCGAGAGTGGCCGGGTCGACGTTCATGCCCGCACCGGGCTTGAGCACGTTGACCAGCACCAGCCCGACGATGAGCGCGATGCTGCTGACGACCTCGAAGTACAGCAGCGCCAGGCCGCCGGTCTTGCCGACCTTCTTCATGTCTTCCATGCCGGCGATGCCCACCACCACCGTGCAGAAGATGATCGGCGCGATGATCATCTTGATCAGCTTGATGAAGCCGTCGCCCAGCGGCTTCATCGCCTCGCCGGCCGCGGGATAGAAGTGGCCGAGCAGCACGCCGATGATCACCGCGGTGATCACCTGCACGTAGAGCGAACGGTAGAGCGGGAGCTTTCTGGCGGGTGTGCTTGTTGTGTTTTCCATTTTTGCCTCCGGAGGGTTGGACACTGTAGGACGCGTGTTGGCGGCTTTCTATCCGTGGAACCCGCATCGATCAAATGAAAAAACCCGCCGAAGCGGGTTTTGTCGATCAGGTGCAGGTCAGCATGCTTAATGCATGTGCAGGCCGCCGTTGACCGAGAAGTCGGCCCCGGTGCTGTAGCCGCCTTCGTCGGTGGCGAGCCACGCGATGATCGAGGCGATTTCGCTCGGCTCGCCCAGGCGCTTGACCGGGATGGTGGCCACGATCTTGTCGAGCACTTCCTGGCGGATGGCCTTGACCATGTCGGTGCCGATGTAGCCCGGGCTCACGGTGTTGACCGTCACGCCCTTGTTGGCCAGCTCCTGCGCCAGCGCCATGGTGAAGCCGTGCATGCCGGCCTTGGCCGCCGAGTAGTTGGTCTGGCCCGCCTGGCCCTTGGCGCCATTGACCGAGCTGATGTTGATGATGCGGCCCCAGCCCTTTTCGACCATGTCGCCCACCACCTGCTTGGTGACGTTGAACATGCTGTTGAGGTTGGTCTCGATCACCGCGCTCCAGTCTTCGGGCGTCATCTTCAGGAACATGCGGTCCCGCGTGATGCCGGCGTTGTTGACCAGCACATCGATGGCGCCATGCGCTGCCTTGGCGGCAGAGAAGGCCTCGACGGTGGATTGCCAGTCGCCGACATTGCCGACCGACGCGTGGAACTCGAAGCCTTCGGCTTTCTGTTCGGCCAGCCACTTGGCGTAGTCGCGCGTGGGGCCGCAACCGGCGATCACGGTGAACCCGTCCTTGTGCAGACGCTGGCAGATGGCTGTTCCGATGCCACCCATGCCCCCGGTGACATATGCAACTTTCTTGCTCATAAGATTTCCTTTGTGTACGTAGCAAAAGCCTGAACGGCCGCCTTCACTCTAGCGAGTTTCAAGCCCGCGTCCTCTGAGGAAAACACTGAGCCAAGCTTGCAACCAGCTGTCACGAAGAGCGGCCTTCGTGCCCAGCCTCTATCCTCGCACTGTCTGTTCTTGTGCAAGCCCGTGCAAGCGGCAACACCCAAGGAGTTCGAAAGTATGAATTTCGGGATCATCGTCTTCCCCGACGTCGAGGAACTCGACTTCGTCGGCCCTTGGGAAATGCTCACCATGTGGAGCAAGCTGGCCGCCGGTCCCGAGCACTGCCTGATCGTGGCCGAAAAGCGCGAACCGGTGGTCTGCGCCAAGGGCCTGTCCATCAACCCGCACGTGTCCTTTGCCGATTGCCCGCCCCTCGACTGCCTGCTCGTGCCCGGCGGCATGGGCACGCGCCGCGAGGTCGACAACCCCGCCATGACGCGCTTCCTGGCCGACCAGGCGCCGGGCTGCCAGACGCTGATGTCGGTGTGCACCGGCGCTTTCGTGCTGCACGCGGCCGGGCTGCTCTCGGGCAAGACCGCGACCACGCACTGGGGATCGCTGGACCGCCTGCGCGCGCTGGGCGACGTGAAGGTGGTCGAGCAGCGCTTCGTGCGTGACGGCAATGTCTGGACGTCGGCGGGGGTATCGGCCGGTACCGACCTGATGCTGGCCTTCATCGCCCATACCGCGGGCGAGGAAGCCGCAGCCCGGGTGCAGCTGCAGGCCGAGTACTACCCGGCGGACACGATCTACGGAGACACGGCGAGCCATGAGCGCGCGCCGGCGTACGTGAAACGGCCCGGCTCCCGTTTCCAGGCGCCATGACCGCCCCCTCGCTTCCCGAACCGCTACCGGTGCTCGCCGCGCGTATCGGCGAAACGCTGCGCGCACGGGGCCAGACGGTCTCGGTCGTCGAGTCTTCGGCAGGCGGCCTCGTGTCGGCTGCGCTGCTCGCAATTCCGGGCGCGTCGGCCTACTTCCGCGGCGGCGCCGTCGTCTATTCGCGGCGCGCCGGCCGGGCGCTGCTGGGCCTGACCGCGGAAGACATGACCGGCATGCGCGGCGAAACCGAGCCCTACGCCCTCCTCGTCGCCGGCCGGATGCGCGACACCCACCACACCACCTGGGGCATCGCCGAAAGCGGCGCGGCCGGCCCGTCAGGCAGCCCGTACGGCGATGCGCCGGGGCACGTGTGCATCGCCGTGGTCGGCGCGGTGACGGTAAGCCGCACCATCGAGACCGGCGACACCGACCGGCCGGCGAACATGGACGTGTTCGCGCGGCACCTGCTCGCTCTGTTCGACGAGACGCTGCGGGCTCAGCCGGAGCCGCCGCCCGCCTGAACAATCAATCCGCCTGGACACCCGCGGCGCGGATCACCTTGCCCCACTTCGCAACCTCTGCCGCGAGGTGCGTACGCAGGCTCTCCGGCGTCTGCTTGTCCAGCGGCACGATTTCCGAGCTGAGTTCGGCAAGCCGGTGCTTGACCATGTCGTCCTGCAGCGCGGCGCGCAGGGCGGCGTTGAGCTTCTCGATCACGGCGGGCGGCGTGCCCTTGGGCGCATACATGCCGTGCCACACCCGCACGTCGAAGCCCTTGAGGCCCTGCTCGTCCAGTGTCGGGATGCTGGGCATGCTCGACAGGCGCTGCGGCGTGGTCACTCCGAACACCTTCACGCGGTTGCCGTCCTTGATGACCGGCGCGGTCTGCGTGGTCTGGTCGCACAGCAGGTCGACCTGCCCGCCCATGAGATCGTTGAGCGCCGGGCCGGCGCCCTTGTACGGCACCGTCGTCAGCTGCACGCCGATCTGGTTCATGAACAGCAGGCCGCACAGCTGCGACACCGCGCCCACGCCCGCATTGGCCAGCGTGACCTTGTCCTTGTTGGCCTTCACGTAGGCCAGCAGTTCCTGGTAGTTGTTGGCCGGGAAGTCCTTGCGCGACAGCAGCGTCATCGGCACGTCCAGCACCTGGCCGATGTACTCGAAGTCTTTCAGCGGGTCGTAGTTGAGCTTCTTGTAGAGTGCGGGCGCGGTGGCCATGCCCATGTGGTGGATGAGGATGGTGTAGCCGTTGGGCGCCGCCCTGGCCACCCGCGTGGGTGCGATGGTACCGCCCGCGCCCACGGTGTTCTCGACGATCACGGTCTGGCCCAGCGACTTGCCCATGGGAATGGCCAGCATGCGCGCCACCACGTCGGTCGGGCCGCCGGCGGAGTACGGCACGACCATGGTGATGGGCTTGTCGGGCCACGCGGCTTGCGCGATGGCGGGCGATTGCAGGGCGAACAGGCAGGCGCCGGCCGAGGCCGCGAGCAGGGTCTTGAATTTCCAGGTCGTCTTTGTTGCTGTCACTTCTTTGTCTCCTATGGTTATGGGTGTTCCGTCAGGGCGCCGGTTGGTCTTCGAGCGCCAGCAGGCGTTCGGCCAGGCGCACCACGGGCGCGTCGACCATCCGCCCGTCGAGGCTGACCACGCCGCCACCCGATGCTCGGATGGCGTCGACCACGCGACGGGCCCACGCCAGTTCGTCGGCGCTGGGGCCGAGCGCGGCATGCACCGGCGCAACCTGATCGGGGTGAATGCACAGCTTGGCGCCGAAGCCGCCGCGCCGGGCGCGTGCGGTGTCGGTGGCCAGCCGCTGGGCGTCGCGCCAGTCTGGCGTCACGCCGTCGATGGGCGCGGGAAGGTTGGCGCGGCGCGAGGCGAGCAGCAATGCGAGGCGCACTGGCATCAGCTCGGCTTCGTCCGCGTCGCAGGCCAGGCCGATATCGGCCTGGAAATCGAGATTGCCGAACGCGAGCCGCAGCACCTGCGGGCCGGCCGCGAGTTCATCGACTGCCGCCAGGCCCGCGGCCGATTCGATCAGCGGCACCAGCACGCCCCGTGGACCGACGGCCCCGGCCAGCCGGGACAGATCGGCCGCACGCTCCGCCTTGGGTAGCACGACGCCCGCAATCAGGCCTTGCGCTACCAGCGCGCCGACCTGCGCGCAGTCATCGTCATGCCATGGCGTGCCGGCGGCATTGACGCGCACCAGCAGGCGTTGCCGGTCGGCGACGGGCAGCGCGGCGAACGAGGCGGCGAGCGCCTCGCGCGCCGCCGCCTTGCGTTCGGGCGCCACCGCATCCTCCAGATCGACGATCACGCCGCCCGCCCCGGTGGCCAGCGCGCGCGCATGGCGCTCGGGCCGGTCGGCAGGCACGAAGAGAAAGGCGCGTGCCAGGGCGAGCGCGCTCACACCGCCCTCGCCTCGCGCAGCGCCGCAATGTCCGCCTCGCTGCGCCCGAGGCCGCGCAGGATCGCTTCGGTGTGCTCACCGACCGCCGGAATCGGGTCCATGCGGTAGTCGAACGCACTCTGCCGACCAGCCGGCAGCAAGGCCGGAATCTCGCCCGCCGGCGAACCCACCTGCCGCCAGCGCTCGCGCGCCTGCAACTGCGGATGCGCCCATAGGCCGGCCATGTCGTTCATTCGGGCGTTGGCGATCTGCGCCGTGTCGAGCCGCTCCAGCACCTGTGCCGTGCTCAGCGCGCCGAAGGTCTCGACGATGATCGTGCGCAGGGCCTCGCGGTTTTCATTGCGCCGTGCGTTGCTGTCGAAGCGGGCATCGGTTGCGAGCCCTGCCTGCAGCAGCACCTTCTCGCAGAAGGTGCGCCACTCGCGCTCGTTCTGCAGGCCCAGCATCACAGTGCCGCCATCGCCGGCGGGGAACGGCCCGTAGGGATAGATGGTCGCGTGCGAAGCGGCGCTGCGCGGCGGCGGCGGCGCGCCTTCGTAGGCGTAGTACATCGGGTAGCCCATCCACTCCGCGAGCGATTCGAGCATCGACACATCGATGTGCGAGCCCTTGCCGGTCTTGCCGCGCTGGAGCAGCGCCGCGAGGATGCCGGTGTATGCGTACATGCCCGCCGCAATGTCTGCGATGGAATTGCCCGACTTGCACGGATCGTCCGGCGTGCCCGTGACCGACAGAAAGCCCGCCTCGCTCTGGATCAGCAGGTCGTAGGCCTTCTTGTCGCGGTACGGTCCGTCTTCGCCGTAGCCCGAGATGTCGCAGACGATGAGCCGCGGGTGCTTCGCCTGCAGCACCTGCGCACCGAGCCCCATGCGCGCGGCGGCGCCGGGCGCGAGGTTCTGCACCAGCACGTCGGCATCGGCCACCAGCTCCTGCAGCACGGCGAGCGCGGCGGGTTGCTTCAGGTCCAGCGTGAGGCTTTCCTTCGAGCGGTTCACCCACACGAAGTGCGAGGCCTCGCCGTGCACGCGGGCGTCGTAGGCCCGCGCGAAGTCGCCCACCTCGGGGCGCTCCACCTTGATGACGCGCGCGCCGAGGTCGGCCAGCTGGCGGGTGCAGAACGGCGCGGCAATCGCGTGCTCGAGCGAGATGACGGTGATGCCGTCCAGGGGTCTTGTCATGTGTCGGTTCTCCCCTCAGGCCAGCACGGCCGTGGCCTGCATCGTGAGCCAGCCGTCGGCGTCTTCGCCCCAAAGGCTGAATGTCTTTCCGTCGGCACCGGGCTTGCCGTGCACGCGGAACGGCGCGATGTCGAAAGTCGGGCGCACCGCGCGGAATTCGAAGCGCGCGAGCTGCGCGCCCGGCACGTTGCGGCGCAGCAGGTCGACCAGCAGCGTCGCTATCAGCGGGCCGTGCACGATCAGGCCCGGATAGCCCTCGACCTGCGTCACGTAGCGGCGGTCGTAGTGGATGCGGTGACCGTTGAAGGTGAGCGCTGAATAACGGAACAGCAGCACGTCGTCGGGCACGATGTCGCGGCTGAAGGCGGCGTCCTTCGGCGCGGGCGTGGGTGGCGGGCCCGCTTCACCTGGCTGCGCGGCGGCGCGGTAGACGATGTCGTGCTCCTCGGTCAGCGCGAGGCCGCGCTCGTTGCGCACCTCGTGGCGCACGAGCACGAAGACCAGTTCGCCGGTACGGCCCGCCTTGTGCGTGACCGATGCGATGGCCGAGGTGCGCTCGATCCTGTCGCCGACCTGCAGCGGGTTGCCGGGCTCCCAGGCAAGCCGCCCCCCGGCCCACATGCGGCGCGGCAACGGCACGGGCGGCAGGAAGCCGCCGCGCTTCGCATGGCCGTCTTCGCCGATTTCGGACTGGCGGTGGTGCGGCAGGAAGTAGAGCCAATGCCACAGCTCGGGCAGGCGTGTGCCGGCTTCGGGCAGGGCATCGTCACGATCGAGCGTGGCGGAGAGCGCGCGCACGGGCGCGGCGGTGATGTCGTCGGCCAGCGTCTCGCTGCGGCCTTGCCAGGCTTGCAGCTTCGCCAGTGCTTCGCTGTCGATCACGGAGGGTGTCGTGGGAGTTTCGTTGGGCATGTCTTGCTTCATTCAGTCGACTGCGGCACCGGAGGCCTTGACGATGCGCGCCCACTTGGCGAGGTCGTCCTGCAGCAGTTTCGAAAATTGATCGGGCGTGGTGGGCGCTGCAATTTCGACGCCCTGCTGGTCGAGCTTGTCGCGCAGGTCCTTCGAGGCCAGCGCCTTGCGCGTGGCGTCCTGCAATGTCGCCAGCACATCGGCCGGCACGCCCGCAGGCGCAAACAGGCCGATCCACAGCGTGCCGTTGTAGCCGGGCACCTCCTCGGCGATGGTGGGTACGTCGGGCAGCACGGCCGAGCGCTTGTCGCCGCTCACAGCCAGCGCGCGCAGCTTGCCGGCCTTGATGTGCGAAAGAGCCGAAGGCAGGCTCGCGAACACGATCGGCAGTTGCCCGCCCAGCACGTCGTTGAGCGCTGGTGCGACACCCTTGTACGGCACGTGCTGCAGCGAGATGCCCGCCATGCTGTTGAGCATTTCGCCCAGCAGGTGGTTGAGCGTGCCGTTGCCGGCCGAGGCGTACTGGTAGTTGGCGCCCTTCTGCCGCGCGAGCTTCAGGAACTCGGCGAAGTTCTTCGCCGGGAACGTGGGGTTGACCAGCAGCACATTGGGCACCGCGCCGACGAGGCCGACGGGCTTGAAGTCTTTCACCGGGTCGAAGCCCGGGTTCTTGTACAGCGCCGGGTTGATGGCCTGGCTGCTGCTGATGGTCATGAGCAGCGTGTACCCGTCCTTCGGCCCCTTGGCCACCAGCTGCGTGCCGATGTTGCCGCCAGCGCCGGGCCGGTTGTCGACCACCACGCTGGCGTTGTTCATTACTTCGCCGAGCTTCTGGCCCACGAGGCGACCGACGATGTCGTTGGTGCCGCCGGCGGCTTGCGGCACCACCAGCGTGACGGGGCGCGAGGGATAAGCCTCGGCGCGTGCCGGGCCGGCCTGGACCAGTGCCGCGGCGGCGGCTGCGAACGCCAGCAGTGCGAAGGCGCGAAATCTCATGATGTGTTGTGTCTCCATGGCCGCATGGTCGTTCGCCCTCCCCCTGCGCGCAATCTGCGATTTCGGAACCCAGCCTTCTGGAATTCCGAAGGCTTGGGGCCTAACATCGCTCGATGCTTTTCGACCTCACCGACCTGCGGCTGTTCGTGGCCACGGCCGAACTCGGCAACCTCACGCGGGCCGCCGAGCGCCAGCACCTGTCGCTGGCCGCCGCCAGCGCACGCATCAAGGCGCTGGAAACGCAGGCCGGCCTGCAGTTGCTGCAGCGCGAGGCCCGCGGCGTACGGCTGCTGCCTCCGGGAGAAGCCTTCCTGCATCACGCTCGCCTCGTGCTGCATCAAACGGAGCAACTGCGCGACGATTTGCTCGAATACGGCGGCGGCCTGCGCGGCCACCTGCGCGTGTTCGCCAACACCACAGCGGTGACCGACTTCCTGCCCGAGATCCTGCCGGGCTTCCTGGCGCACAACCCGCGCATCAACGTCGACCTTCAGGAAAAACCGAATGCTCAGATCCCGCGCGGCGTGCTCGACGGCCGCGCCGACATCGGCATCGTCGCCGGCCGCGTCGACACGCTGGGGCTGGAGGCGATCCACTTCAGCACCGACCGGCTGGTGCTCGTCACCTCGCGCAAGCACCGCTTCGCCAAGCGCCGGAAGATTTCATTCGCCGAGACGCTCGATGAAGACGCCATCGGCATGCAGCAGGGCAGCACGCTGCAGACCTTCCTGGCGCAGATCACCGACAACCTCGGCAAGCGGCAGAAGCTGCGCATCCAGCTCGGCAGCTTCGACGCCATGTGCCGGATGATCGGCAGCGGCGTGGGCATCGGAGTGGTGCCCGAATCGGCTGCGCGGCGCAACCAGGAAAGCATGCAGCTCGCGCTGATCGACCTCAGCGATGCGTGGTGCGTGCGGGAGCGGTATCTGCTGGTGCGAGACCGGGCGGCACTGCCGATTTATGCGCAGGCGCTGGTCGAAACCTTGTGCCGGCACTACGCCGGGCAACTGGCCGAAGAGAACTGAGCGCGGTGCCCAAAAACATCGACTTGCATGCGTTTGCTGAACAAGTCGATCCAGTCCCCATTTTCCGTGGACAACTTTGGGGGTAACTCATGAGGAGCCTTGTAAAACAGATTTAAGTCATTGTTTTACAAGGGTATTCCTTAGTTTGCTCAAAATTTGAGCGGTGAACAACCTTGGCGGGCAAAACAGGCCTCACGGGGCCAAAAGCGGACGCGAAGAGAACTTTTTCGCGATTTCCGGTGGGCAGAAAACGTCATTGAATCAGCAACTTGCACGCGATTGCGAAAAGTCTGATGTCGTCCCCATTTTCTGTGCACAACTTTGGGGGTAACTCATGCGGAGCCTTGTAAAAGGCATGCAAGCTGTTGTTTTATAAAGGGATTAATCACTTTGCCCAAAAAAACAGCGGTGAACAAGCTGCGCCGCCCAACCTGCCGCGAGCGTGCAGCTCAGTACGGCGGCGCCTTGCGCGCCCGCTGCGCCCGCGCGGCCTCGGTCCACCACGCCAGGTCGTCCGCAAACCGGCCGAACGAGCGCTCCAGCGATTCGCCCGCAGGCCCCGTCGGCTTGCCCGCCGCATCCAGCGTCTGCGAGATCGGCCCGACCGCGAGCGTGCTCGACACCACGACCATGCCCATCTCCGACAGGATCGAATGCCACACCGTGCCCGAACGCACGCCAGAAAAGCGCCCTGCCGAATAGCTCGCGACTGCCGCGGGCCGCCAGAACCACTCTTCGAGGAAGTGGTCGGTCAGGTTCTTCAAGCCGGGTTGCGGGCCCCAGTTGTATTCGCCGGTGACGAAGACGAAGGCGTCTGCCGTGCGGATCTTTTCGGCCAGGGCTTCCATGGCCGCGGGCGCGGTGCCCTTCGGATATTCCTTGTACATGCGGTCGAGCATGGGCAGGTCGACAGCCTTCGCGTCGATCAGCTCCGCATCGTCGCCACGTGCGCGAAGCCCGGCGACGATGTAATCCGCCAGGCGCACGCCCATGCGATCGGAGCGGTACGAGCCGTAGAAGACCAGGATCTTGTCGCTCATCGTTGTTGCTCCTGCGCTCAGGTCGGCGTTTCGAGCTTGTCTTGTGTGCGGGTCTCGAAGTCGCTGGCGTCGTGGCGCTCGTGCAGCTGGCTGTTCGGCTGGCCCCATGCGCGATTGACCATGCGGCCGCGCTGCACCGCTGGACGCTTCGCGATTTCATCGGCCCAGCGCAGCACGTTCTTGTACTCGCTCACCTGCAGGAACTCGCCCGATTCGTAGAGCTGCCCCTTGGCGAGCGCGCCGTACCAGGGCCAGACAGCCATGTCGGCGATGGTGTAGTCGTTGCCCGCGAGGTAGCGGCTCTCGGCCAGCCGGCGGTCGAGCACGTCGAGCTGGCGCTTCGTCTCCATGGCGAAGCGGTCGATCGCATATTCGATCTTCGTGGGCGCGTAGGCATAGAAGTGGCCGAAGCCGCCGCCCAGGTACGGCGCGCTGCCCATCTGCCAGAACAGCCACGACAGGCATTCGGCGCGGGCCGCGCGCTCGGTCGGCAGGAAGGCGCCGCCAAACTTCTCGGCCAGGTACTGCAGGATCGCACCCGACTCGAACACGCGAATGGGCGTGTCGCCGCTGCGGTCCATCAGCGCGGGAATCTTGGAGTTCGGGTTCACCGCCACGAAGCCGCTGCCGAACTGGTCGCCATCGCTGATGCGGATCAGCCAGGCGTCGTATTCAGCGCCGGTATGGCCCAGCGCCAGCAGTTCTTCCAGCATCACCGTGACCTTCACGCCGTTGGGCGTCGCCAGCGAATAGAGTTGCAGCGGATGCTTCCCCACCGGCAAATCCTTCTCATGGGTGGCACCCGCGATCGGGCGATTGATGTTCGCGAAGCGGCCGCCGCTTTCCTTGTTCCAGGACCAGACGGTGGGCGGCGTGTAGGCTGTCGTGCCATTCATGCGATGAGTTCCAGGAGTTGGACGGACGATGATCATTCTCTACGACTGCGCCACAGCACCCAGCCCGCGGCGCGCGCGCATCCTGCTTGCCGAGAAGGGCATTGCCCATGAGACCGTGCAGGTAGACCTCGCCCGTGGTGAGCAAATGGGCGATGCCTACCGCGCGATCAACCCGCAATGCACGGTACCGGCACTACGCACCGATGACGGTCTGCTGCTGACCGACAACGCCGCCATCGCTGCCTGGCTGGAGGCCCGCTACCCGCAGCCGCCGCTGATGGGCAGCACGCCAAAGGAAAAAGCCGAGATCGCCAGCTGGAACTGGCGCATCGAATTCGAAGGCCTGCTGGCCATTGCCGAAACACTGCGCAACGGCTCGCCAGCCATGGCCGACCGGGCGCTGCCCGGGCCGGTGAACTACGCCCAGATTCCCGAACTGGCGCAGCGCGGACTGGCACGGGTGCATCAGTTCTTCGAGACGCTGAATGAGCGGCTGGCCGGTCGCGACTTCATCGCCGCCGACCAGTTCAGCATTGCCGACATCACCGCCGTGGTGGCGGTGGACTTCGCCCGCGTGGTGCGGGTCAAGCCCGGGGAACAGCACCCCGAGTTGCTGCGCTGGCGCGCGGCGATGGCGCAGCGGCCGTCGATGTCGCGCTGAGCGACGGGCCGTGGGGCCCGTCGGCAGAGAAGGTGTGAAGAAACCGTCGCGAGCGCCCCGAGGTCGCGTCGAGGACCGGAGCCGTACCCAGGTACGGTGAGGACCGCAGATGCGAGATCGGGGTGCGCAGCAGGTTTATTCGCGCCTTCTCAGCGCTCGATGGTCAGCGCAACGCCCATGCCGCCGCCGATGCACAGCGAGGCAATGCCCTTCTTGGCGTTCTGGCGCTGCATTTCGTGCAGCAGCGTCACCAGGATGCGGCAGCCCGACGCGCCGATCGGGTGGCCGATGGCGATGGCGCCGCCGTTGACGTTCACCTTGTTCACGTCCCAGCCCATTTCGCGGTTCACGGCGCAGGCCTGTGCTGCGAAGGCTTCATTGATCTCGAGCAGGTCGAGGTCGGCGGCCTTCCAGCCGGCGCGTTGCAGCGCCTTGGTCGATGCGGGCACCGGGCCCATGCCCATGATGGCGGGGTCGAGGCCGGCGGTGGCGTAGCTGGCGATGCGGCCAAGCGGCTTCAGGCCGAGGGCGGCGGCCTTCTTGGCCGTCATCACCATCACGGCTGCTGCGCCGTCGTTCAGGCCCGAGGCATTGCCCGCCGTCACGCCGCCGGCCTTGTCGAAGGCGGGGCGCAGGCCGGCCAGGCCTTCGGCGCTGGTCTTGCGGTTGATGAACTCGTCCTGGTTGAAGACGATGGGGTCGCCCTTCTTCTGCGGAATGCTCACGCCGACGATTTCGTCCTTGAACTTGCCGGCATCCTGAGCGGCGGCGGCCTTGGTCTGGCTGCCGAGTGCCAGTTCGTCTTGAGCCGCACGGTCGATGCCGAACTTCTTGGCCACGTTCTCGGCGGTGATGCCCATGTGGTACTGGTTGTAGACGTCCCACAGGCCGTCCACGATCATGGTGTCGACCAGCTTCCAGTCGCCCATGCGCTGGCCGTTGCGCGAGTTGGGCAGCACGTGCGGCGCGGCGCTCATGTTTTCCTGGCCGCCGGCAATGACGATTTCGCTGTCGCCCGTGGCCACGGCCTGCGCCGCCAGCATCACGGCCTTCAGGCCCGAGCCGCACACGGCATTGATGGTGAGCGCCGGGGTTTCCTTGGCGCCGCCGCTCTTGAGCCATGCCTGGCGCGCGGGGTTCTGGCCCGCGCCGGCCGCGAGCACCTGGCCCATGATGGCCTCGCCGACCTGCTCGGCCGTGAGGTTGGCGCGTGCAATCACTTCCTTGATCACGATCGCACCCAGCTCCGTGGCCGAGATGCCGGCGAGCGAGCCGCCGAACTTGCCGACCGCCGTGCGTGCTGCCGAAACGATGACGATGTCTTCCATGAGGTTCTCCGTTGAAGTGATTTGAAATCGAGGTGTAGCGAAGCGAAGGTCAGGCGCGAGCCTTGACGTAGCGTCCCGGCGCCGGTTCGATGGCTTTGTAAGCCTTGCCGTTGCCGTACGCCTTGGGCGCGGGGACCTGTTTGCCCGCGTGCCCCTTGAGCCATTGTGCCCAGTCGGTCCACCAGCTGCCGGGATGCTCCTGCGCGCCGGAGAGCCATTCGGCCTGCGTCTTCGGGAACTTGCCGTCGTCGCGGATCCAATGGCTGCGCTTGTTCTTGACCGGAGGGTTGATCACGCCGGCGATGTGGCCCGACGCGCCCATGACGAAGCGCTTCTTGCCCGGCAGCAGTTGCGTGGAGGCATACGCGCCGCCGATGGGCACGATGTGGTCCTCGCGCGAGCCGTAGATGTAGGCCGGAATGTCGATGTTGCCCAGGTCGATCTTCTCGCCACATACGGTGAGTGCATTCGGCTTGGCGAGCTTGTTCTCGTGGTACGTGTTGCGCAGGTACCAGGCGTAGAACGGACCCGGCAGGTTGGTGGCGTCGCTGTTCCAGTACAGCAGGTCGAAGGGCGGCGGGGTCTCGCCCTTGAGGTAGTTGCCGACCACGTAGTTCCACACAAGATCGTTGGGACGCAGGAAGCTGAAGGTCGAGGCCAGGTCGCCGCCGGGCAGCAGGCCGCCCTTGCCGAGCTGCATTTCGCGGTACGCCACCATCGTCTCGTCCACGAAGATGTCGAGGATGCCGGTGTCGCTGAAGTCGAGGAAGGTGGTCAGCAGCGTGACCGATGCCGCAGGCTTCTCGCCGCGCGCTGCGAGCACCGCGAGCGCGGTGCTCAGGATGGTGCCGCCCACGCAGAAGCCGAGCGTGTTGATCTGCTTGCTGCCGCTGATCTCCTGCACCGTATGAATCGCCTTGATGGCGGCGTTCTCGATGTAGTCGTCCCAGGTGGCCTTGTCCATCGATTCATCAGGGTTGCGCCAGCTCACCACGAACACGCGGTGGCCCTGGTCGTTCGCATAGCGGATCAGCGAGTTCTCCGGCTGCAGGTCGAGGATGTAGAACTTGTTGATGCACGGCGGCACCAGCAGGAACGGCCGCTCGTACACCTTGGGCGTGAGCGGCTTGTATTCGAGCAGCTGGAAGAACTCGTTCTCGAACACCACGGCGCCTTCGGTGGTGGCCACGTTGCGCCCAACTTCGAAGGCGCTCTCGTCGGTCATGCTGAGGTGGCCCTGCTTCACGTCGTGCAGCAGGTTCTGGATGCCCTTGGCAATGCTCTCGCCCTGCGTGTCGATGGCCTTCTTCTGCGCTTCGGCGTTGAAGGCCAGCGAGTTGCTGGGCGCCGAGGCGGCCATCCATTGCTCGACTGCGAAGCGCATGCGCGCCTTGGTCTTTTCGTCGGCGTCGATGGCCTCTGCCATGCCGAGCATGGTGCGGCCGTTGAGCAGGTAGACGGCCGCCGAGAAGGCCGACAGCGGGTTGTTGCCCCAGGCATCGCCGGCAAAGCGCTTGTCGCCTTCAGGCTTGGCGGCGAAGCCCTGGCGCCAGAGCTCGGTGGCTTCCGCCAGGTACTGCTGCTGGATGGACTGGAGTTTTTCGGGGTCGATGGAGAACTTGGGCAGCTCGGGCATCTTTGCGCCCTGCGGCAATTGCCATAGCGGCGTCCCGCCGACGTTGAAGGCCGAAGCCCCCGGTACGGTGCCCTGTGCGACGGACTGCTGGAACGACTCCAGCGCCTTGCTCCATCCCTCTGAAAGTGCCTGCTGAAAGGGCGCGAACGCATCGGCCCCCGTGGCTTGTTGCTTCATCATGTCTCCTGGTCCTCGCCTGAAACGATACGGATGGCTTGCGTGTTTTGAGTATCCTGCATTCACAAGGCACTCACAACGCCGCCCCCTTTGCTTACCAACTGAAACTTCTCGTGTTTATCCATCTGATCGTCATCGGTTGGTTGTATGTCGCCGTGATGATGGCGGTGGCCGAAGCCACCAACACCAACGGCACGGTGCTGGGCGCCATCTTCACATTTCTTTTGTACGGATTGGCGCCGGTGGCACTGGTGGTTTACCTGATGGGCACGCCTGCGCGGCGCCGCGCGATCAAACAGCGCGAGGTCGAAGCGCAGGAAGCCGCCCGGCGTGCCGCGGCCGAAGAGGCCGCATCGCAAGGCGCGGGCTCAGACCTTCCAGGCCAGGGCGGCGAAGCGGCCGCTGACGCCGTCGCGCCGGTGCGAAAAGAACCGTGACGGGTTGCCGACGGTGCACCAGCCGTCGCTGCCGTCATTGCCGTAGACGGCTTCGATGCCCACCGCGCGCAGCCGCTGGCGCGCCAACGCGGGCAGGTCGGCCAGCCATTTGCCGGTCGCCGGCGCAGGCCTGAAGCAGGATGCCGCTTCGGGCGCATGCGCTTCGAAGACTGCCTTGACCTCCGGGCCGACCTCGAACGCCTTGGGGCCGATGCAGGGGCCCAGCCAGGCGATGACCCGGGCCGCGCCATCCGCCTTGAAAGCCTTGGCGGTCTGTTCGAGCACCCCGCCCGCAAGCCCGCGCCACCCGGCGTGCGCAGCCGCCACGCGGCGGCCTTCTTCATCGGTGAAGAGCACGGGCAGGCAGTCGGCCACCATGATCGTGCAGGCCAGACCGGTCGCCGTAGCCGTGCAGGCATCGGCAGCAGTACCGTCGCGTACCACGTCCTGTGCGGCATCGAGTGCCACGACGCCAGTGCCGTGCACCTGCTGCAGGAATACGGGGCGCGCGCCGATGGCCATGCGCAAACGGTTCCGGTTCTCTGCCACGAGCGCGAGTTCATCGCCCACGTGATCGCCGAGATTCAGGCTCTCATAGCGCCCCCGCGAAACCCCGCCATCGCGCGTGGTGCACACGGCCCGCACGTTCGGCGGCGCAGGCCAGTCGGGCACGAGCCAGCGCTCGTTCATGAGGCTCAGGCCTCCGCGTCGGGCGCCTGCGAGGGCTGCGCGCGCTGGAAGGCGTCGAGCTCCATGCAGGCCTCGAAGGCGGCCATGGTGCGCGGCAGGCCGCTGAAGTCGCAGTCGAAGCGGCGGCCGTTGAAGATCTGCGGCACCAGGCAGCAGTCGGCCATGGTGGGGGTGTTGCCCCAGCAGTAGATGCCGGCGGGGTACTGCGCGAGCTGGCGTTCGAAGGCCAGCATGCCGTCGCGCACCCAGTGGCGGTACCAGGCGTTCTTGGCCTCGTCGTCGAGCTTCAGGTCTTTCACCAGGTACTTGAGCACGCGCAGGTTGTTGAGCGGGTGGATCTCGCAGGCGATCGACTGCGACAGCGCGCGCACGTGGGCGCGACCCACCGGGTCGCTCGGCAGCAGCGCCGGCTCGGGGTGCACTTCGTCGAGGTATTCCATGATGGCCATCGATTGCGAGAAGCGCTCGCCCTCGTCTTCGAGCAGCGGCACCAGCCTGTCGGCCGAGATGGCGGAATAAGGACCGGTGCGATGGTCGCCGCGCGCGATGTGCACGGGAACGTAATCGAAATCGAGGCCCTTCAGGTTGAGGGCGATGCGCACGCGGAACGAGGCGGAGGAGCGGAAATAGTTATGCAGCTTCATGATTTCTCAAGCATAGCGCTCCCTCAGGAGCGGGGCGTGGCCGCCAGCACGCAGCGGAAGTCGTGCAGCGTGGCCTTGGGTGATGTGGTGGAGATGACGTTGCGCCATTCGTCGAGGATGCGACGCGCGGCCGCCTCCTCGCGCGCGGCGATGCCGATGCGCCATGGCCCCAGCGTGCCCGGCTCCTCGCCAGCCGCGTGGTTGTGCTGGCCTTCGCCGAAGGGGCGGCCTTCGGAGCAGGCGCGGCAGAGCATCTGCATGCTGGTGGTCCAGTTCTCGGCGCTGGCGCCGGCGGCCTCGAAGCGCTGGACGAGCGCGTCGATGTCTTCCCTGGTCGCGTCCTCGACGGTGGCCTCGTAGGTCGAATAGTCCGACGGCGCAATCAGTTCGAGCGCGTCGAACACCGGCACCTCGCGGTCGCCGCGCAGGCGGTAGCCGTTGGCCGCGCCGTCGTGCAGCACGAGGTCGCCGTAGCGATGGCCGCAGTCCGGCGTGGGCACGTTGCGCAGGATGGCGCGAGCCGGATCGATGCGGTCGGCCCACACCACTTCGCTGGCCTCGTCGCCGTGCACGCGAATGGGCGTGAGTCCGATGAAAAGATCGACCGGGCCTTCGCCGTCCGCCACCTCGATGCCGTACTGCCGCCAGGCGCTGCGCGCCGTCGCCCAGTCGCCCAACGCCGTGGCGGCGATGCCCAGGTTCCATATCGCGCCTTCGTTGCGCGGCTCGCATTGCACGGCCCGGGCGTTGGCCTGCAGCGAGGCGGCCCAGTCGCCGCGGTACTTGTGGATGAGGCCGGCGTTGTACCAGGGGGCCGACCAGTACGGATGCACGGCGCTGGCCTGGGCATAGGCTTGCAGCGCGCCGTCCTGGTCGCCCTCCTCGTCGCGTTGGCGGCCGAGTTCGTTGAGGGCGTTGGCTTTGCCGGCTTTGCCGATTCGGATGGGCATGGTCGAAATGAACGGATGCGGGAAGGCACGGGGCCATAAGGGAGGCGCCTATTGTGAGCCTCCCGCCTCTGGCACACTGCCGGTCTCCCGCTTAGGTTTCGCTGAAAAAGGACACGTCGAAATGGCTTCCGAGTTTGTCTTCGCCCCGCCCGCCACCGTTTCGGTGCCGGTGGCCGGCCAGCCCGCCCGCTTTCCGGTGCACCGCATCTACTGCGTGGGCCGCAACTACGAAGATCACGCCAAGGAAATGGGCTTCACCGGCCGCGAGCCGCCCTTCTTCTTCATGAAGCCGGCCGATGCGCTGGTGGCGGTCGATACGGGCCAGACCGGCACCATGGCCTACCCCACGCTCACGAAGAACCTGCACCACGAGATCGAACTCGTGGTTGCCATCGGCACCGGCGGCAAGAACATTTCGGCCGCCGATGCGCACAAGCACATCTACGGCTACGCAGTCGGCCTCGACATGACACGCCGCGACCTGCAGAACGACATGAAGAAACAGGGCCGCCCCTGGGACATCGGCAAGAGCTTCGAGCAGAGCGCGCCCATCGGGCCGATCGTGCCCGTGGCGCAGGCCGGCGACGCCGAAAAGGCCGAGATCTCGCTGCAGGTGAACGGCACCGACCGCCAACGCAGCAACGTGAGCAAGCTGATCTGGAACGTGGCCGAAACCATCGAGCACCTGTCGGCCGCGTGGGAGCTGCAGCCCGGCGACCTGATCTTCACGGGCACGCCCGAAGGCGTGGCCGCCGTGGTGGCAGGCGACACGCTCGTGGGCGAAGTCGCGGGCCTGCCGACGTTGACCGTCAAGGTCGTCTGAAGACGGCGGCCGGTTTCATGCTCCTGCGCGTACCCATCAAGCACTGCAAGAACTGTGGCACCGCGGTGGTCTACCGCGTGCCGGACGACGGCGACACCAAGCAGCGCGCCGTCTGCCCGGCCTGCCACACCATCCACTACGAGAACCCGTTGAACGTGGTCGGCACCATTCCGGTCCTGGGCAACAAGGTGTTGCTGTGCAAGCGCAACATCGAGCCGCGCTGGGGCAAGTGGACGCTGCCGGCCGGCTTCATGGAACTCGAGGAAACCACCGCCCAGGGCGCGGCTCGCGAGACCGACGAAGAGGCCGGCGCCAACTACGTGATGGAGGGGCTGTTCTCCGTCATCAGCGTGGTGCGCGTGGGCCAGGTGCACCTGTTCTATCGCGCCCGCCTGCTCGACGACAAGTTCGACCCGGGCCACGAGACCATCGAGGCGAAGCTCTTCACCGAAGAAGAAATCCCCTGGGACGAGATCGCCTTTCGCACCGTGCGCGAAACGCTCGAGCACTACTTCGAGGACCGGCGGCGAGGCAGCTTCGACCGCGTCCACACGATCGACATCGTTTGAAAAAACCGCACACACCCATGACGCTTCGCTCCACCCTGCTTCGCACCGCGCTCGGCTTCGGGTTCATCCTGGCCGCGACGGCACACGCGGAGACGGTGGGCGACGTCGACACCGCATTCAAGCTCATCGGGCCCGACCACAAGATCGTGATCGAGGCCTACGACGACCCCAAGGTCACTGGCGTTACCTGCTATGTCTCGCGCGCCAAGACCGGCGGGCTGGCCGGCGCCTTCGGCGTGGCCGAGGACAAGTCCGAAGCCTCCATTGCCTGCCGCCAGGTCGGCCCAGTGAGCATCACGCAGCCGCTGCCCAAGCGCGAGGAGGTCTACAGCGAACGGCTGTCGGTGCTCTTCAAGCGCCTGCGTGTGGTGCGCATGGTCGATGCAAAGCGCAACACGCTGGTCTACCTCACCTACTCCGACCTGCTGATCGACGGTTCGCCCAAGAACAGCGTGACGGCGGTGCCCATCGACCGCGGTACGCCGATCCCGCTGAAATAGCCTCGGGGCCGGCCTTCAATGGCCACTTCGCGCCGGGTTGCTCTTCGAGCGCCGACGCATGAGTTTGCTAGCATCTGCCGCTTGGCCCGCCCGGCGAGCCAGACCGCAGGAACCCTCCGCAACGAACCCGTTCCAACAGAGCGCCATGCACCTTCAGACTTTTGTTTTACGTACCGGCGCCGCAGCGTTGCTTGCCGCGAGCCTCGCGGCCTGCTCCACGGTCGACCTCAACACCCCGTGGCCGGCCCCGGCGGTCAAGCCGCCACCGGTCCAGCAACGCCCGGCAGCCCTGTTCATCCGCCCCGCGAACGGCGCGACCATCGCCCGCTTCGACGGCGACCGCGTCAAGGGCATCGACATCGCCGGCAACCTCGGCGACCCGGTCGTCGCCTCGGCCGATGGCCGCGTGGTGTACGTGGGCGGCGAACTGCCGGCCTACGGCAACATGGTCATCGTGAAACACAACGAGACCTTCCTTACCGCTTACGCGCACGTGCAGACCATCCTCGTGAAGGAAAACGCGGTGGTGCGCCAGGGCGACAAGATCGCCGAAATGGGCCGCAGCAACGCAGACCGCGTGAAACTGCGCTTCGAGATCCGCAAGAACGGCACGGCCGTCGACCCCGAGCCGTACCTCAGCGGACGACTGCAGCAGTAGCCTCCGCGCAGCAGCCCGCCTGCTGGCGCCGTACCCATGAAAAAGCCCCCTCACGGGGGCTTTCGGCTTTGAGGGGTGCCCCCGGGGCCTCAGTTCTGGTCGCGAAGCGCCAGTTCGCGCCAGTTGGCGTCGTACGTGCTGACGTACATATTCCTGAAGACGACGGAACCCTGTGCCGGCAGATTGAACGTCTTCGAAGCCGTACCCGCAGCCGACGGCGCGACGTCGGCCCGGTCCTCCGCGCCGGCGGAAGGGCCGGACGCCAGGTTCAGGAAGAACTCAGCGGCGAAGCCGGGGTTCAGGTCCGTGGCGCTGACGGCGAAGTCGCTGCCTCCTGCGTAGGACGCGAGGGCTGGCGTGGTCGAGAAGCCCGGGTAAGTTGCGGCTGCCGCCTCCGCCAGCGTCATCGGCCGGCCATGGAAGCGGTGCTTGTAGACGATGTCGAAACCACTGAACTTGGCCACCGTCGAGCCGTCGCTTTCGTAGGCCGTGAAGGTGTACTCGGGCGTGGCGGAAATCGCTGCGATCGCGCTGTCGCTCAGGCCGGCGGTCGACAGGCCGCTGCAGTTCGACGTCAGGTAGTAATAGTTGTTGTTGGGGGAGCCCTGGATCGGCCAATCGCCGCCGCCCGAAGGACGCATGTGGCGCAAGCCGCCCACGGGCAGCCCCGGCCCGGTAACGACAACCGAGGCGACGTTGCCGCTGTTGCCGGTGTTCGTGTCCTGGATCGCGAACTGCAGCGAACTGCTCACGCACCCCGTCGCCTTCTCCTTGGTGGCGTGGATGTGCGGGTTGATGTCCAGCACGCGCCCGTCGCCGCGCAGGCGCCACGTGCCGTCCGTGCCCTTGACAATCTGCATGCCCTGGTTGTTGCTGAAGGCGACGCCGTTCTTGTCCTTGTGCGTGAATTCGACATACGCGCGCGGGCTCGTGTTGTTCGCGTCGATGGTGTAGTTGATCCGCTGGATGACCACGTCCGTGAAGCTCGCGCCCACGAGGCTGGGGTCCGACGCCGCGTCGCCGGCGAACTGCGCCGCGTTCAGGTCGGAGGACCGGAAGCCATAGGTTCCGGTGGCAGGGTTGCTGCCATCGGTCATGAGGGGCAGCAATTCGGCCGGCGCGGGCAGTCCGTTCGCGAACTTGCCCACGAAGTCCGACAGCACCTTGCGGATCAACGTGATGTCGTCCGCCGCCGTGCCCATGCCGTCGCCGCTAAGCGGCGTCGTTGAGGTCTCGGCCGCAGCCTTCACTGCCAGGTCGTCGGCAATCTGCTGCTGCGTGACGATGTTGGTGATGGTTGCCACGTTGGTGGCCGGGTCCACGCTCACGCGCAGCACGTCGAGCGCCTTGTCCAGCGCGCTCGACAGCGGCGTGAAGGCTGTGCGCAACAGGTCGATGCTCGCATCCACGCCCAGCGCCAGCAGCACCGGCAGCAGCTTGGCCTTCAGGCCGTCGGACTCGGCCTTGAGTTCATCGGCCGTGAGCGAGGCGAACTCGCCGCCGTCGAAATACTGCTCGGCCAGCCGGCCGGCGATGTTGGCCACCACGAGGTCGGTCAGCGGCGTGATGTTGATGGTGCCGTTGGCATCCGCGGCGGTCGCGGCCGAATGGATCACCGTGCGCTCGCCGCCCACCGTGCCTTCGGCGCGAAAGACGAAAGGCGCCGTCATGCCGCTCACGTCGATGTTGTAGTTGCCGTCGACCAGTGCCACGGTCTTGGTGACGCCCTTGGCGTCCTTGACGGTGACGGTACCCACCAGGGGCAGGCCGGAGGCTGCGGTGCCCGAAAACGTAACCGGCGTGGATGCGGCCGGCGGATCGCTGGCCGGCGGGTTGCCGCCGCCCGCGGCCGGGAAGCCGGCGAACCCGCCGCCACCGCCGCCCCCACCCCCGCCGCAGGCTGCGAGCGAGATCAGGAGCGCCACTGCGCATGCGGAACGCGTCGTCTTGAAGAAAAGCGGGCTGGAAGCCTCGGCGGTCGCGAAGTTTGTTTTCATGGATGGTTTTTCAGGTGAAAGGGCAAACAAAAGAATCAACTCGTAACACGAGCGTTGCGATTCTTCTGTGCCCCTCCCTTCCTCACCATCCTCTGTTTTGAGGATGCGGGCCGATGCTGGCTAGAGCAGGCTCTCGGGTACCAGCGGCGCCAGCAGTTCCAGCTTCCAGCGCGACCAGAAATCCGTTTCGGGCTCCTGGTGCAGGATGGTGTCGGCCGCGTCCCCCGAGGCCGGGCTCACCCACTCGATGGCGCCCGTCGGCCCCAGTTGCAGCTGGTAGGCGCCGTCCAGCCGGAGAAAGCCGATCAGGCTGGTGAGCTGCTGAGCAATCTGCGGGCTGAAGATGAAGATGCCGACCTCGGTGTTGTGCAGCATCGAGCGCGGGTCGAAGTTCATCGAGCCGATGAACACGATCTTGCGATCGACCACCGCCGACTTGCCATGCAGCCGCCCGCTGGCCGAGCCGTACATGCCGAAGCGTTTGGTCTGCTCCACCCGCTTGGGGCTCAGCTCGTACAGCTCCACGCCCAGGCGCAGCATTTCGGGGCGGTAGCGGCGGTAGCCGATGTGCACCAGCGACTCATCGGTGGCCGCCAGCGAATTGGTGACGATGGTGTAGGGCACGCCGTTGCCGCGCACGAGGCGGATCGTCTCCATGCCGCCGCGGCCCGGAATCAGGTAGGGCGTGGTCTGCATGACCTCGTTCTCGGCGCCGCGCACATAGCGCCGCACGTTGTAGAGCACGCTGTCCTTCGACTCGTCGGCGGGAAGGCCACGCGCTTCTTCGGTCGGCCCGAGCGCCTTGGCAGGCGGGTCGGCGTATGCCTCGGCGCGGGCCCACACCAGCTTCAGCGCGCCCGCGTCCAGGTCCTTGGCCAGCGGATTGTTGCCCAGCAGGTCGGTGGAGTCGGGCTCTTCGGGGTGCAGCTGGTCGGGGCCGGAGGTCAGCCGGTCGAAGCGCTCGCGCAGCTGCCGCGGGGTTTCGCCGGTGGGCGGCACCAGCGACTCGATGGGATACACGTACGGGCTGTTCCAGTACATGTCGAACAGCGACGACAGCCTGGGCACCACGGCGCCTGCCACCAGCGTGTCGATGTCGATGAAGTTCGAGCCTCCGTCGCGCAGGAAGTACTCGTTGGCCATGTTGCGCCCGCCCATCACGCCAATGGTGTTGTCCACCACATAGAGCTTGTTGTGCATGCGGCGGTGCACGCGGTCGAAGTCGAGGATCGACCAGGCCCAGCGCGTGCCGAAGCGGCCACGCCCCGCGGGGAACGGATTGAAGAGCCGCACCTCGACGTTCGGATGCGAGGCGAAGCTGGCGAAGAGCGGGTCGGCGCCGGCAGTGTAGAGATCGTCCACCAGCAGCCGCACGCGCACGCCGCGGTCGGCCGCGTCGCGCAGGGCGCGCAGCAGGTAGCGGCCGGTCTCGTCGTTCTGCACGAGGTAGTACTGCACGTCGATGGAGCGCTGCGCGCGGCGCGCAAGTTCGATGCGCGCGTGCAGCGAGAACTGCGGCATCGGCAGCAGCCTGAACCCGCTCAGCGGCTCGCCGGGCGGAGCAGCCGCCTTCACAAGGCGGCCGAGCGTGGTATCCGCGCCGTCATTGATTGCGACGGAGGGTTTGCGCTGCACGTCGACGGGCAGTCCGGCGCAGCCGGCCATGCACAGCGCGACGATGCCGAGCAGCAGCCACGACAGCCACCGGGCGCGCGGTCTGTCAGCAGCCCGACAAGGAGAGTTCGGCATTGGAACGACGAGGCGTGGGTTGGAGCGTGGATCGAAAGGCTCGCGGTTTCTACCACGCGCCTGCCGACCTTGCTGTGCCGCCGCACGCGTTCAGTTCAATGCTCGCGCGCCGGCCCCCATTGCCTGACGAAATGGTCCGCCCGCAGCGTTGCCCGCTCGATCGCCGCGTCCCATGTCAGCTGCTGGGTAATCACCAGGGCGCAGCGCGGAATGCCGCGCAGACTCAACTCGCAAATGCCGGCATAGGTGCCGCTCGGCGTGCGCATGAGTTCGAACCAACCCGTCCAGCCTTCTGGAACGCTGAGGGGAAGTCGAGCGCTGTCCATGATGAGCACACCGTATTCCTTTTATTGCGCAGTTTCAAGAATTGAAACCCTAAGCACTACTTATGACTGGGGAGCCGAGGCTAAGTGCAACACCGCCAAACGACATCACCCGAACATGGGAGCTCCGGCGAATTGGGCCCCAGGCGGCTTTTCGGCAAAGATCGAGGGGCATGAACTCAACGACGAGCTCCCGAAATTCCAGCAGCGGCGGATCCGCCACCCTTTCACTGTTCGACGACCCGCCGCGCGAGGCGCTTGAACGGCTCGGCCCCGGCGCCTTCGTGCTGCCCGGTTTCGCCCTGCCCTTCGTCGACGCGCTCCTGCCGGCCATCGAAGGGCTGGCGGAACGCGCGCCGTTCCGCCACCTCGTCACACCGGGCGGCTTCACCATGTCCGTGGCGCTGACCAACTGCGGGGCGCTCGGCTGGACCAGCGACCGGCGCGGCTACCGCTACAGCGCCACCGACCCCGATAGCGGCAAGCCCTGGCCCGCCATGCCCGAGCCGTTCACGCGACTGGCTCGCGAGGCAGCCTCGACGGCCGGCTTCGACGGCTTCGACGGCTTCGCACCCGATGCCTGCCTGGTCAACCGTTACGCGCCGGGCGCGCGGCTGTCGCTGCATCAGGACAAGGACGAACACGACTACGGCGCACCCATCGTCTCGGTGTCGCTCGGCATGCCCGCCGTCTTTCTGTTCGGCGGGCATGCGCGCAGCGACAAGACGGTGCGCGTACCGCTGGTGCACGGCGACGTCGTGGTCTGGGGTGGCGAAGACCGGCTGCGCTACCACGGCGTGCTGCCCCTGAAAGACGAGCCGCACCCATTGCTGGGCGCGACGCGCATCAACCTCACATTCCGCAAGGCGGGCTGACACGCATGCAGGCCAGCGACAAGACGAACAAGAAGACCGGCCCCGGCAACGCCATCCGCGAGCTCTATGCCGCCCTGTGGCACTTTGCGGAAGGCGCGCGCGGACAGCTGCTGGCGGCCACTGCGCTGCTTGCAGCTTCGCAGCTGATCCGCCTCACGCTGCCGTACCTCGCGGGGCAGGCCATCAACGCACTGCAGCGCGGCGAGCTGAACACAGCCGGCCACTGGATCGCGGCACTGGTCGGGGTGGCCGTTGGCGCATGGGTGCTGCACGGCCCGGGCCGCATTCTCGAACGCAACGTCGGCGTGAAGGTGCGCGAGACACTCGCCGACCAGCTGTACGCACGCATCGCAGCCGCACCTCTCGCCTGGCACGATGACCACCACTCCGGCGAGCTGCAACACCGCGTGCATCAAGCCGGCCGCGCGCTGTCGGACTTCGCGCAAAACCAGTTCATCTGGCTCACCAACGCCGTCAACTTCGTCGGCCCGCTGGTCGCGCTGGCGCTGCTGTCGCGCACCAGTGGCGTGACGGCGCTCGCGGGGTATGTGCTGATCGGCCTCGTCATCGTGCGCATCGACCGCGCGCTGATGAAGCTCGCGCGCGCCGAGAACGATGCCGACCGGCGCTATGTGGCTGTGCTGCTCGACTTCCTGGGCAATGCCTCGACCGTGATCGGCCTGCGCCTGCAGGGTGCTTCGCGGCTGCTGTTGCGGCGACGCATGGCCGCGATCTCGCTGCCGCTGAAGCGCACCGTGGTCCTCAACGAAGGCAAGTGGTTCGCCGTCGACCTCATGGGGCTGGCGCTGACCTGGGGGCTGGTGGTCATCTATGTGTGGCAGGCGCGCGCGCCCGGACAGGCCGTGATGCTGGGCGCGGTGTTCATGATTTATCAATACGCGCAGCAGGCGGCCGGCGTCGTGACCTCGGTGGCGGCCAACTTCAGCTTCTTCGCGCGCATGCACACGGACTACAGCAGCGCCGAGCCGATCTGGCAGGCGCCATCGGGAAACGAAGCGATGGCCACGCCGCCCGAGCAGGTGCCCGAGCGAGAGCGGATAGAGGCCGATGCGCCGTGGCGGCAGTTGAGCATCCAGGCGCTGCAATGGCGCTATGCGCCCCGCGGTGCTTCGGCCGAAGAAGAGCCCGGGGTTGCCGAACCCGTGCGGAGTGGCCTGCACGACGTGGTGCTGACACTGCGCCGCGGCGAACGCGTCGCATTGGTCGGCCCAAGCGGAGGCGGCAAGAGCACCCTGCTGCGCGTGCTGGCCGGGCTCTATCCGCCCGACAGCGGCACGCTGCTACTCGACGGTCAGCCCGTCGATTGGGCACAACTGCGCCGGCTCGCCACGCTGATCCCGCAGGAAACAGAACTGTTCGAAGCCAGCGTGCGCGAGAACCTCGCCTTCGGCCAACCGCGCGACGACACGCTCCTGCAGGCCGCGCTGCACACAAGCACTTTTGACGAAGTGCTGAAGGCGAATCACGGCGACCTCGACACCGCCGTGTCGGAGCGAGGCTTCAATCTTTCAGGCGGGCAGAGACAGCGGCTGTGCCTTGCGCGCGGCGTGCTCGCGGCGCAAGGCAGCTCGCTGCTGCTGCTCGACGAGCCGACCAGTGCGCTTGATGCCAGCACAGAAGCCCGCGTGCTCGGGCGCATTGCCGATGCGTTTCCGGATGCCTGCCTGATCGCGTCGGTCCACCGGCTGAGTTTGCTCGAGCGATTCGACACCGTGGTGCTGATGGAGGCAGGGCATGTGCTTGACCATGGGCCGTGCGAGGCGGTGTTGGCGAGGCAGCCGCTGCTGCGGCGGATGACTACGGGCAGTACCTACTAAACAGGACACCCTTCATGCGTACAGAGCAAGAGCATGCGGCAATGGCGTTGGCCCTGCCGGATTCAGACAGAGGCGCATCGCCGTCTTTTTAGATCGGCTGTCTTCGATCCGTGAGAACGCTATTCCTGCTTTGGGAAATCGTTGCTCATCACCCGCCCGACGGTGGAGAACAGTTCCTGGCGCAGGCCCTCATATGCTGCCTTGTTTTCCTTCAGCACGGTGTCATAGGAGAAATAGCTGGGACTGCCCCGATTTGACGTGATGGAGTTCCACGTGATGGGCTGCAGCTTCTCGTCGCGCAGTGCGTACTCCACGGAAATGACGGGCCGGAAGTCCGATGTCAAACTCGGCGCTCCATAGCCGGCAGTGATGCGCAGCAGCATCACCTCATAGCCTGGGGTGGCCGTCAGACCGGCGAGTTCCATCTTGCGCGCAGCGCCGGTGGCGCGCTCGCTTGGTGTGAGCTTGACCTCGCGACCCGTTGCACGCATGGCTTCGGCCAGGCGTTCGGCGTATTCCCGGTGGAGCATCAGTTCGCCCTGGCCATCCTCTACCGCCTGGTGAAAGCGTTTGCTGCGGCTCGCGACCTGGTTGATCGAGTTGCTGCGGCTGGCAGCGTCCGCACCAATCGCCACCAGCACCCCCACTGGTCCGAACAAGCCGCCGAGCCCGACCGTCGGCGTGGCACCAGTATCCAGAACCACCAGTTCGGACTTGGCGTTGTAGACGATCTCTACCCGGGGATGCGACAGTGGTTCCGGTTCTTCATTGGTCGCCTGCTTGGGCCGGCCAGCGCACGCGACGAGCATGACTGCGATGGCGCAGATGGAAATGATGCGTTTCATTGAGTTCCCATAAGGTTCTGAAATTGTCTGAGGCCGATTGGCGACTTCTCAGGTGTGTGGTCGTCTGCTCCAGGCAACCGCGATCGTTTGCCCGGTCACTGGAACTCGAAGCACTGATCCTTCACCACTTGGTACTTGCCTCAGTGGAAGTTGCATATGCGGGCGACTTCCGCGCCGGCCTTGCTCTTGGGCAAGCGGCCACTAGTGATCTTCACGACCTTCTCGCATTGCTTGGACAACGAGCACTCGACGACCTGACGCGCGTCGACTTCACCACATGTCGCATGCGGAAATCATGTGGAGCTCATGCGCACAATGCGCGGCCCGAGCTTGTTGAGCACTTCGCGCGTCATGAACGCCTTGTCATCAAGCGATGCCGGAAGTTCTCGAAGCATTTGCACGCGCAGGATGGTGAGCTTGGAGACCTGTTTCTCGTCTGCGTCCCGCTGCGCTTGGCCTGGCGGGGTGATGTAGATCGGAACAGGGATGTACCTCGTTCCAGCGACCTTTTGCAGGGTTGCCGCATGGGCACCGTCCTCACGGTTTACCGCTAGCCTGCCGAGAGGCAACTCGGGGAACGAGTCGGACCATGAAAAGACTTCGGTACCGTCCAGAATGGAGCGATCCACTTCACCTTGGACGATCCTGAAAGCGGGCGCACCGTGTTCCTCTGCAAGCTCTGCCGCGCGATAGAAGGCGAACACCCTGGCGGTCCGTGAGGTCGTTGCCGGTGATCCATAGAAGTCGATCCGGTAGATGTCTCCTTCGATGTGCATGGTGCTGTATCCATACGTGCCATCGCCTGGAGGGGCGGCGCGGTAAGGCGTTGGCGGCAGGCTGCTACATCCCGGCAGCAGGATGCCTCCAGCAACAACTACAGCGAACAAAGGTCTAGTTGAAAAAATCATCGGCATATCAGAAGCTTGCGTTGAGATTGAAGCCCAGCGTGACCTTCGCAGTGCGATAGCCCTCGGGCTTGCTGATCGGCGCACCGACGAAGAAGTCGTAGCTCAGCTTGCTCCATTGGCCGCGCAGACCGAAGACTGCGCCGGCAAGGCTGCGGCCAAGAAGGTCAACCGTCGAACGTCCGCCCACATGGCCGTAGTCCATGCCTGTGTAGAGTTCCGCCCCACTCTGCCCCATTGCCCAGCCGATGTCGTTACGGATGAGCCAGCCGCGCTCACCCAGCAGACTCGTCTCTCCATCGAAGCCGCGCACCGTGTAGCGCCCACCGATGGCGAATCGGTCCTGCGGCGTCAGTGGCGTGCGGTTCCACTGCGCACGGATCAGGCCGGAGTAGCGCAGCTTCTGCTCACCAAACTTGAACGGCGCGTTGAGGGTTACATCGGCCGTGTACAGCTTCAGGCGCGAAGTGCCCTCGCCGAACTCCTCTTCCGGTGCAACGCGGGAACCGAAGCCACCGGTGCCGCGCTTGTAGGCCAGCGTGCCTTCGAGCGTCGCTTCGCCGATGAACTCCTTGTGGTTCAGGCTGAGCTCCCACCCGCCGACCACGCGGTGCTGCACGTCGACCTCGGTATCGTCCACGAAATTGCGCGACTCGCGGCGCCAGCCCTTGATAGCCGCCGTGGTCTTGCGGCTCTGGTCGCGGTAGAGCAAGCGCGAGAGCTTGACCTCGGCGTTGTTGGACTTGCCGGCGTAGACGTAGTCCTGGTTCAGGCCGGCCACGCTCTGGTGGTACTGGCTGTTGGAGGCGGTGAAGCCCAGGAGCCAGTAGCCGTAAGGCAGCGAGTAGTGGACGGTCTGGCCTTCGGTGCCCTTGGCCGGGTCGCTGAAGACGTGGTTGTTGATGTTGTGGTTGGCGCTGACGTAGAACAGGTCGTTCAGGCCGAAGGGGTTGTCGAGGGACAGGGTGGCGCCGACCTGGTAGCGGCCTGTGGCTTCGGTGCCGCTGTCGTCCAGGCTCAGGGTGACGCGCCACTTCTTGGCCTGGATGTACTTGACCACCAGATCGCTGTCGCCAGGGCGTGCATTGGCAGCGGAGGACGGTTCGATCTGGATGTCGGCTTCGGCCGTGGGTGCGCGCTTGAGGTTCTCCAGGCCCTGCTCGATGTCGCGCAGGTTCAGGAGATCGCCGGCACGCGCGGGAACGGCCGCGGCCAGCAAGGCGGAGCTGCCGAGCAGCGTGGAAGAAGAATCGGGCGTTGTCCGAATGGCTGCGATGCGGCCAGGCACCAGCGAGAGGGTCAGTGTGCCGACAGAGAGATCCTGCGGCGCAGCCAGCACGCGGGTGGTGACGTAGCCGCGTGCGATGACGGCTTGCTGCGCACGTGCAAGAACCACGTTGACGCCAGCCGTGCCGAGGCAGCGACCGACCGGGGAATCGTTGCCATCGGGCCCCGACAGATCAGCAACAGCCCACTGGAACGATTCCGACTGCTCACCGACCAACAGCACGCGGTCGATGCGGAAGCACGGGGACTCGGATTCGGGGATGCGTTGAGCCGGTGCTGGCGGCGCGGCCTGCAGACGCTGGTCGACGGTGCGTTCGTTCTGCTCACGCAAAGCGCGTTCGCGTTCTTGCTGGCGTTGCTGCTCGACGAAGGGTTGCGGCGTACTGGGGACCTGGGCATGCGCCAACAGTGGGCCGCCCAACAGCACGCCGGCCAGCATGGCACGCGAATTCATTTTCAAGTTCTCTCCCCGGTTGTTTCTTCTATCTGGATGCATTGCGCAGGCAACGCGCCCAGCGCTGAAAATCTAGTGGCTCGACTCTGCTAAAGCCTCAAGACCCCGCAGCCCGTGCAGCAGTTGGCGGAGCCTGCGCACGAATGTTCTGCACGATCTTTTTCGCTAGAGCATTGACCGCGTAGTCATAGCTCTCAGCGATCTGCTTCGGGTGCTCGAACATTTCATTGAAACTCGACCAGTGATGGTCAGGGTTTGCGGGCACGCTCCATGACGCTTCGCCGCTTGCATCGGCGCCGTAGTAAAGCGTCTCGCTGTAAAGGCTGTCTTCCGTCTGGCCTCGCGTCAGATAGGCGCTCAGATTGACGCGAGGCACATAGTCTTTCGAGAAACGCGCGGAATACATACCGACCTCGTTGAGCGAGATGCGCAGCACAGCATCGGTTGGAGGCAGCCTGCTTTCATCGACGCTCGATCCGGCTGGTTGTCCTGCCGTGCCGTCCGCCGCCTGCGCTTCATAGCCTTGCACAATCAGTTGCCGGACCAGCGCCGCCGTCAGTTTTGGTCCCATGTCCTTGCGTGCGGTCTCCATGCGCTCGTTGAAATCCGAACTCTTGATGCGATCAGCTATCGACTGCCACAAGACCCCGAGCGGAATTCCCTTGTTTTCCGTGTGCATCTTGTCGATGGGGGCGACAGGAACCACAACGATCCGTGTTACCGGCGCTTGCGGCGTAGGTGAGACAGGAGATCGGGCGCAGCCGACTAGCAGGCCGAAGGCAAGAAGAGAGGCAAAGAAGTTGATGCGCATGGAAAAAATGATCCGAAGTCAGCGGGCGTTCAGAATGCCGTCGCCCCGGTTGGATATATTTAGAGCGAATGGGCAAGCCTCAATATGCCCACAGAAATTCTCTTCCGCTGAAGGAAAACTCATTCGCTGATGTGAGCGACGGTTTGCTCCCATTGACCGGCCAATGGCAAGCCAAGCAAGTAGCGCTGTTTCAGGATCGCAAGCTCCAGTCGAAGCATCGTGATACTCCCAGTCAGGTTGCCACCTCTATCGTCCGTCGATGGTGCGGCATAGACGGGGTTGCGGTACATGTCGAACTTTCCTTGGAAGTGCTCGCGCATCGCAGGGTCGGTCAGCACGTGTGGCGGCTCGTCGGGAATCGCCATCACGAAAGCCTTGAGCCAGTCGAAATGCTGTTGTGTGTACGCGAACTTCTTGCGCGTCTTGAACATCGCCTTGGCCTCGGCAACTTCGCCGGCAATCAACAGCAGGTTGATCGCACGCATGTAGCCACTTTGCCCTTGAATCCAATAGCTGCCTGACTCCAGCTCAGTTTGCGCGATCTCACGCGCACCTTGAGCCAGCATCGCCGTGTCAGGCTCAGCGTTGTCCCTCATCCCTCGCGCAAGCGCCAAGGCCACCAGTACCTGACCGTGATTGCCAGGAAAAATGCCATCGATCTTCCAGCCTCGCACCTTGGGGTCGTCGGTCTCGAAACGCGGGTCGACCAGTGCTTTCTCCAGGCCTTCGATCGCCCAGTTCAAGAATTTCTGAACATAGGGGTGATTGAAGTTGCCAAGGGCTATTTCAATGGCGTATTGAAAGTCGCGACTCAACCCTTCAGGCATCGCCAGCTTAGACCAGTCGCCATAGGCGTAGAAGCCATCTGCATTTTTTCTCTCAACTACTTTTACGAAACCACCTTCTCTGTTGATTTCGTTTTCGATTTGAATACGCCATGCATCTTTGAATCCCATTCAATTAACCTCCATCCTATTCTTGTTGAAACTGAATAATCCGTGCCGGCCGACTTCCCATTCGACCAATCAAAACATCATCGATCTTCGCGGCGGTCTTGGCGGCATTTGTTGGCCCAACATACAACTCAACCTGATATGTCTTATTTTCAAGCTGTGTAAGTAAGGTTATTTTTACATCACTACCTAGAGTAGAAGACTCAATACTTTCTTGGAGCTTCGCCAAATTCTTTTTCAGCGTGAGTTCGCGATTCTCCCCCAATGCACTCAGTGCAGAATCTCCTGCCTTGGCCTCACCAATAACAAGCTGAGGCTTGCCGTTAACCATCTTGGCGTAGCCAAGATCGAAGCCATTGTCCGTATTCCCAATCTTGGTAGCAAAAGACCCAATGAAGTTAGCCCCATTTTCCTCTTTCACCAACTGCAAGGCAGAAGCTTCCAGGTTCCGGCCTGTAAGCTGGAAATTCGAGTCGCGCACATAGGCATACTTCGCATCCGCTTGGAAAGTGGGCATCTTGATGCCATCAAAGTCCGCCACAGCAGAGATCGGACTCAGTATCGGCCTCGTCGCCAAGCCGGTCCAACCCATCGCATTCAGCAATGATTTTGTGCCGATAGCCCCCAACGTGCCATCGAGCACCAACTGAGCTCGAATCTCGGTAGCTTTCGTTGTATTTCCTGCGGCTTCTGCGGCGTTTGCCTCATCGAGCTTTGCGTTTACAGCGGCGGGCAGGTCCGTGACAGTAACAGCGACCTTTTCAGCAATGTCTGCCAATGCGCTCCACGCCGAAGGATCCCCTGAGGCTGCACCTATGCTGAGCATGAGGAGGAACACTGGTGCGCCAGGAAGCCCTTCAACCGTATTCACTCCGGCGGTGAGGGCACCATATGTCTTCGGATAGGCCTGCGCAAAGGCGTATTCACGCAGATCCATCTGAATGCTCTCGCCTTCCGCGCGCACGGAAACAGGGACCAAGGGATTGCCGCGCGTCGGGTCATAAGAAGCGCTTGCGTTTTGCAGATCAGCATAGAGCCCCGCACAGGCGTCCTTGGTCGCAGGATTCGTGCAGGCTGTCTTGACATCACGGTCACGTGCTCGGTCCACGGCGTTCCAGGCGTTGATCTGAGCCTGCTTCTGATCGCGGCATTCCTGAGTCTTGCAGGCAGCCTTCTCCTGCATCAGACGATCCCGCATTGCTGCTTCATCGTGATAGAGATAGTTGTTGGCCGCCGCATTGCTCCCTGCTTGGCTACCAAGGTTGATTTGCGCTGCATCGCCTCCCGTCACGGCCACGGCGAGACCGGCGATCAAGGCTGCGAACTGCGTCGTATCCACCTGACGACCGTAGGCTTCTGCCGCGAGTTCGCCGATTGCCGCCCCCAAGGCGCCAGCGCCACAGCCAGCCGCGTTGTCGGCCCGAACGGCTCCGACCATGCAACCCGCAATCGCGTGCGCCACCTTGTTGGTGAAGTCGTCGAGGACGCCGTCCTTTTTGGTCAAGTCCCCAATCGCGTAGGCGGCTTGCGCAGCCACAGTGTCGAGGATGGCATTCTTCAGACTGTCTTTCAGGTTTTTCTCGAAACTCCCCCCGTTGATCGCCGTTCCAATCACCGCCCGTGCAGCCCCCGCTGTCAGGTTCTGCTGAAGTTGATTCATGAAGGGCTGGGCACCGCCTTGTAGTGTGGGGGCGCCCGTGGGATTGAGGTCCATGGCGCCGAGAACGCCACCCGTGACGATAGCCGTCAGCAGGTTCTTCACATTGGCGCTGCTACCCAGATCGTGCAGAGCCCCGGCGATATCGCCCTGGTTGTTGATCAGTGCAATGGATGCCTGGCTTGCAAGCGCAGTGATGCCGGCCGTGACAGCACCGCCCACCGCAGTGGAAATGGTCACCCCG
The DNA here is from genome assembly GCF_059416325.1 of Variovorax sp. GW821-FHT09D05. Taxonomy (NCBI): domain Bacteria; kingdom Pseudomonadati; phylum Pseudomonadota; class Betaproteobacteria; order Burkholderiales; family Comamonadaceae; genus Variovorax; species Variovorax sp. GW821-FHT09D05. The sequence continues at coordinate 47,963 of NZ_JBWKOZ010000001.1, read as the reverse complement.
CCGGCCGCGATGAATCCACCTTCCCCAAGGGCGGCGACGCCTCCCGTCACCGAAGTAGCAGCCGCATCGCCAACCGCTTGCCCAAGGCCTTGCGCGGTGCCCCAGGAGAGATAGGTCACGACCAGCGACACGATGGCCGCACCTTCTGGCGTCAGCCCCTGCTTATCGTAATTCCATGTCTTGTGGATCTCATCGACCTTCTGCCAATCGATCTTTCCGCTTAGCTTGGGGTCGTTCGCAAGTTGGTTCATCCAGCTCATGCCCGGCTGCTTGGACAGCCCTTCGATGCTGTCACGAGCGCCCAAGCCGGCTTGCACATGATTCGCCGTGACGGACAGGCTCCCTGCGTTGATCTGGTTGTAGTTCGTCGTCTGGTCAGTGCGACCGTTGTCCCTCACGACCTGATACACCATGTCGCGCCCTTGACTGGTCGTGCGCGTGGTCTGCTCCGCTGTCTGTGTTCCCATCAACAACGTGTCCGCGATCAAGCTCACCTTGCCCGGGGTATTGATCGTCGTACCCGCCAACGCCAGCGTATCGGCGGCAGCGATGCTGACGTTCGCGCCGTTGATGTTGGTACGGGTCAAGGTCGTGGTATCGACCTCTGTGGCGGTGGTCTCCCGGGCTTTAATTCCCTTGCCGACATCCTTGAGGATGGCCATGCTGCCGAAGTCATACCAAGCGCTCTTACTGCTAGTTTTCCCGGTCACAGATTGCTTGTCCGTGGCAGCTTGAATGACGACGTTGCCGCCCAGGATCGAGACATCCTTTGCCGCATCGACCTGCACGCCCTGAAGGAAAACACCGTTGTTGCCTTGCAGCAGGATGCCGCCGTTGTTGCTGGTGATAGTGCTCGGTGCAGCGGTATCGGACTTGATCTCAACGCCCGTGGTCGTTGCCTTGCCGGAGGGCATCACAAACCCCATGGCGGCGCCGAGCGCGCTGATGCCTCTCTTTTGTTGATCCAGTTCAACGCTGACGTTAGAGGTATTACGGCCCTCGACAATGTTGAGGTTACGCTCGGCCATCACGGCAACACCGTCCTTGCCGCTGATGCTGGAACCGATGATGTTGATGTCGTTCTTGGCGCCAAGAGCGACAACCCCACCAGAAAACTTGCTGCCCACACTCGTCGAATTGTCGAAATTACCCGAAAGCTTGTTGTCCGTGCGGCTGAAGGTTTTCTTGTCCGACCACTGGGCGGAGTAGTTGCCTAGAACCCTGGCCTCGCCCGCCTCGATATTGATGTCACGGTCCGCGTGCACGCTCAGCAGACCATTGCCTGCATCCACGGTAGCCTGACGCGCATTGACATCCCGGTCCGCTCGGAGCACGGTGGTGCCGTTCGTGGTGATGGTGCTTCCGAGCTCTTGCGAACTAGCCATCGCCATCGACGTGCTGGAGCTGACGCCCATCATCGCTCGGGTCTCGGTCACTGTGCCCAGGTTGATGTCGTTCTTCGCTGTGATCGACGTGTAGCTACCTACCCCCTGGTTGGAGATGATCCCGCCGATCAGATTCACGTCGCGGCCAGCGCTCGCAACCAATCGACCACCTGGGTTCGTCACATAGAGGCCCGCGATGCGGTCCACGTTCGTGTTGAATCCGTTGGTCTGGGTGGTGCTGCGAATGTTGACATCGCGGCCCGCATCGATCTTCAGGCTGTCGCGGGCGTCGATGGTCCCGCCGATGTTGTTCAGATCGGCCTTGGCATTCAGCGTTACGCCGCCACCGCTGATACGGCCACCCAGGTTGTTGATGTTGTCGGCGTTGATCTCGACCAGCGTGCGCCCAGCGATGGTGCCTGTGTTGACGAGGTCGCCGCTGCCCTTGATATTGATCCTGTCGGCACTGAGCACGGCGCCGTTGCCGTTGATGTCCCCGGGGCGCACACGAACGTAGACCTGCGGAACCAGAACCTGTTGAGTCGAGCCGTCCGGCAAGGTCACTGTCTGCTCAACCAGCCAAACGATGTCGCTGGTGAGCTGTGCCATCTGCGCCGGCGTGAGAGCGATGCCAGGGCGCAGGCCGTATTCCTTAGCGAAGGTCGCGCCGGCACCCATCAGTGCCGCGTACTGTTCTTCGTCGCTGTAGTAGCCATCGAGGAAACGATAGCCCGTCAACTGGGCCACCTGTTCACGAATCAGCTTCTGCTCGTAGAAGCCGTCACCCAGTCGCTTGAGGATGTTGTTCGGATCAAGGCCCAGGCTGTTCAGGAGGTAGTCGCTGCTGAGCCACTGCCGATAGTTTGCAAAGCGCGGGTCCGTCTCGATGAGGTACCGTCCCCCTGTGTTTACGCTGAACAGGCTGGCTTGAGGAACGGTGATGTTGGGCATGCTGGTGCGAACCACCATCGGCACAGTCTGGCTGCCGGCATTGCCTGCTCCATCGGCCCCCGCCGCTGCACCAGCACTGGACCCGCTCGTCTTAACAACGCCGTTCACGTTGGAAGGAACTTCGACGACGGCCCTCTGGCGCTCGCCAGTGGCGACGCCACCTGTGCCACCGGCTGTGCCATTAACGGTGGTATAGCCCGCGACGCCAGCGTTGTATCCCCTGGTGGCGTTCAGATGCTCTTGAGGCTGGTAGTCGGTGAGCTTGTACGTGTCGGTCGTCGTTGTCGGAGGAATGATGATCGGCGCCTCGGGCGGCTTGCCGGGGCGATTGGGGTTGTAGCCAATCCATACCGCGCTCGTGGAGGTATCGCGCTTACCGGGTGTCGCCTGGTTATCGACATCGGACGCATTCAGGTCCCCACCCGCCATGATCTGGCTGTCGCGGTTATAGACATGTCCATCAAGGGTCATGTTGCCGCCAGAGACGATGCGCGATGGATCGTCGGTCCCGGGCGCTACCGAGTCTTCCTTGACGGCGATGTTGGTGACGGCGTTGGTCCAGCCTTTGCCGATGACACTGACAGTGCCATCAGCGGCCTTGTGGTAGACCAAGCGCGTACTGGGATCGCCCCACGTGATGGGGTTGCCTTGCGCATCGAAAGGCTCCCAGGATTTCCCGTCCATCGTGATGATGCTGGCGACCGATACGGTGCTGCTGTTGGTCGCAACCTTCAGATGCGTGTCGACGTTGTTGATACTGCCCATGGCGATGGACATCTCACCCAGCGATTCGATGCTGGCGCTCTCGTTGTTGAGCACGCCGCCCTTGCCGGTGGCATGGCGCTTGGAATCCAGAGCGCCGCGGATGTACATGCCGCCAGAGCTGAAGATGAGCGCATTGTCTCGGTTGTTGATCGTATTGGCGCCAATGTCGAGGTCACCGCGCGCCGCGATGGTGGCCGCCTTGGTGGCACCGCCGACCGTCTCAGCATCGTTGTTGACCGTGCCCGCCGCGATGGAAACCGTATCGCCGTATATTCGGCCGGTGCCGATGTTGGTCAGCGTTCCCGCATTGATCTGCGTGTTTCCTTGACTATCGATCAGGCCACGGTTGGTCAACGTCTCGCTGACATTGACGATGGTGTCTGTGCCCGAGATCTCCGCGTTGACTTTGTTCTCGACATCGTTGCCGCTGGCCGTGACCGTGCCACCCGCGAGCAGCTTGCCATTGTTGGTCAGATTGCCGGTGGTCGCGTAGGTCAGATTGCGCCCGGCCTTGACGTCGACGCTGTTCGTCACGTCCTGCACTAGGGCGATGCTCAGGTCATTAACGCCCACGGTCGTGCCGTCGCCACTGAAGCCCTTCGCGTCGATGTCCAGCTTTCCGAAGGCTGCAGTCTGGACCTTGCCGTCCGTGCCAAGCACGGCGGCCGTACCTGCAACCAGAGTCCCGCCTGTGTTCACGACCCTCAGCGTCTTGGCGACGGGATTTGCGCGATTCGGGTCGACGATGCCTAGCGTGTTGCCAGCGGAGATCAGACCACCTGTTGTGTTGGTCAGCGTTCCACCGCTGGTGATGGTGGCGTCAACGTTAGCGCGAATGGCTCCGGAGGCATTGTTCAGATCGCCAACGCCGATGGCAACATTCTGGCCTTCGATGCCTTTGTCTGAAATCAGCGTGTCTGTATTGACGATGCTTGCAGCATTCAGCGTGGTGGTTGCAAGCGAGCGCACGAGGCCGCTGGCGTTCTGGATATCCCCGGCGTTGATCGAGAGATCACCCACCGCCCGAGTCTTTCCGCCGTTGTTGGTGTAGCTCGCGCCGTTGGTGTTGATCGTGACGCTGGACTGGCTGAACACTTCGCCGTCGTTGTCGTTGGAAAACGCTTGGGTCTTGGCGTCCAGCGCATTTTTCGAGGCGATAAAGCCAGCCGTATTGGTCACGGCCCCTACGTTCTTCAGGGTGAGTGTGTCGGCACTGGTGATGCCGCCCTGGTTCGTGGTGTAGCCCGCAGCATTGGTGTTGGTCAGCGCCTTGCCATTCGTGTCGATAGTCATGGCACCACCGGACTGAACCAGGCCCGTGTCGTTGTTCAGGAGGCCGGACGTCACATCGACCGTTGTGGTCGCAGCCAGCGTGCCTTTGGCGCTGTTGTCCAACACGTTGCTATGCGTGTCGACTGTCAGGCTGTTGCCGAAAACCTTACCGCCTTGATTGACCAGACCGCCATTGCTCAAGGTGGTGACGCCGCCAGCTTGCAGGGCGCCACCCGTATTGGTCGTCGTGCCTGTGGTCGTGACCGTCAGATTGCCATTGACGGCGCCTGTTGTCCCCGCGCTGTTGTCCAGGCTGGCGGCGGTGATCGCGGTGTTGCCGTTGGCCGCGAGGGTGCCGCCTGCATTCGTGGCCGCGCTGGCGATGGTGGCGTTGAGGTCGCCGACCGCGGTCGCACTGCCGGCGTTGTTGTTGAAGCTGCCCGCCGCAATGGTGGTGTTGCCGCCGGCGCCGATCACGCCCTTGTTGCTGTTGTCGAGCAGACCGCCCACGTTCAGGGCGAGGCTGGACGTTTCCGCAGTGCGGATGGAACCGCCTTGGTTCAACAAACTGCCGGCTGCGATGGTCGTGTTGCCATTGCTGGCAACGACACCCGCATTGCTGTTGTCCAATGCGCCAACGACGGTGATGCGCATGGCATCGGCGCCGGTCTGGACTATCCGGCCACTGCGACTGCTCAAGGAGCCGGCGTCGATGGTGATTTGCTTGGCACTGGTTGCGGCTTTGTCACCGTCCTGGTTGAAGGCCCCTGACATGGCGACGACCAACGCGTTGTTCGTCGTGATCTGGCCGTTGGCACCATTGAAGCTGCCGCCTGCGATGGTCAGGATGCCGGGGCCGGCATGCTCGATCTTGCCTCCATTGCTGGTGATGGCCGTAGCCTGCAGCGTGAAATCCTGGCCATTGCTGGCGATGCGGCTGCCGTCATTGTTCAGCGTGCCGCTGATGGCGATGGTCGTCGCACCCGTACCGGTTTGCACGATCTCGGCATTGTTCGTGTTCGCGAGATTCGAGACATTGACTTGCAATTGGCCGGCGCTGAGCTGGCCAGCGTCGTTGACGAGGGTTTGCGCGGCGTTGCTGTTGGCGGTGATCGCCAGAGTGTCGGGGGCAACCACTGTGGCCTTGCTGGTGGTGACATTGCCCTGTGTGGCTGTGACCGCGATGTTGGCTGCGCTGGTCTGGCTGGCCGAGAGATCGACGCTCGCGCCTTGCAGAGTGGTACTGCCGGCCGCGAGATTCGTGCCGTTGGCGACCAGTGCGCCGGTGGTGGTCACGCGCAGGTCGCCAGCCCCGCCAAGCTTGCCGTCGTTCTGGATGCCCGCACCGAGCACGCTGGGCGTCCCGCTCTGCACGCTGCCGGCGGTGATCGTGGCGTTGCGGCCTGCCGTGATGCTGCCGTCGCTGGTGAGTGCACTGCCAACCGCGATGTTGGCATCGTTGCCACCGCGCAGGCTGCCACCGTTGGCAAGCGAGCCGACCTGGATGCCCAGGTCGGTGGCCGCGTTGATGCTGCCGCCGCTGCCATTGGTCAAGGCGTTGGTCACCCCGAGCTGCACGCCGGCCTGTGCGGACTGAACGCTGCCGTTGGTGTTCTCCAGCGAGCTGGTGTTCAGCGTCAGCCCTTGATTGGAAGCCAGGGTGCCGGCGCTGTTTGTGGTCGCTCCGGTGACGTTGGCGGTCAGTGCGCCCGTCGCCGAGACCGTGCCCCGCGTGTTCTCGACCTTGCCGCCCACCGTGAGGTTGGCATCGGTGGCGCTCGTGAGCGTGCCGTCTGTATTGATCAGGTCGCCGCTGGTGGCGATGGTCAGGCTGCCTGCATTGAGCTTGCCGCCCGTGTTGTCGAAGCGCTCCACCTTGGCGCTGAAGCCGTTGCTGACGTTCAGTGTTCCTCCGTGGTTGTCGAATGTCGGCTGGTTGACCGCCATGCTCGCGACGCTGAGCGTGCCGCCCTTGTTGTTGATGTTGGCGCTCTGCAGCGTGATCGGACCACCGGCGTAGATCTTGCCGCCGTCGTTCAGGATGGCACCGGTCGCTGTGATGGCGCCGGGCGATGGTGGTACATACGCCGCAGGAGCGGTCGTGCCACCGGTACCCGAACCCGTGCTGGAACCACCGCTGGCCGTGGACGTGCTCGCAGTGCCGCCCGCGCTCGTGCGGCCGCCGGCCCCAATAGAGCCGCCCGTACCCGCCGTCGAGACCGGCGCGGGTTCGAGTCCAATCACGCCGCCATTGGTATTGCTCAACGCCGGTGCCGAGATATCCAGCGACGCGCTGCTCGTCTGGCGGATCGTCCCCCCGCGGTTGTCGATGTCACCCGCAGTACTGGCAAGCTGCACGCTCTGGCCTTCCAGCGTGCCGGTGTTCTCCAGCCGCCCCGATGCCGTGACGACCAGGTTCCCAGCGCTCGCGCCGATGCTGCCGGCATTGCGCCCCCCCAGACCGGCCTCAGTCCCAATCAGCGAAATCTTGTTCGCATACATGCCACCCAACGCCGCAACGTCGAGCGCAAAGGTCGGAGCAGCACCAGTGCCTGACGTCGGCGTGATCTGGCTGTGATCGGCACTGATCTCGTTCGCACCAGTCACCACCTTGAGCTCGCTCGCCCAGATACCAGCATTGACCTGCACGGCACGCGCCAGGATGGCCGCGTAGTCTGTCTTGCTCGCATCGAGCCCCGCACCATCGACGGTGACGGTGCCGCCGCGCACGAGGAAGCTATCAAGCCCCCCGATCGCATTGAACTGCGGCGTCCCTGTGGTGAGCGTAGCCCGCGAGGCGTTGATGAAGCCACCGCCGTCCACGCTGATGCCGGCCGGGTTCGCAATGATCACTTCGGCGCGCTGGCCACCCACTTCGATGTACCCGCGAAGCTGGCTCGGCGAGCCGCCGTTGACTTCATTCAGGATGATGCGCGCCGGCCCCGTTGCGAGGTAAGGATTGCCTTGAACGAACCCGCCCAGTTGGGTCTGCACGTTCACCCGGCTGTTGTTCAGGATCGCGCCGTTCGCGCCCACGTTGAACTGGTTGTAGACGTTGCGCGAAACGCCTGCGGCCGAAGGAGTCTGGATGTTGACCAGCGGCACGCCGTTGGGCGCCACCAGCACCGTCGGGCGAAGATTGCCCGGCACATTGGGCGCGCCGACGATCTGTGCATGTGCCGACGTTGCCATCAGCACGCCGGCGATGGCCATGGCGCCCGCTGCGGTCGTCGCCTTGCTCGCACCCTTGCCGGTACTGGTGGCCGTCTCCTGGACCACCATACGCATACCTCTGGCCGCATTGAAAACAACGCGGTGCAAGTGCCGATTCATGTTTAGCGCTCCCTCAAATCTTTGTTAATCCGCAACACATTTGTGTCTAGACACGCGTTGCAGGGGCGCGATTATGGGATAGCGTTACATCTCAGCAAGGCATTTAGTCACGCTTTGTAAGATTAAGTCGAAGGTTTTTCGGGCGATGTAATGCATATGAATTACTTGGCTGCGCCGCCACCGCGTGCCGGTGAAATTGCGCCCGGATGCCCGGCGTTTGCCCCGCCTTCGCGCAGCAGCCGTCGCCGCCGACCTACAGACAAGACTCTCCCGCCGCGCCATGGTGAAACCCATGACACACCCCATCGAACTCACCATCGAAGAACCGCTGCCGGGCGCCTTTGTCTGGCAGCTGCTCGAAACCGACGACAAGGGCACGCACCCGCGCGTGCTGCGCAAAGCGTATGACGCTGTGGAGAGCTATGAACTGGCGCTCTCGGCCGGCCAGCGTGCGCTGCAGAGCGAGATTCGTCACCGCGCGCCTGTCGGGCACGGTTGATTGAATCGCTCACGGCGCCTTCAAGCCTGGCGGCTCAGGCGTGCAGTGCGAAGTCGTCGATCGTGAGCGTGATGGACCGATGCGGCTCGGCTTGGTAGCGCGCGACGGCCACGGGCTCTATGACGTGAAAGTGCTGCCTGCATGTCTCCAGCAGGCTGTCGCCGACTTCGCGCGCGCCGAATTCGTCGTGCAGGGTTTCCTCGGAAATCTGCGCGACGACACGCGGGCCGCCGGGGCCTTCGGGGTAGAAGGCAAATCGCACGCTCGCGGTGTCGAAGCAATAGATGCCTTCGAAGTTCATCTCTCTTGTCTCCTTGTGAAGCGGCGGCGATTGGACGCGCACGCAGCAACGGCAAAGAGTAGAAAAATTCGCATGCGCGTGCAGGAAATGTCCTACAGACAACAAGGAGAGAACTTGTATCCGGAAACGGCTTCGGCTTCCATTGCGCAGCGCCGATCCGGCGAAGATCGCAGCTTCCAGATTTCCTGTACCCGGAGCCTTTCCGGAGCACCCGACTCGATGACCGAAACGATCACGCGCCCTGCCCGGCTCCGCCGCCGCGCAGCCGCATCCGGCCTCGCTGCCGCACTGCTTTTGTTGGGAGCATGCAGCGGCCCCACGGAAGCCCAGCGCCTGGCAACCGCCAGCACGCCGCCGCCCACCGACTGCACCGCCTGGGTCGGCACCGACCGCAACGCCATGATGAGCGGCTACCTGCTGCCGCAGGACCAGAAGAACAGCAAGGGCACCAAGGTCTGCGTGCCGGTGCTGATGACGGCCAACCCCACGCCTTCCGGCTATGCGGGCGGCGACTATCACATCGCCGAGTTCACCGACGACAAGCTCAAGGCCCGCTGGCGCGCCTGCAAGGAAGACCCGGCGTGCTTCAAGCGCATCGACGCGCAGATGCAGCGCTGGCTGCCGCCCAACAAGGAACGCGCCACGCGATCGACAGGCGTGGTCGACCCCTCCGGCAAGATCGATCCGGACGGCCAGGTCGACCTGAAGCAGATCCGCCGGCCCGCCTTCTTCGCCAAGGCGCCGTACCGCGAAGGCATCGCCAGGGCCGACGCCCGCACCTATGTGGTCGAGTTCACCGCGCCGCGCGACACCTTCGAGCGCATCGACCTGAAGATGACCGGCGACATCAAGCTGCGCGGCTGGTACATCGAAGGTGCGGGCGTGGACGGCGGCAAGGGCAAGAAGGTGCGCGCGCTGGTCATCATGGCGCCGGGAGGCGGCGGGCAGCTCACGGCCATCCAGCACCCCGACGAGGCGTCGTACCGCATCGACGAGAAGACCGGCAAGACCATTCCCATCAACTTTCCCAACGCGACCACCGAGACCATGGGCCAGCGCTGGTGGCGCGAGAACCTGTATGCGCTCAACCAGGCCGGCTTCGACGTGCTGGCCTACGACCGGCGCGGCGAAGGCTTGTCGGGCGGTTTCAGCGACACCAACACGCTGGAGCAAGGGGAAGACGTGTTCCGCGCGCTCACGGCGCTGGAAACCGGGCGCGGGCTGCGCATCCTCACGCCCCAGGGCGAAGTGCTCGAAGGCGAAGCCACCCGGGGCAAGCTGCTCGCAGGCATGCCATCGAGCGAGATCCCGCTGGTGCTCGGCGGCTACTCGCGCGGCTCGATGTCCACCGCCTGGGCCATGACAAGAAACTACGTGGCCCAGTGCAGCTTCGACATGCCCGAGCCCAACTGCACGCCACCCAAGGGCCTGCGGAACATTCGCGGTGCGATATTGCTGTCGTCGTTCGCCAGCGGCGCGGGCTATGTGGGCGACTCGCCCGACCTGGCCGACCGCAATCTGTTCCTGGGCGGGATGGCGGCCGATCACCACATCGTGTTCTATCCGAACTCCTCCACGCTCGCGGGCATGGACCGCTGGCCCGCCGCCTTCTTCGGCAAGGGCCTGTGGGACCGCGCGGAAACGCTCGAAGGCACCGTGGCCGCCTACAACCGCATCCGCGGCTTGAAAGAGATCGTGCTGGCGCGCGGGCCGCACTCGATCGAGACCTGGCCCGCATCCGACCAGGCCTATCTGCGCGAGCGCATGGTGGTGTTCGCGAAGTCGCTGATCGTCGGCGGGCGCACCATCCCGGGCGCGCGGCCGTGGAAGGACTTCAAGTCGCTGGTGGCGACCACGCCCGACTCGTGGGAACCGTCGTCGCGGCCGAAGGCGCCCTGAGCGACGAGGCGATCAGTACTTGCGCGGGTTGTCCGGCCGGCGGTCATAGCGATCGGGCACGCCGTCGCCATCACTGTCGCGGTTGCGTTCATAGCGGTCAGGAATGCCGTTGTGGTCGCGGTCACGATTGCGGCGGTGGTTGTCGTGGCCACAGCCGGCCGCAAGGCTGGCGACTGCAAGCAGAAGAATGAGGTGCTTCAAGCTGTGTTCCCCGTGCTGTCGGTGTAGTTCTTGGGAGCCCCAGTGTCCGGGCGGCTGCTGAAGAATCGCTGAGCCTCTGCTGAAGGCTTCATGAACGCCGGGCACTGAAACGATGGCCCTGCCGGCTTCCCGTGCCCGGGTTGAAAACCTCCGGCATGCCGCCATTTCCTCTGGGATCTGGCGACTGAAAAGAGGTGCTCCATGGGCGCGCGCGACGAATTCATTCTTGACTCCTACTCGGCCACCGTCACGCAGGTGGCGCACACCGCCAGCGCGGCGGTCGCCCACATCAAGGTCCGAAAGCAGGCACAGCGCGGCGGCGCGGGCGGCCAGGGCAGCGGCTCCGGCTTCCTGTTCACGCCCGATGGCTTCACGCTCACCAATGCCCACGTGGTCGAGGGCGCGAGCGAGCTGCGCGCCGCATTCGCAGACGGCACCGAAAGCGTCGCGCGCCTGGTCGGGCTGGACGCCTCGACCGACATCGCGGTGCTGCGCATCGAGTCGCACCCGAGCACCTTCCTGCCTCTGGGCAGTTCCGCCGCGCTGCAACCCGGCCAGCTGGCCGTGGCGGTCGGCAATCCGCTGGGCTTCGACTTCACCGTGACCGCCGGCATCGTGAGCGCGCTGGGCCGCAGCCTGCCCGCGCGGGGCGGCCGGATGATCGAGGACGTGATCCAGACCGACGTGGCCCTCAACCCCGGCAATTCGGGCGGCCCGCTGCTGGACAGCGCGGCGCAGGTCATCGGCGTGAACACGGCGGTGATCCCTTCGGCGCAAGGCCTGAGCTTCGCGGTGGCCATCGACACCGCGCGCTGGGTGGCCGGCGAGTTGATGCGTCATGGCGCGGTGCGCCGCGGCAAGCTGGGCGTGCAATGCGCGGCCGTGGCATTGCCCAGGCGTTGGGTGCGCGAGAACGAATGGCCCGTGGCCACCGGGGTGCGCGTGGTCGAGGTGGTGGCCGGCTCGGCCGCCGCGCGCGACGGGCTACGCAGCGGCGACATCCTCATTGGCTGCGACGGAGTGCCGCTGGCCCAGCTGTCCGACCTGCTCAAGCGGCTGGCGGGCGAAGGGTATGGACGCCCGTTGCTGCTCAAGCTGCTGCGGCCCGTGGCCGGGACTCTGACGCCCTTTTACCTGACGGTAACGCCCGCAGGCTGACCCCCTCCTGCCGGCGCAACGACAATAGGCGGCTGCAGTGAAGCACCTGTCCAGGAGAAAACCTTGTCCACCGTCACCATCACCCCTCAAGTCAACGCCAGCAACGAAGCCCCCTTCGTCCTCTTCGGCGGCGTCAACGTTCTCGAATCGAAGGACCTAGCCCTGCGCAGCGCCGAGGAGTACGTGCGCGTCACGCAGAAACTGGGCATTCCCTACGTCTTCAAGGGAAGCTTCGACAAGGCCAACCGCTCCTCCATCCACTCCTACCGCGGTCCCGGCCTGGACGAAGGCCTGAAGATCCTGCAGGCCGTGAAAGACGCCTTCGGCGTGCCCGTGCTGACCGACGTGCACGAAACCGCGCAGGCGGCCCCGGTTGCGGAAGTGGTCGACGTGCTCCAACTGCCCGCCTTTCTCGCACGCCAGACCGACCTCGTCGTGGCGCTGGCCAAGACGGGCCGCATCATCAACATCAAGAAGCCGCAGTTCCTCAGCCCCTCGCAGATGCTCAACATCGTCGAGAAGTTCAAGGAAGCGGGCAACGACAAGCTCATCCTGTGCGACCGCGGCACCTGCTTCGGTTACGACAACCTCGTGGTCGACATGCTGGGCTTCGGCGTCATGAAGAAGGTCACGCAGAACCTGCCCATCATCTTCGACGTGACCCACGCGCTGCAGCAGCGCGAAGCCGGCGCCGCCGCATCGGGCGGCCGCCGCGAGCAGGTGGCCGACCTGGCGCGTGCCGGCATGGCCGTCGGCCTGGCCGGCCTCTTCCTCGAAGCCCACCCTGATCCGGCGCAGGCCAAGTGCGACGGCCCGAGCGCACTGCCGCTGGACAAGCTGGAACCGTTCCTGACGCAGATCAAGGCGCTGGACGATCTGGTGAAGTCGTTCGCTCCCCTGAAGATCTGAAGCAGGGGCCCGAGGGCCCGGCGCGGCTCCATCCGTGGGCCATTTACTAAAGTTTTCAATTGGACTGCCGATATCCAGCCATTCCCCTGGATTCCGGAGTCCGAATATGTTTCTGAGCAACGTTTCAATTGGCAAGCGCCTGGCCATCGTGCTGGGCGCCATCCTGGCGCTCTTTCTCGCCACCAGCGTCGCCGCGGTGTGGAAGCTGCAGCAGCTCAGCCAGGAGATCGACGCCATGATCGAGGACAACGTCAAGACCGAGCGCGCCGGCTCCGACTGGCTGCGCCACACCACGTCGGGCGTGCAGCGGGCGGCGGCCATTGCCAAGAGCAGCGACGCCAGCCTGATCGACTACTTCGCGCCAGCCACGGCCAAGTCGATCAAGGACACCAACGAGCTGCAGAAGTTCATCGAAGGCAAGCTGGTCAAGCCCGAGGAGCGTGAGCTGCTCGAGAAGGTCGGCAACCTGCGAAAGGCCTACCTCGCCTCGCGCGAGGAAGTCAGCAAGTTCAAGCTGAAGGGCGACCTCGAAGGCGCCAACCGCATCTTCGACTCCCAGTTCCAGCCCACATCGGTCAGCTACATCGCGGGCGTGCAGCAAGTGGTGGACATGCAGCGCGAGCAGCTCGACGCTGCCGCCGCCCGCGCCAACAATCTGCGCGCACAGACCAGCACACTGCTGATCGTGTGTTCCGCCGTGAGCCTGGTGCTCGGCACCCTGCTGGCCTGGCTGCTGGCACGCAGCATCACGCGCCCGCTGCGCAGCGCCGAAACCATCGCGCAGTCGATCGCCGAGATGGACCTCACTGGTGCAGTCCAGCCCAGCTATGCCAAGGACGAAACCGGCCACCTGCTGCGCGCCCTCGACCAGATGCGCACCGCCTTGCAGGGCTCGCTGACGCAGGTGCATGGCGTGGTGATGAACGTGTCCACGGCCAGCTCGCAGATCGCCACGGGCAACCAGGACCTGTCGTCGCGCACCGAAGAGCAGGCCAGCTCGCTGGAGCAGACGGCGGCCTCCCTCGAGGAGCTGACCTCCACGGTGAAGCAGAACGCGGACAACGCACGCCAGGCCAATCAGCTGGCCACCTCCGCTTCTGAAGTGGCAGTCAAGGGCGGCAGCGTCGTGTTCCAGGTGGTGGAGACGATGGGCTCGATCAATGCGTCGTCGAAGAAGATCGTGGACATCATCAGCGTGATCGACGGCATCGCGTTCCAGACCAACATCCTGGCGCTCAATGCGGCCGTCGAGGCAGCGCGCGCTGGCGACCAGGGGCGTGGCTTCGCTGTGGTCGCCTCCGAAGTGCGCAGCCTGGCGCAGCGCTCGGCCGCGGCAGCGAAAGAAATCAAGACGCTGATCGGCGACTCCGTCGACAAGGTCGAGGAAGGCAGCCGGCAGGTGGCCGATGCCGGCCGCACCATGGAAGAGATCGTTGGCAGCGTGAAGCGCGTGACGGACATCATGGGCGAGATCAGCGCGGCAAGCCAGGAGCAGACCTCGGGCATCGAGCAGATCAACCAGGCCGTCACGCAGATGGACCAGGCGACGCAGCAGAACGCGGCGCTGGTCGAAGAGGCCTCGGCCGCAGCCCAATCGCTGCAGGAACAGGCAGGGAGCCTGTCGCGGATCGTCGGCAGGTTCAAGCTGGAGCGGCAGCACACTGCTGCGGCATCCGCGAGCACATCGTTGAGCACCTACGCACCCAACGCGCCACGCGCCTACCAGGAGCTGATCGCGTCCCACTAGGCGGAAGAAGCCGACAAAGGCCCTGCACGGAGGAATGAGGCGAAACTAGGCGGCACGTATCAGTCTTTCCTCCGGAGCCTACCTTGTCATCCAAAGTCTCCCGCATTGCCCTGTCGGCATCGGCTGCCGCCATTGGCAGCATCGCGGCGTACTGGACCCTGCTTGCCACGCGCCAGGGGCACATCCTCTTCAACGCCCGCAAACTGCCCGTCGTCCATCTGTCGGACGACTTCTCCACGTACTCCCACACCGTGCCGGGCGGCATGGTCCGCGGGTATGTCTATCACCCCCAGGGTGAAGACTCGCTGCGGGACCTGTTCGTCTACTTCGCCGGCCGCGGCGAAGACGTGCGCGCCACCGCGCAGATGCTGCACTGGCTGCCCGAGGGCTTCGGCTTTGCCGCGCTCAACTACCGCGGGGTGGCCGACTCGCAGGGGCGCCCTTCCGAGATCGCATCCGTCGAAGACGCGAGCCAGTTTGCCAACCATTTGCGCCGCGCCTTTCCGCATGCACGCCTGCACGTGGTCGGCCGCAGCCTGGGGACTGGCGTAGCCATCCAGCTCGTGGCGCGACAAGACTTCGAGAGCCTGCAACTCGTCACCCCCTACGACTCGATGCTGGAAGTAGCAAAGAAGCGCTTCCCGCTCGTGCCGCTGTCGCTGCTGCTGCGGCACCAGTTCAACTCGCTGGAGCACTGCAAGGAGGTCGCCGCGAAAACCCAGGTGCTGCTGGCCGAGCACGACGACGTCGTGCTGCCCGAGCGCTCGCAAAAACTCATCGCCGCATGGCCCACCCCGGTCAGCGTGCAGACGGTTCCCGCGTCGAACCATCACAGCATCATGGGCCTGGAAGAAACCTGGCTCTATCTCGTCGACTTTGCGTTGACGGCGGTCATTCCCGAGCCGAAGGCGGCATAGCCCGCTGGCTGGGCAATGCCATGGACTCCCTGATCGCCGCCTCCGCCCGCGCCCTGGCCGCTGGCGATGCGCTAGGTGCCCTCAAGCGGGTCGCCCTGCGCGACGACCCGCCTGCGCTGGCCTTGCGCGGCATCGCCATGGCCCAGCTCGGCGAGCACCCGCGCGCACGCGAACTCCTGCGGCGCGCCGCGCGCGACTTCGGCGCGCATGAAGTGCTGTCGCGCGCCCGCTGCATCGTGGCCGAGGCCGAGGTGGCGCTGGCCATGCGCGACCTTGGCGGCTCGCCGCGCACGCTAACGGCTGCGGCAGCCACGCTGGAGGCGCACGACGATCATGCCAACGCGCTGCAGGCGCGGCTGATCGCGGCGCGCCGGCTCCTGCTGCTGGGGCGTCTCACCGAAGCCGCGGCCGCACTGGAGCGCCTCGATGCGCGCGGCCTGCCGCCATCGCTGGCGGCGGTGGCCGAGCTGAGCGCGGCCGAACTGGCGCTGCGCTCGCTGCGCATCGGCCCGGCGCAGGCAGCGCTGGCCCGTGCGCACGAAGCGGCCGTGCGTGCGCGCGTGCCGGCACTGCTGGCAGAGGTGGCGGAGGCACGCGCAGCCTTCGAGCGCCCCGCCGCACGGCGCATCTTCGCGGGCGGCGAGCAGGCGCTGCGCCTGGATGAAGTCGCGGCGCTCCTGGCCTCCGACGCACTGGTGGTCGACGCCTGCCGCCGGGGCCTGGGCGCTGGTGACACGTGGCAGCCGCTGGCGCGCCGTCCGATCCTGTTCACGCTCGCGCGCTCGCTGGCCGAGGCATGGCCCGGCGATGTCGATCGCGAAGCATTGATCGCATCCGCATTCCGCACCCGCCACCCCGACGAGACGCATCGCGCGCGCCTGCGTGTCGAAATCGGTCGCCTGCGCGCGCTCGTCACCACACTGGCGAGCATCGAGGCCACGCCGCGCGGCTTCGTGCTCAAGCCGCACGGCGAACGCACCGTCGCCCTGCTGGCACCGCCCATCGACGGCGACCAGGCCTCGCTGGTGGCGCTGCTTTCCGACGGCGCGGCTTGGTCAACCTCGGCCCTGGCGCTGGCGCTCGGGGCCAGCCAACGCACGGTGCAGCGCGCGCTGGTCGAGCTGGAGGCCGAAGGCCGGGTGCGCTCCATCGGCCAGACGCGGTCGCGCCGCTGGCTGTCGCCGCCGCTGGCGGGATTCACGACGATCTTGTTACTCCCCGCCGCGCTGCCGTTTGAATAGAGTTGTCTCCAGGCGCCGATCCGAGGCGTTTCACAAGGAGCCAACGATGAGCAGCAACAACAAGACGAGCAAGAGCAGACCCCAGCCCACCGTGCGGCCGGCCGAGATCGTGCGCGAGTACGGCCCCTTTGCCGACGCCACCCAGGTGGCGGGCGTGACCTACGACGGCCAGCGCGTCTGGGCCGCCACCGGCGCCAGGCTGGTGGCCTTCGACCCCGCCAGCGGCGAGACCACGCGCACGCTGAACACCGCCTGCGACGCCGGCACCGCCTTCGACGGCAAATACCTCTACCAGATCGCCGAGTCGCGCATCGACAAGATCGACCCGGCCACGGGCAAGGTGCTGGCGTCGATTCCCTCGCCCGGCCATGGCAACGACTCGGGCCTCACCTGGGCCGAAGGCAGCCTGTGGGTGGGGCAGCACCGCGACCGCAAGATCCACCAGATCAACCCCGAAACCGGCGCCGTCGTGCGCACCATCGAGTCGAACCGCTTCGTCACCGGCGTGACCTGGGTCGACGGCGAGCTGTGGCACGGCACCTGGGAGGCTGAAGAAAGCGACATCCGCCGCATCGACCCGCAAAGCGGCGCCGTGCTCGAGCGGCTCGAAATGCCGCATGGCATCGGCGTCAGCGGGCTCGAATCCGACGGGGCCGATCTTTTCTATGCCGGCGGCGGCAAGAGCGGAAAGGTCCGCGCCGTGCGCCGTCCCCGCAACTCAACGGAGCATTGACATGACCGAAATCAATCACGCAGCAAACCACCCCGTCGTGTCCAGCGACCAATGGCTCGCCGAGCGCAAGGCACTGCTGGCGCGCGAGAAGGAGCTGATGCACCTGCACGACCAGATTGCCCGCGAGCGCCGTGCGCTGCCATGGGAACGTGTCGAGAAGAACTACGTCTTCGACACGCCCGAAGGCAAGCGCACGCTCGCCGAGCTGTTCGAGGGACGCCGCCAGCTGATGGTGCAGCACTTCATGCTCGGCCCGGGGTGGGAACAAGGCTGCCAGAGCTGCTCTTTCATGGCCGACCACACCGACGGCATGAACGTGCATCTGGCGCATCGAGACATCACGATGGTGGCCGTCTCGCGCGCACCGCTGGTCGAGATCGCGCGCTTTCGCGAGCGCATGGGCTGGCAGTTCAAGTGGGTGTCGGCGAACGGCAGCGACTTCAACCACGACTTCCACGTCAGCTTCACACCCGAGGAGCAGGCCGCCGGCAAGGTCTACTACAACTACGCCGTGCAGCCCTTCCCCCAGGAAGAGGCGCCAGGTGTCAGCGTGTTCTACAAGGACGACGCTGGCGAGGTGTTCCACACCTACTCGACCTTCGGTCGCGGCGTGGAAGTGATGATGGGCGCCTACTACATGATGGACCTCACGCCCAAAGGCCGCGACGAGCGCGAGGTGCCCTACAAGATGGAATGGGTGCGCCACCACGATCGCTACGAGCCGCAGGCAAAGACGGCGGGCGATTCGTGCTGCTCGGCACACGGCTGAAGCGCGAAGCATCATGACGAGCCTCTGGCCCTGGCTGGCGGTCGCGGGGATCGGCGCCCTTCACGGGCTGAACCCCGCCACCGGCTGGGCCTTCGCAGCCGCCTGGGGCGTGCGCTCGCGCGACCGGTCGCAGGCGCTGCGGGCCCTGGTGCCGATCGCGGTCGGGCACGCCGCATCGGTCGCACTGGTTGCCGCTGCTGTGGCGCTGGGCCTGTCGATGGATCGGATGGCGCTGCAGGTGCCGGCGGGTGGGCTGCTTGTCGCCGTCGTCGCGTATCACCTGTGGGGCCGCAGCTCGGGCAAGACGGCCGGGCATGCCGGGCTGGCACTCTGGTCTTTCATGATGTCCACCGCGCACGGCGCGGGGCTGATGCTGGTGCCGGCGCTGATCCCGCTGTGCATGGGCGACGCACCGGCAGTACGCGAGATCACCGCATCGGGCTCGCTGATGCTGGCGCTCGCGGCCGTCGGCGTTCACACAGCGGCGATGCTCGGCGTTACCGGCGTGATCGCTACCGGCGTGTGCCGCGGCTTCGACTTCAGGCGGAAGTCGCCCGCAACGCCACATTGAAGGCGATGCCCGGCCGCATCACTGCCGCCCTTTCGGCACGTGGAAATCCGGCGACCCGGCCACCACCTTGCGGATCTCGTCCATCAAGGCCCGCGCCCCCGGCGACGGAAACGCGCCCAGTCGCTGCGTCAAACCGATCTCGCGCCGTGTTTCCTCGAGCGGAAAGTCCAGCACCACCAGGCTGCCGTCGCGAATCTCGTAGCGCAGCTGGTGCGCCGAGATCGCGGTCAGCATGTCGCTTTCCAGCAGCAGGCCGCGCAGCACGGCAAGGTCGCCTGTCTCGACCGCAGGCAGCGGCGGCGCCTGCCGCGCATCAGAGAAGAAGCGCTCCAGCAGTTCGCGCGACGGCGAGCCATGCCGAGAGAGCGTCCAGCTCGCCTCGCGCAGCATCCTGAAGTCGATGCGCTTTGCGCGCGCGAGCGGATGACCGGCACGGGCGATCACCGAGATGCGGTCTTCGAACAGCGGCTCCTGCTGCAGGTCTTTCGCTTCACCTGCACTGCGCAGCGCGCCGAGGATGAAGTCGATGTCGCCGCTGCGCAGCGACGCGGCCAGCGCGTCGTACGGACTCTCGACCGTGGTGACGTGCAGCCCCGGGTGCCGCGCGAGCAATGAGGCAATCGCCAGCGGCAGGATCTGCGTGCGCCCGAGCGGCAGCGCACCGACGTTCACGCTGCCCTGCAAGGTGCCTTCGCTGGCCGCGATGTCTGGCCCGATGTGCCGCAGCTCCGACAGCACGCGCTTGAAGTAGAAGGCCACGATCTCGCCCGCCGGCGTCGCGGTGAGCCCGCGCGCATTCCGGTTGAAGAGCGTGACGCCGAGCCCGCTTTCCAAGTCTTTCAATGCGCTGCTGATGGCCGGTTGCGTGATGCCGAACTCGCGCGCGACGGCGGGCATGTTGCGCTTCTCGGCAAGGCTCGCAATCACGGCGAGGCGTCGGCCGTTCAGGATCGAAGTGAAGAGCGAATGCACGTCGGCGAAGCTGTCGATTCCGCCGCGCGCCGCCAGCTGCGTTCGCGCCTCCTCGAACTCGCGCTCGATGCGCAGGGCACGCGCCAGCACCAGTTCTCCGTATGCATTGAGCGCCACGCCACGCGAGCGCCGGTCGAACAGCGGCCTGCCGAGCGCGGCCTCCAGATCGAGGATCGAACGCGTCACCGCCGACGCCACGCGGAACAGCGCCTCGGCAGCCGCGGCAATGCTCCCGGCAGACGCCACGGCCGAGAACGCGCGCAGGTGGCGCAGGTTGATGCCGAGCGCCACGCTGTCGGCGTGCGCAATAACTTTGTGATGCTCGTTTTTTTTGTTCACGGGTGGAGGCGTCACTCTCGATCATGCATTTTCATGCTTAAGGGTAAACCCTTTATCGATAAAAAAGAATGATGGCAGCGCAACGCTAACTCACCCCACGCAAAGCAACCGCCGCGCAGACTTCTCTTCATGCTTGAAGCACCCCCTGCACACCTTCCGGAGCGTTGCGAATGATCATCGACTGTCACGGCCACTACACGACCGCACCCAAGGCCCTCGAGGCATGGCGCAACCGGCAGATTGCCGGCATCCAGGACCCGTCGGCCAGGCCCAAAGTCTCGGAGCTGAAGATCAGCGACGACGAGCTGCGCGAGTCCATCGAAGGCAACCAGCTGCGGCTGATGAAGGAGCGCGGCAGCGACCTGACCATCTTCAGCCCGCGCGCGAGCTTCATGGCGCATCACATCGGCGACTTCGAGGTCTCGTCCACCTGGGCGGCCATCTGCAACGAGCTGTGCCATCGCGTGAGCCAGCTCTTTCCCGATCACTTCATCGGCGCGGCCATGCTGCCGCAGTCGCCGGGTGTCGACCCCGCCAGCTGCATTCCCGAGCTGGAACGCTGCGTGAACGAATACGGCTTCGTGGGCATCAACCTCAACCCCGACCCCTCGGGCGGCCACTGGACCAGCCCGCCGCTGTCCGACCGACACTGGTATCCGCTCTACGAAAAGATGGTGGAGCTGGACATTCCCGCGATGGTGCACGTGAGCACGAGCTGCAACGCCTGCTTCCACACCACGGGCGCGCACTACCTGAACGCCGACACCACGGCCTTCATGCAGTGCCTCACCTCGGACCTGTTCACCGACTTTCCGACGCTGCGCTTCGTCATTCCGCACGGCGGCGGCGCGGTGCCCTACCACTGGGGGCGTTTTCGCGGCCTGGCGCAGGAGATGAAGAAGCCGCTGCTCAAAGACCTCCTGCTGAACAACATCTTTTTCGACACCTGCGTGTACCACCAGCCGGGCATCGACCTGCTCACGCGCGTGATCCCGGTCGACAACGTGCTCTTCGCCAGCGAAATGATCGGCGCGGTGCGCGGCATCGACCCCGAGACCGGCTTCTTCTACGACGACACGCGCCGCTACATCGACGCCACGCCCATGCTCGACGACAAGGCGCGCCACCAGATCTACGAAGGCAACGCGCGCCGCGTGTACCCGCGGCTGGACCGCGCACTCAAGCAAAAAGGACTTTGAACATGTCGACCACTCCCCTCCTCCAGGAACTCGGCGTCGTGCACCGCAACGTGGTGCGCGCCGATGCGGCCGCCGTCGAGAAGCTGTCGCGCTTCGGCGTATCCACGGTGCACGAGGCGCTGGGCCGCCTGGGCCTGATGGCGCCGCGCATCCGCCCCATCCATCCTGAAGCGCGCATTTGCGGCACCGCCATCACGGTGCTGCTGCAGCCCGGCGACAACTGGATGCTGCACGTCGCGGCCGAGCAGATACAGCCCGGCGACGTGGTCGTGGCCGCCTGCACCGCCGACAGCACCGACGGCTTCTTCGGCGACCTGCTCGCAACCTCGTTCAAGGCGCGCGGCTGCAAGGGCCTGGTGATCGACGGCGGCGTGCGCGACGTGCGCGACCTCATCGCCATGGACTTCCCCGTGTTCAGCCGCGCCATCCACTCGAAAGGCACGATCAAGTCCACGCTGGGTTCGGTCAACGTGCCGGTGGTGTGCGCCGGCGCGCTGGTGCAGCCGGGAGACGTGGTGGTGGCCGACGTCGACGGCGTGGTCGTCGTGCCGGCGCAGCTGGCCGCCCGCGTAGCCGATGCCGCCGAAGCCCGCGAAGCCAACGAGGCCGGCAAGCGCGCGCGCTTCGCGGCCGGCGAGCTGGGCCTGGACATGTACGCCATGCGCGAGCCGCTCGCCAAGGCCGGCCTGCGCTACATCGACTGAGCAAGGGACCGCACTGTGGCTCGCATCATCGGCGCCGTCGCCTGCTCGCACACGCCCACCATCGGCTTCGCCTTCGACAAGAACAAGCAGCAGGACCCGGTCTGGGCGCCCATCTTCGAGGCCTTCGCGCCGGTGCAGCAGTGGCTGGCCGACAAGAAGCCCGACGTGCTCTTCTTCATCTACAACGACCACGTCAGCTCGTTCTTCTTCGACCACTACTCGGCGTTCTCCCTGGGCGTGGGCGAGCGACACGAAGTGGCCGACGAAGGCGGCGGCGCGCGCGACCTGCCGGCTCTGGCGGGCCATCCGGCACTGGCGCGGCACATCGGCCACTCGCTGGTGGCCGACGAGTTCGACATGTCTTTCTTCCAGGACCGGGCGCTGGACCACGGCGTGTTCTCGCCGATGTCGCTGCTGTGCCCGCACGAGCCCGCGTGGCCGATACCGGTGGTGCCGCTGCAGGTCGGCGTGCTGCAGTCGCCGGTGCCGTCGGCACGGCGCTGCTACAAGCTCGGCCAGGCGCTGCGGCGCGCGATCGAGAGCTATCCGGACGACATCAAGGTGGCAATCGTCGCCACCGGCGGGCTCTCGCACCAGGTGCATGGCGAGCGCGCGGGCTTCAACAACACCGCCTGGGACGCCCAGTTTCTCGACCTGATCGAGAACGACCCGGTGCGGCTCACCGAGATGACGCAGGCCGAACTGGCAACGCTCGGCGGCATGGAAGGCGCCGAAGTCATCATGTGGCTGGTGATGCGCGGCGCCCTGTCGTCCAACGTGCGCAAGACGCACCAGAGCTACTACCTGCCCTCGATGACGGGCATTGCCACCGCCATTTACGAAAACCTGGCGAGCCCGCCCGTCGCCGGTGAAGTCGAGCGGCACCGCCGCCACATCGACAAGGAACTGGCGGGCGTGGAAGCGCTGCAGGGCACCTATCCGTTCACGCTCGAGACCAGCGTGCGCGCCTACCGCCTCAACAAGTTCCTGCACGGCATGACGCGCCCGGCGCACCGCGCGGCCTTTCTTGCCGACGAGGAGGCCGCGTTCGACGCTGCCGCGCTGACGGACAAGGAGCGCGACATGGTGCGCCGCCGCGACTGGCGCGGCCTGATCCAGTACGGCGTGATCTTCTTCATGCTGGAGAAGCTGGGTGCGGTGGTGGGCGTGTCGAACCTGCACATCTATGCCGCGATGCGCGGCCAATCGCTGGAAGAGTTCCAGCAGACCCGCAATGCGCCCGGCGCCCTGTATTCGGTGGCCGGCAAGGACGCCGCGCCGCAGGCGTGGGAACGCCGCTGAGCCGCACCTGATTTTTTGATTCTGGAGACAACACAAATGAAGCCCCTTTCCCGACGTCTCGCCCTTGGCGTTGCTGCACTGGTCGCGTTCGGCCAGCTCGGCATTGCCAGCGCGGCCGACGCCTTTCCGTCGAAGCCCGTGAAGATCCTCGTGGGCTACAGCGCTGGCGGCGCGGTTGATGCGATTGCGCGCTCGGTCGGCCTGCGGATGTCGGCCATCCTCGGCCAGCCGGTCATCGTCGAGAACAAGCCCGGCGCGGGCACGAACATCGCGGTGAAGTCCGTCATCACGAGCGCGCCCGACGGCTACACCTTGCTGCTGGCCGCCAACGCGCTGGCCGTGAATCCTTCGCTGTTCCAGCCAGCGCCCTACGACCTGGAGCGCGAGCTGACGCCGGTGGCCTCGGTCGGCCGGGTGCCCGTGGTGTTCACGGTGCGCGAAGAATCGGCCATCAAGACGCTGCCTCAACTGGTCGCTGCGGCCAAGGCCAAGCCGGGCAGCGTGACCGTCGCCACGCCAGGCAACGGATCGACACCGCACCTGGCCATGGAACTGTTCCAGCACACCGCCGGCCTGCAACTGCGGCATGTGCCGTACAAGGGCGGCGCGCAGGCGCTCACCGATGTGCTCGGCGGCCATGTGGACGTGGTTGCGGTCAATGCGCTCGAGGCACTGCCGCTTGCCAAGTCCGGCAAGCTGCGCGTGCTGGCGGTGATGAGCGCCGAACGCTCCGCCGTGCTGCCGGGCGTGCCGACCGTCGCCGAGTCGGGCTACCCGGGGTTCGAGGCCAGCGTGTGGTACGGCTTCGTCGGGCCGGCCGGGCTGCCGAAGCCCATCGTCGACAAGCTGCACGACGCCGTGCAGAAGGCAATCGACTCGCCCGAGGTGCGCTCCCAGCTCGCCGCGGCCGGCGGCGTTCCGCTGCCGGGGCCGACCGAGCAGTTCGACAAGCTGCTCAAGGCCGATGTGGCGCGCTACGGCAAGCTGATCCGCGAAGCCAACATCAAGCCCGATTGATCGCCATGACCACAACAGGCATCACCCGTCGCCACGCCTGCCTCGCGGCAGCAGCCGCCGCCCTGCTGCCGGCAAGCCGCGCCGCCATGGCGCAGCAGGCCTATCCGTCCAAGCCGATCCGCATGGTCATTCCCTTCCCGCCCGGCGGCTCCACCGACGTGCTCGGGCGGGCCATCGGCATCGAGCTGGGCCGCGCGTGGCACCAGCCCGTGGTGGTCGACAACCTCCCCGGCGCCGGTGGTTCCATCGGTGCCGACAAGGTCGCCAAGTCGCCCGCCGATGGCTACACGCTGCTGATGGGGCACATCGGCACGCTGGCGATCAACCCGTCGCTGTACCCCAAGCTCGACTACGACCCCGTGCGCAGCTTTGCGCCCGTGGCCTGGGTGGCGCGCGTGCCGAACGTGCTGGTGGTGCATTCCTCCGTTCCGGCGCGCACGCTGGCCGAACTGGTCGCGCTGGCCAAGGCACGGCCGGGCCAGCTGGCCTTTGGCTCCGGCGGCAACGGCAGCGCGGCGCACATCGCTACCGAATATCTGAAGCTGCAGACGGGCGCCTCTTTGCTGCACGTGCCTTACAGGGGCACGGCGCCGGCCGTCACCGATCTGCTCGCGGGCCAGCTGCAGCTGCTCTTCACCGGCGCGCCCGCTTTGCTGCCGCACATCAAGTCCGGCAAGCTGCGTGCGCTGGCGGTGTCGAGCCCGAAGCGCATCGCGCTGCTGCCCGACGTGCCGACGGTGGCTGAAAGCGGCGTGCCCGGCACCAAGGACTTCGAGGCCGACCAGTGGTACGGCGTGGTTGCCCCGGCCGGGACTCCCGCGGACATCGTCGCCATGCTCAACCGGCAGATCAACCAGTCGCTCAACACGGCGGACGTTCACGCGCGGCTGGCAGCCGAGGGCGCCGAGCCCACGCCCACGACGCCGCAGGCCTTCGGCCAGCTGATCGCGAGCGAAATGAAACGATGGGACCGCGTGATCAAGAGCGCCCACATCACCGTCGACTGAAGTTGGACAGGAACCCACCGGCCATGAAATCGCTCGCCCGTCTGCTGCTCGCCCTTGTCGTCGCGGCACTGCTCGCCGCCTGCGCGCAATCGCCCCAATCGCCGCCCTCCACGAGTGGTGGCAAGACCGAAGTGCTCTGGCTCGGCCAGTCGGCATTCCGCATCACCACGCCGGGCGGCAAGGTGATCGTGACCGACCCGTGGCTCAAGCTGAATCCGCTGACGCCCGCGGCATACAAGAACCTCGAAGCCCTCGGCAAGGTCGACGTGCTGCTGGTCACGCATGGTCACTTCGACCACTTCGCGGATGCGCCTGCGCTGGCGCTGCTCAACCAGGTGCCGATGTACGCGCCCGGCGACATGAACCAGACGGTGGGCGTGCTCGGCATCCTGCCGCCCAACCTGGTGCCGCGCTTCAACAAGAGCGGCACGATCAACCCGGTGCCGGGCATCAAGGTGACTGCCGTGCACGCTGAGCACTCCTCGGTCATCGTGTGGAAGAACCCGGCCACCGGCAAGGACGAAGTGCACCCCGGCGGCGAGCCCGTGGGTTACATCATCGAGCTGGAGAACGGATTCCGCATCTACCACATGGGTGACACGGGCCTGTTCGCCGACATGAAGTTCATCGCCGACTACTACAAGCCCGACCTCGTGCTGATGCCGATCGGCGGCCACTTCACGATGGACCCGGTGGACGCCGCCTACGCCACGCGCGAATGGCTCAAGCCGCGCGCGGTGATTCCGATGCACTATGGCGCCAACCCGCTCGGCAAGGGCACGCCCGACGAATACATCCGCGCGCTAGGCAGCACAAGCACGCGCGTGCTGGCGTTGAAGCCCGGCGAGAAGGCCATCTTCTGACAAGGACACACACGATCATGGGAACGACACTGGGCCTCATCGGCTACGGCGAAGTGGGCGGCATCTTCGGACGCGGGTTGCGCGGGCAAGGCGGCGTGGATGCCGTCTGGGTCTGGGACAAGCGCTTCGCCGATCCCGCGACGGGCGCGGCAGCGCGTACTGCGGCAGAAAGCGACGGGATGCACGTGGCGAGCGGCATGCAGGAGCTTTGCAGCCGCGCCGACCTGCTCATATCCGCCGTTACCGCCTCCAACACGCTGGCGGTAGCCGAAGAGGCCGCGCGCCACGCGCGCACCGGCAGCCGCTTTCTCGATCTCAACTCGGCATCGCCCGGCACCAAGCAGCGCGCCGCGGCGGCGCTGGAGCCGGTGGGCGTCGCCTATGTCGAGGCCGGCGTCATGACCTCGGTGCCGCCCTACGGCATCCGCGTGCCGATGCTGCTGGGCGGCCCGCAGGCCGAAGCGCTTGCTGCAACGCTGGCCGGCTGGGGCATGGACGTTCGCGAGGTGAGCGACCAACTCGGCGTGGCCTCGGCGATCAAGATGAGCCGCAGCATCATGATCAAGGGGCTGGAGGCGCTGGTCATCGAGAGCTACACCACCGCCAGGCGCTACGGCGTCGAAGCGCATGTGCTGCCGACGCTGAAGGAAACCTTTCCGCAGATCGACTGGGACAAGCAAGGCGCCTACTTCTTCAGCCGCGTCGTGCAGCACGGCAAGCGCCGCGCGGAAGAAATGCGCGAAGCGGCGCAGACCGTGCGCGAGGCCGGCTTCGAGCCCCTGATGACGGCCGCCATCGCGGCCAAGCAGGACTGGGTTGCCGCCCAGGCGCGCGATGGTCTGTTCGAAGGGCTGGATGCCGCAAGCGACTGGCAGGCCTACGCGGATCGCCTCATCGGCCGCGCATGACCATGTCGAATTCGATACGGGGCATCTGCTCCATGGCAACGAAGGGCCTGCTGCTGGAGCTGGCCGCGGCGTACACGCGTGCGAGCGGCGTGGCGGTTTCGTTCGAGGCAGTGGGCGGTGTGGATGCCGCACGGCGCGTCTCGGCAGGAGAGCCATTCGACGTGGTGGTTCTCGCCTCGGACGCCATCGACAAGCTGGCGGCTGCCGGCAAGGTGGACGCATCGCGCAAGACCGACGTGGTGCGCTCCGGCGTTGCCGTGGCCGTTGCCGCGAACGCCGCGCGAGTCGATATCTCCACCGAAGAAGCGGTGCGGCGTGCCGTGCTGGATGCGGCCAGCGTCGCGTATTCGACCGGGCCCAGTGGCGTTGCCCTGGCCGCGCTGTTCGAGCGCTGGGGCATCGCCGACACCATCAAGAGCCGATTGGTACAGGCGCCACCCGGCGTGCCGGTGGGCTCGTTTATCGCACGCGGAGAAGCTGCGCTGGGCTTTCAGCAACTGAGCGAGCTGATCGGTGTCGAAGGCATCGCACTGCTGGGGCCGCTGCCGCCGGCAATCCAGATCACCACGGTGTTCAGCGCAGCGCCGGGCTCTTCCGCTTCGCAGCCGGACGCCGCAAGCGGGCTGCTCGCGTACCTGGCCTCCGGTGACAGCGCAGAAGCCAAGCGCCGGCACGGCATGGAGCCGGCCTAACGGGTCGCAGACTTGCGAGAGCCGTTTCCCTTGCCGGCAATGACAAGCCCCGCGCTCTCGACAAAGCCGTGAATCAGCCTCAACCGTGGCGACGCCCGCAGCCATAGCACGCCGAAGCGCCGCGTCTCCGAAGGCAGCGGCAGCGGGATCTTGGCGATGCGCTGCCCGTCGAGCAGCGGCGAAGCGATGTCGGGCACGACCGACACGCCGAGGCCTCGGTCGACCATCATCGCGATTGCCAGCAATGAACTGAGTTCAAAGCGCTCCTGCGGCACGATGCCCGCCGAACGCAGGTAGCGGTCGGCCTGCTTGCCGCCACCGAGGTTGCGGTCGTAGCGGATGAGCGGAGAGGTCCGCAGCAGCTCGTGGGGATCGCGCCGCGCAAGGCGGCTCGGCGCAAGCAACACCAGGGGTTCTTCGCGCAGCAGGGCCCAGTCGAAGGTCTTCGCAAGCGCGAACGGCGGATACAGGCACACGGCCGCATCGAGCTCGCCCTGCTGCATCGCCTTGTAGAGCGTGGCAGTGTTGCCCGACTGCAGGTACACCTTGACGCCCGGATGCGTCTTCACGAAGCGCGCGAGGATGTCCGGCAGCAGGCTGTGGATGGCCGTGTTGATGGTGCCGATGACCAGCTCGCCGCCGGCCGCCTCGCTGCCCACCAGCGCCTTGATGTCGCTCACCTCGCGCAGCAGCGTACGGGCCCGCTGCACCAGCCGGTGCCCCGCCTCGGTCGGCTGCACCGTGCGGCCGGCGCGCGCGAGCAGCGGTGCGTTGAGCTCCCGCTCCAGCGCGCGGATCTGCTGCGCCACCGCGCCGGGCGTCAGGTCGAGCCGGCGCGCGGCCTCCGACATCGAGCCCGACTCCACCACCAGAAGAAAGCTTTGCAGGTAGGCCGTTTCCATGAAGATAGATTTTCTGCGATCTGATCGCAGGGAGCAGCTGTTTTTCTCTTCTCATGAACTGCGGACACTGCATGCATGAGAAGCAAACTCTTCGTTCCCGGCACCCGTCCTGAACTGTTCGCCAAGGCACTGGCCAGTGCGGCGGACGCCATCTGCCTCGACCTGGAAGACGCGGTGTCCGAGCCGCGCAAGGACGAGGCGCGCGAGACCGTGCGCCAGCTGCTGCTTGCCAGCGGCGATGCGACCTCCTCGCAAAAGACACTGATCGTTCGCGTCAACGCCATGGACACGCCGCACTTCGAGCGCGACGTGGGGGCGGTGACGCAGCCCGGCGTGCATCTGATCAACCTGCCGAAGCCGCAAAGCCCGGCGCACGTGCGCACGGCGGTCGAAGTCATCGAGCGTGCCGAACGCGTCAACGGCGTGCAGGCGCCCATCGGCCTGCTGCTGAACATCGAGACACCCACTGCATTGCGTACGGCAGCGGAACTCGCACTGGCGCATCCGCGGGTGGCGGGGCTGCAGCTGGGGCTGGGCGACTTGTTCGAGCCGCTGGGCATCGCCCGGCGCGAACCTTCCGCCATCCGCCAGGCGATGTTCGCGGTGCGCATCGCAGCCGGCGAAGCGGGCGTGTATGCCTACGACGGCGCATTCGCGAACATCCGCGATGCCGAGGGCTACCGCGCCGAAGCCACGCTGGCGCGCGACCTCGGGTTTCTGGGCAAGACCTGCATCCACCCGAGCCAGATCGCCATTGCCAACGAGGTGTTTCGCCCCACCGACGAGGAGATTGCGCACGCCTGCAAGGTGGTCGAGGCGGCCCGCGAGGCCGATGCCAACGGCGTCGGTGCCTACGTGGTGGACGGAAAAATGATCGACATCCCTTTCGTGATTCGCGCACGCGCGATCGTCGAGAGTGCACGCAGCCTTGGGCTGCTTCCCAATTGAGCCTTGGGCTGCTGCCTGGCTGACCTGAGCTTCCCATCAATAAGAAACCGGAGACAAGACAATGCATTTCCCATCCTTCCTTCGCCCGCGCGTGCTCGCTGTTGTTGCAGCGGCAGCGCTCGCCGGCGCGGCATTCGCCCAGGGCGCCTATCCCGGCAAGGCCATCACGATCGTGGTGCCCTACCCGGCCGGCGGCTCGAACGACACCTTCGCGCGACAGGTGGCCAAGGAACTGGGCGACCAGCTCAAGCAGCCCGTGATCATCGACAACCGCCCCGGCGCGAGCGGCAACACCGGCACGGCGCAGGTGGCGCGCGCCACGCCCGACGGCTACACGCTGGTGGCGGTGTCGTCCAGCATGACGACCAACGCAGCCGTGCAATCGAAGATGCCCTTCGATCCGGTGAAAGGCCTCGCACCCGTGGCAATGTTCGCCAAGGGCCCGTTCATCGTCGCGGTCAACAACGAATTTCCCGCGAAGACGCCGGCCGAGCTGATCGCCGCCATCAAGGCCAAGCCGGGCCAGTACAACTACGCCTCGTCGGGCTCGGGCAGCGTGAACCAGTTCGGCACCGAGCTGCTCAAGGCCAAGGTGGGCGACCTGCAGATCGCGCACATTCCCTACAAGGGCATGGGCCCGGCCGTGACCGACCTGATCGGCAACCAGACGCAACTGCTGATCTCGAGCGGCCCCTCGCTGCTGCCGATGGTGCGTGCAGGCAAGCTGCGCGCCGTGGGCATCACGAGCCTGAAGCCCAGCCCCGTCGCGCCTGATCTCACGCCAATGGCCACCGCGGTGCCCGGCTACGAATTCGAACTCTGGTGGGGCTTGCTGGCCCCGGCCGGTACGCCGCCCGACGTGGTCGCCAAGCTCAATGGCGCCGTCAACCAGATCCTGGCCAGGCCCGAGATCACGGCCAACTTCCTGCGCGAAGGCGCCATCGCCACGCCGCTCACGTCGGCGCAGTTCGGCACCGTGATCGCTGACGACGTGGAGCGCTGGAAGAAGCTGGCCAAGCAACAGAACATCACAGCCGACTGAGGAAAGAAGAACCCATGAGCACTACCGCCCCCGACAACGCTGGCGACGACAAGCACCTGCCCGCGCGCCAGGGCCCCGCCGGGCCGTTGAGCGGCCTGCGCGTGCTAGACCTGAGCGCCTACATCGCGGGCCCGTACGGTTGCTCGCTGCTGGCCGACCAGGGCGCGGAAGTCATCAAGATCGAACCGCCCACGGGCGACAACCTGCGCAAGTACCCATCGACGCTGGAAGCCGAAAGCCGTGCGTTCATCGGCGTCAACCGCAGCAAGCTGGGCGTGGTGCTCGACCTCAAGAGCCCGCAGGACCTCGCCGCGCTGATGGCGCTGGTGCGCACGGCCGACGTGCTGGTGCACAACTTCCGCCCCAGCGTGCCGCCACGGCTGGGCATTGCGTACGACCAGCTGAAGGCCGTAAACCCGCGCCTGATCTACTGCGCCGTCACCGGCTATGGCGAGACCGGGCCGCTGCGCGAGAAGGCGGGCTACGACCAGGTGCTGCAGACCATGACCGGCATGTGCGCGCTGCAGGGCAAGCGCGGCGAGCCGCCTGAGATCATCTACGGCTCGGTGGTCGACTACTACGCGGCCGGGCTGGTGGCTGCCGGCGTGGCCTCTGCGCTGTACGAGCGGGAGAAAAGCGGCGAAGGCCAGTTCGTCGGCGTTTCGCTGCTGCGCTCCGCGCTCACGATGCAGTCGGCGCGCATGGTGTGGGCCGAGGGCGAGCCGAAAGACGTGGGGCGCGACATGCGCTCGGGCGGCATCACCGGTCTTCACCCCACGCGCGAGGGGCACATCTACATCTCGGCCAACACGCCGCACTTCTGGCAGGCGCTGTGCGCCAAGGTTGACCTGCCGGAGCTGGCGAGCGACGAGCGCTACGACTCGGTGCGCAAGCGCGCGCAGCACGCCGCCGAGATCGTTCCGAAGCTGCGCGCCGCGCTGGCCGCGCGCTCCGCGCTCGAATGGGAGGAACTGTTCGGCGAGGAAGTGCCCTGCGCGGCAGCACGCACCGTGGAAGACATGTTCGACAACGAACAGGTGCTGGCCGAGGACATGGTGGCGAACTTCGCGCACCCCACGCTCGGCTCGTACCGCGGCTTCACCCGGCCGGTGCGATTCGGCCGTACGCCGGGGCCCGAGCCCTTTGCAGCGCCGACGCTGGGGCAACACACAGCAGGCGTGCTGGCCGCGCAGCGCTTGGACGAATAGGACATGCCCACCGATATCGTGGTGCCCCACAGCAGCGGCACGAACAAGCCCGCCAGCACAGCGCCTGAGGGTGCATGCGACGCGCACATGCATGTGTACGACCGACGCTTCGCGCTGCACGGGCCGCCCGATGCCATGCTCGACCACGCCACGGCCGCCGACTACCGCCAGCTGCAGCAACGCATCGGCACACAGCGCACGGTGGTCGTTCAGCCGCGCGCCCACGGCACGGACAACAGCGTGACGCTGGCCGCCATTCAAGCGCTTGGCGCCGAGCACACGCGCGGCGTGGCGGTGGTACGGCCCGAGGTGAGCGATGCCGAACTCGAACGCCTGCACGCGGGCGGCATCCGCGGCATCCGGTTCACGCTGTACACACTGGCGAATGCGGCAACGGACTTCGCCATGGTCGAGCCGCTGGCGCAGCGCGTGCATGCGCTCGGCTGGCATGTGCAGTTGCACTGGAACGCCGACCAGATCGTCGAGCACGCGGCGCTGCTCGCGCGCCTGCCCTGCACGATCGTCTTCGATCACCTCGCCCGCCTGCCCTTGCCCGATGCGCTGGCGCATCCCGCATACGACGTTGTGCGCCGGCTGCTCGACAACGGCCGCACCTGGATCAAGCTGTCAGGCGCCTACCTCGATTCGCAGGTGGGCGCGGCAGGCGGCTACGCCGACACGACCGGCATCGCACAAGCCTGGGCGCAGCAGGCACCCGACCGCGTGGTGTGGGGCAGCGACTGGCCCCACCCGACCGAGCGCACCGCCAAGCCTGACGACGCTCAGCTGTTCGACCTGCTGGGCCAGTGGGTTCCCGACGAGGCCGCGCGCCGCCGCGTGCTGGTCGACAACCCGGCGCGGCTCTACGACTTTTCCTGAACTACAAGCAAACTCCGAGACATTGGCATGAAGCAACCACAGAAGCGCCTTCTGAAATCCGTCGTAGCGCTGGCCGCCTGCGCCGCTCCCCTGCTGGGCTGGGCCGCCTGGCCCGACAAGCCGATCCGCATGGTGGTGCCGTACGCCGCGGGCGGCGGCGCCGACAACACCGCGCGCATCGTCGCGCAGCAGATGAGCGCTGCGCTGGGCCAGCAGATCGTCATCGACAACAAGCCGGGCGCGGGTGGCGTGATTGGCGCCGACAACGTAGCCAAGGCGGCCGGCGACGGCTACACCGTGCTCTACGACGCATCGGCGTTCTCGGTGAATCCGTCGCTGCGCAAGCTGCCCTTCGACGCGGCGAAAGACTTCATTCCCGTGTCGCTGGTCGCCACCGCGCCGCAGATCCTCGTCGTGCCGACGAGCGCGCCGTACAAGACCGTCGCGGAGTTCATCGACTTCGCGCGCAAGAACCCCGGCAAGCTGAGCTTTGCGTCGGCGGGCGGCGGCACCGGCTCGCACCTGGCGGGCGAGGCGCTGAACGAGCAGGCGAAGATCAACCTGATGCACGTGCCCTACAAGGGCGGCGCGCCCGCACTCACCGACGTGATGGGCGAGCAGGTGTCGGCCTATTTCGGCAACGTGGCGTCGACGCTGGGGTACGTCAAGGGCGGCAAGCTGCGCGCGCTGGGCGTGAGTTCCATCAAGCGCGTGCCGGGGCTGCCCGACACGCCGACGCTCGCGGAGTCGGGCCTGCCGGGCTACAACGTGGTCGAATGGAACGGCGTGTTCCTGCCCAAGGGAACGCCGGCCGACATCGTGCAGAAACTCGGCAAGGCGGTGCAGGCTGCGGTCAACGACCCGACGGTGCGGCAGAAGCTGCTGCAGCTCGGCCTGGAGCCGGCCGGCACCACGCCCGAGGCCTTCGCGAAGTTCGTGCAGGACGAGACGGGAAGAGTGAGCGCGCTGGTGAAGGCACGCAACATCAGGGTCGATTGATCCTGCACTCGACTGGGTGTGCGTGAAACGTAGTGTGTGGGTTTCTCCCCGCGGATACAGAGGCATACGCGTTTCGCGCCACGGCAGGGTGGCCCAACG
The DNA here is from genome assembly GCF_059416325.1 of Variovorax sp. GW821-FHT09D05. Taxonomy (NCBI): domain Bacteria; kingdom Pseudomonadati; phylum Pseudomonadota; class Betaproteobacteria; order Burkholderiales; family Comamonadaceae; genus Variovorax; species Variovorax sp. GW821-FHT09D05. The sequence goes on along the minus strand of NZ_JBWKOZ010000001.1, from coordinate 14,232 downwards.
AAGAATCGGCTCCGTTCACAGACGAACGCCCGTCACTCTTCCGAAGGAACCACCATGCGCTTTCGCTCTTCCGCCCTCTTCTTCGCCGTCGCCATCGCGGCCTCGGCGGCGGCCCTCACGCTGACCTTTGCCGCACCATCGCCGCTCGGCGGTGACGTTCCGGCTGCCGAGGCGGTGCCCGCGCCTGAATTCCAGAACATCGACACCTGGCTCAACTCGCAACCGCTGAAGCTCGGTGAGCTGCGCGGCAAGGTCGTGCTGGTCGACTTCTGGACCTACACCTGCATCAACTGCCTCAACCACCTGCCTTACGTGAAGGACTGGAACGAGAAGTACAAGGACAAGGGCCTGGTGGTCGTCGGCGTGCACACGCCGGAGTTCGCGTACGAAAAGTCGACGAAGAACGTGAAGGACGCGATCCAGCGGCTGCAGATCAGGCACGCGGTGGCGCAAGACAACAGCTACGGCACCTGGAAGGCCTTCAGGAACCAATATTGGCCTGCGGTGTACCTGATCGACAAGCAGGGAAAGATCGTCTATTCGCACTTTGGCGAAGGCAGCTATGGCACCACCGAGAAGAAGATTCAGGCGCTGTTGGCTGAGCCTTCGCCGGTGGGGTCTTGAGGAATGAAGAAGCTCTGGTTCGCCCTCCTCTTCCTAGCCGGCGGCATCACGCACGAGATACGAAACCCGGTGAGCTGCCAGTGCATCACAGCACGATTCAGTCCAACGCCTCGACAGTCGAGGAAAAAACGTAACCCTCGCTGCGCACGGTCTTGATGAAGCGCGGCTCCCGCGCATCGTCTCGCAGACGTTGGCGCAGCCGGCTCACGAGCAGGTCGATCGAGCGCTCGAAAAGCTCGGCCTCGCGCCCCTGCGTGAGACTCAGCAGTTGGTCGCGGCTCAGCACCTTCTGCGGGTGGTCGAGAAATACGCGCAGCAGCCGGTACTCCGCACCGCTGAGAGCCACCATCACCCCGCTGTCGTCGATCAGGTGGCGCGCAGTGGTGTCTACCTGCCACTCGCCGAACCCCAGCTTCGAGGCCGACTCGGTCGAGCGCATGTTCGGCGGCAGCATGCGCGTGCGGCGCAGCACCGAGCGCATGCGCGCCAGCAGTTCGCGGGCGGAAAACGGCTTGGCCAGATAGTCGTCGGCGCCCATTTCCAGACCGAGGATGCGGTCTGCCTCCTCGCTGCGCGCAGTGAGCATGAGGATCGGCGTCGCCTTGTACTTGCCCGTGCGAAGGTCACGGCACAGCGTGAGCCCGTCTTCGCCCGGCAGCATCAGGTCGAGGATGATGAGATCGAACGGCCCCGATTCCTCCAGCGCCGCGCGCATGTGCCGCCCCGTGGGCACCGCGACCACGCGCAGGCCGTTCTTGACCAGGTACGTGGTGAGCAGTTCGCGGATTTCCCGGTCGTCGTCGACGATGAGGATGTGGTCGGAGGTCTTCGAGGTCGTCATGCAGGTGGCCGATACGTCGGAAGCCGCAATGTAGCCCGGCTGCGGGCCGGGACAAGCGGGTTTGTATTCCTGTGTATCCGGCGCCCCGGCCGGCCACACTACGTTGCCGACGCGAGCTTCCACACCGCATCGGCAAAGACTTGCGGCGTCTCCTGCGGCACGTTGTGGCCCGCGTTCACGACCAGGTGCGTGCGCGGCCCGGTGAACTTGGCGGCGTAGGCCTTCCCGTCCGTGGCCGGCACGACACCGTCGGAGTCGCCGTCCATCGTGATCGCTGGCACCTTGATCGTCGGAAACGCGGCCAGGCGCTTCTCGTATTCCTCGTACTGCGCGAAGCCGTCCGCAAGACCGAGGCGCCAGCGGTAGTTGTGGATGACGATCTGCACGTAGTCGGGGTTGTCGAACGATGCGGCGGTGCGCTCGAAGGTGGCGTCGTCGTATGCCCACTTCGGCGAATTCGTGGTCCACAGGATGCGCGCGATGTCGCGCCGGTTCGCTTCCAGCCCGAGGCGGCCGCGCTCGGTGGCGAAGTAGTACTGGTACCACCAGCCCAGCTCGACCTTCGCGGGCAATGGCAGCTTGTTGCCGGGGCGGTTGGTCATGATGTAGCCGTTGACCGAGAGCAGCCCGATGCAGCGCTCGGGCCAGAGCGCCGCAATGATGCAGCCGGTGCGCGCACCCCAGTCGTAGCCGACGATGACGGTGCGGTCGATCTTGAGGGCGTCGAGCAGCGCGATCTGGTCGAGCGCCACTGCCGCCTGCTGCGCGGAACGGGGGTTGGCGCTGTCGAGAAAGCGCGTGGTGCCGTGGCCGCGCAGGTGCGGCACGATCACCCGGCAACCCCGGGCCGCGAGCAGCGGCGCGACTTCGGCATAGCTGTGGATGTCGTAGGGGTAGCCGTGCATCAGCAGCACCGGAATACCGTCGGCAGGGCCGGCCTCGTAGTAGCCGACATCGAGCTCGCCTGCCTTGATCTGGCGGATGGGCTCCAGCTTGCGCGGCTTGGCAGCGGGCACGGCATCGGCCGCGTGGACGGTGCTGCTCATGAATGCCAGTTCGACGGCGGCGAGGCTGGCGGCGGCGCCACCCAGCAGAAAGCGGCGTTGACGGTTGACGGGTTCTTCGGACATGGGGTGTTCCTTCGTTTGTGTTGGCGACGGAACGATTGAATGCGCCGGATGTATGCGGCATGTGTCATGCCAGGGGTGTTCTTGTATGGCCGTGTGTACGGGCCGCGCCGGATACACGGCCATACAAAGCCGAAGCTGCGACGGCATCTGAGCCCCGGCAGGTAATGTTGTATGTCCCGTTTGCCGCCCAACACACTGCAATACAAAGAAGTGATCTGCGGCGCGAGCCCGGGTCTATAAACCAGCCCATGCCTACATCCGCAAGCCTCCCCGCACCCCTCGCCCCGGTCAACCCCGCAGGCCTGCGCCGGCTGCTGCCCCGCTCGCTGTTCTCGCGCGTGACGCTGATCATCGTCATCGGGCTAGCCATTGCGCAGCTGCTGACCTTCACGGCGATCCGCTACGAACGTGGCATCGCGATGCGCGAGCTGATGATGATCGGCATCGAGCGCGACATCGCAAGCTCGGTCGCCATCCTCGACCGGCTGCCGGCCGCCGAGCGCGAAAGCTGGCTCGCGCGGCTGGAGCGGCGCAACTACCGCTTCGTGCTGGGCGGCAGCGCACAGGGCACGCCGCCCGACACGCCGATGTCGCAACAGTTCGCCGCCGCCATCGTCGATGCGATGCGCCCATTCGAGATCGTCAAGGTCGGCCAGGTGGGCAGCCCACCGCAAAGCTTGCAGATCCAGGTGCGGCTGTCGGACGGGTCTTCCGTGATCGTGCATGCGCGGCGCGTGGACATGCCGGTGTCGAGTTGGGTGATGTGGCTGTTGTGGATACAGCTGCTGGTGCTGGCCGTGTGCGCCTGGTATGCGGTGCGGCTGGTCACGCGGCCGCTGGCGCAGCTGGCCGACGCAGCCGACGAACTGGGGCCAGACCTGAAGGGACAGCAGTTGCCCGAAGAAGGCCCGACCGAGGTGAAGCACGCGGCGCGCGCATTCAATGCAATGCAGAAGCGCATTGCGGGCTACATGGCCGAGCGCGTGGAAATCCTTGCGGCCATCTCGCACGACCTGCAGACGCCCATCACCCGCATGCGACTGCGCACCGACCTGATGGACAGCGATCAGGACCGCGACAAGTTCCGCCAGGACCTCGATGCGATGCACGCCCTGGTGCGCGAAGGCGTGACCTACGCGCGCACACTGCACGGTGCCACCGAGCCGCCTTGCCGCATCGACGCTGACGCGCTGTTCGAGAGCATGGTGGCCGACTACGAGGACTCGGGCGAGCAGGTGCTGCTCGAGGGCCGCACGGGCGAGCCCATCGTGACGCGGCCGAATGCGCTGCGGCGGATCTTGACGAACCTGATCGACAACGCGCTGAAGTTCGGCACCGACGTGCGCCTGCAGGTGCATGCCGAGGCCGACCGGCTGGTGCTGGCCGTGGTCGACAACGGACCGGGCATTCCTCCCGACCAGCTGGAGAACGTGCTCAAGCCCTTCTACCGCGTGGAAGGCTCGCGCAATCGCAACACCGGCGGCACCGGGCTGGGCCTGGCCATCGCCCACCAACTGGCGATGGCGATGGGCGCGGAGCTGGTGCTGCGCAACCGACCCGAAGGCGGGCTCGAAGCCCGGCTGACCATGAGCACGCGCGCCGCGCCGCCAAACTGAGCCGCGCCCTCATCCCTCCATTGACCAGACCCCGACCATGCTCCTCTTCATCGTTGCCTACCTGGGTGGTGTGCTCACCATCCTGAGCCCGTGCATCCTGCCCGTGCTCCCGTTCGTGTTCGCGCGCGCCGATCGGCCGTTCCGCTCGCATGGCATGCCCATGCTGCTGGGCATGGCGCTGGCGTTCTCGGCCATCGCCACGCTGGCGGCTGTGGGCGGTGGTTGGGTCGTGGCGCTCAACGAATACGGGCGCTATGCGGCGATTGCGCTGCTGGCGGTGTTCGGCGTGACGCTGCTGTTTCCATCGGTGGCCGACCGGCTGAGCCGTCCGCTGGTGGCGCTTGGCTTGCGGTTGTCGGGGCCTGCCTCGGAGAAGGCGTCGGTGTTCTCGCCGCTGTTGCTGGGGGTTGGCACGGGGCTGCTGTGGGCGCCGTGCGCGGGGCCGATCCTCGGGCTGATCCTGACTGGCGCCGCACTCAACGGCGCGAGCATCGGCACGTCGTTGTTGTTGCTGGCCTATGCGGCCGGTGCGTGTACCTCGCTGGCGGCTGCGCTGCTCTTTGGCGGGCGGTTGTTCTCGGCGATGAAGGGGTCGCTGCGCACCGGTGAATGGATGCGGCGCGTGGCCGGCGTGGCCGTTCTTGTGGGCGTCGGCGCTATTGCGCTGGGGCTGGATACCGGGCTGCTCAGCCGCCTCTCTGTCGGCACAACTTCGGCGTTGGAGAAAGCACTGGTGGAGAAGATCGACATGCCCATGCCGTCGCCGCAACCGAAGGCTTCCATCGACCCGGGCGGCCTGATGCTGACGTCGACGCAACCGGAGCCGAAGAAGCCCGCATTGGCACTGCCCGACGAAGGTGGCTTTCCTTCGCTGGCCGGCGCCACCGAGTGGCTCAACTCCGCGCCGCTGACGCCCGAGGGCCTGCGCGGCAAGGTCGTGCTGGTCGACTTCTGGACCTACTCGTGCATCAACTGCCTGCGTACCCTGCCCTACGTTCGCGCATGGGCCGAGAAATACAAGGACGCGGGGCTGGTGGTGGTCGGCGTGCATGCGCCGGAGTTCGCTTTCGAGAAGCAGCCTGCCAACGTGCGCCGCGCAACGAAGGACCTGGGCATTGGCTTCCCGGTGGCCGTCGACAGCAACTACGCGATCTGGCGCTCTTTCGGCAACCAGTACTGGCCTGCGTTCTATGTCGTCGATGCGCAGGGGCGCATCAGGCATCACCAGTTCGGCGAGGGGCAGTACGCGAAGTCGGAGCAGGTCATCCAGCAGTTGCTGGCAGAAGCCGGGCGGCCGGTTGTGCCGGCCGACGTGGTCTCGCCGGAAGGCCAGGGTACGCAGGCTGCGGCGGCTGCGTCGCCGGCCCTGTCGGGCGAGACCTACCTGGGCTACGAGCGCGCGCAGAGCTTCGCCTCGCCTGGTGGCCTCGCGAAGGATCGTGCGCGGGTCTATCCCGCGGCTTCATCACTGCGCGCCAACCAGTGGGCACTGAGCGGCGAATGGTCGGTGGAAAGCGAACGCGCGGTGCTGGTGCGGGCCAATGGGCGCATCGCCTATCGCTTCCATGCGCGCGACCTGCATCTGGTGCTCGGCCCGTCGGCCGATGGCAAGCCCGTGCGCTTCAAGGTTCTGATCGACGGCAAGCCACCGCTGGCAGACCACGGCACCGATACCGATGCGCAAGGCAATGGCACCATCGATGGACAGCGGCTGTACCAACTGGTGCGCCAGACGGCGAACGAAAAAGACCGCCTGTTCGAAATCGAATTTCTCGACGCGGGCGCGCAGGCCTACGTGTTCACCTTCGGCTGATCGCCCTTGGTGCCCCTTACAGGTGCTGCGCTACAAGCACCACGGCCCCGGCGATAGAAATGGCGCCGCCGACGAACTTCCTGAATGCCTTCATGGCGTTGTTCTCCTTCAGTGAAGCTCAATGGTGCCGCGCGGCGGGGTGTTCGTGGGTTGGGAATCCTCATGCTCGGGATAGAAAACCCCAACCCACAAGAGCAGCATCTACGACTTGGCACCCGGCAAGGAGAGCCGCTCTCTCGCGAACTGACTGGCCCGGAGCCGCACCCGCTGCAATGCAGCCTCCAGCGTGGGCTGCTGCATGAATACGACCACTCCCCGCCTGAGCCCACGAAGGCTCAACTCGGCAACGCCCGCGTAGCGGCCGCTGGTGGTCTGCTTGATATCGATGCGGCTCGACCAGCCATCGGGCAGGTTGACGAGGAGTTGTAGTTGTTGCTGTGTGACGTTCATGTTGGGGCTGAGGATAGGCCTCGAACCCGCAGCGCCCCAAGGAACTAGTTCCTTTGCATTAGCAATACTTCAAGATTGCCATCAGGGGGATATCCGGTGCGCCCTCATCCTCAATGTCTCCCAGATTGGTCGCGATCATCGGCTTGCCCGCCTCCCTCCGGCGGGCTCCTCCCTCCGACCCCATGCGCAAGAACGGGGTCCTTCAGCTCGCCTTTGTGCGAGCTTTTTTTTGGCTGCCCGCAAGAGCCGCGTCCATTTTTCTGGGCCAAAGAAAAACGGGTTACGCCTTGTGAGCGTAACCCGTCGTTCTGTCTGCTGATTTTGGTGTGAAACCGATCTAAAGATCGCCCGCAAGCCGCATCAATACTAGCCTCAGCTCGTTTTGATCCGCGTTTGTACCCCCTTTTGTACCCCCGCTTACAGGCCCACCTTGTCGTTGCGGTTACGCGACACTTCTGAAAACACCTCAACTGACCAGAGCCTTAGCCGGAACCCAGGTCCATAGCATCGTCACAGATGGCATCCATTGAATTGATCGGAGTCCGGCTGGGCAGAGTGGCGAGGATTGTTCGGCCGCTATTCGGCTCCGGGACCAAGATCTTTTTCTTGGCAGATATTCGAGTGCGCTGCTGGAGCGGAACGCAGAAACAGCGCTGCGCATCAAGACGGGTCGCGCTCTTTCGCTGCTGCCAGATGAAAGATCCCTCCGGGGACAACGGCCTGTACGACACGGGTGCGCCGTCCATGGCTAGCCGCTTTTTCCACTTTGCCGATCCGTGATTGGGTTCACGATTGCCTTGAACGGATCCCGATCAATACGAGTGCCCTGGGGGTGTCCAGCGGGCTGGTATCACGCACAGTGCATAGATCAAAGTTAGGGAATCAAGCCGGCCGCGAGAATTGAAGCTGCCTGCAACGTCAGGAGCCCTCCATGAGTTCATAGATGTTTGCAACGATCGTCGAGAGAACAAGTATTCCAACTGCTCCAGCGACAGACCACCAATATTCGCCCTCTCCAATCCTCGCTGCGGGGAGGCCCAACATGTAGCCGGCGACCACAAAAAGTGTTGGGGCAAGAAACGGCTGAAAAACACGCCGCTGGATCTCCCTGAACTTCAACTTCTGGCCGGTGAAATAGAAAAGCACTCCAACAACAAGGTAGAAAACTCCCACGTAGCCAACGAACAAAATTGTCTTGGTCCTGAGAACCAACGTGGTGAGTACATCCCCGAAAGCTCCCAGTGGCAAATGAGCGCACGCGGGCGAGTTGGCGACGACTGACAGCGTTCCAGCAAGCCCGAACGACAGGAGCAGCGGAATAAGGTTGCGAGTCCAGAGTTGAATGGCTTGTCTGTGGATGCGGCCGCGATGAGTGTTCTTCATTGTTATAAGAGAGCGAGGTGTTGATTTGGGGGTGCGGACAAAAACTTGGACTGGTTTATGCCGCAAGTCCAAGGCTCACCCGGTATTCGATAGGGCTGAGGGAGCCAAGGGAGATCTTGACCCGCTTCTCGTTGTACCAGCGGATGTACGAGTCGACCGCCTCGATGAACTGTTCGATGGTTGCGGCCTGCCAGTCTCGAGGATAGAACAGCTCGTTCTTCAGCCGACCGAAGAAGCCTTCACAAGCGGCGTTATCAGGTGAGCACGCTTTGCGAGACATCGAGCGTGTGAGGTTCGCGTCGTTCATTTTTGATAGCCAACCTGGCCAACGGTAGTGGCCGCCCCGATCGGAGTGAACCACAGGCCGGTCAGTAGTTTCGGCCACTATCTCGATGGCTGCATCCAGCATCGTGTTGACCAACTCGGCGTCCGGACTGGTCCCAATCGTCCAGCTGACGACCATTCCATCGAAGCAGTCGATGATCGGCGAGGGGTACACCTTGCCAGCCGGGATCTGGAACTCCGTGATATCCGTAAGCCATTTCTCGTTGGGGACCGCGGCCTGGAAGTCGCGGTTAAAGAGGTTCTCAGGCGCTGGACTGATCTCGCCAAGGTATGACGCATACCTGCGCTTCCTCGGCTTTGGAACAACCAGGCTTTCCTGCTTCATCAACCGCTGCACGACCTTCTCGGAGATTGCGACGTCCTGCCTGGTGAGCGAAGCTTGCAGCCTGCGGTATGGTTCAACAGCATCGTCATGTACATGGGGGAATCGTCTGCGACTGGAAAGCGTGATTATTCAGATGCCTCACCTTCCGAGGTCGCTCTGGTGGCCTCTTAGAGAAATATATCCGCGCCAGTTGCGACTTGTTTAGCGCTTTCGCTACTGAGTAGCGCCGTCATGTGCTGATAGTTTGCGTAGCATCGGGCTAGGCTTCCTGGTTTTAGGCGATGAAAGCCACGCCGATCCTCGCCTGAACTTCCCCCAAGCCTCTCGCGTTCAGCCCGGAATCACCCGTCACGATGCTCCGGGGAACCACGGCGCACTCACGCACCGGACCGCCATCGAGCTGGGCCTGGAGTCGCCTTTTCAGAAAACGTAAACTTTTGCCCATCAGGGCCTGGCAGCTGAATCCGGCGTGCGAAATTCGACCCGGCCAACCACTAGACTGCCGAGTTTTCCGCCCCGGAGGTCCATCGTGTCCCATCCCCAGCAGCTGTTCTTCGTTGGTGGCATCAAGCAATTCCTTGGCGAACTCTTCCAGCGGAAGAAGGTTCTGGAAATCGGCAGCCTGGACATCAATGGCTCCGTTCGCGCCTTTTTCGAAGAATGCGAGTACATCGGCCTGGATGTGGGCGAGGGCAAGGGCGTCGACCTCATCTGCTATGGCGAGGACTATGGCGGCCAGGCCAACGAGTTCGATGTGGTGATCTCGTGCGAGGCCATGGAGCACAACCCCGGTTGGCGCAAAACCTGGCTCAACATGCTTCGGCTGGTTAAGGATTCCGGCATGGTCGTGATGACCTGCGCCTCCACGGGGCGACGGCAGCACGGCACGGTCGAATATGCACCGACCGATTCGCCGCTTACCATGCAGAACAACCAGAACTACTACCAGAACCTGGTCGAGGAAGACTTCAAGGCGATCATTCCATGCGACGCTTGGTTCTCGGTCTGGTCGTTCTACTGCGACCACACCAGCCACGACCTCTACTTCTTCGGCCTGGGCAAGGGCGCGCCCCCAGAGACGATCCAGAAGGCAACCGAGCTCCGGGCCGCGCTCGCCGACTACTATCACAAGCGGAACATCCTGGGCCTGCAATAAGCAGTGACCGCCACCAGACCAGGCCAGTAAACGGGATGGAACCTTCGGTACCGCTGCATTTCACCTCGCTTGCGGACCGGCATATGGTCGGCAACGTGGTAGATGCCTTCGTCGTCGCCGCCAGGAAGCTGGGCTACGAGGTAAGCAGCGAACATGCTGCCCTGCGTGCTGGCGCCATCAACGTTGTCTGCTTCGCGCACCACCTGGCGCCCGAAGCCCTGCAAGGCATGGACACCAACTGCATCGTGCTGAACTTCGAGCAACTCGTCGCAGGTTCGCAGGCCAGCAACGAGTCCTACATGACGCTGCTGCGAAGCCACTACGTCTGGGACTACAGCCAGCACAATCTGGCCCGCTATGCCGAGCTGGGCATTCCCAACGGCCACTACGTTCCGCTCGGATACGAAGAAGAGGCCGGGGACAACCTCCGCACCGAAGACGTGCTCCCCGAGGCCCTGCAGGACATCGACGTGCTCTTCTTCGGTTCGCTGAATCAGCGGCGCGCGCAAGTCATCGATGCCATGCGAAGAAAGGGTCTGCACGTGGTCTGCAATGACAACGCGCTTTGGGACAGCGCGCATCGCGACCAGATGATCCGGCGCGCGAAGCTGGTGCTCAACATGCACTTCTTCGACAACTCCCGCATCGTCGAGATCCCGAGGCTTGCGATGCTTTTCAGGCAGCGCAAGGCGGTGCTGTGCGAGCTCTATGCGGACAGCGAGATCTTCTATCCGGAGCTACGGCAGGCGGTCGCGGGCGCTCCCTTCGATGGCCTGGCCGACATGGCTGTGTTGCTCGTGAGCGCCCCGCAACTGCGGCAACGGCTGGCACGCCAGGGTTTCGAGGCCTTCGGCGCACGCAGCCAGACGGCTGTGCTGGGCCCTGCGCTCGACGAGTTCTTTGCCTGGCGAGCCGGCATTCTTGGGGCCAGCATGAAGCGCACTGCGATAAACCCGCCCGATACAACGCGATAGCTCATCGGGCTTTCTGTTACTGCATTTGAAACAGAATTGCTATTCGCCCCATTCGCGGCGAGTTCAGGTCGCCTCCCCAAAACCAGGAACGCTTCTGATGTCTGAGGAATTCTTCGCGTACTTGAACATCGACGATCCGCTTGTGGCCTGGGAGGTTGCTATCGGGCGACTTCGCTCGGTAGGCGTCCCCGGGCCGGACAACCACCCCAACTTCGTCAGTCTTTTTTTTATCCAGCAAGTTGCGGGATTCCTTTGCACTTGACCGCCCGAGATGGCTCAAGCGGGAATTTGTGCTGGAAAAGGCTCGCGCCGACCGTCACCCGCAGGCGGTATCGCGGCTTGCTGGCGTTTACATGTTTACGTCGATGGAAAACGCATTGCGCGCCTTAGTTTTACTGCCACAAGAGTAGATTTACTCCTGCCCTTCCGCAGCATGGGCACTACCTGAGACGAGCGATCAGCTGGTAGCTCAGTCTCAATGCTCGGGTCACGCCGGGAGCTCTCACTGTCCACGATTCGGGTCGAAAGCCGTGGTGCCGGCCAGATGGCCGTCCGCTGTTGGCTAATTCGTCGGCACCAACCGCGCGCTGCGGCCATCTACAGCCTGTTGGAGACGGCTAAGTTGAACGGACTCGACCCCGAGGCTTACCTACGCGAGGTGCTCGTGCGAAGTCGTTGCTCGACGACGCGTAATTGAAGCCACTCGATGCAGCAGGCGTGACCGCGTCGCTCATAGGCACGCCGCTGCTGTCGAACATCCTCATGATGCTCGCCCGCTCATCGGCGCCGATCATCGCCGGCACACCTGAGCTTTGGCCATTGGCCGCCGCAATGAAGTCCCCCAACGCATTGCCAAACGTATGCAGAAACTAAGTGCTTGAGTAACGACTCATCCAGTAAATCATTGGCTACTCTTGCTTGGGAAGAAATTCCAATCCGGCTCCAAGAGTGCGTCCCAATCAATTTTTTCATACCCATACGAGGCATCAAACTTGCCGTCGCTGTTTATATGCAATCTGCATTTGGTAAACAATTGCTTCCCATTTTTTGAGAGATGCGCTTGCAGCCTCCTAAACCAAGGATCAAGATCATCTACAACAAAAAGAGGTTTTTCATTCAGCGCCCCATCTTCCTCTATCAAATAGGTGTTCACAAAGCTACTTTGGGAACCTTCCACGCAGTAGTTCAAAATTACCTCACGCCATCCGACCTCGATAACAGAAAGAGCGCGACTGGCTATCTGCTGCATAATCTGAAATTGATCTAATTCTTCCATCTCAACCTCCGGGTTGATTATTAAAGCGTCTCGTTACTGGTGGTGCATTATTAACCCTGTAGGTGATGCTAAACGCATCTGGACGCTGTGTCAAATTCCCTTCGTTAAAATTGGCGCGAAAATCCGCGTATACCCTATTTCCCGGAGTGTTGGCAAGATTTTTCAATGAATTCTCAAGCTGCTTATACGGACCTTGATTAAGATTTGGAATGCCGGGAAAGTTCGTGGCGTCTGGAATTCCATTTCCAGGGTTAACATTCAACTTTCCACCTGGAAATCCCAAGGCGTCTGCCCCACGATGAAATCCGACATCAAATTGATCTGCATCCGCCAATTTTCCGATTGAAAGATCAATTGATGGTAAGCGCTGGCCAGTGTTGCTTGTATCGATAAAGCCGCGCGTACTAACCGACCGTGCCAAAGCATCGGTTTCGAATTCATTGCCTTGAAACTCATAAATAGTGTTCGGCCGCAAATTGCCACTGCTGGTGGTCGTATATTCATTGAAATCTCGTATAACAATTCTGCTTTGAATCGGAGGCGGCTGCAGCGCCGCACGCCCCGTAACAGCAGAGTTAAATGGGTCTGCATCAGCTAAAGTCCCATCAGTTAGCGGCCCAGTGGCCTTGAAGCCGTAGCTCAACTCGGATGAAGGCGGCCTCTCGATCGTGAGAATCGGCTTCGCAGCAAGAAATGCTCCTCCAAATCCGAGAATCGCTGATGAAGTATTCATCGTTGCCGTCAAGGTGGCCACGATGCGTTGGTCGGCGGGCAACGATGGATCAGATGCGATACCAATCTGCGTGATTGCCTGCGCAGTTTGCGGTACTGCATCGAATGCCGCACTCGGAATGTTGAGCAGTCCGCGCACTGTTTCTTCTCCGGCCATCAGGGAGAACATTGCTGTCGCCCCGAGAAGGTTTGCTCCCCAGTCGACAAAGCCGCTGCTGTTGTTCATCCCAGCTACGGCTTGGTCGTAGCTGGTCCTTACAAAGCCTGGTGGCACATATAGCGCGCTACTCACGCCCGCCATCTGGTTGACATAGCCCATGGTCGATGGGGCACCGCCTGCTTGGATGGCCGCGATTAAGTCACCGCCATCACCCATGCTGAATCCGATAGACATCGCACTCTGCGTATCCACGGGCTCGCTCGGTCGGTCGCCCGGCTGAATCACAGTCGCACCGTCACTCATCCGTGTGTATGTGACTGTTCTTCCGTCGGGCATTGTTTCTGTGCGAAGCAGTTGGCCTCCGCTTATGTTGGAGCCGCCTCCCATACCGCTATACCCAGGCCCTGCGGCCAGTTGCACACCGCCTCTCATCGAAAAATTCGCATACGGATTGGCGGGAGGCAGGTTCTCTCCGATCCAGCTGAAGTCGGGTTCTTGACCACCAACGGCACGGCCCGCCGCGCCGTAGATACCGTTCGCCGAGGTCGCAGCGTTTGCCTGCCAGTTAGTGATGCCGTTGTCGGAGCCCTGATACCCATATGGGTTTGTGGAGTCAACGCCCCGAGAACTGCTGCTGTTCGCCGCCGCCAGACTGTCCCCCAACGCATTGCCAAACGCATCGGCAGCAACCTGAACAGCGCTGACCTTCCCGCCTCTCAATGCGGCGGTTGTCAACCCAGCCGCAAACCCAATGACCGTCCCGCGTGCCAGCTTTCCGCCCACGTCGCCCCACTCGCTGAACGCCGGGGGGCGCGCCGGATCCGGCAATCCAGATGCAAGCGTTCCGCCATTCAATGCCTGTCCAACACCCCAACCAACGCCCGCGCCAGCCGCAGACGCCACGACGCCCCTCCAGCTGAACTTGTCCTGCAACCCCGTCACTACCGCGACACCTTGGGTCAGGGCGTTGCCGAGGGCAGCCCGAGCGATCACGTTGGGGGCGTCGCCTACCGCGCCACCAAACGGCGTGGGCATCACATCGCCTAGCCCCGCCGAAACCCCAGCGCTTATTCCAGCCAGAGCCACCTGCTTCCAGCTGATGGTGTCTTGCATGTCCATCGCAACGCCGGCAGCCTGGCCGACCACCGAGCCCAGCATGGCACCACCAATGCCGCCGGTATAGATAGCAACCACCGCGGTAATGACCGCCACGATCAACTGCCCGACCCCGCCACACCCCTTCTCATCCTGCGGCCGCGCCAGCATCGTCGGCGTATCGTTCGCGATCTTGCTCGGGTCGTAAGGCTTGAACGTGTTGACGTTGTTCGCACTCGTCACCCGCGTGGGGATGGTGAGCACCTGGCCCGCGCGCAGATCCGCATTGCTCATCAGCCCGTTGGCGTCCGC